>NZ_JBQSYC010000004.1:0-343554 GCF_052378885.1 Psychrobacter sp. AOP22-C1-C5 | reverse complement strand
AATTGATCGCCCTGAACCTTCAGCTTCTTGTACTAAAAGTTCTTTAAACTCAGCACTGTAAGTTCTACGTTTGGGTTTGTTAGGTGGTTGTGTTGTCATGTTAGTGTCCACGATTATTAATCGTGGACACTATCTCGCATTTTTTAAGTGAGCAAAAGATGGGATGGTCGGATGCTTACGATGATCCGTCCAATTTTGCCAATAAAGCCGCCGATGAACTCTGTGATGAATACATCGGTTATCTCAGAAATCAGCGCATGGAGGAATAACTATTACACCTGCCAGCATCAAAAAACAGCCGCTATAAGTGGCTGTTTTTCGTTTAGGGCGTTACCTACAACTAAACCGAGCTAATAACGCTCCTAGAGCTGATCAACACGCTTAGCAAATCGTTTAGGCTATCAAGTTGTACTGTCTCAAAATCGTTTTTCGTTAATTCATAGCGTTAATTTGGATTTAAAGACTTCTAAATACTTTAATAAAATCTTTAGCTACATCCCAACCTTGAACATAAACACCTATTTCATGGTAAATCTCTACAAGGTTATTAGGGGCACTTGCAGACAGCCAATTTAAGCTAGTAATCAGCAAGTCATTATTATCCCAAGCTAATACCTTGGCATGACTATTGGAATGATGCGCACCCAATTGAGATAGAGAGTCGGCAGACTTCAGATCATCATGCATCTCAACAATTTCTGAATGATCGATATAACTTGATTTCTTAGAGTAATAATAATATTTTTTAGCTTCCGACTTTTTTAAAGCATCAAATATAGGCCTTATAGGTGAGGTGTTTATAAAGTCACTTATAATATATATCTTGTTTTTTGCTTGAGCGGCTAAGTCAATATAACTATGATGCTGGTGCTTTAGCACTAATCGCAGCTCCAGCTTTTCATTGTTAGGAATATCAACGTCATTTGGCGTATCAGCTATATTGCTTGAAAGCCCCCGAAACTCCTTACGCACTTTGCTGTCAAAAGTGCTTTTTCCACAGCAAATATTAGCAGCGATCTCTAAAAAATATTTAGTAAATTGATCATTGCAAACAACAACTGACGCCTCAAATCTTTCAAATTTTGCATATAAGAAGTTGCATGAACTGACCATAGTACACAACCCCTTGTCTACATGATTGGTTATAACGAACTTTGCATGCGAGTCGGTACGTCTGAAGTCATTATAATTTACAACATTTAGCATGCCTTCCTGGTGGCAGCTTTCATTAAAATCTCTTAATTTTTTTTCAACAGCCTTATCTTCACTATCTGATTTTTCAAAGTTTTCATCTGTTTCTTCTGCATTACTTTTGCCCCATAAAATATAAACTTGAACACCTCGTTTCAAAGCCTCTTTAATTTCTAGAAAAAGATGAGTATAGCCATCATCATTGACAATGCACCATTTACCTATGAAAGTAGAGTGAATGACTAGAAAGTCAGTAGAGGACTGGATTAGCTCAATGAGCTTGGCTTTGGTGTTGTGACCGCCGTAAACAAAATCTACATCGCCTCTCTTGGCAATAACCTTGATTTCATAGTTATTTCCATCTTTGCTCAAAGGTGCTTTAAGCAAAGAATTATCATCCTTGACTATAGCTGGAAGTGTATTTGTGATTTGTCTAATAAGCTTTTCATTCAGCTTCTTTACTTTGTTGTCATCGATTATCCTTCCTTCCTTACGACCTTCTATATACAACATATCTACCAGTAAATATTTCTTAGTAGTTAATGTATATACAGCCTCGTCACGTACGTTGTCTATTTTTTCATGCTCCCTGGCCATAACGCTATACATTTTTGTGTACTTGGGATAAGAATTGCTATCATCTATAGGCAAGGTAACTATATTCTTGTTTTTATTAATCTCACTCATATACCTTGCATGAGTAAGCAAAAGGGAGTCAAAACTATAAACGCTGTAATAGTTATCAAAATAATCTACAAAAACTTCTCTTTTTCTTTGATATTTATCGACCTTACAAATGAGTTCATGTTCTTTAACGCTTAAAGAATAAGCTATCTCACCCATTTCCGTTATTCTAAAAATAAAACTGTCTCTAGAAGTAACAATATCAATCCACCCGACATTGCACATGGGTAGTAAAATCTGAATGACAACTTGAGTTTCTAGATTGGAGAAGTCGCTAAGACTCTTAACAGTCATCTCTCTTTGACTTAACTCTTTTAAGAAAAGGTAATCGATAATTGACCAATTGGTTTTTCTACTAATACTAAATGTATATTCATTAGTAAGGAATGGGATAGCAATCGTATATTTTATAGTGTTTTCTTTATTCATTAGAGGCCCAAAAATGATTTTGATTGAACAAAGTTAATGTTATTAAATACCTTATTTTCAGTATCAATTGAATGATCATTCATTAATTCAAAATCATCAACAAACATTTCAACAAAGAGATTCAAAAAGTCCCTATCCATATCGTCCAAATAACCCCTATTGTTAGCATAAGCTTTATTTTCAAGCAGCTGCCAATATCTGAATAAACCGAAACAGCCAACAATAATCATTTTATGTTTAGCTCTACTCAGCAGTACGTTCATTCTGCGCATATCTGATAAAAAACCCAAAGCAGAAGTAATAGGCTGACAACTATTATGCCTTACTAGGCTAATGATAATAACGTCGGCCTGATCACCCTGATAAGAGTCTACTGTTTTTGCTATGTCTTGATCATTATGTTTGCTCGAAAAACAGCTATTTATCTCACTCTTTTCAACCAGGTTATTGATCATATTCACTTGATTTACATAAGGGCTCAGTATCTTAATTGAATAATTTTCATCACTATTAGTATGTATTTTGGATAATAATTCTTTAATAATACGGATTTCGTGTTTATTGACGTTCTTATTTTCAAGACTACGCATCCTAACATCACTATTTTTATCAGGTAAATCGACCCATATTACTGCATTATCTTTATTCAACCCTTCTAATTTAGAATCCTTAAAGATAAATGGGGATGCGCTATTATAGAAATCTGCGGTTTTAGGATAATCTTTTAATTTACCATCATATACAGCGTTAGAAACAATCCGAGAAATCTGAGGGTGCATTCTATGCTGTGTATCGATCATGCTACCAAAACTTTCTTTTCCTCGACTCCTAATACTTTCTGCACTTTGACACAGACTTTTGAATAAAGAGAAATATTTAGAAAGGTTGCTAAAATGCTCAGCTTTAGAGGTTTTGTTTATGTCAGCATAGTTAAAATCAAGATCAAAAATGACGCCTTTTCTAAACCCTATATTTGACAGCTGCTCTATAACCAAGCCCATATCAAACCTACCAGGGTTTTTAATAATTTTTTGGACATCCTGTTCTGAAAATGCTGGAAGTTGCTTGTAGTCTCCAATAAGAACTCTTTTGCTGGATACTATCATTGGTGACACCAACTCGATACCCGATGTCTTGCCGCACTCTTCCATAACAGACACATCAAAATTGATATTATTCTCTATCAACTCTTCCATTAATTTAGAGTTAGAGGTTGTAAATACTAGATTGGCAGCACGTAAAACTTGATTGAAAAACTTAGCGTCTGATTTACTAATAAATTTATCGAGCTTCTGCTTAATAAGCGGTTCTTTGGAATATTTACTAAACATCTCGCTTTTTTTGAATTTATCAATATAAGGGTTTGTCGCGTTTTGAATAAGGGTTTCTGCATTACTACCATCGTCATTTTTTTCAGCCTTAAAGTTTGGGATGATAATTAGGCTATCAAAAGACTCGTGCTTTTTGAGTTTCTCAGTGATTTCATCATAAAGCATATTGACAGTGGCATGACTCTGAGCAGACAAAAGCACCTTTGAGCTGTTTTCTTCGTGGAAAAGATAATCAACATAGGTGGTTATAAGGTGTGTTTTACCCACACCTGGAGGGCCTTCAATGAAGTAATTTGGTTGGGTTTTCACCAAAGAAGAAAACACTTCTTTTTTGGATTCATCTAATGAAATAAGAGAAGCCTCAAGATCAAATTTGCGAGAGGTAACAAAGAATTTTTTGGACGGGTCTGCGATACTTGATATTAAAGAGCTTTGATTGAGTAAAAAATAAAATATTCTCTCCCGCCTTTCAATTTGAGCGATTGTTCCATCATGGTCCTTAGGGTAAATTCTAACCAATTCTTCTGATAAATTACTTATGCTCCGCTCTAACGGTTGTTTTGTGGAGAATATATAGTCTAGATTGGGTGATTGCCCCACATATTCCGCATCTAACTTGTCTTTTTTGTCTGTGCTTCTACGAGACTTGGTGGTAGTCTCAATAACCCATTTGTCAGTAAGTTTAGATGGATCGCTAAAGTGTTGTTTAAATCTATCAAAAGGCTGTCTTAGGCTTAGTGAGTCTGATAGCTTGTTGTTAATATCATTATTTTCTTTTTTGTACTCTAACGTATAATAAAAGAGCCCATCATCTAGGATTAACCCTTTTCCCTCTTTTAGTTGATCATCTTCAATGCGATCTAGGCTAATTAGGTACTTTTCCGTTTCCGAGCGCGCTACGTCAATCGCAAAAGATAACAACAAACCCTGAAGGCATTGTAGCTCAGAGTCTGTATACTTTTGCTCTTTTTTGAACTGTATTAACTTTAGCTTCCATGAGTTTTCATCCGAAAACTCGTTCTTTTGCATAAGCTTAAATGCATTAGGTATAAAAACCAAACTCCCCTTAATTTCGATGGTTTCTGCATAATTCAGCCAGTCAGGGACACTATCATATATGGCCGTTATGTAAGAAACATACCAATCATCAAAGTTAACGTGCTTGAACTTTTTAAATCTATATAGAAAATTCTTCCCTTTTAAAATAAATCCATTGCGATACCTATCATTAAATATACGAAAGGGGTCTAACGTAATATCTTCTTTGATAATGTCGATGACATCAGAACTTGTTAGGTTCTGAGCATCATAATTTTGAACTGCATTGTCGATTAAGTAATTTTTAATAACGTTTCTAATGTCACCAAATATCTCAGAATCAAAGCCTGCTGTTGTTATATAGAATACCGGCGAGAATGAATTATCAACTTCTGACAAGTCTGTAATGGCTTGTTCTACTAATAACTTTAGCTGAGTCTTATCCACTAATTTAGTATGGCCAGTTGAATGACCCTCTAGTAGAAGTCTTACCGCCAATGCTTCGTTGCGCAGTAGTTTTTCTTGAAAACTGTCGGACTCAATTCCCAATAATTCTAATATTAAAACACCTAAGTCGCTCCAGTCTTGGTGAGTCGTGCAAATAACATCCTTGTGCTCACCCATAAATATAGGTTTATTAATCTTGTTAAAATCTAATGATTTTTCAAAACCACTCAGCACCAATCTTTCAGTGTCGTCAATTTCTTCACTTTCTTTATAAATCACGCTATTAGTATTGATGTTTCTGTGAATGATGTCTTGGCCATGCAATATCTCAATGCCTTCTATCAGCCTTAGTATATTCTTCCATAAAAGCATTCTACTGGTAGTAGACATTATCTTGTCTTTGCTTAACCAATGACTTTTGCTCTTAGAAAACAAACCTATCCTTGCAGGCTTGGCTTCTATTGCTATTAGCTTGGTATCCAGTGTTTTAGACTCTTCATCAGTGGGGTAGATTAGGCAGTAATTACCACTGTTATCGATGAAGCTATCATGGATTACTTCAAGATATTTTTCTGCATTAGTAACAGATTTTAGCTTATTTAATTGCCGAGTTTCGTTTAACCAAATCTCTTTGGCCAACTCTTCATTAAGTGAGTTTTTTGCATGCCAAAATTTCAGCTTAAACACTGTGTCATTATCTAAATACTTCCACACTTCTAGTAAATCAGTCTGTGACTCTTCTTCAATTTTAATCTTGAATTCATCATCTATTGAGTCTATAAATGCCATTGTTGTAATTTCCATATGAATGCTGTAGCTGTATACTTAATAAATTAGTAATACTCTTTAATATAAGCATAAGCCCGATCGAACAGTTCTTGGTCTTTGTGTAGCTTATACTTCAAAAGTGCCTTGCGTAAGGATTTTTGCACTTCACGCTCGCCAGCGCTGGTTGTTTGCCAGCCAGGAAAGCGAACAATTCTCACAATGGCATCGATATCAGTAACAATGCGTTCGACCACTGCTGGTGTTTGATCTGTTTTCAGCTCTAGAAACAACTCAGACAAAGCAGCTGTCGGTGATTTCTCTTGAACATCGATTTCTAGCTCTTTTTCTGCTTGTACCGTTTCTTTAGCAATCTTACAAAGCTCTTTTACAAAATCAATTGAAGCCACTAAACCTTTCTCAGCTTTATCACGTAAAGCTTCAAGTCGTTCACTGAGAGACTTAAAGGTAGGCAGATCTCCGGCTCCTTTGAAACGCTCAATTAATGCCTTCTCTAACTGCTTTACTTTTTTCGGACTAGGATTATTGAAGATTTCCTCGATGATATTTGCATCCATGACAAACTCATCTAATACATGCACGCTACCCACATGCACGTTGTCATGGATTAATTTGGTAGTCTGCGCACCGAGCGTCAACCAAAGCAATTTACCAGTGCTGTCAGAAGCGGGTTTAACCGATTCATAAACCTGAGCCAGCCATTTATAGTCTTGGTTATATTCATCTAATACTGAGTCCGGTGACAACGATTCCCAAAGCTTAAATAAAAACTTAAAGTCCAATGCGAAAGCATCTTTCTTTTCATTATTGGCTATAGCGTTCTGTGCTGCTTCTAGGCCCTCAAAGCCTTCTAATGTTCTATCTACACCTTCAAAGTGGGATAGGGCATTATTAATGGCCCCCGGTAGCTGTTCGCGTAGCTCTGACAGGTCAGTAATGATTTGCTGAGCACCTAGCTCATCAAACTCTAGCGCTTTTGCGGCATCATCAAATACGCCAAAGTAATCAACAATACAGCCAAAGGTCTTGCCAGGATATAGACGGTTGGTTCGGCAAATCGCTTGTAGCAAGGTATGGTCTTTCATGGACTTATCTAAGTACATGGTCTGACAAATAGGCGCATCAAAACCTGTCAAAAGCTTTGCAGTAACGATAATAAACTTCAGCTCTGAGCTTGCATCATTAAACTCATCGACAATTTTTTCTTGTTGGCTCTTGTCTATGCCCCATTTTTTCTTAAACTCATAATCATCATTAGCGGTAGTGGAAATAACCACTTTACTGGCCGCCTCAGGGAAGTGCTCATCAAGGGCTTCTTTATATAAAACACAAGCATGACGATCGGGCGTTACTATCATTGCCTTAAAGCCGTGAGGCTCTACTTTTTCCATAAAGTGGATAGCAATGTCTTCAGCTATTCTAGTAATGCGCTCAGGTGACTTTAGAAAGGCGGCCATCTTGGCTGACTTTTTATTTAAGGCGTCGGCGTCTTCATCACTTAGGGCTTGGCTTTCTTTAAAGTCAGCAAAGGCTTTATCGAGCGACTCTTTATCAATATGCACATCAACTAATCGTGGCTCAAAATGTAAGGGTAGGGTGGCTTCATCACGAATGGAGTCATGAAAGGTATAGCGACTCATATAGCCGCCTTCGTCTTCCTCGGCACCAAATGCCCAGAATGTGTTCTTATCCGCTTTATTAACGGGCGTACCGGTTAAGCCAAAGAGAAATGAGTTAGGTAAGGCCGCACGCATCTGACGTCCTAGATCGCCTTCCTGTGTACGGTGGGCCTCATCTACCAGTACGATAATATTATCTCGGGTATTCATATTTGGCTTGGCGTCACGGAATTTATGAATAGTAGAAACGATTATCTTACGGGTATCACGCTCAAGCATCTGCTGTAATTCTTTGATACTTTCAGTGCTTTCTACGTTAGCGATGTCGGCCGCATTAAAGATGCCGCTTATCTGGGTATCTAAGTCAGTTCTATCTACTAATACAATAACAGTTGGGCTTTTTAATTTGGCTTCACGGCGTAGTTTTTGAGCGGCAAATACCATTAGTAAAGATTTACCTGAGCCCTGAAAATGCCAGATTAGACCCTTCTTGATTTTACCTTCAACCACACGTTCAACGATTTTATTCGCGCCTTCATACTGCTGAAAACGCGGTATTATTTTCATGCGCTGCTTTTTCTTATTACTGCTGAACAGGGAGAAGTTACGCATGATATCGAGCAAGCGTGCAGGGCTCAGCAGGTCCGACAATTCTTTACCAACTCCACCTAAACCAAAGCTTCTAGCGATAGCATCGTCATCATTACTTAGACGCCAAGGTGCCCAAAATTCTAATGGACAGCGTACAGAGCCATAAAAGAACTCTTTGCCCTCGGTAGCAAAGGAGAGGATATTAGGCACAAATAACTGTGGTACCGCATTTTCATAAATATTGTGTATTTCATGCGCGCCGTCTAGCCAGCTAACAGAGGGCCGAATAGGGGTTTTAGCTTCGCCGATGACGACAGGAATACCGTTAATCATCATAACGATGTCGGGGATTTTGGTTTCTCTATAATGAATACGAAACTGGTTAGTAATAACGTACTGGTTATTATCTAAGTTTTCAAAGTCAATTAGGCGAATAGACACATGATGATTATTCTCACCAAAAGGCATGGTCTTTTCGCCCGTTAACCACTGGAAAAATTCTTCGTTAGCTTTGACCAAACCAACTTGGTTCACCGAAATTAGAATAGCACGCAGGGCATGGATGACTTCATCAGCCAATGCAGGGTTAGCTTGAATCTCAGGATTCAAGCGTAACAGAGCCGCTTTTACTTGCGACTCAACCATCACCTCATTCACACTGCGGCCAAGCTGCTCTGCGGATTGAAACTGCCATTGGGCACCATACTGACTGCGAGGCTCATTCACTTGGCTGCTCTCATGAGAAGCGTTTAAGTTAACGCCACTCATTTGATTGATGATGTAATGCTCTACGCTGTTTAATTCGGTGAAGGACATTTTAGAAGACCTGATTAATTAAATTACTTCTCAATACGCTAGAGTTTGAAATCTTTTTTGAAATTTCTCGGTTGATTTTATCGAAATGTAGTAGTTTTGATTCAATTACCTCTAAGTTCATCTTGTCTGGCACAACGACTTTGAAGGAACGCATAGATGATTTTGAAATTTCTAAAAATGTACTACCTCCAGCTAAACGAGTTAACTCAGGAGTGACGTGTTGCAACATAAAGTAAAGGAAATAATTACTGACTTCACCATTGCAGATAAAGTTTGAGAAACCTTGGTTCGTTGCCATTTCAATATCATTAATAACTGCAAAACCAATTGTTGCTCTGGAACAGAATAAAATGGAACCGGGCGGATAGACCCGATTTGAAATGTCTTTAAGCCCTTCTTTAGTTATGTATTCTTTTGTTTTAGATAAATGAATACCTTCATGCTTTGTTACATCTGTAGGAGTTAACCAAGGTATATCACCATCCCAAAAGCTATCATTACTTCTTGAAGGGGTTGATCCGCCACTAATATCAGCTAATTCATCTAAACGCTTAATTTCATATCCTGCTGGTAGGTCAGGCTCTATACCTGACCTATACTTTAATAAAGACGACTTTATGTATGACTCGCGAGTATAGTCCAAAGCTTCTTCAAGTTTTTTTTCAGTATTTATATGGTGATCAATTGACCATAATAATTCGGCAAAATCTTTTTGCTTTTCAATAGGTGGGATTTTAAATTCTTGATGCTTCAATGTCCCCCAATTGATAGTTGGCGATAATGACCCGACGGAAATGTCTACAGCGCGATTCATAAACAAATCTGAGTGTATAAAGAAAGGAAAGAGTGCAGGATCAATGACATCGGGGTTCGCCCTTACAACAAGAGCATGTGCTGAGCAGAACCCATCACAAGTCGCTATACCTGCTTTGCGCTGATAGGCACGGCGACGACCAAAAATGATATCGTCTTTATAGAACTTCAGTTTAATACCATTTACATCATCAGGCGTACCATGGCGCTTAATATGCAGGGATTCTGAGTCAATATGCTCCAGGCCAATATACACTTCTAAATCGGTATTGTTAGGATCGACACGCTCTGAAATGTTTTGTGCAATCTCATCAAAGCGATAGGTTTTCCAGTCTGACTTATCTAAATTGTTTAGGTCAATTTTTTCGGTTGTCATGATTAACCTAGCTCCTTAAATAGTTGTTCCATACTGGCTTTTAACTGCTTGGAGGATTGAGTCCAGTTGGTTAAAGCCTCATCGAGGCTTATTCGTTCTTCACTACTATCAACATTACTAACATATAAAGCCATATTTAGGCTGGCATTATGCTTTAGGACGTCCTCAATGCTAACCACTTTACAGAAGCCTGCTTCATCTTTGTACGTGGTATAAGCGTTATAAATGCGTTCAATATGATTGTCTTCTAAAAAGGCAATATTCTTATCCTGCCGCACTTCTTTGACGGCGTTGATTATAAGTATTTTGCCTTGCTTACTTTTCTCTTTTTTAGTCTTAGTAATCAGCAGGCAAGCTTCCATCGGTGAGTTATAGAACAGGTTAGGCCCTAGACCAATGACACACTCTACCAAGTCTTCTTCAATCATTTTGCGGCGCATCTGCATTTCAGCATCACGAAACAAAATACCGTGCGGCCACAATGAAATAGAACGGCCATTACCTAAATCTAGACTTTTTTGAATGTGCTGTTGGAATGCATAATCGGCACAGCCTTGCGGCGGTGTACCCCATAAATTTCTGCCGTAAGGATCGTTTTCAAAAGCTTTTCTATCCCAAGATTTAATCGAGTAGGGTGGGTTAGCCAGTATCACATTAAACTTTTTCAGTTCACCATTTTCTATTAAGCCTGGATTGGCTAAGGTATCGCCACGCACAATCTCAAACTCTTCAATACCGTGCATAAACATATTCATGCGAGCAATGGCTGAGGTCAGCAGGTTAATCTCTTGACCGTAAAGTTTTAGCGTGCGGTACTCTTTGCCTTCATCTTTTAAATGCAGCGCACAATTCAGCAATAGGCCGCCAGAGCCACAAGTAGGGTCATACACTGATTCACCTGGCTGTGGGTCCATAATCATGGTCATCAGCTTTACTACGGTACGGTTGGTATAGAACTCAGCCGCCGTATGGCCGCTATCATCAGCGAACTCTTTAATCAGGTATTCGTAGGCGTTACCCAGCTTATCATCAGGTACATTGGCTAAATTAAGCGTGTGCTGCGAGTAATGCTCAATAAGGTTCGTGAGCATGGCATCAGATAGGCGCTCTTTATTGGTCCAGCTAGCATCACCGAAAATACCTTGTAAAGTATCAGGATTGGCTTGTTCAATGGCACGCATAGCGCCTTGCAGTGCTTGGCCGATATTAACTGTAACTTCACGAACGTCTTGCCAGCGCGCACCTTCTGGAATCTGGAAATGGTGGTTTTCTGCAAAGGCTGCGTACTCCATATCGCCGTCTGATTCAGCCAATGCTTTCTCGAACTCTTCATCGTACACATCAGAGATACGCTTAAAGAATAGTAAAGGAAAAATATACTGCTTGTAGTCGCCAGCATCAATGGTGCCACGTAACGTAGTGGCTGCACCCCAGAGGTATTTTTCTAAGGACTTTTGGTCAAGTTCTTGGTTGGCCACTATACTGCCTCCTCAATTGACTCTTCAATATAAGTAACATCAAATAACTCATACAGTTTTTTTCTTAAAAGTTGTTTTCGATTTGAAAAGAATTCTTCGAAATCTGCTAGCTCTAATGACTGCTCATCTAAGATGTAATTTCGCTTTCGGTAATAAGTTGCATCATCAGTTTTATCGTTAACCCATTTAGAGAGATCAGTAGCCTGTTTGACAGTATTTTCCCGGCCTTCGAGTAACTGCAAGTTAGGCACTTGGTCTCTCATATCTTGCCATTGTTTGATAGTTTCACCGTCTATTCCAACTGCTTTCAATAGTGAGGGCTTAAATTTGCTGTGAGGATGCATGTGATCCTGGTGAAATGATATTTGATCTAACCTTAAGTCTGGATAAAGCGTCGAGAGTAATAAGAATGAAAACGCACCCTTTTTGTACTCTAAGAAGTTTTCGATGTCCGTGGTATCAATTGTTAGCTTTTTGCCACCTGACATTTTCGTATGTTTATATACAGAAAAATCAAACTTAGCGTCTTTAAGTATGAATGTATCACCATTGTCGGCCTTTATTCTTAAGCCATCACGTAAACCGCTTAGTGCGGTATCTGCCTGACCACTATAAACCTGCTTCAAGAGACTATGTACAATCAATTTTCTTAGTTCTTGTTTAGCTGTAGGATCTACCTTTCCACCTTTGTATAAGTAATAGGCCAATGGAGTTGCAGCATAGTTGGAGGATAATCGCTTCTTATTAAAGCCAAACTCTCTTAGCATTGCTGCTGCATCTATTAGGGCCTTGCGAATATAGTCCCAATTATCTTTTATCTTATTGATGTTCGTAGAGTTAAAGGTCTGCACCTTAAAGTTCATTGGGGCATCTACAAGAAATAAGCATGTCCGCATCAAAAAATCTGTATTGAAATTGAACAGACCGTCTTCGCCATTCATATCAGATATAAGTTTCTCAATTTGGTCACGACCATCTTCCCAGTGTGCCACTAAGGTAGAGAATAGAAGATCAGATTTTGATAGTATCGTCCCGCCGCTATTAACGCGTACAAAAATATCTAAGATATCATCTAGGTCTTTATTAATGATCTTGAAGTAACTCACTAACTGATCATCATTAAACTTATTGAGTAACCGATTAATTATCTTTTTTGCTTGTCTTCTATTTTCGATTAACAGATCTGATCTACTAGGATCAATCTCTATTAGCTCATCAACAATATTGTCAGAGTCAGCATCCGAATCTTCGAGCTCACTTAAAATATTTCTAACAAGATAAAAGTAACCGCTTTTACTATTTTGAGCATCTTTGTCGGTTAAGAATTTAAACTCATAATCATCATTCAATAAGTTTATATACATTTTACGTTCGGGGTATGCGCTATTGTTCGTGCTCTTTGCATATTTCCTCTTAGTGCAATACACACCTTGAAGAGCAATATACATTGAACTAATACGCTGCTGTCCATCCAATACGCCACGAATTTCAAAAGGAAAGTCGTAGTTAACTAGTTGATTTTTAGAGTCACGCTCATGATAATTCTTAAGAAATTCATAAAACGTATATTCATTGGCTTTCTGAGCTGTTAATTCCCAAAATAAGAAAGTTCCAATCGGGTAGTCCTGCATAATAGAATTAAACAATCTGCATATTTTTTCTTCGCCCCAAACAAACTTTCTTTGTATGGCAGGCAAGTAGTATTTGTTAGAGTTAATATCTTTAATCAGCTGCCTGATAGATAGGCTTGAATATGCCATTATAAGAATCCTTTTAGTATAGTTTTAAACTTATCTTCTGCTTCTAGGCTGGCTTGCCAAGCTTCTTTTAGGTCAGTCATAGCTTCTTCCACACTAGGCAAGTTGTCTTCAATGATTTTTTCTACGTAGAGTGGAATATTGAGATTAAAATCGTTTTCCTTTAAGTCTGCAAAACTGGCGACCTTAGCGTAGTTCTCAACATCTTGGAAATCGCTATACCATTGGTATATTTGCTGAACATGCTCTGGCTCTAGGTGATTTTGAGCGCGTCCCACACGTATTTGTTCAGAAGCGTCGATAAAGAGCACCTTGCCTTTTTTATCGGCATCTTTGTTTTGTTTGAAGACCATGACACAAGCGGCTAACTGGGTTCCATAGAATACATTAGGACCTAAGCCGATGACGGCTTCTAAAATATCTTGATCTAATAGTGCTTTACGGATTTTACCTTCAGCACCTTTACGAAATAGGGCACCATGAGGCAATACCACGGTCATACGGCCTGTACTATTCATGGATTTAACCATGTGTTGTACCCAAGCCATGTCGCCATTACCTTTAGGTGGCACGCCAGCAATATTGCGCCCATAGGGATCATCAGCCCAATTATCCGCGCCCCAATCTTTTAAGGAGAATGGCGGGTTGGCTATGACACAATCAAAGGTTTTTAAACCATCGGCCTGAAAAAAGGCGGGCTCGCGTAAGGTGTCACCACGTAGAATTTCAAAATCTTCTATACCGTGTAAAAACATATTCATACGTGCAATAGCACTGGATGTCAGATTTCTTTCTTGGCCATAGAGTTTAAGCGTACGAAAGTCTTCGCCGTTATGTTTCAGGTTATCGACACACTCTAATAGCATACCTCCGGTCCCACAGGCAGGATCATAGACAGATTCACCTTCGTGCGGATCAAGAATAAGTCCTAGCAAATGCACTACTGATCGCGGCGTGTAAAACTCACCTGCTTTTTTATTGGTTAGGTCAGCAAAGTGCTTGATTAGATATTCATAGGCATTACCTAGCATATCTGGATTGGCATTTTCATGACCTAAACGATACTGTGAAAAATGCTCAATTAGATCAATCAGTAGCTTATCTGGCAGCTTATTTTTATTACTCCACTGAGCATCACCAAAGATACCGTACAAAAAGTCTTGGTTGGCTTGCTCAATACCGCGCAGCGCCTGTTCGATGGCTTGACCTACATTAGTAGTGGTTTCGCGTACATCGTTCCAGTGGCAGCCTTCTGGGATTTCAAATCGGTGCATTTCTGGCATTGATGCATATTCAATATCACCGTCAGACTCTGCTAAAGCCTGTTGGTATTCTTCGTCATAAACGTCAGAGATACGTTTGAAAAATAGAAGGGGGAAGAGATACACCTTGAAATCTGAGGCATCGACGGGACCTTTTAAGATCCAAGCAGCTTTTGACAGGTATTGCTCTAATTGGGACAGTGATAAAACGTCACTCATTAATAGATTCTCTAAATAAAACAAGTATGAATAAAATATAGCAGGATAAAAAATGGCAGACTAAAATCAAATTTTTACTGTAAAACACTAAACTATTCTTATAAGGGGTTACTCTACAACTATTAGCCTTAAATATCTGTATCTAGCGATGTTGCTTACCTCTAAATGATGTCCTTGAGTGTAAACTCTATTGTAACTTGAACAGGTCAAGGAGCAAAACAGACTAGGGCGTGTTGAACATTCATAATTTGAGCCAGATATAAGCGCAAGCGAGAGCGACTGTATTTTCATAACTCTGCTTGAGCTTATCAAATCTGGTGGCAACCGCCCTATACTGTTTTAGTTTGGCGAAAGCATTTTCTACTAGATGCCTCGCTTTATATAAGTCCCAGTCCATATGGTCGTTAGAAGACTGAGTATTTCGTTTTCGAGGGATGTTATCATGCGTCCCGGCTTGTTCAATATGCGCTCGTAGTGCATCAGAATCATAGCCTTTATCCGCACATAAAACCTCTGTATTGCTCAAATTAACTTTGTCTATTAAATCAGGTGCGACTTTAGCATCATGGGTCGTACCATCTGACAAGATAAAGGTGATAGGATTGCCATGAGCATCTACTGCCAAGTGAATCTTGGTCGCGCGTCCTGCCACACTTTTACTAATGGATTGTAGGTTCTCATTGCCACCACTGCTGTGCTGATGCGCCTTGATATGAGTACCATCAATGAAGACCCACTCAAGATCTGCGTCTTTGATTAATAAAGCAAACAGCGTAATCAGCTTATTACTACGAAACCAGCGCTGGTAAGCTTTATAGATGGTATTAGGCTTGCCAAAACACTCGGGTAAGTCGCACCAAGGACAGCCAACACGCATGCGATAAAGTACGCCTTCAACCGTTTGTCTAAGATTTTCTTTGTCATAGATATTAAGTTCTAGTAATATAGGTTTCAGTCTTGTCCAGTGTTCATCTTTGAGCATAGTGCGAGGCATAGCGAACGATATCTTTTTTGTGTGAGAACTTAAAGATTAACCGTTCGCTATTTTTTTTGCCAGAAATTTATATCCAATGTTCAACACGCCCTAGACTGACTTTTGAGTTCAGATATTAAGTAGGGTGAAAGTAAGTCATCTAGCTCAAGATTAGTTTTCAACTTTACTTGATTAATAATTTCTACGAGGGTAACAGTATTTTGATTCAGCTCATCTTCAAGTTCAGCTATCCTCTCTTTTAATCCTTTATTGGTGTCAAGAAGAGCTTGACGTGTCTTTTTATTGACGTATAGCTGCTCTTCTTTTTCATTCAAGTTCAATGGTAAGAGCTGCTCCATGGTGTATTTTTGAATTAATGCTTTACGTTCTTTAGTGCTAAGCGTACTCAGACCCCCTTTAATATGCCCTTTGGCAATTAGTCTCTTATGTAGAGCAGTATTTGAAATAGGGGCCTTTTTAATGCCTTCTTGTACCATTTCTTTAAGCTCGTTCTCGATAGCTTCATTAAGCTCACTACCTCTTAACATTTGCTTTCTTCCTCATCATTAGCTTTTATCTTTTCGTATTCTAGTGAAAATAGTTCAGCAAGTGTCTTTGGCTGGGAATGCTCAGTATCTATTGCACTATATATATTTACAGGAGTTTTATTACTGTAGCCGACCATAATTTTTTGTTCGAAACCCTCAAGGTTCTGAATTTGCTTTTTTATCCTTAGTGTAAATTCAGAATTATCAGCTAAGCTTTTAGCTTGATCAGTCAGTCTATCTTTAGTAAGTCTTAAATTTTCAAGTTCGCCCAAACGGCCTGTCACCGTAAAATTGACACAGGACGCACCTGACTGGCACGCTAGTCGCTTGGGACAACCGTGAGCCGCCATATTACGCATACACGAGCCAAAGGGTAGGGGATGTAAGTAGGCATGGGTATCTATGAGTTCTTTCGCTTTGTCTGGCTCTGTAGGAGCTATTTCATTAAAAGCTTTAGCAATATCTTCGAAGTAACCATCACCCATAGATTGCTCAATAAAATTCGATATTTCAATAGTACTATCAAACGTATGTAGATTATTTTTCAAGTTGTTTTCTAGGTCTTTATCGTTGCTAAAGAGCATCAAACCATATTCTAAGATGTCATCAATTGGGCTTTTTGCATTATTCTCTGCAGGTTGCACAGGTTCTGAAACTGCCATTAACTCCTTAGATGTTTGAAATTGACTATTGCTACTAGCTAAACTGGCATTTTGGCTGATTTGCTTAATACTCAAGTGTTGGTAGTGTTTGTTTTGCTCAACATCAACCCGACCCATTAACATTGCTTGCAAGTGGTCTGAGATCTCAGCAATAGCTAAAAAGGTGTTAATATTATGGCGTGGAATATGGCTCGATATTTTAGAGGCTTGATTATCGCTATCTTTAAGGCCGTACTTTTCAAATACTGATTTATTTTTACCTGTACCTAAAAAATTATTTATAACACGGTTCTCTAGTATCGTAATATTTGCTTTATTGATTACACCCCGAGATAAGGTAGTGCTACCATATTGAACTATAAATAACAGATCCTCATAGGGAATATTGACTATACGACCCTCAAACTCAAATTTTTTGTTTATAGGTTCTTCGGTAGCATAATTTTCTGTTGATTTAATGAATTTACTTAAAGTTTTTTTACTATAAAACTTTAGCTCACCTGTTCCAGTATTAATTGTCTTATTAGGTTTTACTTGAGCATGTCTGAACACACTTAATATTGCATCTCTTCGACCAGCACGACCTCTTTTTCTTTTTCTTGAGATAAATAAATGATCGATTAAGTCATCTAGCTCGATTAAATCATCAGGAATTTCATCAATACTCTTAGGAAGAAAGTCTTTTAAATCTTTCTGCCTCAAATAAATTAGGTGCTCTCGATATTTTTCGGTAATTTTTAACGTATCTTGTATAATGCTTTTAACCAGCGTAGTAGTAGAAGGCTCAACCCAGTGAATTCTCTCTCCAGCTCCTTTTGCACCATAATATTGTATCCCAAGCATATATTGCGCTTTATCATTAACACTTATAGGCTTATTGGTTTGCAGGTCTAATATAGGCTTTTCAATTAAACAGTCTTTCTTCAGCATTATTATTTCAGTCGAACGGAATCCTGTCACGATAGATAAAAATAGTGAGTTTAGAAGTATTCTTTCACCTTCACTCTGACAAAAATTTTTGAGCGAAGCAATGTTTATAAATGTCTGAATCGAGATTAATTTTTCTGTGTTTATTTCATTTTCATCAATATTTTTATATTTAAGAAGCTCTTTAGTTATTTTTGCTTTTGGTGTTCTGTTATGTTTACCAAAACACTTTAAATCAACTTCGAACTCTAGCTTCTTAGAAGTGAATCCATATTTATTCACTATGTGTTGTAGTCTTCTGAATATTCCAGCATGATTTGGAAGGTTAGCAGCATTACTATTATTCTTTAATAAAAGGTAGGCGTGGTTAAGAATTTCTGTCGATATTTTTTTGGGGTGAGTGTCAGAGGTAAGCTCTTGTAGGGAATAAAACCAACGCTTTAACACTAAAAGTTCAGCAACAAGCTTTTGTGGTGAAACGTTACCATTAGCTTGGCGATAACTGTACACTAGCATGGCTTTACAAAATTCTTGATACTCTTCAGATATATTTATATTTAATAGCCCTCTTACTTTGCTTGTAGAAACAAAGCTGAGGCTTAGCTTGTTCCTTGATAGTAGCCAGCTTGAACCCACACCAGTCTTTAACCAAAAACTATCTTCCCACAAGGCATCATTTGGTTTGTATAAGTTTTTTTTAAAAAACACTTTTTGCTCATCAATGAATTTACTGTAATTAGTCATCTGCATTTTTCAACTCACTATTTAACTTACAGCGCTTAATGACTGACTGTATTTCAAATTTAGTAGCTTCATGAATAGAAATAATTGGATTTGATGAGTTATAAACAGCATCAGAGATATGTATGATCGATTCTAGTTCATCTTGAACACATTCTAAAACCTCTTCATGATGACCATGTTCATAAGGGTGAAAATAGACACATCCATAGCAACTACGCACAGGTTCAAGGAAACAGTTGGCTTTATAGTTACATTTACCTATATTGATGTGAATCTTATTATTAATAAATCCTATTATATTCTTTCCATGATCTTGCTCATGAGTAATAATATCACCAGTCATTAGCATGGCTATTATTTGTTGGTAAACAGGATTTCTACCGAGTGCGATGGCTCGAGTTTGAGCGAGATTGGGCGACGAAAAAATATAATACCTAGCTGTGACTAATGATGAATGACCTAAGACATAGGCAATTTCTTCAGCACTTGACCCTGATAGTGCCATTGAATGAGCTACGTGATGACGGAATTGAGAGCTTGTATATTTAATTTGGATTAATTCACTACTTAAAACTCGTTTCTGATATTCCTGCGGTGAGAATCTAAAGATTTGTTCATTGATGGCAGTAGTACAGTAAGTCACTGCAGAATTACCTAAATTAAAAAGCTGATGTTTCATAGGTAGTTTGAACTGTTTGATATATTGCAAAATAACTGTAGCAATTTCTTCAGGTAGTTTTATAGAAATTTTAGCATGATTGAATCGTCCTTGTTTTGCATAAGGCACAAGTATGCTGTAACGCATATGTTCGCCTTCTTCCGTATAAGTGTCTATCTTTATATCTTCAACAGAAAGTTTTGATAATTGAACGGGTCTCATACCAGTTACATAGATAAGACCAAGGATAGAGGCATTTTTAATGACATTGTCTGCTATTGATTGTCTCTTAGTAATCTCTGAATTCAGTTTCGCAAAACCGTTTTGTATCATTGTAACCGTAGGCCTACTAATAGGATCTTCAATTTCTTGATAGTATAATTTTGAGTTGAAAGTTTTTGGTCTTTCTAATATTTCAAGATCAAGCTCATCTTCTTCACTAAATCCTTCAAAACCTTCAGCTATCAAAAATCTGACAAAGTTCTTTAGTGTATAGTATTCTCTACTTTTAGATTCATCTACAGCTAAATCTAGAAGAATTTCTCTGAAATTCACATAACTAAAAGAGCTGCCGCTTTTTATCAAATTCTGAAAGTTAGACCTGACTTGTTTAAAGTGTTTTGATAAATAGGCAGGGCTATTGAGCTGGGAGTAGTAAGCCAAAAAAAACTTTAATAACTTAACCTCATACTTATCTAAGTATTTTTCTTCAGTAAAGTCTATGTACTCTTTTCTACCGGAGTAGAAAAACTCCCAAGTACTTGAGGTAGAATTGATAAATTTCGTTTCATATCTATCAGCAAGCATAAATCGTATTACATTAGGAATAAGTAAACTCTCAATTTTATTTATCTGGGCTTCAGAAAATAATCGATGACCTGAATAATCAGGAGACTCTAGTGCTAAATTATTAGTGGTCATAGTGTGCACCCACTTTTGTAATTCTTTGAATATTAGCTAAATTGGCATTTTCCGAGATAAATCGGCTAGCATATAAGTATGGCATAGTACTGTTGAGTGACCACCCTGCCATCTTTCTTAAACTTTCAATAGCATTCTCCATTGCCTGCGCCTTGTTGTAACTGTCCAAATATGATTGATAACTATGTTTAAGCATCATATACGCCCATGTATGACGAAGAATATGAGCTGAAATTTTATCAATTGAATCTACATAATTTTTGTCAAAAAATTGAGGATGCTTGCTTTTTATCTTCTCATTTATCGTAGCTATGAGCTTTTTAAGACCTGATTTACTAAGAGGTGCGTAGGGTGCTTGTAACGATAGAAATAGCATGTGACTTTTAGAATCTCGAGATCTGATATTGTTGATATACATGTGAATAAATTGAGCATCACGTTTTTCTAATAATATGGTTCGAACGGATTGAACGTTTTTCATCTGCGGCTTCGATATACGGTTATCTGTTCTATCTTGTGTATCAGTTATAACGAGATAAGTATTACATGTTTTTAAATCAGTCTTAATTGAGTTAAGAGTTAAAAGTAACAGCTCGCCAGTCCTCAAACCGTAGTTTAAGAGCAGATGTACAATGAGAAAGTTTCTTAACTGCGCTTCCTTACTCTTAAATAAAGGTTCTAGTGCTTTTGGCGAAATAATAGAATATAGAGCTTCTTTTATTTCCTCTGTAAGGCTTTTAAAGTTTGTCCCATTTTTATGGGCTTTATGGTGATTAGAGGACAAGTTTTTGACAAGATCAGACTTTTGGGAAAGTGTAGATTTATATCTAACTATTTGAGGGCTTATAGATTTACCGTGTACTTGACTAAAGGTATCTAATAAATAGTTTAAATAGCTGAGGATAGCCCGCAAACGATGTGCAAGCGTATTGTAATTAATTGAAGGATTGCTCCCTAATCTAATTAGCTTTTGGTCAACTACCCGCATATTTTCCAAATATAATATAAAGCTGTCTATTTCTTTAATCATCAAATTAGGGTTAGATTTATGTTCACGGAAATACTTGCAGAATGACTGATTATGTTTTTCTTCCCAGAACTCGTACCACTGCTTAATGCCCTGCAAGTAAGCTCGTTGTGTTGATTCACTTTTAAACTTCAATGAGCTATTAATATAAAGCATAGGATATAAGCAGGGAAGTGTAGTAGTGCTATCAAACAATAGACTAAGCTGAGCTGAGTTGTTTAGAGTAATAGATTTTATTTTCAGCATTTGAATCAAATCCTACGAATATATGAACTTTTATATAGGTGTCTCTTATGATTTAATACTATATTAATACTCTCTACAAAGCAATGAAAATTGAATGATATAATCAGCTTAAAGTAGTTTTCATACAGAGTCTCGCAGCTTATCTATATAGTCAGCCCAATCTTGCATCATGAGTATTCGAGTATCGATTTCATCCAATCGGTTATAAGCGCCACCATGCGTATCCTTTATTCGATGTCCTAATTGCAGCTCAGTCACAATATCTGAGTAACGTAGTTCAGATTGTTCCATAAGCAATGTTTTGGCCGATGCTCGAAATCCATGAGCACACTGAACATCTTTGTATCCAAGCCTATGGAATATCTGTACTAGAGTCGCTTTACTAATATAGCTATTGCTTGAGGCACGCATCGATGCAAACACATATTCTTTATGACCTGTAATTGCTTTTATTCTTCGTAAGCGTTCAATAACCTGAGTGGCTAGAGGTACAACTAAGTGCGATACCATATCCTCACGACCTTCGCCTTTAGTAGGAGAAAACTCCCATAGCTTGTTATCCCAATCTATATCTTGCCATCGCATAGACCGCAAATCGATACTACGCACAAAAACATATGGTAATAAGTTCATTGCTTCCAATGTAATCTTACTTGCACCTTCAAAATTAGACATATCGTTTAGGAGAGTGGCAAACTGATCAGGCTTAGTGATGGCTGGTAAATGGTTGCCTGAGCTGGCAGGTGCGAGCTCGCCACGCGTATCAATAGCTATGTTTCTATCGCATAATCCTCTTGCAACAGCGAATGAGAAGACTTTTTCAGTATAAAGCCGAGTGCTTGCACCAACGAAGGTTGCTTGATTTTCATTATTCTGAATCGCCTCACACACACTTAATATCATCTCGCTCGTGATATCGTTCATTCTTAAGTCGCCAATCTCGCGACACATATATCCTAGACATAAATCCCAAAATTTAAGGGTAGATTCACTAAACGCACGCTTTCTAGAATTGCTACGATTACGACTTGATGTTTTGTGGTCTCGCCACGCTTGTGTAATTTCAGAAAATGTGGCGTTCTTTAGATGAGCATACTTATTGACTTGTTCTTTTTTATGGATAGCTTTAGGGTCAGAGCCTTGTGCGACCATCTTAAGTATACTTTCTGCTTTATGCTTAGCTTCATATAGACTGATTTCTTCGACCTTACCTAGCATCATTCTAGGACGCTTACCATCGATATGCGGATGAGCGTACCTCAAGTAATATTCTTTTTTACCATTTGGATAAATACGAATACTTAGGCCCGCAATACCTGAGACACTAACCGAGTAATCTTTATCTCGGCATTCAAGTATATTAATATCATTTAAATTGTCGACAGCCATAATGCACATCCGTAAGTTTTATAAGCAAGGTAAATTGTGAATGTTAATCTATTAACTCTATACTGAGATTTAGAATAATCTTTGCACATACTTTATAAATTCTGAAAAAGTATCTTTTGGAAAATATAGATAGTTATTGGACACTGAAATGGACACGGTTATTAATCTATTAAGACATAAAACCCTTTAAAATTAAGTATTTTAGGTACAATTATCCCCAAGTGAAGGTTGGGGATAATTATAGTATAGTGGAGAAAGAGGGAGTAAGCTATTTTTTTGTTGATATATATGGCGTTTGAAGGAATAAACTTCATATAGATTAAAAGTAAGAGTGCTGTTTGCTATTGGCAATAGAGTCCTTCGACATATTTGCACGAAAAACCGTGCTCCTGTACTCGCACAGAATACCTTAATCAGGGTGATAGTACTGTTCTGTGCAAATTTGGAAGGTATCAACTCAATGCTTTAGATTAAGATATCTCAGTAAGAACGAGAGATGTTAGAAAAGACCAATGAATGTTTCACTAATCAGGAAGGCTGTTTTGGTGACTCTAAATGGAAACGTAGTTAGCTATGATAATAGCAGCTATAAGGTGTATATAGACTTGGACTTACTGAGATGCCAAGTAGGAGCATTGTCAGAGCTTGTATACGTTCTTATCAAGAATATAGAGTAATAGGTATCCAGAAGGATTATTGCTTTTACTTTGAGCTGATTGTCACTTGGTGGCGAATACTTCTGTACCTAATGTAGTTCAAGCACATTCGCATTAATGAGGAAGTCGGCTAAGCTACCAACAATCGATTGATGAGTGATTTGGTTATTGGGTGATGATTAGGAATGACAGATGATTCAGAGGGCTTATTATGCAGTATGAAGGTAGTAAACTTAGCAATGATGAGTAGAACAAGTTTATCAAACAGGTTAACTAGCGACATGGTTTAATACGTTAAACTCGATTACAAATACAATAGGATCAGTGATAGCTCTGTACATTGACTTCTTAAGACAGCTTAGCTAGTAACTGTATTAGTGTTGATGAAGATGACTTTATGAATAGTTAGTAGGTATGAGAATTAATCAATCATCAACCAATCTTTATAGGGATTTATCATATAATTATAATCCCATGAACTTATTGTATGGTACCCTTAGTTTAACATAATATACATTATGCGAAAACAAACCAACAGGTTTAGCGATTAGGCTAACAACAATTTATACCGCGTTACTTATCAGCATTTTTATTTGCTTCTATAGCAACTCTCTTAAATTAATTAACATTTTACTAACGACAAGTTTTTAGCAAATGCTTTCGTAAAGACGTGCCATTCTCATCTAATATCACATCTGCTACTCGGCAATCAGTATCGCCATCAGAACTTTCACAAGACAACTCATAATAAACATTGCTGCCTTGCGCCAAGCTTACCTGAACCAATCCTTGCTCAGTCACTGAAAACTGTTTGTCCTGTTCATAATCAGGATCCTGAGAATCCCACAACACGTCATAGCCAACATGACAGGACATTTGCTCTTTATCAAAGTAATCGCGCTCAGCTTGTATGGCTGCTTTTAGATCTCGATTGGCATACTGCTGCAACACTACTGGATTGCTCATACCTTGATTACTCACGTCTTGCTGGTACATTTTAGCAATCGCTGCAACTTTCATCGCATCAAGGGTCTGAGATGGTTTTGGCATCTCTGCTGTAACCGGACTGGTGACAACCAATCCCATTATTAGCAGCAGTGGCAATGAAAGATATGTTGGCATGCCGTTCTCTACAAGATGTCATTATTTAGGAAGTGTTACTGCCTATTACATCACGCCAATATTGTGACTGTGCGGTATTATCGTATTATTCAGGTTTACATACTAAAACAACCATTTATATAGCACTGCTTATCTAGCATTTTGATGAGATTTTCTCATTTATAGTAATAATATTTGTTTTGTTAAAAACCACATTGAGGATACTTTATGACCACGCTATCTACTCTTAAAGCCCATTCTTCTAAACTGGCTACTGGTGGCTTTTTAGCTTCCGTATTGGCGGTAATGGGTTGTCAGTCTTCTGCTGAGCCTAACGGGACTATTTCCAATCCAGCAAAGGCAAATTCATCAACAGCCGTTGTCTCTGATATGAGCCAACAAACCCTTAGACAACAAGCGTTACGTATCCAGCGTGCGCTCGCTAATAAAGACTTTGCTAGGATCGTCGATGATATTCATCCGACACGCGGCGTTCGCTTCTCAATGTATGCTTACATACGTCCCGAAACGGACAAAGTTTTTAGTCGTGAACAGTATGCACAATATTTGCAGCAGTCAAAAACCCGCTTTACTTGGGGTGAAAAAGATGGCACTGGCGATCCTTTAGTCGAAACATTACCAACTTACTTAGACACTTGGGTAAATGGCGCAATTTTCAATAATGCCAGCATAAGTCTTAATGACTTCAAAAATAATGGCAACTCTATCAACAATTTAAAGACAATATACCCAAATTTAGATGTGGTTGAGTTTTATTATAAAGGTAGTGATGAATATTCTGGTATGGACTGGCGTGTGCTACGTCTCGTGTTTGATGACTATCAAGGTAAGCGCTATCTGGTGGCCATCATTAATGATCAGTGGACAGTCTAATAAAAATTATAAGGTATTGATTTTTAATTAGTATTTATAATAAAAGAGCAGTATATCGTATGTGAGGCACTTCCCTTTTTTTATTGTCGGTTACTACTATATATTCAATAAATGATATATTAGTAATAGCTAAGACGCTTGCTCAAGTGGCGTCTGTCGAAAAAACTTAACCATAATATCGTAAATATCAGGATAAGCGTCTATCAGCTTTTGTGGTGTCTCAAAAAATACTTCGCTTAACACCGCAAAAAACTCCGCTGGATTGGTCGCGCCATAGCGATCGAGTCCTGATTTGCGGTGGGTTTGAAAATCTTCAAAATCGCGGCTCATTATCTCCGTCCACCGAGTAGGATTCATATCTGGTTGCAATGGCGGAAAACCATTGGCACGGCCGTTTAGCATATCAAGCTTATGAACAAACTCATGAATAACCACATTGTGTCCGTCGCGTTCACCTGAATGCTTAGCATCCTTCCATGACAGAATGACAGGTCCACGCAGCCATGCTTCCCCGCTACGGTGCTGACTGCCCTCGTGGACAATACCGAACTCGTCTACAGTTGTGCTAGCGCTCTTGTAAGAACCATGATAAATAATGATTGACGACCAGCCAGCATACCATTCCAGACTTAGGTTTAGGATCGGTAGGCACGCCTGCAAAGCAATGGACTGTCTGACCACATCCGTGACTTCAAAACCTTGCGCACCCGTGATTGATTTGTCATCCAAAAACAAGGTCGCTAAATCAAACAAGCGGTTTAGCTCGTCTTTATTTAACCTCTCAAGTATCACGATACGCTCAGCAGCTCGCTTCCAGTCCGCAGTGGTAAATGGGCTGTTGTCCAATATGCGCTGCTCACGCCAATCTTTTATGATGCCAAACATATACGTTATCCTTGCTATTCTTAGTATTAGGCTGTTTGTTCTATACATAGTATAGCGACAACCGGTTGTACGCCATGATAATTAATATATTGAAATGTATAAGTAAAAACGCCGCTCATAACGAATCATTGAGCGGCGCATACTTGCATTCATACTTTACATTTTAAAATTGATACTGCAATCCTATCTGTACTGAGCTATCTTTATCATCGCGTGCAAAGGTGGTATCACCATTCAGATAAGCATAAACGTTTTTATGAACCTTGTTGCTAACACTCAGCTCAAAACGTCCATAGTCGTCATCTTTGCTTGCTTGGGTGATACTCACATCTCTTTTTTGTCCGTCAGCTAAAGACGTGGTCGATAAACGGTCTACTAAACCGTCTTTAATAACATGCACGTAAGCGAGCTTGCTTTGAAGCTTGGCAGGCGTGCCCATCAAGTCAAAACCGTATTGCAATTGGTAACCAAGCTCTGAATCCAATGCCTCGCTGGAGGTGCTGTCAATATTGAGTGCCGTGCGAGAATTGACATTGCCACTCGTATAGCTGTCTATGTCCGTATCGCTGTAATTTAAACCTAAAAATGCGCCATGCGCGATGTTTTTGTTAATAAGGAAATTGTAGCCAAGCTCATTATAGGCACTAAACACGTCGGCATAAGCATTACCGCGTTCGCTATTATCAATAATATTGATGCCATTATTACCATCTAGTCTGACGGTTCTATTCACATCTAAATCATGTTTAGATAAGCTGACAGAAGTCGTATTCCACCAAGCGGTGTCTTTGCCGCCTAATAACGAGTAAGCTTGAATACCATAGCTCGTATCTTTTTTAATGCCATTTTCTACAGTTTTATTGTTTTGATTGGCGGCCTGCAAACCTGCACCAACACGCCAGCTCGGCTGCACCATATATTCGCCATATACACCAACATTAGCGCGAGTACCTTCTTGTAAATTATCAGTATTCAAATAGCTTTGAGAGCCGTCCACCCAAACCTGCGTACGCGAAGTATCAAAAGTAGCATTGTCATCAATAGCATTTAAGGCCAAAGCATTGGCACGCTCAAGAATCGCTGAGTGTGAGTCGGTAGCACTGTCCTTTAAAGATGCGCCCATCGTATTTTGAAGATTTAGCGCGCTTTTATTTGCGGCAATGATATCAGCGTTGGTTTGCTCAACAATCAATCTGCTAATGATACGCGAATAGTCACGCATTCTTTGTGCGATGCGGTCTGCGCCAAACACATCGGTAAGCACTTCTTCATTGTCTAATTCAGGGTTATGCCAGGTATAGCCGCCTGGAATATTTGGATTTTCTGTTTGCGTGTAGCCGTCGTAGTCAGGCCCAAGGCTCCAGTTGGTTGCCTCAAATCCGACCACAGGCATAATATTGTCAAAAGACTCCTGATCGCTACAACAACCAACACCATAAGGCTCGTAAGGTTCTGTCGCACCCGGTGCGATAATGGCTGGATTGACGTCGAGTGTAATACCAAGCTCTTTTGCAATACGAAGTGCGTTTTCACGCAACCCTACATTGGCAGCCACTTCGTTACCATTATTATCGTAAGCATTGCGACCTGCATTGGCATACATCTTATCGCCTGTAATCAAGCTGTCTAAGTTAACCATACCCAGCGCCGTCGCTTTTTCTGTATCAGTGAGCCTATCCACAAACGCCTTTGAGCCTTTAAGACCGCCCTCTTCTGCCCCAAATGCCACAAACTGAATGTTATGCTCGGTATCGATACCAGTTAAGTTGTTGGTCAACTCAGTTAAGACACCAGCCCCAGAGGCATTATCATCCAGCGCTTCTAGGTTTTCGTAATTTGGATAGGCTATTGCAGAGTCATAATGAGCGCCAACAAATAGCGTTTTTCCAGTATCGGCAACACCTTTTTGGGTCACGACAATATTGTTACTCGTTAAGGTTTGACCGCTAAATGGATTGCGAGACGCGACAAAATCAAATGTCTGACGATTGACTTGATTGTTACTACCATCGATGGTCATACGTGCCTGCATATAATCAGCGGCTTTGATTTCTTTATCAGATCCTGTATAGCGACCAGCATAGTCGCGAGCGAGCGTTAACGCGGTCTCCGTACCATAATCACCGTATTTGGCTTCTGCAAATGCTTGTGAGCCTGTAAGTAGTGTCAGCGCAGCAACAACTGAAATCGTGAGCGGTGATAATCTATTATGCAAACTGTTTCTCCTTGGTTAAAGAAATGTAATCGACACTAAAAAATAACTTAATTAAATGTGGTTTACAAGAAAAAGAAACACCGCAGTTTTTAACATCAAATCTCCAGCGACAACATATTCATAATCAACTTAATCAACGTCTCTTTTTGGTTGGGATCGGACTCAGCGACTAGCAAGGTTAAGGCAGCAAGACCTGTGTTATTAATCACCATCTCGCCTTGCTCATTGAATAGTCGATTGTTACGATGTAAAAAATCTACAAACAAAAAAGCCCCACTGCGTTTATTGCCATCAGTGAAAGGATGGTTTTTTACCATAAAGTACAGTAAGTGGGCCGCTTTACTCTCGATTGTTGGATACGCAGGCTCGCCAAATACCGTTTGTTCTAAATTACCAAGCACACTGTCCAAGCCATCGCCGCGAGGCTTAGCAAATAGCTCTGTCGCCTCGCCTCTGTCTATTAGCCGGGATTTTAAATCATTAAGTGCTGCCATCGCCTCACGCGGACTGGGTAATATACCGCCTTCCTGTCCTGCTGGATCATCTAACAGACCTTCATCATAACGCTGTAACCATAAGAAAGTTTGTGTATAGCGACTGATTATTTCAATTAAACCACGTCCTTCATCCGTGTTTAGCTCAGGACTTTGAGCAGTTTTTTTGATTAAGTTTAACGCTTGCTGTAATTCGGCAGAGTTTTTATCGAAACGCTGTTGGTTAAGCGTATATCCTTGCACCAAGTATTCACGTAGACGTTGGGTTGCCCAAATACGGAACTGAGTGCCTTTTTTGGAATTCACACGGTAACCCACAGAGATAATGGCATCTAGATTATAGAATCGAATATTACGACGGACTTGTCGCTTACCTTCCTGACGAACTACCGAGGATTGCTCGGTAGTTGCTTCTGAGTCTAATTCACCTTCTTTATAGATGTTCTTTAAGTGCAAGCCAATCGTATCAGAGTCTTTTTCAAACAGCGTGGCCAATTGTGCTTGCGAGAGCCACAAAGTATCATGCTCTAAGCGAATCTCAATCTGTGTCTGCCCATCATCACTTTCGTATATCTCGACTTTTACTGCATCATCATTCATAAAACATCTTCCTTCGTAATATCACGCTATAATTTATAGACTATTGTTTTCTGTGAATTCCATATTACGGATGCTTGGCTGTTATCACAAGATGTCTTTGTCAATGAGTCAATAAATCAATAAAAGTAACGATCTCTTAAGCTATCTAACTTTTAAGTACATCGATGATAATTAAGACAACAAAAAACCCAAGTCAGCATATACTGACTTGGGTTTGGTTTAACGTCTTTGAATGCCATTATTACAATGTCTCATTCAATGTTGTGTAATCTACCTCATAACCCTCATAACCTGGTACATGGAAGACTCACTGGACTGCACCTAGATAGTGCCCCTAGTGCATTAGCTCAACCACGATTGCGTGGTTGCGCCAGCGAGCTAATGACACTAGGGGCACTATCTAGGTATTAGCAGGACTGAAACAGTCTTCCTTGGGTAAAATGTAATGGCTTAACTCGTGGACGACGCAGCATCGTCCTTCACCGAAAACGGTGAAACGCTAAATCTCACAACGTCCCTATTTTGCCTGAGTCTTAATTAGGCTGTCAATAAATCTTTGTCCATACGCTACCAATTTTAATACCTACACGTCAATTGGTGTCGCAAGACAACCTATAGTTATTAGTGCGTCATCTATTGACGCATGGTGATTATTTGATTAACAAAAGTTCTTGATATTTATTCTCGAATACGCTTTTATATGTCTACAGAAACAGCATACGCTGACACCATTATTATTAAGGCAAACCCCTATGAGTCTGTCGTTCGAACAAATTCAGCATGCTTGGCAGGTGCAAGACCCAAGCTTGGTCGAAAAGCTTTGTTTATTAACTCAGCAACCTGATCCGTTACCTGAGTCGCCGATACCAGATGACGAGCTAACATTTGAGCGATTTTTAAACAAGATACTGAGTTATCCATTCCGCGAGCAACACACTGAGATACAGTTCGCAGAACGTGTGGCGATGATTGCAGTCTTAGAGGCAGATGAAGGCACATACTCCCTTCCTGATCGCTATAAAATCTACTTGATTTTAATAGCGCTTTGGGAAGACAAAAATACCTATTCAAGAGCTATTTTAAAGCAAGCCATTAACGAGCTGCCCTTAAGCTATGGTGTTTGGAAAGGACTAAAGTATATTTATAAAGCGGCAGAATATGAGCAAGATTATGAGATCTTTGCGCCTATCATTGCCAAAATTGATTTGCATCGTTTTGATAAAAGCGTACGAGACTCTGTCAGTCTTGCCACCAAAACCTATATGAGCCTCAGGGCATGGCGCTATCTGCGTAAACTTGGTCAGCAGATGCCTGTTGGCTATATCGATGCAGCCGTCTCTGTACTTGCCAGCTATGATGAAGCCATGACAGTCGGCCAGCCGCCGCAGCTAAACAGCTGGGTGCTTAATCACATTTGTTTTCACAATTCAATTGATTACGGTGTCAATCGCTTTCATAGCCACACACCGCGCAAATTATTTGATAGCAAAGGTCGAGCTTTTAAAGAAGCGTGGCAACGTGATGCTGAACCACTCATCAGGCTACTGGCAACGGCTAAAAATGAAGCCATACGGCAGTTTGCGACGGACAGCTTAAAACATGATTTTAAGATTCAGTTGCGCGACGTCAGCAGCAAAACCATTCAGTACCTGTCCGTAGGCTATGCACACAGTCAGGCGCGCGATGAGATGATCTTATGGCTGATTGAGCACTCACCCCACTTTGAGAAATCTAGATTTACGGCACTGGGGTTACATGAAGTAGTGCTCAAGTTATTACATTCAACGTATCCTGCCGCTTACCAGTATGCGATTGGCTATGCTAAGAGTTATGCCCAAGCACTGCCGTTACCAGAGTTAATGCTACTGGCAGTATCAGAGCACGAGCCTGTTCGTCAATTTGCAATCGGTGTTATTTTAAGTCGCAATCCCGTCGCTGATATCGGGGTGTCAGGCTGGGGACAGCTATTAGACACACCTTACCATCATAGTATTGCTGCTGAGCAACTCAGTAAGCATTTTACGCGCCGTGATCTGACTGCTGACTGGTTTTTTGAGCGACTGACTAGCAATCAGCGCTACAGCACTCGCTTTGCAATACGCCGACTGCCTGAACTGTATAGCGCGCATGAGCTTGGCAGTGACTATTTTATTCGTTTAGCTATACAACTGGATACTTCTGACAATAGTGACTGTGCTTTGCTGTGTATGGAGTTTTTGCTACAAGAACTCAAACGCCTTGATCTAAGCCAAATTGATAGCAAAGTTTGGCAATATCTACTGCTACATCCACTGGCACAAGAGACGATTATTGACTGGATTGATGAAGATATTTTGTCAGCAACTAAGATGGACATGAGTTATTGGCATGCGGTCGCCTATGAGCCTGATTGGCATAGCAGTAGTGAGATTGTGCAGCTAAAAACCTCTCCTTATCTCACCAATTATAGTCACGATCATGATGGCATAAATCATCACTTGAACACAGATATGGTCAAACAGTGGCAAAAAAACTTAGAATTTGACGACTATTTGGCAGATACTGTACGTGGCTGGCTTGCTGATGTGCGTAGGTTTGCCCCAACTCAGTTGGAGTTTGACTGGCTAATGACACTTGCGTGTAGCGAGCAGACAGCCTACCGCGAATTCGCAATTAAGCGTATCAACAAAGGCTTTTTGCCTGCTGATTTTGCTACCAATCAAAGCGCACCATTAGAAGAAAGCCCGCTTGAAGATATAAGTGCCACTCACACTACTGATATTACTGTCGATTTGGCTGGTCAGCGCTATTTGTTCACGGGCAAAATGCAAAGCATGAGCCGAGGCGACGCTGAAAAGCTGGTCAAAGCCGCAAACGGCGCGATTAGTAGTGCCGTTAATAACAAATTGGACTATTTAGTGATTGGTGATGACGGCTCGCCTCTTTATGGCGCAGGTCGCAAAGGCAGTAAACAACTCAAGGCAGAAGGGTTAATTGCCGCAGGTGCATCCCTCAAAATCATCTCCGAAACCGCATTTTTGCAGATGTTGACAGGACAATCGCGCGCAGCATCCGAAGACGACACCATAGCAGGTGCTGAAGCATTGTGGGCAATGGCAGTTGATGATCCCGCGGCCCCTATCAGTGAACTTGCCATCAGTTATTTGAGTCATCATCACGAGCAGATTTGCATGGCATTGACGGACAGACCTGTCGATCCGGATGCCATCATTCCTTCCTCTTTTTTTAGTGCCGAGCGCGTCATTCCTTTATTGCAAAGTAGTCAACACACGCTACGTGACTTTGGAATTTTATTGACAAAGTATGAGTTGGCAGGATGGTCACCAACTCCTGTGCTATGGCTGATCATGGCAGAATCGCCTTATACAGAAGTCACACAATTACTACAGCGGGCGTTATTGGCCGAGGCGTCTGTCAGCAACCGCGCTTACCATGTGTCTGCAGAAAAATTAAACGAGACCATGCTTAATGCGTTAATTGGCAGCAAAAAGCGACTGGCAAGACAACTGGGCATGACTTTATTGCAACGCCACTGTCAGTTTCAAGACCCGCAGTCGCTTTATATACTAAGCCAAAGCGCTGACCGTGAAGTACGCTATGCAGCTGTGACCATGCTTTGGCAACATTACAAGACGCGCCATGTATCGCCACATTGGCAAACTGCAGACCACTATCATAAAGCTGACAGTGCATCGGAGAAGACGCCAAACAACAGCAGCTCAGCAAAAAGTAAAACAGCAACATCTGACAACGCGGGCGGACAAACTACAAAGCGCACCCAAGCAAGCGACTGGACAGTTAATCCACCAGCTGACTTAAACCAGCTGTTAATGCTACTACGGCGCGGACTGTTTGAATTGCCCCCAGGACGACTGGGCAGCTCGCAAGGCGGTGAACGCACTAGCCAGCAGAAAAGCGAACAAAACCACCGTTCAAAGTACGCACAGCGCACTGACAAAACACATACGGCGGCAGACCAACATCAAATTATTTCGCACAAACCCATACCGGCCAGCCAAGCAAAACTGGCCTTGATTGAGACTTTTCGTGATGTGGGCTTGGCAGATGAGCACTTTGCCATGCTGATCATGCCTTTTTTATACACCTTTACCCATTCAGCCGGCAAGATGGAACGTCATGCGTGTTTGGTCGCGGTCACGCGCTTATTACATCGCTACCCTAAATTGTCCATGCATTTACAGTATATAGCTGTCAGTACAAGTTGACGAATAAGTCGCATTGATGAGTAGAAAGATGACCACACCCATACGACGCCATTTCAACTGAGATTAGATCATGAAAACAACCACACTGCCCTATTGGGGCCAAATTATAGGCTTGGTCAGCAGACAGCCTGCTATTGAGCAAACGCTACAAAAAACCGCAAAATCAGCAGTACTACCAGTATCTCAAGGTCGCAGTTTGTTTATCACTCGCCAGCCATTGGACACTGACGATAATAATATCGCTACTAATAACGCAACCTTGTATCGACTCGATAATGTTGGTGAGCAAGTAAGTTTATCCACTACTGCCTTACCCTGTGCAATGGATGCAATCATTAAGACAGCCGATGACGCCATCATACTGCTTGGCTGTGACGGTCATTTATATCAGACCGACTGGCAAGGAGAGACCATCAACAAGATCAGTACGGAGTCGCTATTAACAAGTATTACTAATACTGTGAGTAGTACCGCAAGCGCAGATATTGAGTCTTTGCCTTCGGATCATCGTACCTTGCAAGCGGTTGCTATGAGCACGTTGCAGCAGGCGATTGTCGTGCTATATCCTAATCACATTGTCATCTGTCCGATTTTTGGTCACACCGCGACAGAGCCGTCGACGCAAGCGGTAGGAACAAGGGTTATTGTGCAACCCTATCCTGACGATCAGCCTCGACGCGCCACCGCCCTTGGTACGTCGAGTGATGGTAAGTGGTTGGTGGTTGGGGATGATCTGGGTAACGTCAGCAGTTATCAGTGGATAAGTGGTAATGACAATTCTAATGATGCCCGTGGTCAGCTGATACAAAGTAGCAGTAAGCCGCTACACCAAGGCCGCGTCAATGCTTTATGCTTTGAGCCCGTCGGTCATTATTTCTTTTCAGCAGGCGCAGACAAGCATCTTTATCGCACCCATGTACAAGGGGAACTACAGGCGATCGATAGAGCCAAGTCTAGCCAGCACGGTCAAATGATCACCGCGCTTTGCGTATCGGATACACGCTTATTTAGCAGTGCAGACGATGGCAGTATTAAATCATGGGCGTTCGATAAGGGCCAGCCAAATACCTGTAAGGAAGACCTCAGTAAAACGCAGCGACTGGTATATACAAGCTATGCAGAAAAACCTGCGTTACTGGCAGTTGGTACAGACCAAAGTTTGCGTTTTCTGCCCATTGATGACGCGCAAAACGGTAAGCTGCTGACGGTCGCTAATATCATCAACGACGGCTACCACAGAGTTCAGCAACTATTAACAGACAGCAGCAATAACAGCGAAGCGGCATTTTTAGACGGTATCGCACTGCTTAAATCACAAGTGGATAACCAGACGGTAAAGCTAGTTGGGCGCATATTGGCAGATCGCAGCAATGGCTTGAGCGCCAGTCGTGCTTTACAGCTGGTACAGTGGCTGGCGGGCATATCGCTTAAGGCACGCGTGCCGATACTTGAAGAACAGCTCAGCTCACCGCGCAGCAGCAGTGTCCGTCTTGCCGCATTCGATGGGTTGGCTTCCGCTACAACAGATACGAGCAGCGCAGCTTTGCCAGCCTATTTAGAGTATGCCCTTGGTCGCTCTACTGAAGATGTCATTAGTGCGGCGCTACAAAGCTATCTAAAAATTGCCATTCGTGACACGGATAGACAGCGCCGTGTTTTACCGATTTTGCAGGATGCTTTGTCACACGCTATGTTGCCCGTTCGTCGGCAAGCCTTGGCATCGCTCGAACATTTACTGCCGGATTCTAGCCCAAAAGCGGATTTTATGGCTTTGGAAAGCCGCTATCCTGATACCATTCAGGCAGGGCTGATTCGACTCTACCAGCGCGGCTTATTGGATCATCCAGAAGTGTCTCGTCAGTTGATGTTGCTACAAGGCCATCACCAAGCTGAAGTCAGACAAACAGCCTTCTATACAGCTTTATTGGCACAGCCTGCACTCATTACCGCTTTAAAGCAGCAAGCCCTTGTCCAAAATGATGCGCAGCTGCTGCGCACACTAACCGACTTTGATGATTTTCGCTTACTGCGCGGTACGGTCTTTGATAATTTAGAAATTGATAAACGTACGACAGATTATGATGGTCTATTAGATATCAAGATAGGGGCACGTTTTGAACATCAAAACAAAACCAAAAATGTCCCTCAAAGTACAACTCAAAGTGAGACGGATGATAGCCAAGCTGTAAGCCTTGCCTTAAGTGCACAGGATTTTGCCATACAGACAGAGCAAACGCCTGCGAAAAAAGGAAAAGAGGCATCAAAAAATACACCTAACGCGGCCGTATTGACACGTCCCATACTCAGCAACTCCTGCCTTGAGCCGCTATTACAGAATTTGAGTAACCGCTACGAAGATATCAGCTTCCGCGCTGCCTACGCACTCGCCTGCTTACAGGACAATCGCGCATTTGGCACCTTAATACGTTTTATACATCATAATAATGATGTAATCATTCGTGCAGGGGTCGCGGCCGCGCTAGGACATCTACAGTTAGCCGATGGTAAGGCCATTTTACCTACCTTGCTTGATGATACCGATGCTGGCGTGCGCCAAGTGGCCATGAATGCTTTAGGCAAACTGGCAAATGATGACTTAGCTTGGGTAGCGTTTGGTTTTGCCTCCACACATCAAGACATTCATGAACGCGCGCTTGCGATATTGCTGACGCAAGTACTAAATAACAAAAAAGCACCCTATGACGCATCGAGCATGAGCGCCATATTACAACAAGCACTTAACAATCCCTTTACCAGCATTCGCCTTGAAGTGGTTAAAGTATTACTCAATCGAGAGCTTGAGCGTGCCAGCAAAACTGCCATCATCAGTATGATTGAACAGCTACAGCACAGTCTGTTTGAAGATGTGCATCAAGTGGCATTAGAGGAATGGCAGCGCCTACTGCTACAAAATACATCGAAAACTGGTGAGCCGCAGGACGGGGCAGACACTTATCAATCCGTACTGACCCTACTGCTTGCAGATGACTTTGCCAGTATTCGTAAGCAAGCCTTTGATACTGCGCTTAAAAACAGTAAGCGATTGGGATTCACCGATCTGCTGCTAACCGCGCTTGCCAGTCCCTATCTTGATATCAAACGTTTAGCACTTAGTCATTTGCAAGCCAAAGCCAATAATCAACAGCTGCGCACATTGATGCCTGCCTTAGTGGGATTGCTGGCAGACGACAGCATGGATTTGCGCCAGCAGGCATTAGAGGTCGCCTTAACCCTTACTGATATGGGTATGTCGTTCAATCACCGTACCGATGATTCTACAAATGATGACAACACCAGTCTGGCAAATTGTGAGGATTTATTTAACGCAGGGTTAAATAGCCCCCACCCTGATATCCAGTTGACCGTTGCCAAAATGGTGGCAAGTCAAGCTAGTGGCTACCCTGAGCCATTAAAAACACAATGTGAAGCAAAAGTTTATGCGGTGTTTACACAGTATCTGAACGAAGATATGCCCGTATCCGCGGGCAACACTAAAAACAACGAAGATTATAAGCAGTGGCATCACCATATTACCGAAGCACTGACTGGCTTGGCAGTGTTCTCTGATCCAAAAAAGTATCACGCTTTAGAGTGGTATGCGCGCTATCTACACCATCCTGATGCCGATTTTAAAGCGCTTGCACCCAAGCTCATGTACATTACAACGGCACAAGACGCCGAAGTACTGGCCACATGGCAAAAAGATGAGCGCCCCCTTGTCCGTCAATCCGCCAGTTTGGCTTTGGCAGTTTGGGGCGATAGTCGCGGGCAGCACTTTTTTAGCAATACGGCGAGCAATGGTGCGCGTACCAGTGCCACTCATCATGATAGCCTGAGTCATCTTATCGAGCCAATGGGTCCTATTCAGTGGCTGCAAGCACGTTCGGGTTTGGGCATTACCCAATCTCAACAACTGCGCGCGTTATTTGACACTCAATCTTATACGCCAGCCGTCAGATTACTATTGATATTTAATGCCCTAGCAGCGCCGCTTATTCGACCTGAGCGTTTAATTGAAGCGCTTAGCTTTGCAGACAATGACACCACGGTTGTATATGCGCACATATTGGCACGCTTTGGTCTACCTTTGATATCCAATTGGCAGTATCTCAGTGAGCACCTCTCTCTGAAGATTGGCAATATTTTGTCTGCGCACCCAGCGGTGCTGACGATGCTATCAGAGACGAGCGGCACAAAAGCACGCAGCACAACTGACACGCGCGCCAGCATACTCAGCACCGTAGATGTCAATCGCTTGCAGCAGTTTGCGTATTTGACTCAGCATGAGCAACCCTTGATACGTGCAGAAGCGGTGCAGGTATTAGGCAACTTATCGCATCTACTGACTCAGCAAGCTTACGCTCCTGAGGCGCAGGTATTTACTGCCTTACAAGAGTGGCAGCGCAGCATCGACACCTTACTTAAGCGTCATCACTGCCCAAATCATACTGATGATTTTCAACAGACAAGGGCGAACAGCACTGATACTGACCATACTTATCAGACACTGGCTTTTGGCGCGTGGCTTGGCGTTATTCGTGAAAGTAAGGACAATCACAGCAATACAGAGCAAGCCATTCGCGGGGTCATGTGGCTTGCTACGCAGCCGACCGTATCAAACACAATATCAGCCAGTGACCATCCGTCAACTGCAACGGACTGGTCAGACAGTGTGAGCCGTGTGCTGTTGCCACTACTGCACCACAATCATATAGAGACGCGCGAGCTGGTGTGGGACTGCTTGTCTAAGCTGCCCATACCTGCGTCAAGACTGGCAGAACATGCAATGAGCACGCCTTATCGCGATATGGTCAAGCGCGGTTTGCAGTGCCTGATTGGTAGCCTTGAGACTGAGTCCGCATCGACGGACAGCAAAGACGACGTAGATGCCGCTAATAATCAAAAATTAAAAAACTTGCTGACCACCAATAATCAACTACTGGCAGAAGAAACCTATCAGCTATTAAAGGAGCGCATAGGCCACCTGCCAGCCAGCCTAATGGCACTGCATACCGAAAGCCTACCACTCTTGCGGCAACTGGTGAGCGAATGGCGTCAAATTACAGTACACCCCATTAACGTCGCCATAACAACGGATTCCTCTGAGCAAAGGTTATCAGAGCAAGCACTACGCCAAGACAAGCTGACTTTTCTATTACAGGCGCGTCATTGTCAAGACTGGCAGGCACGCTATCAAACCTTTATACAGCTCATCGATTTTGATGAGGTTCTGTTTACCAATACATGGTTTATCGATACTTTGCTGATTGACGATTTGTTTGTCTTTTTAATGGAAAGTACGAGCAAATATGAGCAGAGCCAAGCTTTGGCTCTCATCACTCAGGTATTGCAATCTTGTCAGCGTATTCAAGCAGCTCATACCAGTGAGATCGACAAAGGCGCTATTGAACAAGTGGCTCAGACGGCTTATAGACAGCTGCTTGCGTTATTGGACAATTCATCGCTCAGGCTGTCAAACGCTGATTTATATCAGAATATTGCCACGCTTCGCGATACGCATATGGCCGCGCCACTACGCCACCGCTTGCAAAAAATGTTTGAGCATCCAGAGCGTTACTCACATCAAGAGCGCCAGCAACTGTTTGATACGCTGGTGACGGTGAGCGGCTATGATCAACCCATTAACGATTATCTAGGTGAGCATAAAGATATGCGCTGGCTTCAACGTCAGCATCTAAGAGATCTTGAGGCGCTACTGTCCCTATTTACTCTATTACTTCGCTATGCAGACTATGCGCATGCTGCCCAGCTGTTAAAATCACTGGCTTGGATACCTACAGTGTGCACGCAAGACGATGAGCATCGCCTTGGTAAGAACCGTCAAGACAGGGCAGTTAATAAAAATAAAGACAATGCCGCTGATAGGAATGATATCGCGATACGTATTGATAATTCCTTAGCCCTATCCTATGAGCAGCTACCCGCCAAACATATTCAAAACCTGATTGAAGCTGTCGCTTACCGTGCTAAAAAACGTAAAAACGACGCGGGCACACTGAAAAACATACTCAAAAAAGCACTGTCACATAAAGAAGCACAAGTACCGTTTTTGGCAGCAGAGGGCTTAGCACTTTGTGGCAATAGCGAGGGTTTGAGCACCTTAATGGCAAGTATTGACTACCATACCGATGGTGACATTCGCCGTCGTAGCGTGCTTGCTATCGGTGAGATGATGCGTGTTAAACCTACAGACATGTCTACGCAGCCACCTTTCACCCAAACGACTGAGATGACCACTGCACTATATAAGGCTTATGACAAGCTAATCAAACTGGCAGAAGATGATGAACACTACTTGCAAGATGTCGCTTGTGAAGCCTTGGGACATATCGCTCATGGTGGTCACTTTGAGTACAGTACGCAGATTTTTGCATTATTAAAAGCGCAGTTATCAGATTCTGAGTTGCAGCCTTACAACCCTGCTATCACTCATTGGTTAAATGGACTACGCTGGCTGGACACAGCTGCCGCTTGGGCAGAGATTCGTAGCCACATACAGCGCCAGTTGCATCATCAGCAGTTGCTGTTTGCACCGCAGCAACACGCTATCTCTTTACTGGCTTATCATGACAGTGCTGAGAACAAAGCACTGCTATTAGACATTCTCAGACAACATACCGATCAAGAAGCTATATTAACAACGGCTTATGCTGCCGCCCAAAACCTATGGGGCAACCGTACCGATCACATTTATCCATACGATTGGGTAGCGATACAAAACACGAATGAAGCGTTTACTGCTACCCTAGCAACGCTTAGCCTAAAACGTATTGTAACGCACAGTAGTATTGATACACTTGCGCCATTTATTACTCAATACAACCATCAGCTGCCCGCGCAGACGTTTACCATACTAAAAAATGCCCTGCTGGCAAAATCTGACATAAGTCAGTCACAGCTGCGCGGCTTGATTGACAGCTCTGATGCGCAGATACAGCACATAGGACTGAGCTATTTAACGCAGTACCCTAGCCAGTATCTCGATGCGCAAATGCAATCAGACTGCAAACAATACCTGATGACTGCACAGCACAAATGGCAAGCTCTACTCGATATAGTCTCCACACAATCAGCGCTGATAAATCAAGATGCATGGCTGACTAATGTGCAGCATGTGGTGACCACCATAACTAAGCTTTTATGGCTCACTTGCCGCTATACCGCACCTGATGGCTCAGTATTTGAGTGGTTAGCAGTGCAGCTAACATCGCCCGTTATCAGTAGCGTGACTGTGCTTGCTACTGCGGTTAGCCAGTACTGGCAGCAAGCGCTGTTAGGGCTACTAGCACGGCAAGAGAAAGATGATCATCTGCTTGCTAACCTGATACCAGTCCTTACCACTATAGACAATACCGAGATAATGCAGCTAGCGGTAGAAAACAAAGCTTTACTATCTAACTTGCTTGAGCGCCTTAGTGTGCAAGGGGATCAATCGGCTAAAGCAACTGAAGCGAAACCCATACCTACCGACACACTTCAAACAGACCTAAGCCTCCAATTACTCGTATGGATAAAAGCTAAAGACGCTGCTGCGCTATATCGCTGTGCGCAGGATAGCCATGCTGAGACTTCTATACGAGTGCGCGCCATTGAAGCGCTTGGACAGTTGCACGATCCCAATATTGGCACGTGGCTTGAGTCTTTAATGAATGGTTCTGCTAGTGCAGACCACCATACTGACAGTGACATTCAAAAATTGGCTTACAAAGTTTTGCGCCGCTGGCAACGAGGGATGACACGCGCGCAACAAAAACGCCCGCAAGCGCCCAATAGAGAAGTGCTAAAGGCAGCTCATAAAAAGCCGACAACCAAGCAACAGAATCAGGTCGAAGGACATCATTATGACCAATAATCAAGTAGATAACTCAATTGAGAAAAACGCAGATAGCACGCCAGCAGATAATGATAACGGCGTATTGATGCAGATGCAGTATGTCGCGCCCAGCCATGTGAGCTTATCTGAGCATAACCAATCTGTCCATACTCAACATGTGGCGCTGTTTACCCAGATAGGTCGCGATGCGGTCCGCTTTCACGGCAAAGTCAAGGATCCACTTGTTTTTCGGGACAGCTTACTTGCCCTGTTTGATGTGGTCAGTAGCGACTATCGCTATGTACCCAAAGATCGCGCCGCCTATACGGTTTTTATGCAAATGCGCCGTGCCAGTCGTCATAAAAACTTGTTTTCAGCCCAGCGTGATTACTTCAAATGGCTGTTTGACAACGACCCTCTGGCTTTTTGTCTCCTCGATCCCATCATCCAAGTGAACCAAGATGGCGTCAGCTTTGAGGTATTCAGTCGTGATGAAGGTTGCTATGCGCAGTTGACCTTGCAAAATGATTTGTTTGAAACGACTCCTGACACAGTGCTGGGCACCACCAGTATCGACTACAGTAGTGCCTTGTTTGATGGTATTGAGCAAATCCGCGACCATCAGCAAACCACGCTAGATATTGGTCAAGAGGCTGTGCGCTTACAACAATCAGAACGAACAAAGACAAAAAACAGAGCTGAATCAGTATCTGATATCACTGTTAAGGATGACATCGAAAATATAAGCAAAAATGAAGTCATCGAAAAACGCATCAATGTGCCCAAAAGCTGGATACGGGCATTATTACAAGTACAATCGGCAGGTCAACTGGCACACGAACGTATTGATCTCGATCCTATTGCCTTATACAACGTTTTGTTTGAACTGCGTATGCATGCCGATATCAAGGGTAAGCGCCGTGGCTTATTAATCGAGCTGATACCGCAGCAGCTGCCTGTGATTATTTTAGAGCCATTTGACATCGCCGTCACCAGCCAAGTGAGTCGCCAGCAAACCCCGTATCAAGGACAAAAGGCCAAACTCATTCGCTTGTGGGGTCGCCGTCGTTTGAGTTTGTTAAAGCGTTTATTACCGCACACTGATACGGTCAGTGTGTCATTGCTTGGACAAGGCATGCCAAGCTATTGGACGCTCACGGGCAAAGGGTTTCATTTTACCTTTGCCATGACAGGCTTTAGTCAAGCCAACTGGTCGCAGTCACTCAATTTTGATTTGCTATTGCCCAAGCGCCCGCAGCAGAACGTCCTTAATGTTAAAGAAAGCGATCACTTATTACCGTTGATGCAAGCACTGACTGAACAACCAAGCGGTATTGATACCTTGAGCAAGCGTTTAAGTACACAAGACAACCCTATTACTGCCAGTCACGTGCGCCAACAGCTATTGTCAGGCGCGCAGCAAGGGTTGATTCGCTATGATATTGCCAACCAGTCTTATTATTATCGTCCATTGACGCAAACCCCGCTAGACATGGCGCAGTTTTCGCATCATAACGAGGCAGAAAAACAGGCCTTTGACTTAGTGAGTCGCGAAGGTAGCATACAAAACCTAAACGTTCAGACAGTGGTGACGCAGGGTGTGTCTATCAGCGCGGATATTCATGTTAAAGAAGATCGCCGCACGTATCAAAGCCAGCTACAACTGGGCGAAGACGGCTTAGTTAGCCGTGCTGCATGCAGCTGTCCACAGTACTTACAGCATCGCCTCAGCCAAGGCGTATGCGCGCATCTGATCGCCTTACGCCTAAGTTATCATCAGTACGACCATACGCAGACAAATAGCTGGCATGACACGCGCACACTCAGCAAACGCGTGCCCAAGCATCATCAAAAATCACATAAAGCAGCACCATACCCAGCGCAAAATGCATTTAAGACGAAACAGCAACCTGCTAAAAACACTGCTCAATCAGCGCCGCCTACCAGTCATGTAATGGATTTATCGGCTCTCGCGCAAGGCTTATCGTCAAATGACACTCACGCAAAACAAACGACGCACAACAATACCGTGACCACGATCAGCTATGTGCATCTGACTTGCACTCACAAAAAAGTATTGATTGAACAAATCATTGATGAGGACAGCACGCGCCAGCAGTTCGTGTTTAACCAACCTGCCCAAGCTCATGCCGCGTTTTTACAGCACATTGCCAGATTTGAAGCCCAAGGCTTTATCGAAAATAAAGGGGTATGATTTATGACCACACCAAGCAACCAGCAGACCGACTATATCAGCCCCGCTCCCACTATAACGCCCATCGAGCGCCAATGGCAAAAGTTGTGGAAAGATATTGAAGAGGCTGGCGGACGTTATCAATATATTCAGCAGCAAATGCTGCAACACGGGTTTATGGTTGAGCGTAAGCCCGTTGATAATATGACGCCAAAAGAGCGCGAACGCTACAAAAAAGCCCTCAAAAAAGAAGCCGCTGAAGAAAAAAACCTCAAAAAACTGGCATGGCAAGCCTACAAAGCGCAGCACATCGTCTATCTGGGTCGCCATATCTATTGGTCAGATGATACCAGCGTGGACAAATGGGACATCAAAGCCGCCAGCAATCGACTCATTGAAAACAAACTACCACTCATAAGCAAACATACTCAATTGGCAGAAGCGGTCAACCTGAGTGTGCCGCAGCTAAAAGGGCTTTGCTATCAAAGAGACGTGGCCACCAATATCCCCTACACCCATTTTACGATTAACAAACGTAATGGCACGGCTCGGCATATATGGTCACCTATTCCTCGCCTAAAATTTGTTCAGCGCTGGATTTTGGAGAACATTTTAAATAATTTAACGACGCACGGCGCAGCTCATGGTTTTGTATGTAGTAAATCCATTGTTACCAATGCAGCCGTGCACAGCAATAGCGCCCTATTGGTTAAACTTGACGTAAAAGATTTCTTCCCTAGTGTGCACTGGCGACGCGTAAAAGGGGTGTTTCGTCATGCAGGCTACCCTGAGCAAATAGCTACTTTGCTGGCTTTATTATGTACGGAATCGCCAAGGCAAGTGGTGCAAAAAAATGGCAAAACTTATTACGTCGCCCTTAGTGACAGAGCGTTACCGCAAGGCGCTCCTACCAGTCCAGCACTGACGAATATTGTGTGTTTGAACCTTGATCGACGCTTAACAGGACTGGCGGATAAAGTCGGTCTGCGCTACAGCCGCTATGCCGACGATTTAACGTTTAGCTTACCTGCCAGCGCTACTAGCATTGAAAACACCGTGCCATCTTCTGAGCAAAACCGCTTGATTGGGCAGCTATTGGGTTCCGTACAGAAGATTTTGCGTGAAGAAGGATTTACTTTAAATAATGATAAGACGCGTGTCATTCGTACTGGCAATCAGCACAATGTCACGGGCATGGTGGTCAATGGCGAAGGCGTACCAAGAGTACCGCGTCACATAAAGCGGATGCTACGTGCAGCGCTTCATAATCTAGCCTCTGGACAGCCTTTACGTAATGGCGAAACCTTAGAAACTTTATCGGGATATGCCGCTTGGATTGCCTCAGCAGAGCAGAAATTGGGTCAAAACTACTTAGCAAAAATTGACACGCTGCGCGAGCAAGCTAAGGTAGTAGAGACTCAGAGCAGCGCTGAAATATCATCTTTGCTGAATGAATAATTTTATGGGCAGGTAATATCGCGCAGATCAGCTGTTGCGCCTGCCCATATCTTTATTAAAACCTTATTGTGCCACGCCTTTATCTTGTAAATACTCATACAGGCCTTCAGCAAACTGTCGATATCCTGCGGCATTGGCATGAATTCGATCGGATTTTAGCGTGTCATCTGATAATACCGCTGACCAACCGCCAGAGTATAAAGGCACATCCTGAGCACTAGCAATATCTTCGTACAATGGATTGTCACTCGCTTTGCCGAACAAGGCACTGGTACTAAAGTATGGCTCTGCAATGAGGACAACGTCAATATTCGCAGACTTTAAAGTATCAATAGTGGCATTAATATTAGCGCGCGTCGTATCAGGTGGAATACGCTGCAACACATCATTACCGCCAACGCCAAGCAACACCAAATCAGGCGCTTGCTTTACAATATCCTCTACTCGAGCCAGTACATCTGCGGACGTATCCCCATTGACACCTGCATTGATGACGTTCCATTTCGTCAGCTGTGCAAGTACGGTAGGATAAGCGGTCTCTGAGTTTGCGCCGTAGCCATAAGTCAGAGAGTCTCCGAGCGCAACGACCGTACTACCCGATGGCAGATCCGCTTGTTGTGGCTCGCTGCTACAGCCAGTCATGCCGATAGTGGCGGCAACTCCTATACTGGCCAGCGCTAAAAATCGTCCACCAAATTGCATGTCTATTCCTCTTAAATTGCTTTTATCTACGGCTACACATATTTTACGAACAGGTAACGGTCAAATGGATTGTCATAATCAAATGCTGATTTGAAATAATCATAAAGTATTTATAAATGTGTATGTATATTTTTATTGGAATACTCAAGAAAAGTGGTCAGTGCATATTTATTAAATACTAGTGCTAGATAGGCTAACGTATTAGTAGTAGAGGAATAAAAAAGAGCATTTCGTTAAATTCTGCATAAATGAATTATAGCGCTTGCCAAGCTGGCTATTTATAAGGTAAATTCCAACTCTTAAAGTCAACTAAATTTGGTTAATATGTTAATCATCCCTGTTAGAGCAAACAAAGTAAAATTACTCGCGCTTAAAGTATGCAAACTAAGTTTATCTGTATCCATAGCATTAACTGCCCTCTCCGCCGTCTCTATCACAACGATACAAAGCGCCCATGCGAGCACATGCAGCTGCGATCAAGGCAAGCTTTATACTATCGACATCGAGGAGCTAAACGGCATTCATCCGCATCAGCTAACGCTCAAAGCCAATAACGCGTACTATCAGCTGGTGGATGACAAAGGATCTGTCATTCAAGACAAACTCTATGACATCAATGCTTACGAAGATGGTCGTATTGTCGCCAAACGCAATGGTCTTTTTGGCGCGCTTGATGCCACTGAACGTCACTTTAGATTTTAAATATGATAAAATTGAAGCGTTGGGTAATGGTTTCTATCATTTAACCCAGTATTTTGGTAGCAAAGCCGCCACAGCTATTGCCACGGCTTCTGGCAAGTGGCTGTATCCTGCCAGCGGAACATTTGATAAAAATACTCAAGTAGATTATCTGTATGCTGATAAAGTTAATAACATTAACTACTTCACCATTTCAAAGAATGGTAAGCACGGCCTTATTAATGATAAAAACCAAACTTTGATTGCGCCTATCTATGATGAGCTAGCATTACTAGATACCTGCCCAAATGAGCGCTTGTTTATGAAAGCGGTGATGGGTGGCAAAGCGGGTTTGATTGATCAACACCAAAAGATCGTTGTGCCTTTTGCCAAAAATATAGATATCGAAAGTTTTAATGAAGACAAGCAGATATTCAGGGTTAAATCTTACAAAACCAAACCTGATGATTATGTTGATAACGATACTGTCGTGTCTGAAAAGCTAATCAATGGTAAAGGGCTACTTTTTATACATTCTGATAGTGGTATCAAGCATTTAAACGACAATCTGTATGAATACGAGAAATCAGGCGAATACGGCATTGTAGATAACAACGGGGCCATCGTATTACCTGCGAATTCTGACGGCAGAATCACGCACTTGAAAGATAATTTATATATTCATAAAAAATTAGGCAAATACGGCGTCATAAATGACAATGGAGCTATCATATTGCCAGCGAGTTTTGATGATATAAGCGGTAGCTATGGCGCGACTATTTTCATGATAGAAAATCAAAAAATAGGGATTCTTAGCGAGGATGACGACAATAATCTTAAGATTGGTACATTTTACGATGACCTTGAACCCTATTACGGCATCACTTACACGTTAAGTGAAATAGAAAACCAAGCGTTGAAAACGGATGAGTATAATAATGAAGAGAATGAAGGTCGTACCGGCTACTACATTGCTGAGCTAAATGATAAGTTTGGATTAGTCGATAGCAACAACAAAGTGTTAATACCGATCATTTATGATGAACTGAGTGCTTTTGAGCGTTTTATAAAAGTGAAAAAAGACAATAAATATGGCTTAATCACCGAAAACAATGACATCATAAAACCGCCGATATATGACGATATCACGCCGCTTAACGATTCACATGGTGACAGTATCGGTATGGTTTTTACCAAAGATCGTCAGCAACAACTGACCAATAAGTTTGGTCATATCATTACAGAGTTCTCTGACTATCGATTTGTGAGTGATAAACTCTACGAATTAGACAATATGAGCGTCATTGAAAAAAACGGCAAATATGGACTGTTTAGTGTCAAAGATAAAAAAGTCATCACTCCACCCATATATGAGGATATGTTTGATAGGATTTACAACAACAGTATAATGGCGCAGTTGGATGGCAAAAAAGTATTGATAGATACATCAGGTAAGATGCTGATTGAAGATTTGTCTCAATATACCGAGATTGTTCGCTTAAATGACAGTGACAAAATAGAGGTCAAAATAAAAGACGATAAGTATGGTCTGATTGATTACGCAGGCAAGACGATCATTGCACCAATTTATGATTCTATTGAAACCTCAAAATTATCGAATGATTATGTTGACGTGTGGGATGAAAATAAAAGTAAAGACGCGATAACGCGCTACGTGGTAGAAAAAAACGGTAAGTATGGTGTTTTTGACCCTAATGGAAAGCTCATTGCACCTATAGAATATACTCATATACAGTCTATCGTTTATCCAGCCTACTTTCTCGTGACAAAAAATGAAATCAATGATGAAAATATAGACAGTGATGAAACAATCAATTTTGGCTTAATGAACCCAGCAGGAAAGCTGGTGCTTGAAATGAAATATGATGCGATAGTATCTAATTATTATAGTCCTGATGGTAAAATATATGCCATCGATACTCATAAGAATACCGTTGATATTTATGACAAGAATTTAAAATTTTTAGAAACCCAGAACCTAACAACGTTTGAAGCCAATAACGAGTGGTATAAACAATAATAAGCCAGATGGTCAATATAAACTATCATTGACCGCCTTAACTACCCATTTTAAGACAGCATTTAACCCACTACCAATCGCATCATCTGTGTACTAATATAACCGCCAAATGTACCCACCGCATAGCCTAAAATCCCCAAAAACACGCCAACAGGTGCTAATGATGGATGGAATGCCGTTGCCACAATCGGTGCCGATGAAGCGCCGCCAGTATTGGCATTAGAGCCAACCGCTAAAAAGAAAAACGGCGCGCGTATCATCCTAGCCACTGCAAAGATAATAACGACATGAATACTCATCCATAACAAACCGATTAACAACAACCGCCACTGCGAAACAATACCAGCAAGATTGATTTGCATACCGATTGCAGCGATTAATACAAAGATAAATACCGTACCGATTTTAGAAGAGCCAACATGGTCAAGCCTACGGACTTTGGTAAACGAGAATCCGACACCGATTAAGGTAATAATCACCACCATCCAAAAGAAGGAGCTGGCAAAACTGTATTGTACCGCCCAGCTATAAGGCGCAAAGAACCCTGCAATTTGATCGCCCATAAAGTGCGCGACCCCGACCATGGCAAAGCAAAGCCCAAACATTACCATCAAATCATTTAAAGTAGCAGGACGAGCATGATCACGCTCATAACTCTCAACTGCCTTAATAACTTTATCAATACTACTGGTATCTGCCTTCAAAAAACGGTCGATTTTTTCTCTATGCTTTGCCAGTACCAAAATAACCAGTAACCAAAGTGAAGCATTGGTGGTATCAACCAAAATCATCATGCCAAATAAATCATCACTGACCCCAAACAACTCTTTCATCGCTGCTTGGTTGGCCGCGCCACCAATCCAGCTACCAGCCACTGCTGAAAACCCGCGCCACAGGGTGTCATCGGTAAACATCTCAGGTGAGATCCATTTTGCCACTCCCAAGCTGATAGGGCCACTAATGATAATGGCCATACTCGCCGCGAAGAACATGGCAATGGCTTTCCAGCCCAAGCCCAATATCTTAGGAACGTCCATCGATAACGTCATCAATAACAAACTTGCTGGCAATAAATAGGTGGCCGTAAAGCTGTAAATTTGAGAGCCAACACCATCTGCAAAAACGCCAAGACTATTGAGCGTCGCCGGTATGAAACAGCAAAGAACAATACCCGGTAATACCGCATAAAATCGTCGCCAGAACTTGCCCGGCAACCCTTGGGTATAAAACACCAAGCCGATTATGGCCATAATGATGCCAAACGCTAACGGTAAACTGTCAATGGTTAAACTTGAGATGGCGGGCATCAAATGGCTCCGGAGCATATGATAAAAGTTTGTCAGTATAGAGAAGGCGAAAAAAACGCGCAAGCCACTACCTTGTACTCGCCGCTCAAGACAGTTGTTAATATAAAGCAATCAGGCACAAAAAAGCCAGATAACAAGTATCTGGCTTTTTGATGTGCTATTTATATAGCAATGTAATTATGAATAATTACGAGTTTTTACCACGGTTGCCGCCAGTTGGACGACCTTGACCACGGCTGTCAGAACGACTTGCTGGACGACCTTGGCTGCCACTTGGACGACCACGACCAGTTGCTGCACGCTCACCGCGTGGAACGCCAGTGCTATCGCCACGGCTTGGGCCGCCAGTACGCTTGCCTTGATACGGCTTGCCACCTGAACGCTCATTTGGCTTACCAGATGAGTCACGTGGCTTACCTTGATAACCGCTGTCATTGCTAGCGCGTTGACCAGTTGGTGCGCTGTCGCTTGAACGACCACGAGCATTAGCAGGATTACCTTGATAGCCACCGCTTGAACGACCACGGCCTTGACCGTTACCGCCGCCGTTAGAACGACCGCGACCACGGCCACGACCATTGCCTTTGTTTTCGCTAGGAACATAAGTCTTCTTAGGCTCCATGCCTTCGATGACACAGACTTCCATTTTGCGATCTAAATAACGATTGATGGCGTTTAGCTGTGGACGATCATCCATGCTACATAAGCTGATCGCAATACCAGTACGACCAGCACGACCACAACGACCGATACGATGGACATAATCTTCCGTTTGACGCGGTAAGTCATAGTTAATGACGTGCGAGATGGCTGGTATGTCTAAACCACGAGCGGCAACATCTGTTGCTACTAGGATTTTAACTTTACCATTACGCAAGTCTTGAACGATGCGGTTACGTTTGCTTTGTGGCAAATCGCCATGTAAGAAGCTGGCTTTATGACCCGCTTCTTGTAGCTGCTTGGCTAGTTTTTCAGTGCTACGTTTGGTAGCAGCAAAGATAATGATCTGTTCCATATCTTGCTGACAAACGATTTTGTCAAGCAAACGGTTTTTGTGATCAAAGTCATCACAGTAGTACACTTTTTCTTCGATGTGTGCAGATTCTACTTTGATTGATACACGCTCAGGGTTCTTAGTGAAGCTGGCAGCGATTTTACCTACTGGGCCATCCCAAGTCGCTGAACACATGATCGTCTGACGATCAACAGGTGCTGCACGTAGGATGTCACTGATATCATCAGCAAAACCCATGTCTAGCATACGGTCAGCTTCATCAAGCACTAAGATTTCTAGGCTTGATAAGTCAACACGACCTGCATTGATATGGTCAAGTAAACGACCAGGGGTCGCAACGATAACTTGTACGCCTTTTTTCAGAGCAGTAATCTGACCATTGTAAGGTGCGCCGCCCACTAATGGTACGCAGAACAGACCGCGCATGTCTTTAGAATAAGTACGCACACTGTCATGTACTTGCTGAGCAAGTTCGCGTGTTGGCGTCAAGATAAGGGCTTTAGTCAACTTATCAAAGCTGGTTGCACGGCTCAGACGATCAAGTACTGGGATCACGAATGCTGCTGTTTTACCACTACCAGTTTGTGCTGACAATAGTAAGTCACGACCCGCTAGAGCAAAAGGAATGGCTTGTGCTTGGATAGGTGTTGGATTGGTATAGCCACTACGATCAAGCGCAGTAAGAATTGGCTTAGCAATATCAAGCTCAGCAAAAGTAATTTGATTTTCTTCAGCAGCGTCAGTAGTAGCCGTTTGATTATTAGTATCAGTATTTGGAGTGTTAGTGCTTTCGATGATGCCGTTTTCAGCGGCGATTGTAGATAAGATATCAGTCATAGTAATCCTTGGTAAGTATAAGCTGCTGTAAATTCAGCAAACTTGATGCATACCACTGATAACCGTTCACCACGCTGCCTTTATTAAGGTATTACCAGACCACATAGAAGTGTCGATAATCAGAAACCCAGCCAATAAAGCTTAAAGTTTCTACAATAAATGCGTTTGTGCTGTCTGACGTATTTTGGTGGTAGTGCCGAGTGTCTCATCCTTGCTTGATATAAGCGCGTTATTGATGCTTTGTCCAAAGCAGATAACCGCAAACAACAACCAATCTAGTTCATATCTGTGAACCAGTAGATAAGATATGAGTCAAAAATAACTGATATTTCTATAATAGTGTTATTTAAGTACACAAAATCATCGGCAACAATTACTTATGGTCATCCTAGACCCAAAATCGCAGGCGATGTTATCAATCTCATAATTCACGAAAGCCTAAGCTAACGTGGCGACGCAGTATAACACATTAAAAAATTATTTGTACCTGTTTTTTTAAGTGCTATAAAAATGGGCTGGATATCCTGAATAACCTGCTTATTAAATCACTTCTTTAATAAGCAGGTTTGAGGTGTTATTGCGCTACTTTAACGTCAGTAACATAAGTCGGCAGTGACCATGCGCCCCCTGCTTCGATTAAGCGGCATAGTCCGGTGGTGCTTTCATGACTCTTTTGAAATGCCTTACCTGTCCATATCCACTCTTTTTTAGCCAAACAGTCACCAATACCTCGACCTTTTTGTACCGAGGTTATCTTACCCTTATCGTAATCAGTAGCACCAGTAGTGACCAATGTTGGTTTATAAGGTTTACTGTCATTAATGACCCATGCACCCATACCCATATTATAGGCGCCTGTCCAACATTCATGCTGCACTAGTAGCTGTGTGCTATTTAGACGGTTGATGCGCCAAGGCGAATTGTCAGGTAGATTTGGGCAGTCGCTATCCACATCTTTCATGGTGCTTCTCATCATTGTCGCCAGCTGAGAAGACCGCATTGCAAATTTTTTCTTATTAGCAGGTACAGCTTTTGGCGTGGGTGCGACAAAACGCAATTTTGGCGTAGCTTTAGGTGCCAATACACTGCTATTGGGTTTTGTCACGCCATTGCGAGCAATAAATGCGCTTGACGTCCCTACTCGACCTTGAACTTCATCTGCTTTTAACATGACTGCACTAGCGCCTTTATCAGATAGCTGCCAGCGAGAGTTACGTAGTACCAGCTCAATCTTGCTAGATCTAGTCAAAGCGTCTAATAGTGCAGTTGTTTGCGTCGGTGTCAGCTCAGCATTGCCTGCTGCGGCTGAAAAGGGTTTGGTCTCGCCATAACTCTTGTCGTTAATAAACACTGATATGCGATGGCGATCGCCCAGTTTCATCAGCGCCTTAGAGGAGCTTTCTTTAGCACCGCCAAGCTTCACTCTGCCATCTACACCTGCGCTCGCGCCTGCCTTTCGTACCAGCAATACTGACACAGGAAGCCCGCTGTCGTTTTCTGCCTGATAACCTGCCAATCGACAAGTAAGGGTATTATCACAGGCAACCTGCCAGTCTTGACTGACAAATTCAACGCCTGTATCTGCCATACTTGCAGCGCTAAACAAAGCTGTGCTAAGAGCAACAACAGTAGGAAATAGCATAGTATTTTTTATCATTGATAAAGGCGTCTTTTTTATTATTGTAGAATGGGATTTTGAGTGAGTCATATAGTACGACCTTAAACGCTTATGGATATCCATAAATTGATGGTTCTGGGCGATCACGGCAATATTTTTAATAACATTCGCAGCCTCTGACGCTCGCTCACAATAGTAAATCAATGTACTTACGGTTATTACTTCTTCACAATGGCTACTCACCATTAGAAAAATCATAAACACTTATCTATCAAGATGGCGCACGCTTATACTAACTTATTAATGTTGCTATCTGTTGTACTAATGTACTATTTTGTAAATTTACAAAAATATCCTTATCCTAATATAATTATATATGAATATATACAACAAAAACAAGACTGATAAGAGGTCTTCTTATCAGTCTTGTTTTCAATATAAGCGCGTATTATCAATCGCATTAGCCAATCGGCTTTAATGGCAGATCCACTGCACGTTTGACGGCAGGACGTTCAGCAATTTTCTGCGCCCAACGCTTCACATGCACATAGTCATCTACTTGCAAGAACTCTGCTGCGTCATAAAGCTTACCAAGTACCAATTGACCATACCACGCCCAAATAATCATATCAGCAATATTATAGTCGGCTTCATCGTTACCGCACATGTACGCATTTTCTTTCAAATGAATATTGAGTACATCAAGCTGGCGCTTAGCCTCCATCGTATAGCGATTGATTGGATACTCTAGCGGCTCGGGAGCATAAGCATAAAAATGCCCAAAACCACCCCCTAAAAAAGGCGCACTGCCCATCTGCCACATGACCCAAGACAGACATTCTGCCCGCTTTTTGCCTGCTGATAAAGGAATAAACTTGCCAAACTTTTCTGCCAAATACATTAATATCGCGCCTGATTCAAAGATCGCAATAGGCTCGCCAGCGTCATCATTAGCATTCGCGGTGCTACTAGAATGATCTACCAACGCTGGGATTTTTGAGTTTGGATTGATAGCGACAAACCCCGAACCGAATTGATCACCCTCAGAGATATCGATTTTGTAGGCGTCGTATTCAGCACCTTTAACACTAAGTTCTGCCAGCTCTTCTAATAGTATGTTTGCTTTAACACCATTTGGTGTATTTAACGAATACAGTTGTAATGGCGCCTCGCCTACTGGTAATACCTGCTCATGACGAGCGCCTGCAGTTGGACTATTGATGCTTGAGAATTTACCACCGTTATCCTTGTCTTGTACCCAAATCTTGGGTGGCACGTAAGTATCGTTCTGCCCATTGGCTTGATTGCTCGATGCATTATTATCCTGACTCATAACATATCCTCAATTTCTTTTTTTGGGTTCATATTTATAATGAAGGGTTACTATAACGATAACCCACACCTACATTAAAGCCCTCTCTTGTAATCAATGTGATTATATATTGTCTCAATGTTCAATAATAATGTTCAATAATGTCGCCTGTCGACGGTTACCTTGAGTCACTTTCATTATAAGAAGGGCTTTCTTATAATACTCAGCTTACACAGCGACTCGGTCAAAACAAGTTGTCAAGACACTATTTTACTTGCTCTATGCTGGAACATCTAATGAGACTGATATGGTCACGCTAACCGCAACACAAGATAAATATCTACCCTATGTACTCGCGGTAGCACTATTTATGCAAATCCTAGACGCCACCATTCTGAATACGTCATTACCGCAAATGGCCCAAGCACTCGGCGAATCTCCATTAAAAATGCAGTGGGCTGTGATCAGTTATGCGCTGACCTTGGCTATTTTTATTCCCATCAGTGGTTTTTTGGCTGATAAATATGGCACTCGCCGAGTATTTTTATCAGCGATTATCGTTTTTTGTATTGGCTCGCTATTGTGTGCCGCGTCCCCTACGTTAGATTTTTTAATTGGCTCACGGGTCATTCAAGGTATTGGCGGGGCAATGATGACGCCCGTTGCGCGTCTCATATTGGTCAAATCCTATCCGCGTAATAAGCTTTTGACGGTCATGAATTTTGCAGTGATACCTGCACTGGTAGCGCCCTTGGTGGGGCCAGTATTGGGCGGCTATATTGTGCAATATACCAGCTGGCATTGGATATTTTTGATCAACATACCGATGGGGTTGGTAGGCTTTATCATGGGTAAAAAACTGGTACCGGCTTTATTTGAGGATACCAAGCGTCTTGATTGGACCGGCTTCTTATTGTTTGCGGCAGCGGCTTGTGGGTTCACCCTAGCCGTAGAATTTGGCTCACAGACGGGTCGCGGACTGTATGGTTTACTACTGAGTCTTGGCGCAAGCATACTGATCGGTGCTTATATCTGGCATGCCAAGCAGCGATCGCAGGCTTTGTTCCCCTTAACTCTATTTGACGTTCGTACTTTTCGTACTGGCATCACGGGTAATCTCTTCACGCGCCTTGGTATCAGCGCAGTTCCTTTTTTGCTACCGCTCTTGTTACAAGTGGTGTTTGAGTACTCGCCATCGCAGGCAGGCTGGCTACTTGCACCCATTGCGGTGGGCGCCATCGGTATTAAACCATTTGTCAGTAAAATCATTCAGCGTTACAGTTACCGAAAGGTTTTGGTCTACAACACATCACTTATGGGTTTACTCATCCTTGTTTTGACACAGTTCGATGATCCAGCGAAGTGGCTTTGGTTCATTCCTATTTTGACTATAATGGGCGCTTGTAACTCTATGCAGTTTAGTGCGATGAACACGATTACTATTGGTGATTTGCAAGGCGCACAGACCAGTAGTGGTAATAGCTTGATGGCGGTCAATCAGCAGCTGGCTATTAGCTTTGGTATCGCTTTCGGTGCCGCTATATTAAATCTATTGCGTGAGCGCATGCAGCTCGATACGTTAACTGCATTTCAGACCACATTTTGGTTAATGGGCATTTTAACCATTCTATCAGGGCTGGTTTTCTTGCGCCTAAAACCTGAAGATGGACGCGGTTTGTACTAACTATGAAGACACTAACCATTAAAAGACCAATAAATTAACACTTAAATATTAGACATAAAAAAGCCAGCATGTGTTGGTATAGACCAAAACACATGCTGGCAAGTTTATAGCGTTGTTGCTATTCACATCACAACTAACTGCTTATAGCGCATCATCATCATTTATTTGCGATTGAATATATCGCTCTACACCCATGCTTTCGATCAGATCTTCTTGTGTCTCAAGCCAGTCTTGATACTCTTCATTACCGTCTTTTAGAGTGGTTAATAACTGACGAGAAACATAATCAGCTTGCGTCTCACACAAAGCGATAGCATCGGTGATAATAGAAAACTTTTGCTTCTCTAAGCGCAAATTGCAATCAATCACTTCTGGCACATCTTCGCCAACCAATACCTTACCCAATTCTTGTAAATTTGGTAGCCCGCCTAATAATAGGATACGCGCAATCAAATCGTCTGACCATTTCATTTCAGCGATAGACTGTTTGTATAACGAATCGTTTAGTGCTTCTAATCCCCAATGACGAGCGATACGCGCGTGCAAAAAGTACTGGTTGATGGCAATTAGCGACTGTCCAAGCACTTTGTTTAAAGCGCGGATGACCTCTTTATCCCCTTTCATTGTCTCTCTCCCTACTTATTTATTGTGTCAGCTGACGATATTGGCCAGCTATTAGTGCTAGTGTGATATTAAACAAGATTGGGAGTGACTTCAGCCATCTGGCTTTGTAGATAATTTGGCAGACCAATCATACCGATAAGGCGCAACTGTTGCTCAAGCCAATGAGCGTGATCCTCTTCAGTGTCTTTTAGCTGCTCAACCAACATCTCGCGTGTGACATAGTCGCGCTCTTCTTCACAAAGCGCAATGCCGTCTTTTAGATGCTGCTGCACTTGATACTCTAGATCAAGATCCAATTGCAACATCTCAGGTACAGTGATGCCAATCTTGATGGCGTTAACGGTCATTTTGGGCGTGCCGCTCAGCATCAAAATACGGCGAATGATCGCTTGGGCATGCAAGGTCTCATCATCCATCTCATGGTGGATGCGATCATACAATTTGCCATAATGCCATTCAGCATACATCTCTGAATGTATGAAATACTGGTCACGAGCAGCAAGTTCACCGCCCAATAAAAAATTCAAATAATCTATGACTTTCTGGCTACCTTTCATAACCCACACTCCCCTATATATATTTTACCCATTACCAGACATTTAAAATCAACCACATGATGCATGATAGCAATGTCAGTAATCTGATCCGCAAAGACTGAAATCAATAAAATATCTTACAATGTTAGACAGGTATAGTAGCATACAGGCACCATATAGCATGTAATGTTATGAACTAAGAATAAGATGCTAGTTGAGAATCATAATTAGCTAGCGTTTTGACAGGCAATAGCCATCAATGACCATGCTCAACAAGTATGGATAAAATGATACAGGTTTATATAAGATTTTATATAGAAGATTACCGATTGCCCTAGTTGCACAATAGACTAAAGGCAATGATAGAATATTGAACGTACTGTATTATATCAAAACGTGTTTAAATCGTTAGACACACAAAAAGATTAAGCTGTTAAAGCTCAAACAGCATAAGCTAAAACATCAAGTTTGGCATGGTGCTCATCTAAATAATCATTAACCATAGGCTCACAGCAGCCGCAGCAAGTCGCAACATCGAGCGTATCTTTTAGACCTTCAAGAGTATCAATGCCTGAAGCAATGGCGGCTTTGATTTGTTTTTCTTTTACGTCGTTACAGATACATACGTACATGGACTGGCTCCTCTAAATACCACTATTCGGTAACTACTTTTACTGTCTATGGATGTAAGGCGTTAATAATAAAACCACGAATAAATAAGTTGTTTTATCTCCTTACTATTCATAATCATGATTACTAATTCACTTATAATAACGATAATTATTATCATTTGCAATAGTATTTTACAATTGAATGCTAAGAAGAATGTCCTTGTATTACAGACAGTTAAATGGTGTAAGTCAACATAGTCGGGCATGTAACTGTATAGGATAAAAGGTAGTAAATTAACGATAAACTGTAATTTAGCTTATTTTTTAATCGATTTTGTGGATAACTGCTGTTATATTAAATCCCTATCAACCCCGCCTCATTGGAATTATTCTATGTCTGACAATAATTTTGCGATACGACCTATCGAGTTATTTAAAGTCTTATCAGATCCGACGCGCTTAAAAATATTTCAAATTCTATTCAAAAAAGAAGCACGCTGCGTGGGTGAACTGGTTGAAATACTGGATCAACCACAACCAACGATATCGCGTCATCTGAATCACTTGAAAAAACTGGGTATCTTAAGCTGTGTTCGTGATGGCACATGGATGTGGTATGAAGTCGCTGACGATCTACCAGAATGGTGCCAAAATATTTTAGACATCACCTATAAGCAGATATTGACCAAAGATATCGAAATGCCAGAAATGCCAGTACCTGCTTAGATGATGTAAACACTAAAATATAATGACTTCCGTTCCGATACCACTTAAAAAGAACTTCAAGCATTCTTGGATGCATAAAAAAGACCTATCACTAGTAGGTCTTTTTTATGCTTACTGATTGCACTACATGGTTTTACACCAAATCTAAAAAATCACTGATAAAGGCATTAGCTGGACGATGTATCAGATCCTCTGATGTACCTACTTGCTCTACTCGGCCTTGATTCATCACGACAATCTCATCAGACACCGCACGGGCTTCTTCTTGGTCATGAGTCACCATGATACTGGTGATACCCAACTCATGGTGGATGTTTTTTAACCAAGTGCGTAGCTCTTTACGTACTTTGGCATCCAAGGCTCCAAACGGCTCATCAAGCAGTAGCAATTTTGGTTTTACTGCGAGTGCCCGTGCCAACGCAATTCGCTGTCGCTGCCCACCTGACAACTGGTGCGGATAAGCATTGGCAACTTGTGGCAGTTGCACCAAGTCTAACAGCTCGGCGACGCGCTTATTGATTTCAGCCTTATTAGGTCGCTCGTTTTTTGGCAACAACGTCAGTCCAAAGGCGACATTGTCCGCGATATTTTTATGTCGAAACAACGCATAATGCTGAAACATAAAGCCGATATGACGTTTTTGGACAGGGGTGTTGGTCACATCTAGCTCATCAAACAATACTTGTCCAGAGTCAGCGTACTCTAAACCTGCAATGATACGCAGCAAAGTGGTTTTGCCGCAGCCTGACGGTCCTAGCAAAGTGGTCAGTTTGCCAGTAGGTACGGTGATATTGATATTGTCTAAGGCAGTGAAGTTACCAAATTTTTTATTAACGTTGCGAATCTCAATGCTCATAATGGTATCTCTTATTTTCTCTTTTAGCGTATCGTGGCAGTTCGTTTGAGCGATGATTGATTGACTAAAAATTAATGTATCAATCACTAAGTGATCAATTGCTTAAGCAATACTACTGACTCAAAAACTACTGTTTATGTCTTATCTTGGCTGGTAGGGACAGTCGCATTGGCACTCACAGGCAGCTCAGGCGCACTTGCTAACCGCTCAGACTTGGCGAATTTACGCTCTTGTAGCTTTGTCATGACTTGCTGGATAAGCAGGGTCACCAAAGCCAGCGCAGCCAGCAAGCTTGATAAGGCAAAAGCTGCGGTAAAGTTATAATCGTTATAAGCAATCTCAACCAATAGCGGCATAGTATTGGTTTCACCGCGGATGTGACCCGATACCACGCTTACCGCACCAAACTCGCCCATCGCCCGCGCATTGGTCAAAATCAAACCATAAAGCAGTGCCCATTTGATATTTGGCAATGTCACGTGCCAAAACGTCTGCCAACCTGTAGCACCTAAGGTCAGTGCTGCTTGCTCCTCACTATCACCTTGGGTCTGCATTAATGGAATCAGCTCACGTGCTACAAAGGGAAAAGTAACAAACAGCGTTGCCAAAACGATACCTGGCACCGCATAAATCACCTGAAAACCCATGCTTTCAAGCCAGCCGCCAAGAGTGGAGTTGAGACCGAACAGTAAGACAAACATCAAACCTGCCACAACAGGTGACACGGAGAAAGGTAGATCAAGCAACGTGGTAACCAGCTGCTTACCTTTGAACTGATAACGCGTGACCAACCAAGCAATCGCAATACCCATCACCATATTAATCGGTAGGACAATAGCGGCAGTAATCAACGTAAGCTTGATCGCTTCCAACGCTTCTGGATCGACAAGCGAGGCAATATACAGCTGCCAACCACTTTTAAAAGCCTCATAGAACACAGCCAGCAATGGTATCACCAACATAATCACCATAAACAGTACAGCGATGACGATAAAGGTGCGGCGTATCCATGGCGTATCTTTGGTGGCCGGATTGCTTTGGTAGTCGTAGCTATTGGATATTTGCATATTAGCGAGCTCCTACGCGGCGAGACAGCTTCCACTGTACGATGTTAATAGTCAATAGGATCACAAAGGAGATCAGAAGCATAAATAGTGCGACAGCGGAGGCACCTTGCACATCAAACTGCTCAAGCTTACTAATGATAATCAGTGGTAAAATCTCAGACTGCATCGGAATATTACCCGCGATAAAAATCACTGAGCCGTACTCGCCAGTGGCACGCGCAAACATCATACCTGCGCCCATTAACAGTGCTGGTAGCAGCTCAGGTAAAATAACCTTACGAAACGTAGTCAAACGATTGGCGCCCAATACCGCTGACGCTTCTTCAAATTCAACCGATAGCTCTGCTAATACAGGCTGGACAGCACGGACGATAAAAGGAAAACTGACGACCACTAAGGCAAGCCAAATTCCTATCGGCGTAAAAGCCACTTGAATATCAAACTTTGCAAACCACTGTCCAATCAAGCCATTCGGGGCATAAAGCGTGGCAAGCGAGATACCCGTCACTGCTGTTGGCAACGCAAAAGGCAGATCGACCAACGCATTGATTAGTGACTTACCCCAAAACTCATAACGTACCAGCACCCAAGCAACCAGTGTTCCAAACACCATATTGGTCAGCATGGCCAAAAACGACATCCATAAGCTCAGCTTAATAGCAGCGGTGACCTGCGGCTGAGTAATGGTTTCCCAAAACCCAGTCCAGCCCATCTGCGTTGTGGTATAGGCCATCATGGCAAACGGTAGCACCACCAATAACGATAAGCTAAAGACAGTAATACCCATGCTTAAACCAAAACCTGGCAACACATTGCGTTGACGCAAACGTGTCAGCCAACCTTTTTTAGGCGGTTTACTGGCAGAAGAAGATGTTGCACTCATAGTGATGTCCTATTGCCTATCTGATGGTACTTATCGTAAGACCATGTTATATCGATTTTATGGTTAGTACGTCTGTGTTAGAAAGCCTATGTTATAAAGGACATAGCGCAGAACGCCATGTCCTTTATGGTTGTTTATGACTTAATGCTCATATCTATTACATGACAAGACGTGGTCGAGTCAGCGCTAACATTGCCGTTAAACGGTAATTATTTTGGCGCTTTGATGGCCAATTGATCGAATAAACCGCCATCGCTGAAGTAAGTACTCATAATTTCATCCCATGACCCAAACGCATCATTTGGACGGAAGGTTTCAACTGGTGGCAACTTGTCACTGTTTTTATCAAGAACGCTTTTGACACTAGGACGTAGGTAGAGGTCAGCTGCCAACTGCTGAGCAGGTTCACTCCATAAATAATCAAGATAAGCCTTTGCGGCCTCAGTGGTGCCTTTTTTGTCCGTCACGGACTTCACAACTGCAACGGGGCTTTCTGATTTGATAGAATATTTCGGATAAACAATGTCGACTTTGCCTGCACCAAAGTCAGTGGCAGCAAGATTGGCTTCGTTTTCAAAAGTCACTAAGACGTCACCGATGCCGCGCTGCACAAAAGTAGTCGTGGCAGCACGTCCACCATTTTCATAAACCTTGACGTTTTTGAGCATGTCTTTTACATAGTTTTTAGCTTGTGCTTCGTCTTTATTAAAGGCATGTAAGCCATAACCGTAAGCACCCAAGAATGCATAGCGACCATTACCCGTCACTTTTGGGTTGGCCATGACAATCTCAACGCCTTCTTTGGTTAGGTCCTGCCAATCATTGATACCTTTTGGATTGCCTTTACGCACCAAAAAAACGATAGTACTGGTAAATGGCACTGCATTATCTGGGAATTTACTTTGCCAATCTGACTCAACCAACCCTTTTTTCTCAAGCAACTCAATGTCCGAGCCTTGGTTCATGGTAGCAACATCTGCTTGCAAGCCATTGGCTACAGAGAGCGCTTGCTTACTTGAACCACCATGCGACTGATTGATGTTGATGTTAGCATTTGGATTTTCTGCTTTATAATGTTCAATAAATAGCGGGTTGTAGTCTTTATAAAAGTCACGTGCCACATCATAAGAGACGTTTAACAGCTCGATATTTTGGTCTGTCGTCGCAGCCGTGCCATCAGCATTTGCTGTTGTGTTCGTCTGTTCACTGTTGCTACAGCCAACAAGGCCTAAGGTCATTGCAAAGCCTGCGATACCTAAGACTTTAAGTGAAACGTTAAATGTTTTGCTTCGTTGTTGATATCGCGCAGCGTATGTCATAAATTTCTCAAAGGTATCTGTTAAGTAATACCAGTATGCTAACAGTGCTATCTTATTATGTTTAATGATGAATATGCGTATGTTATTGCCAAAATGGAATATCACAATCGCAAGTTGTACGTTATCAAATAATTGGCAAAGTAAGTCAAATGGCTAACTGACCCGCTGTAAAATATATCATTAATACTTTTTTCTTATGTTATTGACAGCTGGTCAGTCAGGTACCTCATTACAGTCAGTCGTTACTTTACTCGTGCTAACTGATCAAAACGCGCACCATCTACAAAAAATGTGTCCATGATTTGATCCCAAGGTCCCAAAACGCTGACTGGCTCAAAGGTATTGATAGCAGGCAGAGTGTCTTTATGAGCGGCAAGAATTTGCTCATTGCTAGGACGCATGTACATCTGAGCCATAAGCTCTTGCGCTGGCGTGTCCCACAAGCCTTTTAGATACGCAGTTGCCGCCTCCGTTTTGCCTGCCTTATCGGTAACCGCTGTCACGACCGCCACTGGATTATTAATCAAGACAGAATAGCTTGGATAAACGATATCGACTTGTCCTTTGGCAAAGTCTTTGGTGGCGAGATGGGCTTCATTTTCAGTAGTGATGAGCACATCACCAAGCCCGCGCTGGGTAAAGCTGGTCGTCGCTGCTCGCGCCCCATTGTCATAAGTCACAACGTTTGCCAGCATATTTTTGATGAAGTTATCAGTTTTGACGTGACTTTCTGGGCTTTCGTTAAAGTGATGCAAACCGTAGCCATAAGCGCCCAAAAATGCATAGCGTGCGGTACCACTGGTCTTGGGGTTTGGCATGACTACCTTAATGTCATTACGTGCTAAATCTGACCAATCTTTGATGTTTTTTGGATTGCCATTACGTACGAGTAGCACCATGGTACTGGTGTAAGGCACGGCTTTGTTTGGCAGTGCTTCTCGCCATTTGTCAGAGACCAGGCCTTTTTCGACCAGCAGGTTCATGTCACTTTCTTGGTTAAAAGTCACTACATCTGCTTGCAGACCGTTGGCGACCGACAGTGCCTGCTTGCTTGAACCGCCGTGCGATTGATTGACCATTACTTTACTGCCTGGATTTTTCTTCTGATAGTCTTCACTAAACAAGCTGTTATAGTCTTTGTAAAAGTCACGCGACACATCATACGAGACATTTAATAAACCAATATTTTTTTGATCGCCTGCGGTGTTCGTTTTGGCTTCGTTTGAGCTACAGCCAGTCGCGAGCAGCGCCACTCCTAATAAACCACTCAGGCCAAGGGTACGCATCTGCACACCTTTATTATTGCTAGAATCATAGGTAGTAACGTTATGAGATACGGGTTCTTTGGCTGTTTTACTCATTTTTCTGCTCGCTGGTTGCATAAATGTTCTCAATAAAGTGAATAGAACCATTTTTTCAAAATACCGCTACAGGTATAAAACCGGTAACGACTTAAGTGCGGCTCTATGGATTATGAGAACCATGCTAGCAGTTTGTTTGATAAAGGCTTAATGATGAATCAGCTTATCGACTGATTAACTTGGCATAAGTAATCTGATTATTTATGCCAACGCAATTATTCTTAACGACCGCTTATGAAATATAGGAATAGACAAAGACTGGTAGTAATAGTGTCTTTTAATCCGTCAAGCATTTGAAGCCATAGAAAACAGCAAAAAAAGGGGTCAGATAATAAATCTGACCCCTTTTTAGTACTCAATACTGAAAACTGTTTTTATACAGCAGAGGCGCCCGTTAGCTTCACCTCAGCACGCTCCTCACGAGCGATACCAGCATAATAATCGCGTAAAATCTCTAAGACTTCTGGACGGCTAAAGTTTTCTGGTACTTCTTCATCTTCCGACAAAGCTTTGCGCAGTTTTGTACCTGAGACTTTGACATGCTCACTGGCATCATGCGGACAGGTTTTGTCCGACGCCATAGCGTTACAAGCATTACACCAAAAGGTCCAGCCAATCTTTAATGGCTGCGTAATCAAATCTTCTTTGCCAACCTGCTCAAAGATGGTTTGAGCATCAAAAGCACCATAGTAATCACCAACGCCGGCATGGTCACGGCCAACGATCAGATGACTACAGCCATAGTTTTGACGGAATACTGCATGCAATAGTGCTTCACGAGGACCAGCATAACGCATGTCTAGTGGATAACCTGCTTGGATAACCGTGTCTTTTCTAAAGTAGTTATCAATCAGCGTTTTGATCGCTTCTTGACGTACTTCGGCTGGGATGTCACCGGGTTTCAATGCGCCGAGCAATGAGTGGATTAACACCCCATCGCAAATCTCGATAGCGATCTTCGCCAGATATTCATGCGAGCGGTGCATTGGGTTACGAGTTTGGAATGCAGCAACCGTTTTCCAGCCTTTGGCATCTAAGATTTCACGCGTTTCAGCAGGCGTTTTATAAATCTCTGGGTATAGTTCTGGGAACTCCCCTTCACTTAATACTTCAACGCTACCTGCAATGTTGACCGCTCCTTGATTTAATACTTGTTGCACGCCTGGGTGTTCAGGATCGGTCGTGGTAAATACTTTTTCACACTCATATGCTTTATCGATGGTATAGGTTTCTTCAACCGTGAGAATACCCATTACTTCGCCATCTTGTGCGACCAAGGCCACTTTGTCGCCTTGATTCAAGCTGTCAGCAGTTTCTTTGGGCGCAGACAAAGTGATCGGAATTGGCCAAAACAAGCCTGCGTTGTTTCCACTTTGCAGACGCATATTATCGACCACGCCTTGCCAATCGGCTTGATTCATAAAGCCATTCAACGGAGTAAATCCGCCGATACCAAACATAATCAAGTCACCGCGCTCACGTGAGCTTAAGGTAATCGTCGGCAAAGTGCTGGCAAGTTCCAGTGCTTGGGTGCAAGCCTCGCCGTTTAATAATAGTGGCTTAAGTGCTGAGCTACCGTGTGGAGGAACGAGTTTTGATGTGGTCTGATTCTGGGTCATGGGAATATTAAAACCTTAATAAAGAAAAGAAGGATCATGAAAAGTAAGAAATAACGCAAGAAGAAGCCGAAAAGTGAGTATAGCTTGCCTGTTATCAGACATTAAATGGAGTAAGCATAGGCTACCTAACTTTCTATATGAAAATTTATGCTGTGTTTGGATATGGATATGTCTGAAAGGAATTTATGTTTATAGAGGCAAGCTTATATGATGGTAAGCTGAATTATTCATAATGCGATTGGCAATAAAACCTATTACACACGCAAATCATTTTCGTCGCTGCCTTTAAGCTTAAAAACAAAATTGAGATTACGTCATGTATCAATACAATTACGCTGACCAAACCTTGGTAGAGGAACGAGTTGCCCAGTTTCGCGACCAAACCGAACGATTTTTGGCAGGCGAGCTGCCAGAAGAGCAGTTTTTGCCACTGCGTCTACAAAACGGTCTTTATATTCAGCGTTATGCGCCCATGCTGCGTATTGCCATTCCTTATGGCTTGTTTGCCACTTATCAATTGCGTAAGTTGGCAGAAATCACGCGCAAATATGACAAAGGCTACGGGCACTTCACCACCCGTACCAATATCCAGCTGAATTGGCCAAAACTTGAGGAAGTGCCCGATATTTTGGCGGAGCTGGCCTCAGTACAGATGCATGCGATCCAAACGTCGGGCAACTGTATTCGTAATACCACAACTGACCCTTATGCTGGTATTCATCAAGAAGAGATCGCCGATCCGCGTCCTTATTGTGAGATTATTCGTCAGTGGTCAACCTTCCATCCTGAGTTTGCTTTTTTGCCGCGTAAATTTAAGATTGCAGTCGTTGGCACAGCGAATGACCGCGCTGCGACACAAGTACATGACATCGGCCTACATTTAAAAACCAATGAAGAAGGTGAGCTTGGCTTTGAGGTGTTGGTTGGTGGCGGACTTGGTCGTACGCCTGTCATTGGTAAAGTAATCAATGAGTTTTTGCCACGCCAGCACCTGCTGAGCTATTTAGATGCGATTTTACGCGTCTATAACTTGCACGGTCGCCGTGATAATAAATTTAAGGCTCGTATTAAGATATTGGTTGAAAGCATGGGTGGCCCAGCTTTTGCCAAATTGGTTGAAGCCGAATGGCAAGCACATACCAAAGACGGCCCGCTTACCTTAACCGATGACAATTTCGCGACTGCCAGCAGCTTTTTTACTGAGCCTGATTATGCGAGCTTCGACGGCTTACAAATACAGTCTGAATTACAACGACAGTTGGATGCTGATAAAGACTTTGCCAATTGGTACAACCAAAACACCGTGGCACATAAAGTTGCTGGTTACCGCGCTGTAGTAATTTCCCTAAAAGCGGGCATAGTAGACGGTCGTTATGTGCCATCAGGCGATGTGAGCGAATCGCAAATGGACGCGCTTGCGGATCTTGCTGACAAATACAGTTTTGGTGAATTGCGTGGTACGTATCAACAGAATCTGGTCTTCGCCGATGTGCAAACCAATCAGTTATATGAGTTATGGCAACAGTTATCTGAGCTGCATTTGGCACGTGCCAATATCAATACGCTCACAGATATGATCGTCTGCCCGGGCTGGGATTATTGCTCACTTGCCAATGCCACCACGCACAATATCGCTGAGCAAATCGAAAAACAGTTTGACGATCTTGACTACCTTTATGACTTGGGTGAGATTCGACTCAATATGTCAGGTTGTATGAATGCCTGCGCCCATCACCATACGGGCGATATCGGTATCCTTGGTGTCGATAAAAAGGGTGAACATTGGTATCAAATTAGCCTTGGTGGCAACTCCAGCAATGATGCCAAAATCGGTAAGATATTGGGCAAAGCTGTGCCAGCAAGCGACGTGGCAATTACCCTACAAAAAATATTGGATGTCTATCTAGAGCATCGCGTAAGCAACGACAATGACGTAGAACGCTTTGGTGATTTGGTTGATCGTGTTGGTATCGCGCCCTTTAAGGAGAAGGTCTATGGGTAATCATCATGTGCTAAACAGCGATGGGGTCGATATCAGTCAAGATGACACGTGGCTTGCGCTTCATACTGAGACGCTACCAGACGGTATTGCCTTATCTCACATATCGCTACTTGAGCTGCTGCAAAAACAAGAAAAGCTTGAGGTCATATTACCGCTGACTGACTTATTGAATGCAACAGGCAAAATGGCTGGCGGTTTATTACAAGAAGTCCGTGAGTTGGTGAGCCAACATGCCAGCCGTGTGGGCGTTTGGGTGACGTCGGATACCGATACGGGGATACTGGTTGCCTTGCCAGAGTTTTTATTACAGCAAGATTTGATTGTCATTCATGTCCCTGTCTTCACTGATGGACGCGGCTTTAGTTATGCGCAAACGCTACGTCAAATCGGCTATCAAGGAGAAATCCGTATAGCAGGCAAGTTTGGCCGTGATCAAATTGCCTACCTGTTACGTGCAGGTGTTGATAGTTTTGTGCTAAGCGAACATGACCTACAGTCCATCTCGGACATCAGTCAAGCATTTAACGCGCTTGCCAGCAGCTACGATGGTCGCCATGCAGCAGCGCTGCCCATGTTTTCGGGCGCTTGATTTTATTAAAGTTTCATTTTTTGTCAAAATCAAATTCGCTTTTTTATACCAATAACATTTTATGCTAACAACCAGTAAGGAACATATCATGAGCCAATTACATCCAAACCTAGATATCGATCAAGCAAACCAAGACTTGCAAGGCAAATCACCAGAAGAAATCGTCGCGTGGGCATTAACGCAAGCAAAAAACCCAATCATCACCACCAATTTCCGTCCTTATGAGTCAGCGATTCTGCATTTAGTTGCCAAGCAACGTCCTGATATCACAGTATTGTGGGTTGACTCAGGCTACAACACCGATGCCACTTATCAGTTTGCCAATAAAGTTATCCGTGACTTGAACTTAAATGTCGTCACCTATATTCCTAAGCAAACGGCAGCGTACCGTGATGCGACCATGAATGGTATCCCAGGCATTGACAATCCACAGCATGATGAATTCACCGATCAAGTAAAACTTGAGCCATTCCGCCGTGCTTTGGATGAGCTAAAGCCGGATGTTTGGTTTAACGCCATTCGTAAAGATCAGACTGAGTTCCGCCAAGGTCTTGATGTGCTTAGCTTATCAAAAGATGGCGTGTTAAAAGTCGCGCCATTGTTTGAAAAAACAGACGCTGATTTGGACGTCTATCTTGAAGAGCATGACTTGCCAAATGAGTTTGATTACTTCGATCCGACTAAAGTAGAAGAAAGCCGTGAGTGTGGTCTGCATACTCAGCTGTAATCTTCGATAACCACTCACAGCATTATGCAACAATAAAAAAGCCCTCTCAAAATGAGAGGGCTTTTTTATTGTTGGGAATATACGTAAGAGTGGTTCGTTGTTATTGACGCCCATGTTGACGACTATGTTGGCAACTACTAAAGTTATTTGCGACCTAGCACCCAACCGCCATCCATCAAAACGTTAGCGCCTTGCATATAGTTAGAATCATCAGATGCCAAAAATACGGCAAGTGCAGCAATCTCTTCAGGCTTACCGGCACGCTTGGCAGGAATACGCTCTAGACGCTCATCCTCAATCCCCTCAGTCATTGGTGTCTTTATAAAACCTGGCGACAATGTATTAACTTTAATACCCTGACTACCAAAATCGAAAGCCAACTGTTTCGAGAACCCCAAAATGGCATGCTTGGATGTAACATATGCTGAGCCGCCCGGTCCTGCCATTTGTGTCGCTTGCGAACCGACATTGATAATGGTGCCGCCGCCTTGCTTAATAAAATGCGGAATCACCATTTTGGAAGCCAAATAAGGCGCTTTGACATTAATCGCCATCAATTTATCGTAAAAATCTTCTTCTAGCTCAACAGCATTGTCATAAGCATCATGAATACCAGCACCGTTATACAAAATGTCAATCTGACCATAAGTCGTTAATGCTTTGTCAACAACGGCTTGAATATCGTTCTTTTCCGTCACATCAGCCTTTACAAAGATGGCGTCTTGATTGCTGTCTCTAATATCTTTAACGATTCGATTGCCCTCTTCCTCATCGCGTCCTGTGACGACTATCTTAGCGCCTTCATTAGCAAACGCTTTAGCCGTCGCTTCACCCAATCCTGAAGTGCCACCAAATACAATCGCCACTCTGTCTTGTAATTTCATAGTATGCTTACTCTTTTTAATTATTGTTAATTATCGATATAAGATTGATTATCTTAAGACATGCTAGCACAACCTAATTTGGGATATGTTAGCGTGTGTTAGATAATTTATTGATTTGAGAAAGTAATTACATCTATTCCTATTAGTAAGAAAAATATCAGTTTTTATCTCAAAAACGAATATACTAATGCCAATTCACTACGTGAGCCCGCGTCTGTGATACCTCATAATGATGACATATTTTACATTGACTGAATGACTGGTGATGCTATGAACACCTTTCCGCTATTTTTTAAATTAGAAGATCAAAAAGTACTTATCGTGGGTGGCGGTGAAGTGGCGTTACGCAAAGCCGACTTGCTGAGCCGAGCGGGTGCGCGTATTACGATTCTTGCGCCTGCTATCAGCCATGAAATACGAGAGTTGCTGAGTGATGACAAGCATGAATTGATTGAAAAAAACTATCATAAATCTTATATGTCAGGCGCTCGCATTATCATTGCCGGTACTGACGACGAGGGGCTGAATCATCAAATTCATGCCGATGCGACGGATTTAAATATCCCAGTCAATGTGGTTGATACCCCGCCGTTATGTGATTTTATTTTTCCGGCTATTGTAGACCGCAATCCCATTGTGATTGGTATCTCATCCAACGGTAAAGCGCCGGTGCTGGCACGTCTATTGCGCGCTCGTCTTGAAACCTTGATTCCGCAAGGTTATGGCAAATTGGCCAAGCTAGCAGGAGATTTTCGCGCTGAAGTAAAAGCCAAAATTCCGACCCTTACAGGACGTCGTCAGTTTTGGGAGCGCGCCTTTGAAGGTCAAGTCAGCCAGCTGATGTTTGCTGGCAACGAAAACGAAGCAATCGCTCAGTTGCAAGCCGACTTAGACAGTACAGCCGCCATTAGTAAAAAGAAAGCTATAGATACTGAGATAGAGCAGCCAACAAACGTGCCTGTTATATCAGACGTATCGACTGATTCTCAAATCCCTGACTCTCAAACTAATGTAGGGGAAGTCTATATCGTCGGTGCAGGCCCTGGTGATCCAGAACTGCTGACGTTTAAAGCGCTGCGTTTAATGCAGCAAGCGGACATTGTCTACTATGACGCTTTAGTATCGCCGCAAGTATTAGATCTGTGCCGCCGTGATGCGGACAAAGTATTTGTCGGTAAAAAACGTAGCAACCATACAGTGGCGCAGCTTGGCATCAATGAGCTGCTGGTCAATAGCGCCAAAAAAGGTCGGCGCGTGGTGCGCTTAAAGGGTGGCGATCCCTTTATCTTCGGACGTGGCGGTGAAGAGATCGAAAGTCTGCGCTCGCATGGCATTCCTTATCAAGTGGTACCGGGGATTACCGCAGCCAATGCGGCGGCCAGTTATGCTGGTATTCCGCTCACCCACCGTGACCATTCGCAATCCGTACGTTTTGTCACAGGTTTTTTAAAGGCAGGTGCGCCTAATAGTAACTTTAAGAACTTTTTGGACACCGATGAGACCGTGGTGTTTTATATGGGTCTGCATTCACTCTCGCGGTTGACTGAAGGATTGATTGAGGCTGGACGCAATACTGAAACCCCAATCGCAATCGTGTCTAACGCCAGCATGCCCAATCAACAAGTACTGACTGGCACGCTTGCGACCATCGTTGAGCAGCAGGAAAAAGCCCAACTACCTACGCCCGCTTTACTGATTATGGGCGATGTGGTCAGCTTACATGACGATTTGTCTTGGTATAATCAGTATAACCAAAACAGTGAGGACACCGCAGATAACTGGCTACGCGGTGGCATATCGAGCCTTAATAAAGACAAAAAATCGTCTGCAAGCCAGCAAGCACACGCTCTATCTATGATAGCCAATCTTGCAGAGTAATAAGATAGGGTTTGAGACAGTAGGCTAGAAAACGTTTACCATTAATTTCAAATATTTCCAAAAGCCCTACCAGATGATTGGTAGGGCTTTTTTAATACGTTGCAACAGAGCAAACCGCAATAAATCTTGTTAGAATAAAAGCCTTCTACTAAATGTCCTTAAGTCCAACTATGTCCATACCTGACGCGCCCCAATACGCATCCACAAAACCGCTAAAAATTTTGCACACCTCCGATTGGCATTTGGGGCGACGGCTGTATGGGCGATTGCGTTATAGCGAATTTGAAGCATTTTTAAGTTGGTTACAAGCCACTATTAGCGCACAGCAAGTAGATATCTTGATCGTTGCTGGTGATATCTTCGATACCATGACTCCGAGCAATAAAGCCCAAGCGCTTTATTATGAGTTTTTGGGCAAGGTCTCAAAATCATGCTGTCAACACGTAGTCATCGTTGCTGGCAATCATGATTCACCAACGTTTTTGGATGCGCCAAGCAATGTCCTTAAGTTTTTAAATGTACACGTCATCGGTACGGCTTGTGAAGACTTAGACGATGAGGTGTTAGTTTTAGAAGATGTATATAGTACACCGCATTGCATCATTGCCGCCGTACCCTATCTGCGCGACCGTGATGTACGTAGCAGTCAGGCTGGCGAGTCCGGTCAAACCAAAGACGCCAACGTCATCGCTGGTATCCGCGCCCATTATGATAAAGTGGCAAACATTGCTAAAGTGAAGCAAGCCCAATTGATCAAAACGCATCAGCAGCATATTCCAATTATTGCCACAGGACATCTATTTGCTGCGGGCGGCATGACCACTGATGATGATGGCGTGCGTGAGCTTTATGTGGGTTCGCTCGGTAAAGTCTCTGCCGATATGTTCGATGACAGCTTTGATTATGTGGCCCTTGGGCATCTGCATGTACCGCAGCGTGTTGGCGGTCGTGAGAGTATTCGTTATTCAGGCTCACCCATGGCTATGGGTTTTGGTGAGGCCAAGCAGCAAAAGCAAGTCTTGCTGATACAGTTTGGCGCAACAGCAGATATTTTTGTTGATAAAGAAGAAATAGCGTCAAACACCATCACTGAAAATGCGACAACTGCAATGATGCCGATGACAGCAACGGCTAGAAAAGCTGTGAATCAGGCAACTGCCTTTATGGATGACTTATTTGGTTTCGATGAACCAGCAGAAAGCAATGAGATGGTAAAAACTACTACCGAAGAAGGCACTATCAATCAGCGTAATGGAAATATCCAATCAATTCCTACTGATTCGGTTGTTTCTAACAGAACTTCTAACAAATTGCTGCATCAAAATAATTCAAGTCAGATGAAAGTGATATCCCTACCCGTTCCAAAGTTTCAACAATTATCACAAATCTCAGGTGATTTAGAAACGATCAATCAGAGCATCGAGAACACCATACACGCCCTTGCTGGCACAGAATCCGTGTGGTTTGAAATTATCTACACGGGTGAGGACATCATCAGTGAGTTGCGTGAGCAAATCCAAGCGATGGTAGAGGGCTTACCGTGTGAGGTATTGAAAATAAAAAACACACGCACTTATAATAAAGTCCTAAACCAACAGCAAACCTCTGAGACACTACAGGATTTGGACGAGCAGGAAGTTTTTGAGCGCTGCTTAACCGCACATAACGTCCCTGATGCACAAAAATCCACCTTGCGCGATGCGTATGAGCAGATCGTTTATGGTTTGCATCATGAAGACAAGTTGGCTGAGTGATGAAAGAAAATCAAGATTTAGAAATACTAGAAATGCAGCTTCAACCTATTATCGATTGGGCGATTACTAATGATATCGAAGAAGAAGTAATCCCAAGAGATATTGGAAAGCTTAGCCAAGTCGAAGATATTTATTTGTCGGGTTATGAGTTGTCAGCATTGCCTGATAGCATTTGTTTTTTAACACAACTTGCTATTCTTGATATTTCAGGTTGTGAAATAAAATTTTTACCTTCAAATATCGGTAAACTAACTAATTTAATAGAATTAAATATTAGTAACAACCAACTAACTTCTTTACCTATCAGTACCATAGACTTGGCTAATTTACAGTGGCTTGATGCTAGCTATAACAACCTTAATCAGCTGCCTTCGAATTTTAGAAATCTAAAAAGTCTTAACACTTTGATTTTATCTGGTAATGAATTAAGTTATATTCCTGAAGAAGTTGGTCAGCTTACTAGTAATGTAGATTTAGAGCTCTTTTTTGAGAATAATCAACTTGCCGAAGTACCTAGTTGGATTGGTGCACTAACCCATTTGAACAGACTGAGTCTCAACAATAATAAATTAGGTGAGCTACCTGATGCTATTAGTCATTTATCAAATCTTAACTATTTAAGTGTCAATAGAAATAATCTTGCCAAAATCCCAGGTTGGATAGGTAAACTTTCAAAACTATCTACCCTTAATCTAAATTCAAACTGTTTGAATAATCTATCTGATAGTATTGGTGATTTATTTCTCCTTACCTCTCTCGATATTAATAATAATAATAGAATAGTGAGATTACCTGATACTGTTGGAAACTTAAGTAAATTAATATATTTAGGTATTCACGGTAATCCAATTCATAAGATTCCTCATAGCCTCTTAAAATTAAAAAACTTGAAAAATTATGAAGAGCTTACTAAAAGTCAAAATGTAACCATCAAGAAATCTTTGGTAAATAAAATCCGTAGCTTTATTAGAAATAATCAATAATTATCTTTTTCATTAATTTTTTATCCATTTGAAATTAAATGTTCCCAAGAATAAGACCTGCCCATGCGCTTAATCGAACTTAGACTCAAAAACTTAAACTCTCTAAAAGGTGAATGGCACATTGATTTTAGCGATGCCGCCTTTCTGAATGAAGGCATTTTTGCTATTACTGGTCAAACAGGTGCTGGCAAGACCACCATACTAGACGCGATTTGTTTGGCGCTATATAGCCAAACACCAAGATTAGGTGATATTACTGGATCGGCAAATGAGATCATGACCCAAGGCATGGGCGAATGCTCAGCAGAAGTCATCATCGAGATAGACACCAAGCGTTATCAGTGCTCGTGGTATCAGCATCGCGCCCACAAAAAAGCCAAAGGCAATCTATTACCAATCAAGCATGAAATTAGTGAGGTTAAAACAGGTAAGATTTTAGAGGAAAAAAAATCCAAGACAGCTGCCTATATTCAAGACCTAATTGGTATGGATTTTAATCAATTCACTCGCTCGATCATGCTTGCTCAGGGCAGTTTTGCCGCCTTTTTGAAGTCAGATATTGGCGACAGAGCGGCCATTTTAGAAAAGATCACTGGGACAGATATCTACGCCAAAATCTCACTGAACGTTCATGAAAAAAAACGCGCCGAAGAAGAAGTGCTTGGTCAATTGCAGGCGGGTGTGAATGGCTTATCCTTGTTAACGATTGAAGATGAAACCTTATTATCAGAAGAGTTGAAAAACCTGAACCAGCAGCAAAGTAATCAGCGGCAAACGTTCAAAACTTTGGGTGAGCAAATTCAATGGCTAGAGGCTGTCCAGCAGTTGCAGCAAAACCTCTCTATCTATGAAAACGAGTTTACAGCAGCGCAGCAAGCACAGCAGGCATTTATTCCAGAAGCCAAGCGTTTAGAAGCGGCGAAACTTGCCTTAGAGATTGATAGCCAATTTCGAGAATTGAGCTATAGCCGAGACATGGTCAAGCGGTTAGAGACTGAGCAACAAGATTTATTGCATAAAATTCCAGCGCAGCAAGAAGCCATTGCTCAAGCTGAGTCCGATTTGCAAATGGCAGATATGCTCGAAAAACAAGCTACGGACGATCTGCAAACAACCTTACCAATCATTGCCAAGACACGCGCCTTAGATGCTGATATCAAACAGCAGTCTCATGCTTTGGCGGATATGAATGAGCGTAAAGACACCGTTGCCAATCTTACGCAAAGATTGGGACAAGAGATTGATCGTCACAGACAAGCAGAACAAGAAAATAAAGCGCAGCTTGCTAGTATAGAGGCATATTTTAGCGATCATCAAGAATTGAATGATCTTGATACAGATATGACGACCTTTGACAATAGCTGCCGACGCCTAAAGACGATATTGCAAAACAATACCGAACTGTTGGCAGACAAGGTTAAGCATGATAACCAAGCTCATCAGCTAAAAGACAATGTGGATCGGTTGTCTAAGCAGCAAGAAGCAGAAGCGTTGATGATAACGCAGCGACGCGAGCAACTTGCCAGCCTACAACAGCAGCAAGCAACGCTCACGCAAAAACAATCAATTGCCAATATACGTGGTGAGCAAGAGCAAGTCGATCATATCATCCATCAAATGACGCAGACGAGCTTTAAGCGAAAGCAGTTGTCTGAGCTTGCCGACCAAATTAAAAAGACTCATTTGTCGGTGCCGCTGCTGAATCAAGAACTCACAACATTGAAAAGCTTGATTGCCAGCCAGCAATCAGACATTCAAGAAGCCAAGCTCAAACGCCAAGACAAACAAGCACACTTAAACCTCCTACAAAAAGTTGCCAAACTTGAAGACTATATAGCAGAGCTTGAAGATGGTACGCCCTGCCCGCTTTGCGGTGCGCATGAGCATCCTTACGGCGAACATCATCCTTTATTAGACAATAACGATAGCAATAATAGTCAACTGTCGCAAACGCAACAAACCGAGCAGCAAATCACCGAGCTAGACAACGTGATTGACAACCTTGAGCAAATCTTATCGCAACATCATATTGACCATGCCACAAAAAAAGAGTCGCTAAACAATCAACGCCAGCAGTTATTGCCCTTACAGCAGCAATCTAAAACATTATGTGATGACATTCAAACTGAAATTTCCACGCTGTTTGACGCTGGCAACACTTATTCTGAATCGATGAATACCATTATCAGTCCACTTGCGCAGGTTAAAAATAATATTGTCGCATTTAGCCAATCATTAGATAGCCATTTTATAACGAATGAGACTAATGACAGTACAGACAATGACGACATTTTATTGAGCGCTTCGTCATTGTTCGATTGTGCCAAGGAGCGGCTGCTGAAACAGAAGCATGCTTTAAAAACCATACTAATTCAATATGACGAGCTTGCAGATACTATCTCAGCGCTAAATCACTCTATCGAAGCTGATGAAAAGCAGCAACACTCTCTTGTTAAGCAAATCAGTGACCTGATGACCGATATCAAGCTCAATCTTCAAAAAACTGAAAGTATAGAAGAGAAAATCGACGCCAATTTTTACGAATTAGTACCGATGATGACCACCGTTTTCGCTTTAGTCGATAAGTATCCAGCGAATAAATACCAAGACCATCTGCATACAGCACTTAAAATAACAGATGTTAAAGACTCACTTAAACAATTGGGTCACAGTATTGATCAAAAATCCGTACTTAGTAGCGCCGATAGTGATCGTCATATTGATAGCTTACGTCAACAGCGTAATATGCTAATTCAAGTGAAACAAGCGTTTGTAGAGAAAAGAGCGCGTCAACAACAGCTAACCAATACACTCAGTAGTTTGACTGCACAAATTGAGACCAAACAAGATCAGCTCGCTCATGAACAAACTACCTTAAAAGAGCTAACCGATCTGACAGTTGATAAAAGCAATAAAATTGTGCAGTTAGAAAGAGATAGAAAATCGCTCTTTGGAGATAAATACCCAGATATTGAAGAAAATAACTTGCGTCATGCGGTCGATGCAGCAAAAACAAAGCAAGCTCATGCACAAAGACAGCGAGACAATGCGCAGCAGGCGCTAGAGCAGCTAATTATCCGACAAGAACAGCATGCGACAGAACGACAATCTGCCACTATGACGCTAAATATGCATCAAAGTACTTTTTCTCATTTGCTATCAGAATCACAGTTTGTAGATGAAGCCGCCTTTATCGCCGCGCAACTGTCTAAAGAAGCACGTGACGCCTTACATAGCCGTAAAATCGACATTGACAATACCTTACAACAGGCTAAATTGCAGTTAGACCGTACCCAACAATCCTTAACAAAAAATCTTGCAACACCCATGACGGATCAAAGCTGGGAAGCGCTGGCAGGTCAGCATCAGCAAATCCAGACGGAAATCGATCAGTTGAGTCAAAAAATTGGCGCTATTGATCAAAAACTCAAAGACAATGACCACCAAAAAGGCGAACAAGCGGCTCAGCTCGTGACTATCGATGAGCAAAAGCAGCGATTACAAGTTTGGCAGCAGCTACATACGTTAATTGGTTCAGCAGATGGCAAAAAGTACCGCACCTTTGCTCAAGGGTTAACATTTCAGGTGATGATCAAACACGCCAACAGCCAATTGCAAAAAATGAGCGATCGCTACTTACTCATCCATGATGAAGACAGCCCGCTTGAGCTTAACGTCATTGACAATTATCAAGGCGGTGAGATTCGCAGCACCAAAAACCTGTCAGGTGGTGAAGGCTTTATCATCAGTCTGGCACTTGCGTTAGGACTGTCACAAATGGCCAGTCATAATATCCGTGTTGACTCGTTATTTTTGGATGAAGGGTTTGGCACACTTGATGAAGAATCCCTTGATATCGCGCTCGATACCTTAACCAGCTTGCAACAAGAGGGCAAACTTATTGGCATCATCTCGCACGTGCAAGCGTTAAAGGATCGCATATTGACCCAAATTAAGGTCGAAAAACTCTCAGGCGGTTTTAGCCAAATCACTGGACAAGGTTGCCAAAAAGTAACTTGATAGAATTAGCATCAATAGTATTCATAAGACAATAAAAAACCACCGTTAATCAATAACGGTGGTTTTTTTATAAACAGACAAACTTACTTGTTCACTTTTATTTAATGGCCTTCATGTAATGGTTTTTATTTGCTCACCAAACCACTAATTTCGCTCATAAGAACTGAGAGTGTTGATAGACTTACTTGACTGTCTTCATTGGCATCAAGTTTGTTCATCTCCATCTCTACAGATGCTAGCTGATCTAAATGACGCGCGCGCCACTCACCAAACGCTTGCTTCGCATCAGGTTTTGACAATACCGCATCCATGAGCAGACGCAAGCTACGTGTCAACTCATTCACTAGTGCATGGCGTGCACGGCGATCCCAATAACCCTGCTGCGGCAAGCCCGCGATATTATCCATCATCCAGTCTAGCTGCAACACTTGATAGGCTTCAAAGTATAACGTAGCAATCTCATCGACAGGACGCTCGTATTGTTCAGCAAGAAGTGCTGCATCTAGCGCATCGACATGATATGGCAACATAGCAAACAACGCCGCATCACTATTGGACAAATCTTCTTGCATCAAGCTGGTGGTATCTTCTTGTAAATATTGGGCAAACTGCTGCTCAATAAATCCACCTGACTTGGTGAGCTTTTCCACACTTTGGCTAAAGCGACTAATCATATCAGTGACTTGAAGATCTTGACCGAAGGCATTGATAAACCATACCACACCGCGTTCAAGCGCATCACGCAAACGTAGCTCAAGCGTGAGCAATAACTTAGCATCGACTTGATTGTCCAGTGCTTCAAGTGTGTTCCAAGCTTTAGACACATTAAAGACATCACGAGTGATCGCATAGCCGCGAATAATGGTTGCTAGTGACTGATCTGTCTCTTCATAGAGACGGAACAATGCTTCGATGCCCAAACGGTTAACCACACTGTTGGTCAGATACGTACTGATGATTTCGCGATGTAAGCGGTGCTCAGTCATCTCATTAAAGAAACGCGAAGCCAGTTCATCAGGGAAGTACTTGCGCAGCTCATTGATGAAGTATGGGTCATCTGGTAAGTCAGACAACAGTAAGTTGTCATAAACCCACATTTTGCCATAAGCCATGATGACCGCCAATTCAGGATTGGTCAGACCAGTATCCGCTTTTTGACGCTTGGCAATCTCTTCATCTGATGGCAGATATTCGATGGCACGGTCAAGACGACCTTCACTTTCTAGCATCTGAATGAAACGTTGATGCTCACTCAAATTCGCAGATGCCAAAATATGGCTAAGCTCAATCGCTTGTGGCTGTAGGTAGTTTTGGCGCAGTACCAGCTCTGCCACTGTATCAGTCATGCTTTCTAACAGCTCGTTACGCTGCTTCAACGTCATGTCGCCCTGCTCAACCACTTTACCAAGTAAGATCTTAATATTGACTTCATGATCTGAGCAATTTACGCCGCCTGAGTTGTCAATGGCATCAGTATAAATACGGCCACCTGTTTGTGCGTATTCGATACGGCCTTGCTGGGTAAAGCCTAAGTTACCGCCCTCGCCGACGATGGCTGCACGTAGCTCATTACCATTGATACGCAGCGAATCATTGGCACGGTCCCCGACATCAGCATGAGTTTCATTAGCGCTCTTAACATAAGTGCCGATACCGCCGTTCCAGATCAGATCAACAGGTGCTCTTAGTAAGGCGCTGATCAAATCGTTCGGTGTGAGACTGTCTGCACTAATATCAAAAATTGCTTTCATCTCTGGACTAATGGCAATGGTTTTGTCTTGACGTGAGAATATACCACCACCTTGACTGATTGACGATTTCTCATAATCTTCCCACGATGAGCGAGGTAGCTCAAACAAGCGAGCGCGCTCGGCGTATGAAGATGCCGTGTCTGGATTTGGATCGATAAAAATATGCATATGGTTGAAGGCGGCAACCAGCTTAGTATGCGTTGAGAGTAGCATACCGTTGCCAAAGACGTCCCCACTCATATCACCAATACCAATGACAGTAAAGTCATCACGATTCTGAATATCCATGCCGCGCATACGGAAGTGACGCTTGACCGATTCCCAACCACCGCGCGCAGTGATACCCATCGCTTTGTGGTCATAACCGACTGAGCCGCCAGAAGCAAAGGCATCATCCAGCCAGAAGTTGTATTCAGCAGCCAGAGCGTTAGCGATATCAGAGAAAGTCGCTGTTCCTTTGTCCGCCGCCACTACCAAATACGGATCGTCTTCATCATGACGCACGGTGTTGGCTGGCGCGACGATAGTACCATCGACAATGTTGTCTGTGATATCAAGCATACCGCGTAAGAACGTTTGATAACAGGCGATACCTTCGGCTTGAAACGCTTCACGGCCATCTGCCATCGTCTTGGTTTTGACGATAAAACCACCTTTTGAACCAACAGGGACAATCACTGCGTTTTTGACCATCTGTGCTTTGACCAGACCCAGTACTTCGGTACGGAAGTCTTCCATGCGATCTGACCAGCGCAGACCACCACGAGCCACTTTGCCGCCACGTAAATGCACGGCTTCCACACGTGGTGAGTAGACAAATATCTCAAACATTGGCTTAGGTAATGGCAGATTAGGAATGGCTGCTGCTAAGAACTTAAACGACAAACGGTCTTTACGCTGACCATTAACGTCCATTTGATAAAAGTTAGTACGAACCATGGCGTTAATTAAATCTAAGTACCAGCGTAAGATACGGTCCTCATCTAAGCTATCAACATCTGCAAGCGCTACATTAATCTGCTCTTGGAACTGAGCAGTTTTCTCACTGCGTTCGGCTTCACTATACTTAGGATTCATACGAGCATCAAACAAACTACCTAATGCCATACTAATGTCGCTATTTTTTACGACTGTTTGTTGAATGTATGTACTAGAGAACGGCGCTCGTGCTTGCATCATATAACGTGATAAGGCACGTAACACCACCACATCATAAGTATCAAGATTGGTTGTCAATACCAACTCGTTAAAAGAATCACTTTCAACTTGTCCTGCCCAAATCTGTTTGAGACTGTCTTCAAATTGACCACGTACCACTTGCATGTTGACCGTATCAACGTGCTCTAACGTCAACTCATACTCTTGCATCCAGATAGGTTGCTCTGGTAAGTCAAACTCATAAGTTTGGGCAGAGATAACCGATACCCCGAAGTTCTCAAGAATAGGCAGTACTTTAGATAAGATAACAGGCTGTTCACGACCATACAGCTTGAGGTGCAACTGATTGCTTGCATCACCCGTTGACTGATACAAGTGCCAAATCATGGGCTGCTCTGCGGTCAGTCCTGCCAAGCGTTTGGTATCTTCAACAGCAGTGCGAGCATCAAAACGCTCTTGATACGCTGCTGGAATGTAGTTTAAGAAGCGGCGGTTTAATGCATTGGCCTGCTGCTCACCCACATTGTCGAGTAGCACTTTTTGATAGCTATCACTCCATGATTGCATCAATGCAGATAACTTGGCTTCGAGTGCCTCGGTATTGACCTCATTTACCTGACCTGGCACCGTACGAACGTGAACATGAACACGTGCGTGCGCTGATTCATTAAATTCAGTAGTAAAGCCTGAAGATGTCCCGCCATAAGCTTCTTTTAAGACGTTTTGTACTTTGATGCGTAGCTCAGTGTTGAACTTATCACGTGGGATATAGACCAGACATGAAACAAATCGCTGATAATGGTCGATACGGCTGAACAGGCGCAGACTCTTTTTATCTTGTAATTGACTGATGCCAGATACGATAGGATACAGCTCTTCAACGCTGGCTTGAAACAAGTCATCGCGTGGCAATGTGTTGATCACGTGCATCAGTTTATGATGAGCGTGTCCATCACGTGGCAACTCTGCCATCTTCATAATCTTATTGGCTTTTTCACGTAACAGCGGGATTTGCTGTACGGTGAGCTGATACGCTTGCGACGTCAGTAGACCCACGAAGCGATATTCACCGACTAGCTTGCCGTTGTCATCGAACTTATGAATACCCAAAAAGTCCATATATACCGAGCGATGGATTGGTGACACACGGCTTGATTTAGAAAGCATCAATACTCGTGGCTCAGTCAGTAGCTGCTTTAATACTTTAGGCAGTTGACTGAAACTTTCTGATAACTTGTCTTCTTCTGCACCGCGTAACAAACCAAGACCGCTGTTACCAATGGCAAATAAATCTAAGTCAGTAGGCTTGGCATCAACTTCAATAGCTTGGCCACCTTCTAAACGATATTCACGGTAACCCAAGAATATAAAATGATCGTCCAATACCCAATCTAAGAATGCTTGTATCTCTTGCTGCGAATAAAACACTTCCGGCAATGGCTTGTTGGACAATTCAGTTTTAATGTCCATCAGCTGTGCGCGCATTTGCTTCCAGTCACCGACGACTGTATCTAATGTATCAATCTTGGACAGCAGCATTTGTTGTAGTGCGTCCAAGTCTTTATTGTCTTGGTAAGCAATTTCACAATGAACCAAAGACAGATGTGAAGTGGCACTTTCATGCGCGCCTTCGACATGCGTAATCTGTCCATTATCATCACGTTGAACGCTAACGATAATGTTATAGGTGCGGTGAACATCGATGCCTTCTGCTTCAAGGCTCATCAAGATGGTATCAACTAAAAATGGTCTGTCGTAAGCCACGATTTGAATGACAGTGTGTGAGCTATGGAAATGCTGCTCTTCTGCTTTTGGATTTATCACAGTCAGCTGCGGCTTACTACCATCATAAGCTTTGAGTAGCGTAAAATGATGTAGTGCCATGCCTGCCAAATCAGCATTGCTGATGGCTTTTGCCGCCTCTTGATGGAGCGGCTGATAATAACTATGAACAAAATGGTCGAACAGCGATTTGTCTTTTTGTACATAACTGGTAGCAATATCGCTTATCTGGCTGATGCGCTCTTTTGCGATACTGAGGGAGTTTGGCATGTCCTTCGTCCTTTTTTACAGGTTTGGTTTATCATTTATTTATTTGAGTTTATTAATATGTACTAGCTACTAACACCGCACGAATATATTCGATATTTCTTATGAGGCGCAGTAGTATATCCATTTATGTCACAAATTCTATTTTTTCTTAATTTTTCTCCTCTTTTTGCTCTTATATTTTAAGAATATGTAGCAACAAGGATTTAATACTATTAATCTAGTGAAGTTTAACGCACCTAGGGCGTGAGCTAAAGCCTACAACATCATTTCATGAATCAGCAACATTCCGATAACATTTACTAATAGGATGAATCGTTGTCTTATCGATGTTTCGTGGCTGGCAAGTGGATACTCATGGTAAATGTGGCAGATTTTTTGTTAGAATATGCCAGCGTATCTAATAGTGTGTGACTCACTCACTATCAACTTTGATGCTAAATTAACTTTGATGCTAAGGGTAGGATCTATGATGAATATTTTGGTGATTGGTTCAGGTGGTCGTGAACACGCACTAGCATGGCAATGTGCCAAAGATGAGAATGTAAAAAATATCTACGTCGCGCCTGGTAATGCAGGTACTGCCCTTGAATCGAAATGCCAAAACGTTGATTTAGTATCTACCGACGGCGACACTAACGAGCATAGCGCTGTTATCAAGTTTTGCCAAAATAACGCTATTGATATGGTCATCGTTGGACCAGAAGCGCCTTTGGTCACTGGTATCATTGATGCTTGTCGTGAGGCGAATATCCAAGCTTGGGGACCGACGGCATATTGTGCACAGCTTGAAGGTTCAAAAACTTTCGCTAAAGAATTTATGGAGCAGAACAATATCCCAACGGCCGCTTATCAAGGTTTTACGGACGCCGCAGCGGCCAAAGCCTATATTGATGAGCAAGGCGCGCCGATTGTGATCAAAGCAGACGGACTTGCTGCAGGTAAAGGTGTCATCGTTGCCGAAACCATTGAACAAGCGCACGAAGCAATTGATGACATGCTTGCAGACAATAAGTTTGGTGATGCTGGTAGCCGCGTGGTTATCGAGCAGTTTTTACAAGGCGAAGAAGCCAGCTTTATCTGTATGATCGATGGTGAAAACATTTTACCCATGGCAACCAGTCAAGATCACAAGCGGGCGTATGAAGGTGATACAGGACCGAATACAGGTGGTATGGGTGCCTACTCTCCTGCGCCAGTTGTTACTCAAGACGTTCACAATAAAGTCATGACTCAGGTTATCCAACCAGTGGTAGATGCGATGAAAGAGGCTGGTCATCCTTATACTGGATTTTTGTATGCAGGTCTTATGATTGATAAAGCAGGTGACCCTTACGTTATCGAATTTAACTGTCGTTTTGGTGATCCAGAGACACAACCTATTTTGATGCGGCTGCAATCTTCAATGGTAGATTTGGTGGCGCAAGGGCTGGCAGGTCAACTACCGAGCGAAGCAAAATGGGATACGCGCCCTGCTCTTGGTATCGTCGTTGCGTCAAAGGGCTATCCTGAAACCTCATCAAAAGGTGATGTGATTGCTGGCTTGCCAGAGCTCGATACTCAAAATATTAATACTGTAAAAGTATTCCATGCCGGTACTACATTTTCTGATAGTGACGATGCTATAGATAATGAGAAAGAAGTCATAACCAATGGCGGACGTGTATTGTGCGTAACAGCTTTGGCGGACAGTATTTCTGATGCTCAGCAGGCAGCACTAGCAATCACAGGCGCGATTAGCTTTGATGGCGCGCAGTATCGTCGTGACATTGGTCATCATGCCATTGCTCGTGAAAACGCTTAGTAAGTTTTTATCGATCATTCTTGTTTTACATTATTTGACCTAGCTTGATGCTAGGTCTTATTTTTTGATGCCGATTTTTATATTTTCTAATCTATTAATGAATATCTACTTACCTTCTTATGTTTTGTAAGCCAGCTGGGGCTGGTTGTCAGTCTAATCATCAAAAACCTTGTTCCCAATAATAGATATTCGACAATTATAATTTTTGATACTTCCGTATTCATAAGCACATCTCGTCTTACAAAGTAACTGTTATCATCTGTCTAAGGCTCATCAACCAAACGGGCTTTATATGATACAATTTTGTACCTGTACATCACATATCCCTTGTATTGTAGGTTTCGAACCCGCACATCAGTACCAACTGGATGAATGATTATATTTATGGCAAATGATACGTCTAAAACTTTTAGCAATAAGCAGTCAATTGATAATTTAAAAACCTCAGGATTTGAGCGTCGAATGTCAATTGCCAAAACTTCTTTGAATATCGGTCGTCGTTGGGCGGGCAATAGTGTGTCTGGTATGTTCTTAAATAAAGAAGCACGTACAGCACGCAACCAAGCGTTTATGGAGACGCAGGCAAATTATCTTGCAGCAGAACTGGGTAAGTTGAAAGGTTCAGTGGTTAAGATTGGTCAAATGCTTGCGATTTATGGTGAGCATATCTTACCGCCCGAGATTACGCGTGCGCTGCAAACACTTAATGACGACACAGCCACCTTGTCATGGCCAACGATTGAATTGACGTTACGCGAGTTGTTGGGCGAGAAATTGAACGAGCTTGACGTTAATCCGATTCCTATCGGAACAGCCTCCTTAGCCCAAGTTCATCGAGCTACCGTCATTGCGACAGGCGAACAGGTTGTATTAAAAATTCAATATCCTGGTGTAGCAGATGCTATTAATTCAGACCTTGCTTTATTTAAACGCCTGTTAAAAGTGAGTAATATCGTCCCGCAAACCCGCTCATTGGATGCCTGGTTTGAAGAAATACGCGACCTACTCCATCATGAAGTCGATTACGAAGCAGAAGCCGTGACGACAGAACGTTTCTATGAACGTCTGAGCCATGATCCGCGTTATGTGGTTCCTAAGATTAATCGTAATTATTCAAAAAAACGCTTATTGTGTATGTCTTACGAATCAGGCATTACCGTAGTGTCCGAAGCATTACAACTGCTATCTGCTGAACGTCGCAGCGCTATTGGTCAAGCTGCTATCGAAATTATGATGCAAGAAATTTTCGTTTGGGGTGAGATGCAAACGGATCCAAATTTTGGTAATTATCTGGTTCGTGTGAGTGATAATGCAGAAGAAATTGACAAGTTGGTATTGTTAGATTTTGGTGCTATCCGTCAGTTTGATAACAATTTATTGACCATTGCTCACGGTCTCTTAAAAGCTGGCTATTATCACGACCATCAAGCTATGGTGCTAGCGATGACTGGTTATGATTTCTTTGATAGTATGAGTGCCAAAGTGCGTTCTAATGTTGCTTCATTATTTTTGCTGGCTACAGAACCTTTTAGCGATCCAGCAATAAATCCTTATATTCCTGCTAATTGTTTGGATGATAGCAACCGTTATATTTGGGCAAATAGTAAATTACATTCTCGCCTGTCAACTGAAGCAACAAAAGCGATGCAGTCTTTTGAGTTCAATCTTCCACCAAAAGAGTTTATGTTTATTAGTCGTAAATTTATTGGGGCATATACTTTTTTAACGGTGTTGGATTCGCATACTGACTCTAATAAATTGGTGAAACCATATTTATAGTTCTAAACAAGGTCTAACTTTTGGACTGCCCTTTCGGGGCAGTTTTTCTTATTTTTAAGTTATTTGCTTAGGCTATTTATATAGCCTTATAAAGTTGATTTTTTAGTCATCAAACCTTGTCTTATATCCTTTTGGTTTGTGAATGTTAAGCTCCCAACACGTCTCGCCCCTTGCCAAATACTTCACTTCAAAATGCGTGCGCTGGCTGTCACTGGGTACTTTGTACCGAGTATTAGGTAAGCACCATATTTGAGTCGCTTGCTGCTCTGCATTGTCCATATATGCTTCAATATTGGTCGCAAGTACCACTTCACCATCATCTTGCAAGCGCGACAATAAAAACTCGAAGAAAGGCATATTTAACCACTGTTGATTGGGATTATGCTGTTCAGGGTTTGGATAAAGGATAAAAATTTTCGCCACACTATTGGCTGGTACGGCGTGGACAATCCAAGCAATCGCATCAGCGTGAATCGCATCTAGGTTCAATGCATTCTGCGCTGTAGCCAGTTTCGCAAAAGCGTCAAACTTATTGCGTGTGCGTTCAATAGCAATTAGATGTTTATCAGGATTTTGCTCCGCAAAGCTAAGGGCGTGTTTGCCCTTCCCTGCGCCAATTTCCACTATCAAAGGAGCGTTATATTTATTTTCTTTAATTATATTTGGAATGACAAAGTTACGTGGTGGTGAGAGCTTCTGTGGTTGAAATGCACGTGTTTGTTGATGCGAAAGCTCGTTATTGTCACTCATCTACTGTCCTTAAAGTATTTGTCTTTTGCCATTATTCGGCCGCATGCTATTATATAGCCAATCCACTTGAATAGTAATATAACGACAGCAAGTACCCATTTACCAATCGTAATTTGGACAAGAGTGGGCAGTCTGTACTAACTGTCATTTGTTAATGACCTTATTCATATCAGCAACTTCAAGGATACGCTCACTTCTATTATGACTGACTCTACCCCTAATACCTCGCCCAAGACTTATCCTTGTCCTCGCTGCGGTACTCAGACTGCATGGCAAGACAATAAATATAAGCCGTTTTGTAGCAGTCAATGCAAACTCATCGACTTAGGTGCGTGGGCAAATGAAGATTACACTTTGCCCGCGGAAACCACACCCTTCTCTGACGAACTATAACTGATACTTTTAATCCATTTACTATACCGAGGATGTTTTATATGCATGCAACTTACCTGATGCCCACTTATAACCGTCAACCAATCAGCTTTACCCGCGGTTCAGGCAGTTGGCTGTACACCAAAGACGAAACCCCTTATCTAGATGCATTAACTGGCATTGCAGTGTGCGGACTAGGACATTGTCATCCTCAAGTAACTGACGCCATTCAGCAGCAAGCAGCAACCTTGGTACATACCAGTAACTTATTCGGTATTAATTGGCAGGAGCGTGCAGGCGAAATACTTTGTACTGCCGCTCAAATGGACAGCGTCTTTTTTGCCAATAGTGGGGCAGAAGCGAATGAAGCAGCGTTAAAGCTTGCTCGTCTGTATGCACATAAACAAGGCTTTAAACGTCCTAAAGTCATTGTTATGGAGCAGTCATTTCACGGTCGTACATTGCTGTCATTATCAGCCACTGCCAATCCAAAAGCACGTGAAGGATTTTATACGTTAGATGAAGACTTTATCCGTGTGCCGTTTGGAGATATTTCAGCGATTAAACAAGCAGCGCAAGATCATGAAGAAATTTGCGCTATCTTCATAGAGCCGATTCAAGGTGAAGGTGGTCTCAATACGGCAGCCAACGGCTTTATTTATCTGGAGGAGTTGCAAGCAGAATGTGAGGCTAATAATTGGCTCTTTATGCTCGATGAGGTACAAACAGGCAATGGCCGTACGGGCAAATATTTCGCTTATCAGCACAGCAATGCTCGACCTGATGTATTGACGACGGCTAAAGGATTAGGAAATGGCTTCCCAGTAGGTGCTTGTATGGTACGTGGCCGCGCTAACGGATTATTTGGTGCAGGCAGTCACGGTTCTACTTATGGCGGCACGCCATTGGCCAGTCGCGTGGTACATAGTGTCTATGAGGTACTCGCAAACAGTGACATCATGGAAAACGCGGTCAGCGAAGGGTTATTTATCCGCGAGGCAATAGTCAATGCGCTAGGCCAATATGGTGTTAGCAGTCGCGGCGCGGGTATGATGATTGGTATTTCATTACCTGAAAACATGGACTGTAGTCAGCTGGTAGATCGTGCACGTGATGAACAAAAGATGATCATCAACGTCACTGGTGGTCACGTGGTACGTTTGCTGCCTCCACTCAATATGAGCCGTGATGAAAGCACACAAGTCGCTGAGCGTTTGATCGATTTATTGAAGCCGTCTTTTTAAGCAATTTAAAAATATAATCAGCCTTCATATTGAAAAAAGCCTATAAATATTAATTATCTATAGGCTTCTTATTATGATGTATCAAAAACCAGTAACTTATAATCGAATCATCATTTAATTTGCATGAAAATATTTTTTTAATACTTCTAAGCAACGCGTGATTTTAGCAGGTTGCTGGTCGCGATTTAGGGTAACTGCATACAGTACAAAGCTTGGCAACTGATAACCCGTCAAAACTTCGACCAAATCACCGTTTTCAAGTTCTTTCTTGATATCCATTTCCATCACTCTAACCAAACCATGGCCTTCTTTGGCCAATGTGGTTGCCATAAAGACATTATTGGTATAAATACGTGAATGCATTTTTGTGCGTGTTTTTTTACCAGTTTCAGTTTGAATCAGATCAACCTGATTAGCATCTTTCATGATTTCAATACAAATTAGCTGATGGTCCGCCAAATCTTTTGGGGTTTGCAGTTTGGTATGCTGACGCAGATATTGCGGTGAGGCAACCAGCATCTGACGTACATCGGTCAGTGGATGACTACTTAACGTAGAATCATTAATCGTTGGACTCATGCGAATCGCGATATCAATACGCTCATCGATCATGTCGATATAGTGGTTGTCTGCCAAGTACGTGATACTGAGGTCGTCATGAGCCGCCATCCATGTAGATAATGCAGGTAATATGTGATTGACGCCAAGTTCGGGAGTGGTCGCTACTCGTAAGCTACCTGCCAACTCATCACGCAACTGATTGACCTTGATGCGACCTTGTTCAGCTGCACTGACCACATCTTTTGCGGCCTCATAAAAGCTTTCACCCGCTTCTGTTAAGCTCAGCTTACGGGTTGAGCGATGCAGTAGTATCACACCCAGCTCATTTTCTAATGAACGAATTTGCTGGCTGACTGCACTCGTCGTAATACCAAGCTCACGAGCTGAGCCACTAAAAGAGCCATGTCCAACCACACTGGCGAACACAGCCATACCGCGTAAATTATCTAACATATTCTCACCTAAGCTGCATTTCAATTTTTAATATAACTTAACCATTATAACGAATTTTTAATTTGCCTTACAGTGCTTAAATGCCCTGTTCTTATTCAAATAAATTAAATATACCACCAATAAAAACAAAAATATCAAGACGATAGCATAACATCGCCTTGATATTTTCTATGATAATTATGTCTAATAACTGTATATAGTTTTAAATAATTTTAACAACGCCTTTCTAGATCTTTTAATACAGTTGAACTTTACCCATTTTTCCTTCACCCCGTTCAATCAAATACTGCATAACTGGCGTATTGAGAAGCTTGGACTCTGCTACGGTTTTGGCTTGTATCAAGCGTTTTTGTTGACGACGCTCAGGCGTTTTATCGTCAGCTTGCATGATGCTGTTGTCAATTTGCAAATTGATCTCAGCTTGAGGGAACTGTTGTTGTAGTTTTTTGGCCAACTGTTGAAAGGTAACTTGCAGATGCTTACTATCAACGCTCGTTAAAAAGGTTGCCTTACCATTACATAGTCCTGTCACCACACCTTGACGAGCAAGTGCCAATTCATCCTGAGCTAAAACTTCAGTTTCACGCGCCGTTTGTAGCCAGTAATCCCATTTTTCGGGTGTCCACTCACCTGTTAGCTCTTGAAGTGGACAACGTAGCAAAGTACGAGGATCATCAGGCTGCGTTACTAACTCGGAATCATCCGCAACCGTCTCAACAATTGGTTCAGGTTCAACAACTGGTTCAGGTTCAACAACTGGTTCAGGTTCAACAACTGGTTCAGGTTCAACAACTGGTTCAGGTTCAACAACTGGTTCAGGTTCAACAACTGGTTCAGGTTCAACAACTGGTTCAGGCTCAACAACTGGTTCAGGCTCAACAACTGGTTCAGGCTCAACAATTGATTCAGATTCAACAATTGATTCAGATTCAACAATTGATTCAGATTCAACAATTGATTCAGATTCAACAATTGATTCAGATTCAACAATTGATTCAAGCTCGGCGCTACTGTCTAGCCACTCGTTATCACTATGAATAGTATTTTGCAGATCACTATTGTTTGGCGCTTGATAATCAACATTATAAGACTCTAGTGTCGGTACTGACGATATAGCGTGTTTAGCCTGCATCGAATGAGTATTTTCTATAGCAGGAGTGTCTGAAGTCGAGCTTGGGCTATCATAGGTATTTTTTAGCACTTCATCTATAGGCAACGGGCGAAAGGCCAATAAACGCAAAATACACATTTCAAGCGCTTGCATTGGTGTACTGGCAAGCTTAACGCCTTCGCGTGCCTGCACGACAATCTCATAATAAAGCTGTAATACATCTGGGCTGATATGCTGCGCTAGTGAATTGATATCTTGTGCCTGCGCTTCATTCACATTTAAAGCAACTTCAGGCAATAACTGGGTCAAGGCTAATTGATGAAGTAACTCAGCGAGTCCATCAAACATACTGGTGGCATCGACCATCTGCGCGCGCATCTGCTCAATATGAGCTGCAACGGCAGATTTGTCATGATTATAGATATCTGTGATTAAGCTGACCAAATCAGCAGCATCAATCAGACCAAGCATCGCATTAACAGTGGCATCATCTAGCCCGCCTTGACCAAAAGCAATTGCTTGATCTGTCAGCGACAAGGCATCACGTACTGAGCCTTTAGCAGCACTTGCCAGTTGCCAAAGTGCTGGCTGAGTATACTGGACATGCTCTTGAGTAAGGATATTTGCTAGATGCTGGCTGAGTAGGGTTTGCGGCAATGGACGCAGTACGAATTGCAAACAGCGAGAGATAATCGTAATCGGTAACTTCTGCGGATCAGTAGTAGCGAGCAAAAACTTCACATGCTCCGGCGGTTCTTCAAGCGTTTTGAGTAGCGCGTTGAAGCTATGCGTCGATAGCATATGCACTTCATCAATAAGATAAACCTTGTAACGTCCTTGGCTTGGCGCATAAGGGACATTGTCCAATAGCTCACGTGTGTCTTCAACTTTGGTGCGAGAGGCCGCATCAATCTCAATGAGATCAATAAAACGCCCTTGATCGATGGCCACACAGTTATCACACACACCGCAAGGGGTGCTGGTAATACCTGTATCACAATTCAAACATTTAGATAAAATACGCGCAATCGTCGTTTTACCTACACCGCGCGTACCAGTAAAAAGGTAAGCATGATGCAGACGATTATAATCAATCGCATTGATAAGCGCTTGCGAGACATGCGTTTGCCCAATCAACTCGTGAAAGTTTTTGGGACGGTATTTGCGAGCCAAAACTTGATATTGCTGCGACATAGCTATCCATTGTGCAAGTAGTTAAAGTGCTTATTTTAAGTGTATTTTTGAATGCTTATTATAGCAAAAAGCCAGCGCATTCGTCTGGCTTCTTACCGATTCTATAATAGCTTATCCCACAAATAATAAGCCGTTTTAATTAAAGACTGACTAACTATCAGTCATGCTTACGGCGCATATGTGGAAATAAGATGACGTCCCGAATACTGGCAGAGTCAGTCAACAACATCACCAAGCGATCAATACCAATACCCTCACCTGCTGTTGGCGGTAGGCCGTAAGACAAGGCTTCGATATAGTCTTCATCGAAGTGCATTGCTTCATCATCGCCTGCGTCTTTTTCAGCAACTTGTCCACGGAAGCGTTCTGCCTGATCTGCTGGATCATTAAGCTCACTAAAGCCATTGGCCAATTCGCGACCACCGATAAACAACTCAAAACGATCGGTAATCTCAGGATTGTCATCATTGCGGCGGGCCAATGGTGAAGTTTCCGCTGGATACTCTGTAATGAACGTTGGCTGACGCAACTGATGCTCAGCCGTTTCTTCAAAAATAATCGTCTGTAATTTACCTATACCAAAGCCTTCTTTAACTTGCTGCTTTAGTACCGTTGAAGCATACTCTGCTAGGTACTCACGATCATTGATTTTTGCCATATCAAGGTTTTCTGCGTATTTTGCAATTGCATCAGGCATAGATAAACGCTCAAAAGGCGCTTTTAAACTGATGGCTTCTTCTTGATAAGTGATCTCAGTCGTACCTAGAATATCTATCGCCAACTCGTTAAATAAACGTTCGGTCAAATCCATCAGATCATGATGATCCGCATAGGCTTGATAAAACTCAATCATAGTAAATTCAGGATTGTGACGGGTTGATACACCTTCATTACGGAAGCTACGATTAATCTCGAACACTCTCTCAAAACCGCCAACGACTAAACGCTTCAAATAAAGCTCAGGAGCAATACGTAAATAAAGCGGCATATCCAAGGCATTATGATGCGTCACAAACGGACGCGCCACTGCACCACCTGGGATTGGATGCATCATTGGCGTTTCGACTTCCATAAAACGCTCATTCAGCATAAATTTGCGAATACCGCTGATGACTTGACTGCGAATCATAAAGGTATCACGCGTCGTCTCATTGGTCATCAAATCAAGATGGCGATTGCGATAACGAGCTTCCACATCTGCCAAACCATGGAATTTATTCGGCATTGGACGTAATGACTTGGTTAAAAGCTCAAGCGCTTCAATGTGCACATACAAGTCGCCTTTTCCTGAGCGACCAATATAACCCGACACACCAACGATATCACCCAAATCCAAAGATTTGATGGTAGCCAGCATTTCAGCGTCTAACTCTTTACGTGCCACATACAACTGAATGCGACCTGTCATGTCTTGAATGACAATGAATGCACCGCGGTTAAGCATCACTCGACCAGCGACATTGACCTGCGTTTTTTCACCTTTAGCTGCATTTTCTTCAATTTCTTGCTTAGAGACGCCGTCAAATGCCGTTTGCAGGTCTTTTGCATAATCAGTACGTTTAAAGGTGTTCGGATATGGCTGTTTACCCGACGCACTGATATCGTCTAGCTTGGCCTGTAGCTGTGCAATCAGCTCATTGGCGTCTTCCACTACTGGAGTTTGGTCTTGGTTCTGATTTTGATTGTTGGGCTTTGACATAACACTCTCAAATTTTGATAAGTTAAGTTTTTTATTTGGAAAATTATATGATTAATCTATGCATAAAAAACCTTTAGCAACACCGCCTTCAATGGTCTGACGACAGCCAAAAGGACTATCGTTGGCAGCACAGGTTCCCTTTACGTTTGACGTACCAGCCTCAATAGCTGTGTCTGAATTCGTACAACTGCCTTGACACTCAGAGCTATCACTACAAGATTTTCCAGCATCTGAAAATTGCATTACGCATCTATAGGCCTGTAATCTACCTTGTTTTGAGTACGTACCACCTTTTGCAAGGCATTCTTTTACAAGATTTTCAGATGAATCGGTAGATGCGTTTTGATCACTAGCAACTGGTGATGTCTGACATGCAGAAATGAAGAATAAAGACAAGAAAACCATGAGATAGACAGCTAAACGATTATTCATTATATTTCTCACATGTAAGATAGGAATTTGTTTATAGTTCAATTTACTATAACAATACTTATATTTTTCGTTTTACTTACTATTAAGACGCTACTACTCACCACCAATACTGGCCATCAAGTCAGCCTGATGCTCGCGCAACAGCGCATCAAGAATCTCATCCAAGTCACCTTCCATAATAGCATCAAGCTTATACAATGTTAGGTTGATTCGATGATCAGTCATACGGCCTTGCGGAAAATTATAAGTACGGATACGCTCTGAGCGGTCGCCACTACCAACCAAGTCACGACGTATGGTATCAGCCGCATCAACCTGCGCTTGGACTTTGACTTGCTGAATTTTGGAGATCAGCATCTTCATAGCTTGCGCACGGTTTTTATGCTGGCTACGTTCTTGTTGACACTCTACCACGGTGCCCGTTGGAATGTGCGTTAAACGTACCGCTGAATCAGTGGTGTTAACGTGCTGACCCCCGGCACCGCTTGAACGGAACGTATCAAAACGAATGTCAGCTGGGTTCAAATCGACTGTGTCATCAATTTCAACTTCAGGCATGACGGCAACAGTACAGGCTGATGTATGCACGCGGCCTTGGCTTTCAGTTTCAGGGACACGCTGGACACGGTGCACGCCTGATTCAAACTTGAGACGACCATAGACGCTATTGCCTGAAACACGAGTGATGATTTCTTTATAGCCACCGTGCTCACCCTCACTTGCCGACAATACTTCTACTGTCCAGCCTTGTGTCTGCGCGTACTTTTGGTACATACGGAACAGATCACCAGAGAAAATCGCTGCTTCATCACCGCCAGTACCTGCTCGAATCTCCAAGAATGCTGGCACTTTGTCATTGGGATCTTTTGGCAACATCATGAGATTAAGCGCTTCTTCCATCTCTACAATAGTATCACGCGCGCTATCAATCTCTTCTTGCATCATCTCTTTCATGTCAGGATCTGAGGCTTCTTTTAGCATCGTCTCTGCATCGGCCTGATCTGTTTCTGCACGCACATAGTTTTGCCATAAAGTAGTGATATCCATCAAGTCACTATGCTCAACAGACAGTTCACGGAATTTATTATTATCACTGATGACACTAGGATCTGATAATAAGGCGGTGACCTCTTCATAACGGTCTACCATCTGGTCTAAACGCAGGCGTAAGGATTCTTTCATAAAGGGACTTTTAATTGGATGATGGGAATAAGATCGTGATTATAGCAAATTTTTTGGCCTAAATTAAAACCTCTGCGTAATCTCGGCTTTATTCTAAGTAATCTTGCCATTATATTGCCAAGTGTCTCGGCTTATAGTTGGTACTCAACAAGATGGATGCGCGATATTGTAATGCGTAATTGGTACAAATTTTTCTTGCTTGCTGTATCTACGCCCATAGAGACACAAAAAATATAGGCACAAAAAAATAGCTAAGAATATTCTTAGCTATTTTGATTTTGGCTGAAGTTTAAAGTTAAAACTAAACTTTACGAACCAGTACCGAGCCAATCGAATAGCCTGCGCCAAACGAGCAGATAACACCCAAATCACCTGACGCCAAATCATCTTTATGGCGATGGAATACAATCATTGGACTGGCTGAGCTAGTATTAGCAAATTCATCGATGACGCTAGGCGCAATCGATTTGTCTGCGTCTTTGCCAACCACTGTACGTAATATCAGATCCAGCATGTTAGCATTGGCTTGGTGTAGCCACATCATTTTCAGATCATCAGATTGTAGTTCATTCTCATGTAAATGATCTGTGATGATTTGCGATACTTTTGGACAGACTTCGCGGAAAACTTTACGGCCATTTTGTAAAAACAACTTGGGTGTAACAGGCTCATTGATATCAGCGTACATCTCTGTTTGGGCCGCTAGATACTCTGATCGATCCATAAACCCGTATTCATTGGTAATATTGGTCGAAAATTCTGTAAATAGCTTGGCATTAAGGATTTCATAACCCTTAGGTGTATCCAAATCTTCAACGATAGATGCTGTGGCGACATCACCAAAGATAAAGTGGCTGTCACGGTTACGCCAGTTCAGATGCGCTGAGGTAATCTCAACGTTGACCACAGCGACGCGTTTGGCAAGACCAGAGACAATAGAACCATGCGCTTGTGATATACCAAATGTTGCTGCACTACAGGCCACGTTCATATCATAGGCAAAACCGCCAATCATACCGATTTCGTTTTGAATTTCGATGGCAACAGCAGGATAAGTACGCTGAAAGCTTGAACACGCAAGTATAATACCATCCAAGTCATTTGCTTCAAGGCCTGCATCTTTTAGAGCATCTTTAAGCGCTGCCGAACCCATTTCTGCCATGACAGATAGTTCTTCGCCTAAGTTGCGATAAGGGATAACAGGTGCCATAATTTCAGGATTTAAAATACCCTCTTTTTCCATCACATAACGTGATTTGATACCAGATACTTTTTCGATAAAAGCGGCTGATGAAGGCTGAAGCGCGGTAACAGTCTCTGCTGCTATCTCATCAGCATGCTTTGCATTATAATTCTCAACATACTGATTAAATGAATCTACTAACTCTTCATTACTGATGCTATAAGGCGGAATATACAGGCCAGTGCCTGTGATACAAGTCGTCATGATAAGCTTCCTTGTCTACTACTATTGGGATTGGGATAAGCATAAATGTAAAAAATATAACAGTCGCTTGATTTCAGTGAATAACTGTAAACTTAAAATCAGTGCCTTTATTATGCCTGAATAATATTATTTTTCTAATACTTTGTTACAAATAATCTGTTTGTCGAGAAAAATAAGCAAAGATTACCGTCATTTCAAAGTAGCTAAGCTATAATTGCCGCTATTTGGTCATTGCCAAGTCATAACTTGACCATATAGAAATTTATCTGACACAGTAAACACTCGTATCTGGAAGTATTAATGGTAGAAATTTTTAATTGGTTGTTTGGTCAATACACTGACTATGCTGCTATGTTCATTGCCCTTGAGTTGATTGCCGTGGTATTCGGTGTAGCAAGTGTCTTACTTGCCAGCAAAACCAATATCTTGGCGTTTCCTATTGGTCTTGTGAGCACCGCTATATTTGTCTATCTGCTCTGGAAATGGCAGCTATTTGGCGATATGTTTATCAACGCGTATTACACCATTATGAGTATTTACGGCTGGATCAATTGGTCAAAGAACAAAGCGAACAAAAAACCTCAAGATCATATAAATCCCACTGGGCAGCATCAAGAGGGACAATTTAATAATGCGGACGGCCACAATACAATTCAAGTTGAACATTTAAACATAAAAGACGTACCCATATTGGCAGCACTAGGTACTGCAACCGTCGCCTTTGTCGCCTCAGTTTATTACTTCCGTCCTGTGATTAATAATGGCTTCAGCTTCGATAATGTCACTCTTGGCCTGCATTTATTTACATGGGTTGATTACACCGATATGTTGACCACCGCGTTGTTTTTGATGGCGATGTGGCTCATGGCGCGACGCAAGATTGAGCATTGGCTGCTATGGATTGTTGCCGATGCGATTTCCGTTCCTTTATACTTTTATAAAGGTCTCACTTTTACCGCGCTACAATACGTGGTTTTTACTCTCATCGCAATTTGGGCTTATTATGAATGGCAGCGACGCTATCGCATACAACCTCATACAGCATACGCATAAATCCGTTATCAAGGTTGCGATATTAGGCGCAGAAAGCACTGGTAAAACCACGTTATGTCGCGACTTGGCAGCGCATTTTGGTAGTCCTTGGGTGCCAGAATACATGCGTACGTACCTACAAGTAAAATGGGATGACGAGCAACTGACCTGTACGTGGGATGACCTACTTCCTATCGCACAAGGTCAAACAGCGTTAGAAAACAAACTGACCAAACAAGCGGTGCAACTGTCAGATAAAAACCATTATTTATTTTGTGATACCAGTCTGTTTGAGCTGATGGTTTATGCCAATTGGTATTATGGAGATTGCCCTGGCGCGTTGACCAAAGCGGCATTAGCACATCGTTATGATTTGATACTATTAACGGAAGTTGACATCCCATGGGTTGCTGATGATTTGCGTGACAGCCCGCATCAGCGTGAAGAGATAAGTGAGTATTTGGCAAGTCAGTTAACCCATCATCAAAAACCATTTTGTCGCATTGGTGGTGATAGACATGCGAGGGTACAACAAGTGGTTGAATGGCTTGCTGAAATGACTAAGATATAACGTTACGAGTAGACAATCTATTACTTTATTTTTAAGAACCTTAAGAGATGTCCATGTTAAAAAACCTTGAACTCTACTTAGAAAGAACCATATTCAATAGTCGCTGGATACTAGCACCGTTTTATTTGGGGTTGGTGTTAGGGATTATCTTATTATTTATCAAATTCGTCCAAAAGCTGTGGCACATGTTTGCCGATATTATCACAGCCTCTGAAGCCAGCGTGATTGTAGATATACTGGTGTTGGTCGATATTTCGTTGGTCGCCAGTCTGTTACTCATCATTATATTCAGTGGCTACGAGATTTTTGTCTCAAAGATTAATACAGGCACTCATGATGATCGCCCTAGCTGGATGGGTAAAGTCGACTTTTCTGGTTTAAAACTAAAAGTCATCGGTGCCATTGTCGCTATTTCCGCTATTGACCTCTTAAAATCGTTTATGGACATAACAAGTAATATGAGCGAACTAGATGCTGATAAGCTGATGTGGAAAGTCATCATTCATATGACGTTCGTATTTTCTGGCTTATTGTTTGCGATAATGGACAAAGTGGTTGGCGATACCAAAAAGCACTAACGTGATTATCTACTTTAGTGCTTTTTCAACTTAGTTTTTATCTCACAATACGGCTATTCAGAGCTTTTGCCCATTCACGGCATTTATTTTCACAACGACGGCAAAGTTGATTGGGCTCCAAGATATACTCGACATGACCGCAATGCATACAAGCGTAGTGAACTCCTAACTCTATTTGTTCGACTGGTTGATACTGTTTGGGAAAAAGTGGCATGCCATAATCCGTCTTTTCTGGTGGATACAGCAATACGCTAAAGTTACCATCTGTCTCAAGCAGTCCCGTCCGCACTTGACCTAAATGCTCAACCCCTTGTTGACGCATTTCAGCAAAAAACTCATCATGGGACATTTTGCCCTTTTCAATCTTATCAAGAACCAACCTACCCTCTTCTACGATGTAAAGTGACTGTCCTTCCAACAGATTTTCAAAATGTTGGAACTTCCTCATTGCCCACGTACATAGACGATATAGCAAGATGACCGTACTCATAATAAGTACTGCTTGAATAATCGGTAGATCCTCGGTAAACATAGGATCGCCTGCGATAGAGCCCAGTGATAAGATAATGGTCAGCTCGAAGATAGACAGCTGGCGGACACCGCGCTTGCCTGTTAATCGTAGAAACGAGATAATCAGTATAAACATCACGATGACACGTATTAAAATTTCAACGGCAAATACCCAAGTTGTGTCATAAATAAAAATACCTGCCCAATCCATACCTGTGTTTCCTATTTATCATTTTTATTAGAGTTATTAAGTTTGAGATGGTTGCCAATGTTGGTTGCTATATCGTCGTCGTTTCTTCTCGTATGCCCGGCTACCTCCTACCTTCCGTTCAATTTAATAGCCATTTTCGCAGTAAATGCAATAAGACACCATTTGTTGTGAGACAATCCATAATAGGATTTTAAAAGAGACATCTGCTTAAGAAGCAGGATTTTTCTATTTTATTAAAAAATAGCTACATCATTGTAGGAATTATTTTTGAAAGCCACATTTTATACAATCATTGCACTCATTGCATTTGCCGCAAACTCTTTGTTTTGTAGAATGGCGCTAGCAGATGATCATATTGATGCATGGAGCTTCACCGCCGTTCGCTTATTGAGTGCGGCTGCTTGTTTGGGCGTAATTATGACGCTGCACACTTACCATTTACGACGTCAATTGCAAAGATTTGGCAGCACAACTGATGACACATGCTTAATCTTACACGATAGAGGCAGTTGGTTAAGTAGCATCAGCTTAGTGGTTTATGCGTTGTGCTTTTCGATTGCCTATATGGCGCTTGATACCGGTACTGGTGCCCTAATTTTATTTTCGGCAGTACAGCTTACTATGATTGGTTGGGGCATTTATAAGAAAGAGCGGTTAAGCAAACTACAGTGGATGGCATTCATCGTAGCAGTAGCAGGGTTTATTTATTTGATGTTGCCGTCCGCGGCAGTACCTTCATTATCGGCTGCGGCACTTATGACTATAAGTGGTATGGCTTGGGGGATATATAGTATACGTGGCAAATCATGCACATCACCGCTGCACGCCACTGGTTTCAATTTTATCAGAAGCCTTATTGCAGTTCCTATACTGTTGATAGTCAGTATGAATTATTTAGACACTATAGGTTTGGATAACGTTGATTTAGATACCATAACGACCAAAGGACTGCTGTTGGCGATCGTTTCAGGAACTATCGCATCTGGCGTGGGTTATAGTATTTGGTATACAGCCATGCCGCTACTAAAAAATACACAGGCAGCGGTGGTACAACTGTGCGTACCTGTACTTGCTGCCATATTAGGAATGGTGTTTTTATCTGAGCAGTTGACACTTCCATTCATTGTAGCAAGTACGGTTATTTTAGGAGCAGTATTGACATTTATTTTGAATAAGGCGCCGTCGAAGTTACCTTCTAAAAATGTACTCCCTAAAATGTAATTTTATATAAAATCCGTATCAATGATTGAGCTCCGTCATTAAACCCCGTATCGATTCAGCACTTAGGAAATAAGGATTAAAATCCACGGTTGTAGAGTATTTAAGATACAGCGCTGCGTTTTCTGTGGTTGGAGAAACAAAGTTCATTGACCATTTAGACCATTCTCTGTACTTTAGCTCGCGGGTCTCAAGCAACTGCAAATCATGATGTCGCTCATCGGCAAGCAAACTGTGTAACAACTGACTAATCTGCGCCCGCGACCCTTCAACCGTCTGCAAAAAATAATGCCTATTAAAAACTAGCATACCAGTGATGCCATTAGCAGCATTATTCTGCTGCGCCTGTCTCAAAATTTCACTGAGTTCTTTATCTGACATGTCAGGGTTGGCGCGACTAACATAAGTCATACTCACCAAAATGTGAGGTTCTAAAATAGTTTGTGTCATATCGTATTTCTCATATTTATTGTGTTCGATTCAACTGTATTATTGGAACTCAAGACTTTTGGTCCCAATTCCCCCCTTTTCTCTACGCCCTTGAATCTCCGATAAGGTTTCAATAAATCTTAAGACTTGATGGGTACTCATTAAGTAAGGATTAAAAACCGTACCCGCTGAGAACTTGCGCACATACTCTTTGTCTTGATCACTAGGGGTCAGATGTTTCATTGACCATTTATTCCAAAACCGCTCTTCAACTTCGCAGCACTCGATCACCTGCAACGAAAAATGTCGATCATCTTTGACCAGTTTTCGAAGCAATGCATTGATGACAGGCCTTGCACCCTCAATGCTTTGTAAAAAATAATCATCATTAATCACCAATGCACCAGTGATGCCGTTACGCTCGTTGTTGCGCTGCGCTTGTGCAAGGATACGCGTCACTTCAATATTTGTATTATCAGGGCTGTGACGACTCACATAAGTCAAACGTAGGATGATATGCTCACCCTGCTGCAGATTTGAATGTCTTTTTTCTAAAGGCTCAGACTGCTCCATAGGATACTCCGACTGTTTGGCTAGACTTTGATTTAACATTATAGTCAAATGATAAGCGGTGATAAAAGTAATCTATTCAACGTTTAGACTCTTTATACAACACACTCACGTAATAGATTAGATTGCCGCTCGTAGCATTCAGAGTTTATAAATTGTACTCTAAAAAGAACGCTGTCTCCCCAGTCTCACTGAATTTTTAGTCTTTATCAAGCATATTGAAGTAACACTAATAAGTATGGCCACCGATAAACACCTGACTAAACAAGTGACGTGTTTTTATATGAGGCACTTCAAACAGCGCATGACTATTTCTTATATTTAAACGACCAGCCCTCAATGCAATTGCCAATAAAGCGGCTCTCCGTACACTTCAGCGAAGTAATCAATTAATGTCCTAACATTTAAGGAGACATGGCGGGTATTTGGGTAGATGGCAGCGATATGCTGCGGCGTTGTTTTCACAGCTGCATGATAATTAGGTAATAACTTTACCAAATTGCCTTCTTTCAAATGATCGCCGATTAACCAATCAGGAAAAAGTACAATGCCCATACCTTTTAGGGCTGATACCAATAAAGACTCTGCATTATTAGACATGAGTAAAGCTGGTGCTAAGTAAGAATCCCACTCTTCATCGTTTGTTTTAAATAGCCAACGATTTGGGCCTGACGAGCCTTTGTACACCAGCCCTTTATGATGAATTAAATCGGCTGGCGTTTTTAGTTCCCCGTGCTTGTTTATATACTCGGGGGCAGCAGCAAGATGGTAAGTTTGTTCACCAAAAATACGTGCATGAAAGGCCGAGTCGTTCAGCGTTCCAATTCTAAAAATCACGTCTGTTGCATAATGATGGGGGTCAACAAAGTCATCGGTTAAGCTCAAGTCTATCTGCAGTTTAGGATACTGAATACTAAACTGCGGTAGCCATGGAGCGATGTGGCGTTGTCCAAAGAATACAGGCGCATTGATTCTCAGCAAACCACCTGGTTCTAATGTCCTATTTTGCAACTCTTCTTGAGCCGCATTCATACTTTCTGTCATCGAGAGGGCATGAGTCATAAAAACACGGCCCGCTTCGGTCGGAATAACCGCTCGCGTGTTTCGATAAAAAAGCTGTTGACCTAACGAATCCTCTAACTGTTTGATAATACGTGACACTTTAGAAGCAGACACGCCTTCTTTTCGAGCCACTACCGAAAAACTCTGAGCGTTAAAGACACCTATATAAAAAAGTAAGGTCTTGATACTAATGCTATCGACATTATTCATTTGTGCAACTTATGCAAAGGTCATTTCTATATTGTATCGTTTTTCGCACGTATAAGCTGCTGTAGAATAAGCGCCATTGCTTATTAAGGATCTTTTTCATGCAAATATTATTGATACTTATCGTTGTGTTAGGCGGCATGGGGTTATCCGTTGAAGCGGGATTGCTTGGCCCTTTAGGCGGTCAAGTTGGGGAGCTGTGGGCGACATTGAGCATTTTCGGTGTCGGTGCAGCATTGACCTTTTTCCTTATGTTGTTTTTTAGTCCACGCAATAGCCCTTCATTTTTTTCGCAACCTCCTTTGTTACTGGTTGGCGGAATTTTAGGTCCTATTTACGTGGTGGTCTTAACCGTCGTCACACCAGTCATCGGCGTTGCAATGACAATGATTGGCATACTGGCAGGCCAAGTTTCTAAAAGCTTACTCATAGACCATTACGGTTTATTCGGCACAACTGAGCGAAAAATAGACAATAAAAGAATCATTGCTTTGGTTTTCATCATTGCTGCACTGTTCTTTATGGCGAAGGGGTAAAATAGATGATGCTTATATTAATGATCGTATTGGCAATAATTGGCGGGGCTGCCTTGAGCGTTCAAGCAGCTTTAAATGGTCGTCTGGGTGGTAATGTTGGCGTATTCAAAAGCGCATTTCTCACCTTTTCTGTGGGCGCGCTAGTCACCGCTTTACTTATTTTCTTCTTTGAACCAAACCATTCAGTCACGTTAATGGACGTGCCCAAATGGCAACTACTCGGCGCGTTGTGCGGTGTGCCTTATATCGTCATTATGGTAGTTGCAGTACAGCGTATTGGTACTGCGGTAGCAACTGTTGCAGTTATTTTTGGTCAGCTTAGTATGAGCGTGCTGATCGATAATTTTGGTTGGTTAGGTAATGAAGTAATCACCCTCTCGGGTAGTCGAATTGCCGCTTTGGTTTGTTTGGCAATCGCACTTTATTTTATTTATTCTAGTAATAAGTCTGAACCCAAAGCTGCTTAGTACCCTTTGTTAAGTGCTAATTATGAGACGATAGTTGTTATAGTCAATCCAAAACAACAATGGTACATCCAGTCATAATGTTCCAATCATTTTTATTAATTGCTTGTGGTTATTGGTTTCTTGCGCTAATACTGACAATAGCCAAACTAAAAAGGATGAGCCGTTGCGGTTCATCCTTTTTAGTTTATATTATTTATTTTTGATATTGTCAATCTCTTCATCAAGCTGCACACGGCGCTGATGTGTGTAAGTGGTTAAGCAACCGTTGAGCGCCATTGAGTAAGCACTACCCCCACTAAAACCACGAGCCGAAAACTTACAAGCCTTGTCTCTAAAATCAATCCAAGCCAGTTGTGCAGTCTTCAATTGTTTTTTCTCATTGCTACTCAATAAACGCTGCAGATCACTGTATGAGCGATTGAGCTTGCTGTCTTCAGTCGACAATTGAGTTGCCGTACATTTATTAATGTCTGCCTGAGTATTGGCATTATCACAGGCACCTGCTGCCGATGCTTGAGCCGTAGCAAATAGGCCAACTGACAACAAAGCCATACCAGATACTTTTTTCAAATTATTTTTTATTAGTTGCATGTGACACCTCATGATTACGAATGGTTCAAGAATTTTAGCACAGTGATGATTTTGCCCTTACCAACTTCCTGTTAAAAAAAGTCACTTTTCTTTCTAGAAAGCAGACAATCCTTGTAAGGCGCAAGCTTACGTGTCAGTCACTATAGTCGGCCTCCAAGTCTAAGCTCAAGTTTGTTCTCTATAAGCTTACTTTTGCTCTATAAGTGCTGTTACGTATCGTTAGCACTACTTTTAGAGCGTACACTTCGATAAATATCGATGCAAAAAAGCCAACACTTCAGGTCAATTATTTACATTAAGATACTGAATAAAAGAACTTACTAGCTTAGTATCGAGTATTGATATCTTTCAATGAATAATTTTAAAAGGGCCATAAACCATGTCAAATAATTCCCCTAATAATAACGTAGAGAATGAATCACCAGAAACTCGTAAGAACAGTCCTGTAACCTCTGTAGAAGTTTTAAAAGGTGATGACGTCATTTCTGATGATGATCATTCTGATCAAGACAACCACTCTACTAAGAATAAAGACGACAAATCTAATAAAGATGATAAGTCTGATAAAGACGACAAATCTGGAAAAGATGACAAGTCTGAGAAAGATGACAAGTCTGAGAAAGATGACAAGTCTGAGAAAGATGACAAGTCTGAGAAAGATGACAAGTCTGAGAAAGATGACAAGTCTGAGAAAGATGACAAGTCTGATGAAGACGATAAAGGCATTACGATAGCCAACATCTATCAGTGGGCAACCAAACTGAAAGATGACTTTATGTCAGATAAAAGCGATAAGTCTGATGACAAAAAATCAGATAGCGATAAGTCGACTAATGATAAATCAGATACTGACAAGTCAGACAGTGATAAATCTGATAAAGATGACAAGTACAATGCAACGGTAGCCAATATTTATCAATGGGCGTCTAAGCTTAAAGAAGATATTAAAAATGAAGCTTCTGGTATGACATATGGCGCTTCTGAAAAAGCGGTTGCTATGCTACTAAACAAACTTATAGTGGGCGTAGACGCTGAGCTAGAAGCCTTTGATAAGAAAGCTGAAGACTCTGAGCAATCAGATGACACTAGCAAGGAAGAGCGTCAGAAAATTGTTGCTAAGAAAGAAAAATACCAAGGTATGATTGACCAACTAGAAAGTTAATCAGAAATTTGTCTAATCGGTACCTTAGGCATCGTTTCAGACATATAGACCCCGTGTTAAATGTTTACTTTAAACGTCTAACATGGGGTTTTTTATTGCCTACTGTTTATTATTCAAACTGTAGAAAAAGGCGGGAAAAGTGATTAGCCTACTTTATCCCATACTTTACTCAAACGTTTTGGCGATACCGCCATACGGGTTTTCATTGGCTGAGCGAATAATTGAATACGGTACTCCTCCACCATCCAACGATACTCACTGATGGCTTCTTTGTCCGCACGCCCTGCCAATCGCTCCATATGTAAATCCAGCGCATAAACACCATCGAGATCAGCTTCGAGATTGTGCTCGAGACGCTCAAGACGAATCTCCAACGCTTCAAGATAGCGTGGATACTGTTGCCAATGACTATAATCCATCCGATAAACAAAATCAGCCAAATGCAAATCTTCTAACTGATCCTCAATGTCTTCGATAGACTCACCAAATATCTCTCGATCGAGCATTAGTAGCCCTTGGCGAATACGTTGCCAGCGGGTATAGACATTTTTGAGCGTTTTTATAACGCTTTGACCTGTCAATAAGAAATTACCAGCCACCACGTCTAAAGTTTGCTCATACTCCTCTGGGGTAAAGGGTAGCTCCTCACTCAGACCCACTGCGATGCTATCAGCACTTTCAGGCAAGTCCGTACTGTGATCAAACAATACATAATGCTCCTCAAGTGCCGCATCTAAGGCGGCATCGATGATAATGGTTTTAAGTTTTTCCATATCACCAAGTGGCGCAAACGCCAATTTGAATACATTATCAATTTGGCTGGTCAGCTGTTTTTTCTTTGCGCCAAGCTTGCCTTTAATCAAAGTCAAAACACCGTTACGATGCGCCTGTAATGCGGCATTGACATCCGTATATTGATGAATCGACACGGCATCGCCTGCTCCATCAGCAGCCAAAGCAGAAAACTGCTTCATCACCACGCCTGCACTATGATGGTTTTTACTAAAAGCGAAATGCTCAGGAAATTCAGTATGAGTGCCTTTCTGTTCAGTCACGGCTTGACTGGTTTTGGATGCATGCCGAACTTGCAGCGTCTGTAAATCACGGCCCTTCTCAATGACTCGGTTTTTTTCATCGACCACGCAGATTTGTGGCTGCAAATAACGATCAATCGTAGCTGGATTAAAATTCTCTGGCGTCACTGACATGATGCCACGACGATTTAGCGCTTGGCACAATTGTTTCAGTAACCCTTGACCACCAGCGGGCTGCAATTCATCAAACAAGCTGTCGGCAGTATCAGGTATCGGGACGATTTGACGGCGGATGTCTTTTGGCAACGATTTAAGTAATTGCAGTACCAGCTCAAAGCGCCAACCAGGCACACCCCACAATAGCTCGATAGCATCCAATTGTGGTAGTGCGGCAAGTGGCACGCGAATGGTCACACCATCGTCATCACTCGCTGGGTCAAAGACATAACGTAGCGGTAATTTTAGATCGCCTAATTTCCACACCTCAGGGAAGTCGCCTGTGGTCGGTGCTTGACTGTTAAGCACATCATCATCAGTAAAGAAAAGGTGCTTGGTGTCGGTTTTTTCAACCTCAGCGCGCCAATCCTCAAAAGCTTTTCGACTAGCGATATGCGCCGGAATCTTTTTATCATAAAACTGATATAAAGTCTCTTCATCTACCAATAAATCACGGCGACGTAACTTATCCTCAATGCGTTCAATGTCAGCGATTTTATCCATATTATGCTGTAAGAACGGTGCTTGTCGACCCAAGTTACCTGTCACTAGACCATCACGGATAAATATTTCACGCGATTCGCTTAGATTGACTTGTTCATAGTTGGTCAGCTGCTTACTAATAATGATAAGACCAAATAAGCTAATCTGAGCGTAGGCTTTAACGCGCCCTGTCTTTTTTGACCAATGTGGTTCAAAGTAGTGATATTTTAGTAAATTGCCTGCTGCTGAGATAATCCATTCTGGTTCAATTTTGGCAACCGTACGCATAAAGACTTGCGAGGTTTCGACCATTTCAAACGCCATAACCCAAGGTGGTATTTGCTTAAATACCGTACTGGCTGGGAATATTTTGGTTTTTTGTTGGCGAGCCGCTAAATACTCACCGCGATTTTCCGTTTTATGAGCAATGATGGATAGTAAACCCGTTAGCAATGCTCGGTGCAAATTGGCATATTTAACCGCTCGAAGCGCTTCATCTTCAATCGCGGTAGGATCGCTTGTCACCGCTTCGATATCGACATTTTTAGTATTACCATTATCAGCAACTTTTGCATCGCTAATATCCGTAAGATTCAGCTCAGTCACCATTTGTACCAGCTGCCGATGGGTTTGGTGCCATTCACGCACACGCGGGAAGCTTAGGTAGTTTTTCTTAGCAAACTGCTTACGCTGATTACCAGACAATTTATTGCCGTCTTCATCTTTTTCAAACAAAGCTTTCCACAGACTCAAATAAAATAAGAAGTCAGAGTCATCCTGACGGAAAATAGCATGTCTTTGATCTGCTTGGGTGCGCTTGTTAGCAGGGCGCTCGCGTGGGTCTTGCACAGCAAGTGCGGCGACCACAATAAGCATTTCACGAATACAGTCAAAATCAGAGCCAGCAACCAGCATACGTGCCAGCCTTGGATCGATTGGCATACGTGCCATTTTTTGACCTGTCGCTGTCAGACGCAGGTGATCTAGACCTTTTTTCGGTTTTGACTTGTTGGTTTGATTGGCAGGAACAGATTCGCTTTTGACCGTAATCGCGCCCAATTCATCAAGCAGTTTGTGCCCGTCAGTCACCAAGCGACTATCAGGCGGCTCAATAAATTCAAAGTCGTCGACACTGCCCAGACGCAAGTTTGCCATCTGTAAAATCACAGACGCCAAATTCGTACGTAGAATCTCAGGTTCCGTGAATTCAGGACGACCGCTGAAGTCTTCTTCGCTATACAGACGAATACAAACACCTGGTGCCACACGACCACAACGACCTTTACGTTGATTGGCGGCAGCTTGCGAAATCGCTTCAATCGGTAAACGCTGTACACGTGAGCGATACGAATAACGCGAAATTCGTGCAAAACCCAAATCAATCACATAGCGAATACCGGGAACCGTCAATGCTGTCTCAGCAACGTTAGTCGCGATAACGATACGGCGACCACGGCCTGACGGCTGAAAAATACGCTGCTGCTCTTCATAAGTCTGCCGTGCAAATAGTGGCAACACTTCTGTGTGTTTGGGCCCATGACGCACAAGCACTTCTTGTAGCTCGCGGATCTCAGCTTCAGTGGCGGCAAATATTAAGATATCTGCTTGATCAGCGTGACCTTTATTTTGCGCATCATTAAAGCATTCTTCTACTGCTGTCACTACAGCACGCGGCAAATTGTCCTCAAAATCGTCGTAGCTGTCATCATCCGAACTCGTCACAGGTTCATCTGTGAGCGGACGATAACGAACTTCTACCGGAAAGCTACGTCCTTCAACATTAAAAATGGGCGCAGGTACTTGACGTTTTAGCTTGGCATCATAGCGACTAAAGTATTCACTAAAACGTTTAGTATCTAGTGTTGCCGAGGTAATAATAACTTTTAGATCAGGACGTTTGGGTAATAATTTTTTGAGATAGCCCATGATAAAATCAATATTTAAGCTACGCTCATGGGCTTCATCAATGATGATGGTATCGTATTTACTCAAGAAACGATCATGACCCAATTCAGCTAATAAAATACCGTCAGTCATCAGCTTAACGACAGATTGCGCTGTGCCTTGTTCATTAAAACGAATCTTAAAACTAACGGTATTACCTAATTGCTCACCCAACTCTTCTGCAATACGGTTTGCGACACTACGTGCTGCCAATCTGCGCGGTTGCGTGTGCCCTATCTGCCCCGTAATACCACGTCCTGCCAGCATAGCAAGCTTTGGTAACTGCGTGGTCTTGCCAGAGCCGGTCTCACCCGCCACAATGATAACCTGATTATCAATGATCGCTTGTACCAAATCTTCGGCACGTTGGCTAACAGGCAAATCAAGATTTAACTTGGCAGGCAAATCACTTGGGATGCTATCGATACGTGCTTGCACCGCTTGCTGTGAGCGGGTTTTTATTTTTTCATACTGTGCGCGTTTTTTAGTAAGTGCGTCACCTGTATTATTATTTTGCTCTGACTCCTGATTGGATTTTTTATTTTTAGACACAGCCATACGCGTAAGCTCTCGCTCTAGACGGTTCAGAAAATAGCTGTCTTTAGCAAGCACTGGTAAATTAGTAGTATCATCTATCGGAGATATTTTCTCATTACTTGTCGAAATGACTGCGTCCTCATGGTTCGAGTCTTCTAACCTTTTTGTGTTGTTAGTTTTATTTATTGTAGAGGTTTTTAAATTTGTGTTTTCAGGATTATTAGGCATATTTACTTAGGCTATTTATTATTTATAAGTGCTTAGATTATGGGGGTAATTTGGGTGTGATTCAAGTTGGTTATAGTGTTTGGCTGGCAACTATGCAGACTATTACCTATTTTGAAAACGCTCATTTAGAAAGTCTCCAAGCTCATCAGTCATAGGCTTGAATTTAAAATGCTCTGGCTCCATCTGAGCAATCAACGCATACTGATCATTTTCAATCGAGTTATTCTCACAAGAAAAATGATTAATCTCTTGACCGGTGATGGCATTAATAATATAAAAGGAGGTATCACCATCTTCGAACTGCGTTAGCTCATAATAATTATTTGGGTCTCGTATAATGATATCAGTGCTGTTAAAACGAGTCATATAATAAGCATCTTCAGTAGCTTGCTGCGCTTCTAACTTTAGATCGTTTCCCTGATTAGCAAAATAATACTTGAGCATATAACCAATATCACTATTGATCACATCCAAACGTAGATGTTCACCATCTTGTGTGATGCATTGATAGATCATAAAAGGTTCATAAACTCGTGGTTCAGTTATGACATTCTCATCCACTACACTTTCCCACTCCATTCCCATAATGGGCGCATCCAACATGAGTCCTCCCTCTTCAGTCAGTTTATAACCTGTTGGTACGTCTTGCTCGTTCACTATAGACTTAAGGCTTAACGACTCATTGTTATCTTCTTTAGCATTTTCGGCGGCCTCACTGGACACCACTGTCGTGTCGCTCGATGTGTCTCGTTTATTCTTTTTATCCCAAAATGTTATAGCCACTAGGACGATAAAAACGCCTAGCCCAAGGCCAATACCTGCGATAACCCACTTAATAAATCCTCTTATAAAATTTTTCAAACCTGCCAGCCCTATTTTATTTTTGTGAATAAATTATTTGTAAGCTCAATCGCTACTCGTATGAATAGTCTGTTGCTTAGCAGCTGCTTGCATAAAAAAGGTTTGCAAATTTTGCAGTGGTATCCTTGGAAAAGGCAGGTGTAATGAGAGTATTAACTTCTCAAACGCTAATATCTCATCTGCTAAAGCGCTGGCGATGTCAGGTTGAATCTGCGGATTTTCATAAAAATTATTAATCAACCACGTCAATTGTGGAAAGCTAGCATCTCCATGAATCTGATAAAGGGTAGGCAACATATCATCAGAGATTTGGCAACGCGTTTTGCGAATCATACCGCTTTTGTAGTACATATCGAAAGACATATTATGATACCTTCCTTAGGTTCTTAATACTCAAATATCCAACATATTCTTTATCTTCTTCAGTTTCAATACTATTCTCTGTATTGACAATAGGCTCAATCAAAAGCTGAACGTCTGAAATCAGATCATTGACGTTGTATATATCATCGACATCTACCTCAAATTTATCGTCGATATGTGAGGCCGCATTAAGGGGTGATGGTTTATCTTTAAAAGTAAACACTTTATAAAACTCACTCTGCTTTGCTTGCTTAATAGCCTCCGCTTGACTGGCAGCCACGACAAGCAATTTATAATGAAACTCTTCAAAACTCCCCTGCTGATAGCCGCCCAAGTTTATAAAAAATAGCTTTAAATCAGAGGTGTTTTCTACTCGTTCATTTGTCTCAATCAATTTAATAGCATAGTTATCAACTTTGGTAATCGCTCGGTACGAATCAACGTGCCACTTGTTTTTTACCTCAGGCCAATGGTTATTGATATCAATTATCAGCTCATGCAGCTGATTTGCTACACCAAAAAAAATATCATGCTGTTCTATCAAGCGCCCTTTGGGACGACCGCCCAATTGAACCATATATAGGGTTGGCATTTTACGAAGTCCTTATTAACTTTTCATCTCTAATAAATATGTAAATACTATCAGACTGACAACACTCGCCCTGTCTTTAAAGCAAAAGCCCAATCTTCACGACCATTTTTCAAAGCCAGTTTAGCCGCTAATTCATGGTCATAGGTCACTTTGATATGTTCAGTTTGCCAACGTTTTCCCTGCTTAGTCTCTATACACTTAATAAGCGCATAATTGGCATGAGGAGAATAAGTTTGCATCTTATGAACAATGGGCAAATCATCTTCGTAGGCTGGATAACCAACGCTACCCGTATTGATGATAGTCTGTCCTGATGACAATGTGACGGTACGTGGAATATGCGTATGACCACAGATAACGACAGCACTATCAATACCATTGAGCAGTGTCAAAATATCTGCATCGCTACGTACCGCTGGCGCGCCTGTTACAATATCTTCAAGCAAATATATCATGTCATCAGTTGGTGACCCATGGCATAGATAGACATTTTCATTTAACTGACAATCAAACGGTAATGAGCGCATCCATTCAATCGCCTTTATTGGCAAGTCTTCGACAATAAAGCTCAGTGTCGAATTACCAATAAGGTCTGCTGTAGTCGCTTCATAGATCTGCCTATCCTGATTGCCACTAATAGTAATAATATCTTCTTGATGCGTCATTAATAGATCGTACGTCGCCTTAGGAGCAATGGGCCCATATAAAATATCACCAAGATTGACGATTTGATTAACGTTACGATGTCTGATATCAGCAAGTACCGCTTCAAGCGCAAAGACGTTGCTATGAATGTCTGAAATGGCAGCAATTGTAGTAAAGTCTTTATTATTAGAGTACACCATATTTTTCACTTCCTCTCAAATAGTTCTCTTATATACCGCCTAAGAATAAAAGCAAATAAAAAACCCAATGCCTCGTAATGATTGAGACATCGGGTTTTCATTTATCGTTACAAGACTCATGAAACTATAGTAAGAAAAAATAAGCCCACAGCCCGACAACAAAAGTCGCAATAATATTGAGAATAATACCAGTACGGATCATTTCTGTTTGCTTAATCAATCCAGTACCAAATACAATAGCATTTGGCGGTGTGGCAACCGGAAGCATAAAGGCACAAGAAGCACCAATACCGATAATCAATACCAAGACTTCGTGTGGCAAGCCCATCTGCTCAGCAATGGCTGCGAATACAGGTACAAGGAGTGCCGCAGAGGCCGTATTAGAAGCGAATTCTGTCAAGAAGATAATAAACGCTGATACTGCAATCATGACAACAATAATCGGTGCAGAAGACAATGCATTTGCGACCGTCTCGCCCAGTACCAATGAGGCACCTGACACCTTTAGAATTGTCGACAGCGCAATACCACCACCAAACAACATGAGAACACCCCAGTCGGTGTTGTCAGACACTTGTTTCCAAGACACCAAGCCAAGACTCACTACGGCTACCGCTGCTGACAAAGCAACAATAGCATCAGTATCCGTAATATCTAGTGCTGCACCAATTTGCTTAGAAAGTATCCAGCTTAATGCTGTGACGATAAAGACAATAATAGTCACTACACGTGGCTTGTTCCAAGCAATAGGATCGTCTTCAATTAGTGTGATTTTACGATTCAGATTCGGTTTGAGGTATAAATACATTGCACCTAATAATAATGGTAATAGCACCAACATCATCGGAATACCAAACTTCATCCAATCAACAAAAGCAATATCAAGCGCCTTTGCCGCAATAGCATTGGGCGGGGAACCAACGATGGTCCCTAGACCCCCAAGACTTGCTGAATAAGCAATACCTAGTAGTACGAAAACAAACGTACCACGATCTTTTTCGCGATCCACTTGAGTCAAAATACCGAGCGCCAATGGCAGCATCATCGCTGCAGTGGCAGTATTCGATATCCACATCGATAAAAATGCTGTTACCCCAAATATCAAAAACACTGCTGTACTTAATTTGCCGCCAGACATGGACAAAATCTTTAGCGCGATTTTTTTATCCAGTTTCTGCACATGAAGCGCGGCGGCCAGTGCAAAACCCCCGAAGAACAAATAAATAGTCGGGTTAGCGAAGCTTTGTAAACCAACCTCAGCATTGAAATCTGGTATGCCAATCAAGGCACCAACCACTACTACTAATAATGCTGTAATTGTGACATGCAACGCTTCTGTCAACCACAGTACACCGATAAAAAATAGTAAGGCAAGGCCCTTATTGGCATTGATATCGAATGGTAATACATTATAAAGAATCATACCGATAATCGCCGCAATAGCGACAACTATTAACCCTTTACCTGTACCCTTTGGAAAGGTATCAGTAAATAAATACTCATTGCCATCTTTAGGAAGATGGCTGTCTAGTTTTTGCTCTGACATAAAATGTCCTTATTTCCTCAAAGACAGTGTGAAAGAACCTATATATAAACGTATTTTTGTGCTTAACAATCAATTATTGTCGCAAAAAAAACACATCGCCATCATAGCAATATAGGACAAAAAAATTTGGCAAAGCTTTTGGTTGATAACAATCTGTGCTTTGAATAATGCATTAAGTTGGATGATTTATAATTATCATCCCTATCGTAATTTTTGCAATTTCTTCAGCTTTATTGGCTTACCATATCTGGTAACAGCGATCGTGACTTCTGGTTACACATCGTCACTGAACATGCGTAGATCATCTATGTACAAGACAATAAGCGTATTCCATACTTGATGAGTTGAATAAAAAACAAATGCCAATAGATGTTTGGCTATATTGAACCCTTAATAAAAACAAATAGGAGCACCTTATGACAGATGCAAACAAAACGGATTCAACCACCAAAATGGCACCAAAAGACATCAATCAAGATGGTCTTGCCAAAGAAGATCAGCAGCGCACCGACGACTCAGTGCTAGATATGATGCAAGGCATGCATGAGCATGAAGACCATAAAGACGAAGACAATAAGTAAACGACTACTTTAGACGCCTTCATTAACCACCTAGTTTAATATACAACATCGCTTGAAAATCAAAATATCAATGACATACAAGAGGCGCTTATCAATATGATGAGCGTCTTTATCTTTTCAGCTCTCTTTTTTCTGGTAAACGATCTGACGCATAGTTATAGACAAATGCAGCAATCGTAACGATAGCAATCGGTACAAACAAAGCATCATAGCCGACTTTACTGAATAAAAATGCCCCTAATGCACTACCACCACAAAAACAATACCAGATAATAGCTTGAAATCCTAATGTTGGCTTACTGATCGAACGACCAGCTAACCAGTTACCGATAGCAGCACCCATGTCTGAAGTTAATCCAGTCAAATGAGTGGTACGAATTACTGCGCCGCTATAAGTTGCTACCATCGCATTCTGTAGTCCACATGCCATAGCTGCCGCTACATGTCCTAGGTAATCATGCTGCTGATATAACCAATAGCTGAGCAAAAGTAATATCGCTTCAATATATAGCGCACGTCCATAACGTCTGCCAAGCTTCAATGATGCCTGTCCAATAATAAAACCACTCAATATTGCCCCAGCTAAAAACGACAATAGCAGCGCACCAATATATAAGATACTACGAGCGTCTAGATAAGCAATTGCTGCGGCAAATAAACTGACATTACCAGTGACATGCGAAACTGACAAATTGGTAAAACCCATGAGCGCGGCTGTATTCACGCAGCCTGCACTAAATGCCAGCACCGCGCCACCCCACAAGATCCATCTTGGTAGCTTGGTTATCATATCTATCGCCTAGAGGCTAGTCTCAAAATAGCTCTCAGTATAGCCAAAAAAGACAGCCAATTGGCTGCCTTCCTGTTGTCTATATCCTATAGCGCATAACTAAAGGTAACTATTTTGGTTCATCAAGCATCATTAACTGCTCGCTGATAGCAACCGTATTAAAACCTGCATCAACAAACATAATCTCACCTGTAATACCAGAAGCCCATGGCGACAGTAAGAACAAGGCCGCATTACCTACTTCCGTCTGGGTAATGTTGCGTTGCAATGGTGCAATTTTTTCGCTGATGTCGAGCATTTTGCGAAAAGATTTAATACCGCTGGCAGCAAGTGTACGAATAGGACCAGCTGAGATAGCATTCACACGGATACCTTCACCGCCCATTGAGGTAGCCAAATAACGTACGCTGGCTTCAAGACTGGCTTTTGCCATACCCATCACATTATAGTTTGGTAACACTGAGATGCTACCTTCATAAGTCAGCGTCAGCATAGAACCATGGCGCATAGCGAGCAACGCGCGTGCTTCTTTGGCCAATGCGACAAAGCTGTAACTTGAGATATCGTGAGCAATGTGACTGCCTTCACGAGTGGTCGCATTCACAAAATCGCCATCCAACTGATCCATCGGTGCAAAGCCAATTGCATGTACCACACCATTGATACCGTCACCCCAATGAGCAGTAACTTGCTCAAAACAAGCCGCGATGGACGCGTCAGAGGCAACGTCACACTCTAGCACCAAATCTGCCTCGAATTGCTCCGCTGCCATATCCACACGCTTTTTGATTTTGTCGTTTGGATACGTTAGGATCAATGATGCGCCTTCACGGTGTAGTGCTTCGGCGATGGCCCAAGCGATAGAAAGTTTGCTTGCGATGCCAGTTACGACAAACCGTTGTCCTTGCAGTAGCATAATATTTCCTTTTGAATCGAACAAAATGATTTAGAGAATAAAGTTATTTTGAATAGTCAGATATAATAAATATTGAGCAATAACCAAATATAAGTTAAAAAACGCTATTATACACGAATTGATTTAAGTAAACAGTCGTAAACTGTATTCCTCCAAAATCTGGTTTAATATCGACTAAACATTTAACGTTTTACCACAGCGGTATGAAGTTGAGCAGATTTCGAGTATAATTACAGCCCTTCCCCAGCTTGCACAATTTTTATAAAAATCCTTTACATAATCGGATTTAGCGTTAAGCTACACCCACATTTTGGATGGCTGCCAAACTTATGAGTAACACCCCAACTATAGCATCAGATTACCAAGAAAGCGTTGAGTCATATCGTCAACTGATTCTCTCAACGGGCGAAGACCTGGAGCGTCCCGGTCTTGAAGAAACACCGATGCGTGCTGCCAAAGCTTTTGCCCATTTAACCCAAGGTTATCATCAAAACTTGGATGAAGTCGTCAATGATGCTCTGTTTCCATCGAACAATCGTGAGCTGGTCTTGGTACAAAACATTGAGTTTTATTCATTGTGCGAACATCACATGTTGCCTTTTCATGGCATTGCGCATGTGGGCTATTTACCTAACGGTCAAGTATTGGGCTTATCAAAATTTGCACGCATTGTCGATATGTTTGCCCGTCGTTTACAAGTTCAAGAAAACCTAAGCGATCAAGTGGCACAAACCATTATGGATGTGACGGGCTGCCGCGGCGTAGCCATTGTGATGGATGCAGCGCACATGTGCATGATGATGCGCGGTGTAAATAAGCAACATTCTACCACCCGTACCACATCAATGCTGGGTGAATTTGTTCATGACAACCAAGCACGTATGGAGTTTTTGAGTGCAATACCGAGGCGTCAACCAGCGTTTTAAGTTGATGTATTAGTACCCATTACTTTGATATACATAAAAAAGGACACTGAGATAGTGTCCTTTTTTTATGTTGCATTGCTTGTGTATATCATCCTCTATAATCACTAATGACACTCAAACCACGTTATTTGTCAGCAGATACGTCACTTGCCTGCTTAATTTTCGTTAAAATCTCTTTTATTTCAGAGGCTGACAGATACGTTGGTACAGCATAGGTATCACTGACTTCTTTGGCAGCTGCTTTAGCAATTTTATTAAAATCGCTGGCTTGCATATTTTGAACAGTCGGATCGATATTTAGGGCTTTAATCAGGTCACGTACCTGTGCGATAAGCTTATCTGCTATGTCGCTATCGCTACTAGTAGCCTGACCATCCTCTATTATACCGGTTTTTTTGGCCAATTCAGCCAATCTTTTTTTGCTCGAATTACGATTGACATCAAGTACATAGGGCAGCACGATAGCATTGGCACGGCCATGAGGAATACCATAATATGCTCCCAATTGATGCGCAATGGCGTGCACATAACCAAGCCCCGCTTTATTAAAGGCGATACCACCATAATGCGCGGCAATACCCATCGCTTCTCTTGCTTTTAAATCACCGCCATCTTTATAAACTATTGGTAGATAATGCATGACAGATTTGACAGCAGAGGCTGCATAATAATCGGTTTCTACGCTTGCGTTGACACTCATCCATGCTTCGAGCGCATGCGTCAACACATCAATACCGGTGTCTGCTGTGATATGCGCTGGCATGCCTTTCATAATAACAGGGTCAATAGCCGCCGCCAACGGCACCATTCTTGGATCAATAGACAGCGCTTTTTGATGGGTTTCGTCATCTGATACAACTGCCCCAAGTGTCGCTTCCGAACCTGTGCCAGCAGTAGTAGGAATACAGTATAAAGGCGTCGCAGGTTTTCTTGCTTTTAGAATACCGATAAGCTGTTGAGGCTTGCAATTGTTGCCTTGTGACATCGCGATCATCTTCGCGGCATCAATCACCGAACCGCCGCCAATAGCAACTATCGAATCGCACTTGGCTGCTAGCGATTGGCGCAGGCCCTCTTCAACGACCTTGAAAGTAGGGTCTGGCGTCACACCATCATAGACTTTATATTGGATGTTTTTTTTATCTAAATAGTCGGTGATTTTGGCTGGTATACCAAGTTTGTTTAGTACGGCATCAGTGACAATAAACACGTTGGTGCTTCCTTCATTGATGAGCATATCGCACAACTCATCACAAGAAGTCTCACCAACGAATAACATGGGCCTTCTAATAGGTATCACGTAAGAAAACGCTTTTAGCACTTTGGCGCGAGTTTTGGCAATCGCCAAATAACCCGCATGCTGTAACCCATCCGTACTCACCAATTTAGCAATACTGTTTTGTTTTTTCATGAGCACAAAAATCCTTTTTAATTATGCTAACAATAGCAATAACGAATATTTTAATTAGCCAATTATGACCGTTGTTAAAATAGAAAATATACGAATGGCATGAGCACCTACATCAAGCATTCGCCTGCTTAAACTTATTGTACCACTGCCATTTTTGGTATGTCGCTATAATTGTGAACGGCCATGTTCTGGTTGTTTAGAGCACTCTAAGTTATCTTCAAAAATGCATTATATTTTTGTTTAGGCTAAATAGTAATCGCCTGCAATAACTGCTTGGCATACGGATGATGAGGATTGTTAAAGACATCTTCGGAGCGTCCAGACTCAATACACACGCCATCTTTGAGCACCATAATCTGCTGACACAGTGCGCAGACTACCTTTAGATCATGACTGATAAACACGTAGCTGATTTGCAGCTTTTCTTGAATCTCTCGCAGCAAATTGACTACTGTTACTTGTGTTGTACTATCAAGTGCAGACGTTGGTTCATCCAGTATCAAGAGACTTGGCTTCATGATGAGGGCGCGTGCCAGTGCCACTCGCTGGCGTTGACCGCCCGATAGCTCATGCGGATATCGCTGTGCAAACGCTAATGGTAAATGCACGGTAGCAAGACTGTCCACTACGGCCCGCTGACGTGCGACCTTATCAACACCTTGTACTAGCAGCCCTTCTTCTACTATTTGCATGACAGTCATGCGAGGGTTAATACTGGCGAACGGATCCTGAAAGACCATCTGAATTTGCGCGCGAAAAGTACGTAGCTCGCTTTTTGACAATGTGGTCATGTCTTGTCCATTGACTACTATCTGCCCACTAACACGCGCTTGATTGCTGAGTAATTGGCTCAACGCCAGCGCAATCGTTGTTTTGCCAGAACCCGACTCACCAACGATCCCCAATGCTTGTCCTTTTTGCAGTGTCATATCTAAGTCTTTGACAGCATCGAACCAGCGCTTAGTACCACCAAATAAGCTTTTTTCTATCGGAAACTGTACGTTTAAATGATTCATTCGCAATACCGTTGAAGCTTGATCTTGCTCATTGGCAAGTAACTTTAACGCTTGACCAAAATCTTGCTTGATCAGTGTGCGCGTATACTCTGCTTTTGGTTGACTAAACACAGTAGCGGTTTGACCTTGCTCAATCGTCTGACCTTGACGCATAACGATAACTTCATCACTGTAGCGCCTGACCAGATTGAGATCGTGGCTGATTAATATCATTGCCATATTATGCTGGCGTTTTAGATCATCTAACAACTCAAGGATTTCGTGTTGTAAGGTGACATCAAGCGCCGTGGTTGGTTCATCAGCGATTAAGATATCAGGCTGCTGCGCCAGTGCCATAGCAATCATCACGCGTTGGCGTTGACCACCGGATAATTCATGCGGATAACGATTCAGCTTATCAGCAGGCTCTGTGATATTGACATCATTTAGTAACGCGATGCTTTTGTCTCGCCATTGCTTTTTTGGCACGCCGCTTAGGCGCAATGACTCAGCGATTTGCTTGGCGACCGTATGTAGGGGATTGAGTGCCGTCATTGGTTCTTGAAAGATCATACCAATGCGCTGCCCACGGATGGAGCGTAGTGCTGCATTGCGCGCATTGTTGTTTGCTATTGGCAGGGGCGTCATTCCGGTTGAGCTGGCTAACTGTACCTGGCCGCTAATGCGCAAGTTGTCAGGCAATAACCCCAACAGTGCCAGACTGGCTATCGATTTTCCAGACCCCGACTCGCCAACGATGGCTAAGGTTTGTCCCTGTCTCAGTTCATATGACAGTTTATCGACCAGAGTCACGTTTGCAGAAGTGACAATACTCAGTTTGTCTACTGTCAGCATCAGCGTGCTCTTTGCATTACTATAATTGCCGTTATGATCGTTATTTAAGCTGTCACTATTGCTTAGACTATTATGTTCAGTAGCCATTGTCATATTAAGAGCGCCTCGGATCAAACGCATCACGCAGCGCTTCGCCCACGAAGATGAGCAATGATAAAATAAAGGTTAAGCTAAAGAATCCTGATAGCGCAAGCCACGGTGCATCAAGGTTGTTTTTGCCTTGTACCATCAACTCACCCAGCGACGGAGAGCCAGGCGGCAATCCATATCCTAAGAAGTCTAGCGCGGTTAAAGCAATAATATTGGCAGTTAAAATAAACGGCAGCTGTGACAAGCTTGAGGCCAACGCATTGGGCAAAATGTGTCTCAGCATGATTTGACTGTCAGACACGCCAAGATTGCGGGCCGCGCGGACATAATCAAAATTACGCGCGCGCAAAAACTCTGCTCGTACCAAACCGACCAGCCCCATCCATCCGAATAACAACATCATAGCAAACAGCATAGTAATACTAGGGCTAAATAGGCTGACCAAAATAATAATCATAAACAGCTGCGGCATACCGCCCCATACTTCCATAAATCGCTGTCCGGCCAAATCTACCCAGCCGCCATAATACCCTTGTATCGCACCGACGATAATACCTATCAGTGCGCCTGTAAGCGTCAATGCCAGACCAAACAATAACGATATCCGCATACCATAAAGTATTCGTGCCAGTACATCGCGTCCCAAGTCATCCGTACCAAGCCAATTTTGGCTATTGGGCGCGGCTGGGTATGGCAAACCTAACTCAACATTCGGCGTTTGATCGGCAAAAGGAATGGGCGGCATCACATAATAGCCCTGATCATTGATCAGCGTTTGCACTGCAGGGTCTTTATAGTTGGTCTCGGTCTCAAAGATACCACCAAAAGTCGTTTCGGGATAAGCTTTTACTATCGGAAAGTAATAATCACCTTGATACTGCACGAGGAGCGGCTTGTCATTAGCTATCACATTGGCTGCCATACAAATGACAAATATCACTGAGAATACAAAAAGCGATATCACTCCAAGACGATTGCGACGAAAGCGATCTAGGCGCGCCTGCCAGATAGGGTTTAGGCGGCGATTTTTTTGTGCAGAGATGACAGGTGACGTTGAGGATAGTTTAGTATTTGACATCATCGCCCCTCAAAGTCAATGCGAGGATCAATTAAGTGATAACTCAAATCACTAATTAACTGTAATAACAGCCCTACCAACGTGAAAATGAATAGCGTGCCAAATATCACTGGATAATCGCGCTGCTGAATGGCTTCAAAACCAAGCAATCCCAAGCCATCCAATTTAAAAATAATCTCAATAAGAAAGTTGCCCGCAAAGAAGATGCCAACGATAGCCGCTGGGATGCCCGCAATAATAATCAGCATCGCATTGCGAAACACATGCCCATACAACACTTGACGCTCACCCAAGCCTTTGGCACGAGCGGTGAGCACATACTGCTTACCAAGCTCCTCTAAAAAGCTAAACTTAGTCAAATACGTCAAGCCAGCAAAGCCACCAACTGTGCTTGCTAAAAGTGGCAACGCCAAATGCCAAAAATAATCTTTCACCTTACCAACAGCACTCAATTGATCGAAATTCTCAGAGGTGAGTCCTTGCAACGGAAAAATATTCCAATAGCTACCTCCAGCAAAAAACACCAATAGTATGACCGCAAATACGAATACAGGTATCGCATGACCGATGGCGAGAAGAATAGCCGTCGCTTTATCAACGCCTGAGCCATGATGCATGGCTTTATATATACCGAGCGGAATGGCAATCATATAAATAAGGAGCGTACTCCAAAGTCCAAGCGAGATCGAAACAGGCAGTTTCTCTACAATCAGATCCGTCACCGCCTGCCCTTTAAAGAACGACTCACCAAAATCCAGCCTTGCATAGTTTTTTAGCATCAACCAGAAGCGTTCAGGAGCAGACTTATCAAAGCCATACTGAGCATTGATGGCGGCGACCATCTCCTCCGACAAACCGCGAGTTCCTTGGTAGGTACTACTATTGCCGCCTGCACCTATATTACCACCCAGCGCATTGTCTTTTGCACCTTGCTCAATAAGGGCGAGCTGCTGCTCGACCGGGCCACCGGGTGCTGCTTGTACAATCACAAAGTTTGCCAGCAGTATCAAAAAAAGTGTCGGCACAATCAGCAGTAATCTTTTTAAGATATAACGACCCATAATGGCAGCTTCCAAAGATAAAAAATGTGACAACGAAGAAAATGAGCTGACAAATTTTACGCAAGCAAATTTTTAGGTACTTCTTTTAAATCGGTATGATGTACTAAAAATTATTTTTAAGCTCACGTAAAGCGGCAAACACGGACAAAGGCTCATCATCGGTCATTGCGGTTTTAGACTTTACGCCAGCTATCACGCTTGGCTCTTGTGTCCGCAAAAACACATTGATCGCGCGCTCATGCTCTAGTGTAACGGGCAACGTTGGCACACCTTGTGCCGTTTTTTCTTCTGCTTGTGTTAGTGTTTGCTGCATTGCCTCGTTATTAGGTTCAATCGACAAACCAAAGCGTAAATTGCTGGCTGTATATTCATGCGCTGGATACATAAGGGTTTCAGCTGGCAAGCTGTTTAAGCGCGTAAAGCTGTCGTACAACTGCTCAATCGTACCGGTAAACACTCGGCCGCAGCCTCCACTAAACAGGGTATCACCGCAAAAGCAATGTTTGTGACCTTCGATATCTAATACATAAGCCACGTGGCTGGCTGTATGACCAAACACTTCCCAGACTTGCGCTGCATAGCCCCACGCGTTCACCGTACTCTCGTCTCTTATCGTCTGATCTTCATCAACATTGTGCTCAGCGTGCGCTACCAAATGTGTCATGGGATAAGACTCTTGTAACTCTGCGACACCGCCAGTATGGTCATAGTGATGATGCGTGGTCCAAATCGAGGTGAGCTCTAATTCATTATCCTCTAAATAGGCGATGACAGGTTCAGCTTGGCCTGGATCAATGACGATCGCCTGCTTATTGCTTTCATTAATCAATGTCCAAATGTAGTTGTCATCAAATGCTTTAATCGGGTGAATACGAATACTCATATTAAATCCTTACCAGTGGTTATTTTTCTTGCTAATGTTTTTATCTAAACATAACATTTTTATTTACACACAATCGCTTCAATTCAAAAAGGATACCATGCTGCTGGGATGAATTCTCTGCAGCCTCTGTCTATAGAGCGGCAGCAATCGAAGAAAATTCATGTCAACAGAATACGTTTTGCATTACTTTCTTACTATGAATGGACGATATTTATATATGAAAAACCAAATTCACTTATCGCTTTAGATACTGATTGACACGCGCTTCTGCTTCTTTATCCGCCCACCAGTAATCGATACCGACTGCATTGGTCGGTAGTGTTTCAGTATGGCGGTATTGATCCCAATAAGCGACATTGGTACCGGACTTGCCATATAGCGGCACTAGATAATGACCTGCGCGCAGCAAGCGATCAAGCACATGAGTGTAGAGGACAATTTCGTCACGATTTTTAGCATTGCCCAGTTTTTCAATAACCGTATCAATCCCTGCATTTTTAATACCGACGGTATTACTATTACCCACTTCGTCAGCAGTAGTGCTACCCCAAAATCCAGCTTGCTCTGCACCTGGAGACAAACTTTGGGCAAACTTATCAACCACCATATCATAATCAAAAGTACGCATACGTTCATAATATTGCGGGCCGTCAACTTGACGCAGCGTCGCATTGAATCCTAGACGCTTAAGATTGCGAATATAAGATAACAGCACACCGCTCATTGTTTCACCCGTCATCAAAATCTCAATTTGCGCAGGCTTGCCATTGGGTTGATACAATTTCATATCATCATAATAAAACCCAGCATCTAGCAATAACTGCCGCGCCTTTAACAGACCTTCGCGATTAAAACCACTGCCGTCACTGGTTGGCAGCTGCCACTCTGCCAATACCGCTTGACGCTGAAGTGGCTCAAGCTTGGGCAGTAGTGGATTGAGCACTTTCATTTCGGCCGCAGATGGTGTGCCTTTTGCAGCAAGCTCTGAACCATGAAAAAAGCTTTGTAAGCGTTCATACTGCCCATGAAATAACGTCTTATTCATCCACTCAAAGTCATAAGCCGCCGTTAGCGCTTTACGAACACGGATATCTTGAAAGATTGGCTTACGCATATTCATGACCAACCCTTGCATCGGTACAGGGTTTTCACTACTGATCGTTTCTTTTTTAATCATGCCCGCCTTGACGGCAGGAAAGTTATAACCAGTCGCCCAGTTAGAAGCTTTATTTTCTGCGCGAAAGCGATATTGACCAGACTTAAACCCTTCAAAAGCAATCTCATCACTTTGATAATACACAAACTTAATCATATCAAAGTTATAACGACCCCGATTGACCATCAAATCACGTCCCCAGTAGTTGGGATCACGTACATAGCTGACTGCACGACCTGCATCAACGCGCCCAAGCTTATAAGGTCCACTACCCATCAGCGGTGTCAGGGTGATTTTTTCGTAATCAGTATCGATCGAAGACTTAGCAAATATAGGGAACTGCCCGACGGTTAATAGAATTTCTTTATTATCACTTGATTCAAAGACAAACTTCACTCGCTGCTTATCTAGAATCTGCACTTCACGGATGTCACCCAAATAGCTACGAATGTACATCGGCCCTTTATTTAATAGAGCATCAAACGTCGCTTTGACATCACGACTGGTCACGGGTGAGCCGTCCCAGAATCGCGCAGCAGGATCAACATGATATATGATCCAACTGGTATCTTCTGGATCGTAAGTCACCTTATTTGCCAGTTGCGGATACATGGTAAATGCTTCGTTTAAAGAGCCAGTCATCAAGGTATCGTACAGATAGTCGGTACCAATCATCGCCACACCAGTCGTCATCCATTTATTGGCACTGTTAAAGGTACCGCGCGCATCCAATGAAAGCGTGCCACCTGTTGGTGCCTCTGGATTGGCGTAAGGCAGATGAGGCGCGTCGATATACTCAGTAGGGCTATTATGACCAAGCGCTGTCGTCGTCATTGGCGCAGCAAAACTGACAGGCATCCAGCCGATAGTAATAGTGAGCAAGACGGTTTTTAACATGATATTTTTAATCATAATAAAGTGATGACAAGCCCTTATACCAAATCAATGAAAGTACTGAATATTTACCAAGTAACAAAAAACAGATTAAAAAATAAAAAAGATCAGTCTGAAATCAACAACTGGGCTAAAATTTCATCATAACAAACTTAGGTTTTTTAACCTAATCGTTTGCTACGTTAAGTACGGCTTTTACCATCTCAATAACGTAAAAATCAGAAATAAACTTAATAAAAAAAGACGCCGCTTACAAGGGCGGCGTCTTTTTATACTAAAACCTAAAATGACTAGTTATCAAATACTAGCGACTTAAGCGTGCTTTTTTTCGAACGCTATCATAAAGTCCACGAGCTGTTGTACCCATTCAAGCGACACGGCGTTATAAATGCTAGCTCGCATACCGCCCACATCACGGTGACCTTTTAAATTCAATAGACCAGCAGCCTCTGACTCTTCTAAGAAAACTTTATCAAGGCTGCTGTCAGCTAACGTGAATGGCACGTTCATAATGGAGCGATATTTAGGAGCAACTGGATTCTTATAAAAGTTGCTGTCATCGATGGTTTTGTACAGCAAATCAGCTTTTTGCTGGTTGATTTTACCGATAGCAGCCACGCCGCCCTGCTCTTCTAACCAATCAAAAACCAGTCCTGCCAAATACCAAGAGTAAGTCGGGGGCGTGTTTGACATGGACTCTCTTTCGACCTGATGCTCATAATTCAGCAGCAGTGGACACCACTCACTCGCCTTGCCCAAGAGATCTTCACGGACAATCACAATGACCAATCCTGCAGGGCCAATATTTTTCTGTGCACCCGCATAGATCATACCAAACTTAGACACATCAATTGGCTGTGACAAGATGCAGGAAGACATATCAACGATAATGGGCGCATCCACTTGTGGTGGCTCAAAAATCTGCAAGCCATGAATGGTTTCATTGGCGCAATAATGGAAGTACGCCGCATCTTCGCTAACATTCCAATCGTTTTCGTCTGGTACATCGGTAAAGTTACTGTCTTTCCCCGTTGCCACCACATTAATCTCACCAAGACCGAGATTGGAATAACGCTGCGCTTCCTTAACCGCTTTAGCTGACCAAGTACCAGTCGTTAGATAATCTGCACGTCCACCATTCAATAGATTCAATGGAATCGCTGAAAACTGTAAACTTGCGCCGCCTTGTAAAAACAGCACTTTGTAGTTGTCTGGAATATCCATTAGTGAGCGCAATTTGGCTTCGGCTTTTTCAGTAATGGCCAAATACTCTTTGCTACGGTGGCTCACTTCCATTACCGATACACCACGTCCTTGCCAGTCAAGCAGCTCATCTTGCGCCTGTAATAATACTGCAGTCGGTATCGTGGCAGGCCCTGCAGAAAAGTTGGGTAAACGATGAGGGGTCGCAGCACTAATTGGTGTTGTTTTTGTAGGGACTGAATTTGTAGACATGGCTATCATCCTAGTATGATGGGCGAATCGTTGTGAATTGGCTCTTAAAATCTAATTAACGGACTACCTAAAACTATCAAACTACCTCAAGAGAAGTCTTATATGTATTATAGCTATTCAAAGTCATCTTATTTATGTACCAAATCATTAAAGCGCGCATGACCAATTCATGCTTGACTAGCCAGAGATCTGCGCCCACAGTTGACGCTTTAAGTTACTATCAGCAAGCATCTCATTCAATGTAGGCGCGTCGGCAAGATTGGGATGCTCAAGACCTTCAGGCAGCTCAGTCAATGCAGCGATTTGTATGTCTTCACTTCGACCTATCTTAAATACATAACCTGCAAGGCTTGCGTTGGCAAGCTCAGCTGTATCCATACCTTTACAAATGGGAAATGAGGTGGTCTCGCAAGTGATTGAGAGTGCTTGCGTGATATTTTCCCATAGCTTTTGGCTGTCATTATCAAGGGCTTTGATATCAACCAACACCACCCAGTTGCCATAGCGACCACCTTGTAAATCAAAGGGTGCAACTTTCAGCAGGGTGTCATAACGGGGTTCAGTAGAGTCCGTTTGTTCAACTAAGACAGAGATTTTCTGTATTGATGTATCAACAAAGTTCGTAGTCGCTATATTAGGGGTGCTCGTATCAAAGCTGTAGGTAACTGGACTTTGTTCATGAGATGGGGTTGATGTAATGTCAGACGTATCGTCATTCGCATCATGATAATAGCGGTTAATAGCATCCTCATCTACGAGGTTTGAGGATGTATCATTTATCGAGTGATTATTCAAAATATCAGTATTGAAAATTTCAACGTCTGGCAGACCAATAGCCGAAATATCAGTATCCGGCATATCGGCGTTTAGATCATCAATACTTGGTTGTTCAACGCTGGTATGAGAAGCAGCAGATTGAGTTGTCGTGCGAGTAGTAGGTGCCGTAATATCAGCGATGTTAATAGTTTCTGAGGTTGGCTGCACCCACTGATTGATACCCATCATCGCTAAAATCTGGCGCTGCTGCATACGACGTTGTAATACAATTAGCGGATCTTGGATATCACTCATGCGTCTCTACTATCCTACTTATTTTAAATGGCTTTACAGTTTTTTATTTTGATGACTAAGACAAAACGCACCTTAGCTCAGTAGTTCTACATTTATCAATCAACTTACTCAAAACAGTTTCCGAACGCCCAACCATCGCTCTGATAGTAAGACTAAGCAATCGTACTCGTCTTGACTGACTATCGTATCGTGTAACATCATCGTATGCAATGTACTTAACCACTGTCGATAATCATTGTAGTCATAAGGGTTGTCGAGAAAGCCGTGATCAGCACGGCTGTCATGGGTCTGACTATTATAGTCTATTTGATCCCCGCCCTGTTGTCTCTCTTGGGGATTATTCTTCTGCTTATCTTGTCTGGCAGACGATATATAAGCAGGCACAATCTCTATCAATGCCAATAACTGTATACTGTTTAGACTCTGTGCTGTTAATAACAGCCATTGCAAATTGGCATCGCTAACGGCAGCCAATTCGATATCAATTAAACGTGCATGGCGTTTTAAGTGCACAATATAATGAGCCACGCTCGCGTCGTTATAACTGAGTAACGAGCTGTCTTGTGCCGACGTCATCTGACCTTTAATGTCTTTTGATAATCGATAGGCCAACAGTATGAGCACTGACCGCTTGGTATCATTTATACTGGCAAATACCTGACCGGACGGATCAAGCTGGGCGAAGATATCATCTCTGCCCGCTTGCAATACTTGCTGCCATGACGCTTGCATGACTTGCTCATTGTTTAATACGTTAGATAAGACGGGTAATAACCGCTGTAAATGAAGCGCTTGCCACAAAGATAAGATCGGTGGTATCTGCGACTTGCCAGCCTTTGAATGAGTTAGCAATAGATTCGGCTTGTCAGTAAGCCCTCCACTATCGATTATCTTATCCGCAAAACTCTTAGTCAGTTCAGCCGTTATTTGGTTGTCAAACAACGTCATCATACCGTGCTGATAGCGTTTAAGCATTGTCCGACATTTTTTTTGTTGGATATAATGCTGATAACTTTGGTTACTATGATCGCTTTCATGTTTTAGGCGTAATTTGTGGATGGCACTTTCAGACAGATCATGCCGACTCAGTTGCTTTATTGCTAGTCCAATCAGAGTACTGTCCAAGCGGCGGTCAAGAAGGGCCACCCTCTCTAATAATTCATGATCTATCGTATGCGGTAAGGTTTGCTCATGAGTAATGGTTGCATTTGCTGGACTAATATCAGCGTCATTGGCGACAGTAGGCAATTCGTGCCAAATGACTGTCAAATCATAGCGCGTTGCCGTCGATAGCATGCAACCTTGATGACATAGCATCACTGCCTCAATCAACGCTTGCGCTCCTAGCGCATGGTGACTGTGATTTAGCACATAATGTGGTAATGAAGCTATTGGTACATCATCGATACTGATCAAGGTTGCTGGTGGCAAATTACTGTCTGGTTTTGCTTGCCACGGCTTTAGCCACTTATGAGCGTGAACTTCTTGCGCTTTTACTTGCAATCGCCCATTTACAATCATATCTTTTTCTAAGGCAAACTCAAGCCCTGTTTCGACCTCTATATTTGATTCATTATCAACGTTACTGTCAGAAGAAGTAGGAACGTCATCACTATTAGTCACATTACTACCAGTCACATTTAGACGTTTGTCCAATTGATTGTTGGTTGCATTTTTTGTGTTATCAGTATTAGGTAGTGATTCAGACTGAGTTTTTTCTTGAAATTTATTGCTTAGGCTATTTTCTTTTATTATTCCCCAATCACCCAGTCGACGCTGTCCATATATCTGTCTGACTTTTTGTTGATTAAGACGCTTTTCTTTAGCAATTTGAATAGCGAAACTTTGATACGCATTCGCATTAATGGCACTCATACGCTCAGCCAAACTAGGATGAGTGGCAAACCATGATACGTCTCCCAAATCTGCACCACTGCTGGCAAAAAAGAAATGGCTGAGTCCATTGATATCGGCAGTACCCGTTAAGCGCGAGCCAAATGAGTCTTGATGAATGGCTTTTAAGGTTTCTATAATAGCGGGCGAGCGCGTAAGCTGTACACTGGTCGCATCAGCCAACAACTCACGCTCACGATTAAAACTGTGTTTAATCAACTGAGCACTGGCCATACTTGAGAAGCTTAAGGCATGTAAGATCAATACCCAGATACTCGGCAATGCTGGCAGTCCAGTGGCAGCCCTGTTTTGTTGCCACATTGATTGATTTCTAGATAAGGACTGCTGTTTTTGAGATTGGATCTGCCAGTAAGCAACCCAATCCTCATGCGTTTTAAAATTGGCAGTTTGCGCTTCATTAGCGTGGTCATTTCTATTGTCATTATTGTGACGCCAAGAACGACCTGAGCCTATAGAACCAACAGGATCGCTCCAGTCATACAGTATCTGTAAGCCTGCGAGTATCACCATAAGCTTTAGGTTAAATGCAGCATCCCCATGCAGGATGTGACCGTACTCATGACCAATAAGTCCGTATAGCGCTTCATCGGACAACTTATCCAGCGCGCCTTGCGTCACTACCAATACCATATCTTGACTATGTCGACCTGCTACGAAGCCATTAATACCCTGCTCATTCGGCAGCACATAAAGAATTGGCATTGATATACCCGAAGCAATGACTAGCTGCTGGGCAATCTCATAATAACGACGATAAACAGGTGGAAAATCGCGCTCATTACGCACCGCAATATGACGTGGACTGTAACGAACTTTTTGCACAGGCTCATGTTGATGGGCGACGCCGCGGCTTTGCTCCCAAACATCTTGACTATGGTCAATGAATAATCTCACTGCCCCTACTCGCCGAGCAATGGCACGGCCACCAGCTTTTAACCGACGATACTCTAAAAAGCTACCAACGATAAAACTCCCTAGTATCCCGACGATGACCAGTATCAGCACCCAATGATAGATGCCACCAGTAAATAACGTAAGCAATAGCGCCATGATAGCAAGCCCTACTGCCATATGGACAAATACAATAAGAAAAAACAGCCCATAGAGTAACAGGCTGCGCTGAGTACGTGTCCGCTGGGCGCCAAAAAAATCCATTTATTTGTCTGACCCAAAGATAAGTAAACGCATGGGATATCAGCTCATATCAACGGTTGGCGCTTGAGCAATTGCTTTTCTATCCTCAAAAATCAGTTGACTCAAAGGACGAAATCCAAAGGTTGTACTAACAAGGTTGTTTGGAAATACTTCGCGATCATTATTATAAAACATGACGCTGTCATTATAATGTTGACGCGCAAAGCCGATGCGATTCTCCGTATTGGTCAACTCATCCATTAGCTCTTTTATCATACTGTCTGCTTTTAGCTCAGGATACGCTTCTACAACTGCCGAGAACTGACCCAATGCCTTGGATAACATATCTTCTGCTTTGGCAAATAATGCCATATGCTCAAGCGAATCTGGTCGATGCTGATTGGAATCTTGCAAGCTTTGGGCATGATTACGTGCAGCAATAACGCGAGTCAACGTCTCTTGTTCGTGCGTCAAATAGCGCTTTGCAGTTTCAACGAGGTTTGGAATCAAGTCATGACGGCGTTTAAGCTGAACATCTATTTGAGCAAAACCATTTTTTGCTTGATTGCGCGCGCGTACCAACTTATTAAATATCGCAACCCCAAACACTACTACCAATACCACAAGGGCAATAAACAACCAGACAAACAGTTTCATAATAGAGTCCCAAAAAGTTTAGGGTTAACAAAAGTTAGTACATTATATTCTAACCCATCTTAATCCATGTAATCTCAGAACGGGACAAAATTTTTTGCAAAAAAAAGCCCTTTACAATGAAGGGCTTAATACAAAACATAAGTATTTTTAATTCTTTATCAAGATATTTATCGAATTTTAGGCAAAAAAAAGCGACTCCAAAAGCACATCCTCGGCACACATTGTGACTATTACCGTTGCTACCTTCCGGTCCTGGCGGGATTCATAGAACAATGTTGCGAGGCTACCAATGGAGCCACCAGTCGCAAATTATACAAGAATTTTTTAGCATTGCAACCCCTTTTATAAAACTGTTTGTTTTATACCCTATAACAAGCCGTAACTTAGGTGACAAAATTCTAACAGCAGGGGTCTTAATTTTTGCTATTTTAGTGTGTGGAGTTGGACACACATTGTCATCTAATAAATAAAATGAAAAATGAACAACTTCCAAAACAATCATGGGTTTTATCAGTTTTATACTAATAGACTCATGCACATACTATTGAGGTTTACTTAGGAGATTATTATGAAAAACATGTTAATTAATAGAGCGGCGCTTACTACGGGCACGGCGCTTTTATTCACAGTAATGATGGGTAGCGCCCATGCAGAAACAACTGGTTATGACCAGTTAACCTTTCAAGCAGAAGTAAAAGAAGAGATCCAGAATGATGAAGTACGCGCCAGCTTATATAAAAAAGCGCAAGCAACTGATTCTAAAACGCTAGCAACTACGCTCAATACCACTATTAATAATGCAATGAGAATTGCTAAGCGCTACCCTAGCGTTACAGTCAGTACAGGACAGCAGACTACCTACCCTCGCTATGATAAAAACGACAAAATCATTGGCTGGACAGGACAGGCAAACATTGATCTAAAGAGTACAGATTTTGCAGCGACGAGCCAGCTGATTGCCGATTTGCAGGAAACGCTCGTCATGGACAATCTAACTTTTGGGGTTTCAGACACTAAGAAAAATGAGTTAGAGCAAAAACTGATGACCGAAGCTTCTCGTGCGTTTCAGCAGCAAGCTAAGAACCTAACCCGTGCATGGGACGCTCGCAGCTATCGTGTGGTAAATGTCAGTCTGAATGCAGGCAGTAACTACCCACGTCCAATGTACGGCGCTATGGCCATGAAGTCTGAATCTGCTGATGCAGTGCCAAGACAAAGCTTTGAGTCTGGCAATAGCACTGTTTCAGTGACCGCTAATGGTACAATTGAGCTGACTAAATAAATCAAAGATATTTCAAGCAAGTTGAGTGATTTATGATAAAAAGGCAAGCACTATCAATAGTGCTTGCCTTCTTTTTTGCATATATCAAACCTATGAACACCGAATGGACATAAAATAGTGTTACTGGTAAGCCATTCTAAGAAACAGTCTTAAAGAAGACGCTCTAAGGCTTCGCAGTCTCTTTTTGACGCATTTTCAACATGACCTTTTGGTGCCACGGCAAATTTTGATAAGCCAAAAGTTGCTTGGCAATTTCTTTATTGTTTTGCATCGTGGTATTGTTTTGAATCACATAAATGGTGCGAGTCACTTGTTGAAGCACCTCGCCATTCTCGTTTTTTACCACAGCTTTTATCTCGTGCGCTCCTGGCAAAATATTGACCGTTGCAATCGTGCTACTAAGACCCTGTGCAACCTCATTGTTATCAAAGTAGATACTCACATTATCGCCTGCTTGTAGAGCAGGTTTAATTTGCACGTTCACATTGATACTTTGCGCCGGGCGACGATAAGCCCGCTCTTCGCTCGGCTCGACAATAGCAAGTTGATAGTTAATTGCTACTTTAGCCTTAGTACTGGCAACCGGTGTAACAGGCACTTGGCGTGTGTTAGTTGGCTGACTGCTCGCTTCATTGCTACTTGTATCATTACTAGCTGAGCTGTTGCTACTTGTTCTAGTTGTCTCATTACCTGTGGTAATGGCCATCTGACTGATTTGTTTACCCGCTTGCTGTTCATGATTCTGCGGTCGATCGGTAAACGTCACTTGTCCTGTTTTTTCATCGACAATTTTATAGATAGGCGCAGCATTTGCAGTCGCCGCACCTAGACTGACCACACTAATCATAAAACCAAATAGCAAAATTTGTGTCGGCTTTTTATTCAAAACTCTGTTTTTTGATAAGACAGTCATAATCAGTCAACCCAGCTTGTGTTTGTTATTGAAGTTATAACAGATATTATGCGGTACTTTTGCGGTTAAAGCAGTAATGAATGTAGAAAAAATTTCCCAATTGATTTGGATAATAGATATTAGAAACACAAAAAAACCAGCTAAGCGTTACTTAACTGGTTTTTATTTATCAAAATACTATGTATTTTAAGCCAGAAATTAACAGCTATAATACATATCGAACTCAACTGGATGTACAGTTATGTTCAAACGTTGCACTTCTTCTTCTTTCAATGCGATAAATGCTTCTAGCATGTCTTCAGTGAATACATCGCCTTTTAACAAGAACTCATGGTCATCACGTAGAGCCTGTAGCGCCACATCCAAGCTTTCAGCAACGGTTGGGATTTGTGCTTCTTCTTCTGGTGGTAAGTCATACAAGTTTTTGTCAGCCGCTTCACCTGGATGCATTTTGTTCTGAATACCATCGAGACCTGCCATCAGTAACGCTGCAAACGCTAAGTATGGATTTGCCGTTGGATCAGGGAAACGCGCTTCAACACGAACTGCTTTAGGGCTACTCACATGCGGAATACGGATAGACGCTGAACGGTTAGACGCTGAATATGCCAATTTGATCGGTGCTTCGTAATGTGGCACAAGACGCTTGTAGCTGTTCGTAGATGGATTGGTAATGGCATTTAACGCACGAGCATGCTTGATGATACCACCGATGAAATACAAGGCGGTTTCAGACAGACCAGCATATTCATCACCAGAGAATGTGTTTACGCCATCTTTTGAGATCGACATATGCACATGCATACCTGAACCATTGTCACCAACGATTGGCTTTGGCATAAAGGTCGCTGTTTTACCAAACTGATGCGCAACGTTATGAACCACATACTTCAATTGCTGAACTTCATCAGCTTTACGAACCATGGTATTGAACGCCACACCAATTTCAGACTGACAAGAAGCGACTTCATGGTGATGTACTTCTACGCTACCTTCACCAACGATCTCTTCAATACGTTCACACATAACAGCGCGCATATCGTGTGAGCTGTCGATTGGTGGTACTGGGAAATAACCACCTTTGACGCGTGGACGATGCGCCATGTTGCCCCACTCATAAGTCTCACCAGTTGACCAAGCTGCTTCTTCAGCTGTGATCTTATGGCTAACACCTGACATATCAATTGACCATTTAACATCATCGAATACGAAAAATTCTGGCTCAGGACCGAAATAGGCAGTATCACCGATACCAGTAGACTTTAAATACTCTTCAGCACGGCGAGCGATAGAACGTGGATCACGATCATAGCCTTGTAGCGTTGATGGCTCAATAATATCGCAAGTCACAACCACCGTTACAGCATCGAAGAATGGGTCAAGAAAAGCAGTTTCTGGATCAGGACGTAAGATCATGTCTGACGCTTCGATACCCTTCCAACCGGCAATGGATGAGCCATCAAACATTTTACCATCTTCCATGACTTCCTCGTCTATGGTAGACGCTGGGAAACTGATATGTTGCTCTTTACCGCGTGTATCGGTAAAGCGGAAGTCGACCCATTTAGCATTAGAGGATTGGATAAGGTCTAGTAGTTTGTTCGACATAAATAGTCTCCGTTGTGTAGATCACGTTATTGCGATTTTAAAGGTTTTGTTGCAATTTTTTGGTTTAAGAATGAAGGTTAGATAGGCTTCTAAAGTAAAATAGCGCTTTCCGTATTATGCTTATCATTATCATAACTATCAATGTTATTAGTTAAAAGGCATATTTAAGGCATATCCTGAATCAGACCAGCTTTCATTTCAAAATATTAAACACATGCCAAATAGATCACTCATTTTATTCTAACAGCATGTGACTCATCATGCCGAACTCTTCTATTATGTGTCAACACTCATTTTTGAACCACTGATAACCACTAACCTTCATAGCATCACTCATGCAAAGGCTGTGCCAATCTATCTATCGCTAGAACTAGAAAAAACTACAGCCATCTTAATTACGATGTATTTCAAACACCTACACTAAAATTTTAGTACCTCAAATATAATATTTTAGCTATTAATGGTTTAATTAATATTCTTCGCTAAGAATAAGAAATAAAAGTCTTGCACAGATTTAGTGCGAATTTATGAGCAATAATCGTGCATCTTGTAATTCTTTAGTGCATATCTCTGATTACAATTATTAAACTGGTGAGTTGCTTGACAGGTGCAATCTATAAGCCAAAATACATTTACGTTTGTTTAAGCCAATTTGTAGGGCAAGTGCCCTGCATTTGATAGAGGAGAAAATAGTGGTAAGATAACGGCGTCTTGCTATGATTAATATCATTAAGTCGGCTTAAGCCAAGTAGGAAGATATATAAGAGCTCAAATATAACGCTATTAATAAGTTGGAAACCCAATGATTCTGATGATCGATAATTACGACAGCTTTACGTACAATATTGTACAGTACTTCGGTGAGTTACAGCAGGACATCACCGTCTGGCGTAACGATCAAACCACTATTGAGCAGATTAAAGCATTAGCCCCCGATGCAATTGTCATTGGCCCGGGCCCCTGTGATCCTGACCGCGCTGGTGTGTCGCTAGAAGTTATAGAGACCTTTAAGGGCGTTTTGCCCATACTAGGGATTTGCTTAGGACATCAAGCAATTGGGCAAGCGTTTGGTGGACAAGTGGTCAAAGCAGGTAAAGTCATGCATGGGCGTTTATCTGCTATTTACCATAATAATAAAGGTGTTTTTGCAGGATTGCCCAACCCATCCCAAGTCACGCGTTATCACTCGCTTGTCATTGATAAGGCCACTCTGCCTGATTGTTTGGAGCTGACTGCTTGGACACAAAACATCGATGGTAGTATTGAAGATATAATGGGCATCCGTCACAACACGTTTGCCATCGAAGGAGTGCAGTTCCATCCTGAATCTATCTTAAGTGAAGCGGGCTATCAACTGCTCAATAATTTTTTGCAGACCCATAGTTTGGCAGTATTAAAATCAGATGATTTACCGCAAGTTGGTTAACGGTTGAATAAGTCGGCTGGTTACCGAATAAAAATAAGCAATCATGTTAGTAATAAGACCAATTTCAAATCCATTCATTTAAAAATTACATAAAAATAGTAAGCGAGATAATAATGAATACTGCTAAAACTGAGGAAACCCATAATTCAGACAACCTTTCTCAAAACAATGTTGCTCGACTGTCTGATGAAGAAATACATAAGCTGTTGACCACCGCCTTGGGTCGAATTTTTCAGCACATTGATTTGACCTTTGAAGAGATGTACCAAGTGATGCTGATCATTATGCAAGGCAAATGTAGCGATGCCATGATGGGTGCGATATTGACTGGACTACGGATGAAAGGAGAATCGATTGATGAGATTACTGCCTCCGCCAGTGCCATGCGAGATTTGGCAGCCAATATTGCTCCAGAAAATTGCGATTATCTGGTCGATATCGTCGGTACAGGCGGCGATGGTGCCAATCTATTTAACGTCTCTACTGCGTCGGCTTTTGTGGTAGCTGCCGCAGGGGCACAAGTGGCAAAGCATGGCAATCGCGGTGTCTCTACCAAGTCTGGCAGCTCAGACTTACTTGAAGAAGCCGGAATCAGTCTGGCGCTTACGCCTGAACAAACCAAAGACTGTATCGAAAATCAAGGTATTGGCTTTTTGTTTGCCCCAAACCATCATAGTGCGATGCGCTACGCCAACCCCGTACGTCGTGAGTTAAAATCACGTACGATTTTTAATATTTTAGGGCCGTTGACCAATCCTGCTGGCACGCCCAATCTAGTCATTGGCGTCTTTACGGCACAGCTTTGTGAGCCTATCGCTAAAGTGATGAAAAACTTGGGCGCACGTCATGTTATGGTCGTCGGCGCAAAAGATGGCTTAGACGAAATCAGCCTTGCCACGTCTACCACAGTGGCTGAATTAAAAGACGGCGAAATCTCCGTTTATGAGATGATGCCAGAAGACGCCGGTATCGAATCACAAACTCTCATTGGTCTTGATGTCCATTCTCCAAAACAAAGCCTCGAGCTGATTCGCGCGGCTTTATCGGGGTCAGAGACGACAGACCGCTCCGTGCTCAAAGCCCGTGATATGATTGCATTAAATGCAGGCGCAGCAATCTATACCGCAGGACTTGCCAGCAACTATCCTAATGGCGTCAGCCGAGCACAAAGCATTATTCAAAATGGTGAGGCTTTAATCAAGCTTGAGTCGTTAGCTGAGTACACGCAGCAACTGGCGATTAGAGGTTAAATAACAGGTTAAACCGTAAGCATATTAAGTGCACAAACCTAGCCACCCTCATCTATTTACACTTAACGATTCGGATACCAGCATGACCACAACTACTACAAAAATTCCTACGGTATTACAGCGCATTGTCGCAACCAAACTAGAAGAAGTAAAAGCCGCTCGCGAAGCATTGTCGCTTGAAAACTTACAAGCAAAAGTCGCAGCGGATAACAAACCACGTCGAGGATTTGCGGCGGCGCTGCGTGCAGCTGATATTGGTATCATCGCTGAGATTAAAAAAGCTTCACCTTCAAAAGGTGTCATCAACAATAACTTTGCGCCCGCTCTCTTTGCTCAGCAGTACGAGCAAGCGGGTGCCAACTGCCTGTCTGTACTGACAGACCGTGATTATTTTCAAGGCGATGACAGCTATCTTATTCAAGCTTCTAATACTGCAAGCCTACCTGTACTACGTAAAGACTTTATGATCGATGCGTATCAAATTTATCAATCTTATCTAATGGGTGCAGACTGTATCTTGTTAATCATGGCCTGTCTTGACGATGTGCAAGCACAAGAGCTACACGCACTAAGTATTGAGCTTGGTATGGATGTATTGATAGAAGTACATACCCAAGCAGAGCTTGAACGCGCGCTAGAGTTACCCCGCTCAGAGCATAATATTTATGGTATTAATAATCGTGATTTGAATACCTTTGATGTCAGCTTACAAACCACCCTTGATCTAAAGAATATTTTAATTAAGGCATTAACTGCTGATACTGATGGCGCAACGCATAAGCCCCTTATTGTTACCGAAAGCGGCATTCATAGCAGTGACGATATTCGTTTAATGCTAAACAATGATATTTCGCACTTTTTAATCGGTGAGCAGTTTATGAAGACCGATCATCCCGGACAAGCGTTACAATCCTTACTTGCGGGCGTTGCAGCAGACGGGTAAAGTAACGGACATAGTCTGGGATTCAATTATGAGACCATTCATTCATCAACCAACGATATGTTAACTTTTATGTCAAATTCTCTATTTTCAAAAGAAATGCAAGACCAACTCAAAGAGCTAAAAGGCCAACTGAGCAAAGGGCGTGATACTATTGCTCCCGAAGGTGAAAATCAAAAACCGACTGAGCCTGTTTCATTACCGACCCAAAAACAAGTCAAAAAAACGGTAAAACAGTTAGACAGTGAACATATCGACGATGATAAAGTACTGTTCATGCAAGCAATGCATGGTGTCAATCAGCTTGAAGACAAAAACGTTCGCTCACCTGCCAGCACCGCGAGAGCACGCAAACCTGATGCTGCAACGTTGTCAAAACGTGCGGCCGCTCAAGGTAGCGATGCCAGTGACTTGGGGGCAGGCTTGTCAGACATGCAGGCACTATTGAATCCTGTCGCTAGCGAGGCGTACTTATCATATAAACAGCCAACCTTGCAAAACAAGATTTTTGATCAGCTTAAGAAAGGTAAGCTACGTTGGTATGATGCCGTAGATATTCATGGCTGTACTATCGAAGAAGCACGTGATGCCATGACTCAACTATTGAGCCAAGCAAAACAGAATAATGAGACCATGGTAAAAATCGTCCATGGTAAAGGCAGCGAAGCCATTCTAAAAACTTGCGTTAATGGTTGGTTACGCCAATTACCAGAAGTATTGGCATTCTGCTCAGCCCCGCCAAAAGACGGTGGCAACGGGGCGGTATTGGTACTACTGAAAAAGCCTAAAGTTGATGGCGAATAAGCCCTACTGTTTTACTATAAAAAAGGACTGCCTATGTGCAGTCCTTTTTTTATTGCTCACTCTTACGTCGATGTCATCCTTGCCCTTAGGTGAAATAAATACCTATACTGTCCTTATACAAGCATTTATCTGATGATTAGCACAAACAAATAAGGCAAATCTATTATGAGCGTACATACCATTGAAAACCCCCAAGAGTTAGAGGCACATATCACAGCATTGACTGCTATTGAGCCAAAATTTGCTGCTGTCTATAAGCAAGTTGGAACGCCAGATCTCAGACACAATGTTGGCGGATTTGAGCAGCTGATGAGAGCCATGGTGGGTCAACAGCTTTCTGTAGCAGCAGCGGCAAGCATTTGGCAGAGGTTAGTTGATACAAATTTAACAACACCGCAAGCAATTCGTGAAGCGACCGATGAGACATTACGAACACAAGGACTGTCACAGCAAAAGACACGCTATGTTCGCTCATTAGTCGAGCATGATATAGACTTTGTGGCTTTAAAAGCCTTATCAGATGAAGAAGTGATAGAAACACTGACAGCCGTTACTGGAATTGGACGCTGGACCGCTGAGATGTACTTGTTGTTTTCGTTAAAACGCGCGGACATACTGGCTGTCGATGACTTAGCCATCAAAGCTGCTGCTATGGAACTACTGGGTTTGCCTGTGCGTCCAACACCAAAACAATTAAAGCACCTCACCCAAGACTGGTCACCACATCGTAGTGCAGCCAGTCTATTACTATGGTCATACTACGGTTTGTTACGCAATAAAACGGTGATTCCTTTATAGAACCATGACTTGATACTTTTATAGAATGTACCAAAAAGCTTACCAAGCCATATAGTTAAAGTTAAACCTAAGGCTGATGCCGTACAGAAAAACCCAGTTTTCTTTTGGCGTGTTTAAAGGTACTTTTTCTTAGTAAACGACTTTTATTTCTTAATCCTCTGAATGTATGACTTTGCTTATTGTCCTCTGTCCCTGCCGTTTGCTGATCGTCTTCTTCGTCATTCTTAGCACCAGCGCTGTTTTTATTTAAATTCACTACATAACGGTTATCATTATTTTCATCGGCAGCGTTGTCAGTATCATCGGTATTGCTATCACTCGATGACGCATTTACTGATTCACCATCGTTGTCTTTCATGTGAGAGTCACGCTCACCTCGATTCAAGATAAGCTGCTGTGTGGGTAGCGCATGCTCGACTTTGTATTTAGCCACTTGGTTCAACATATCGACAAACAAGACATTCTGTTTGTCATAAAATTCGGCAATGCCATTGGCGTTGATATAAGCTTGAAACTGAATGACATAACAGTCTTGACGTAGCTCTAAGATGTTGACCTGATTCCATTCTTGATTGGTCAAGTAGTGCTCGTTCAAAAACTCATCCAAATCTTTCACCATCTTAAACACCACGTCAATATCAGCGGTACGCTTGAGATACAATTGATGGAAAAAGCGAAACATATCACGAGAGGTAAAGTTTTCAATTTGCATCGACGAAAAGTCACCGTTTGGTACAGTGACAACCGTACGTGTTAAGGTACGTACGCGTGATGAGCGAATACCAATATCGATGACTGTTCCTTCATAAGTCCCAAACTTACAGTAGTCCCCTATTCGCACTGGTGAATCTGCCACTACAACGACACTACCGACAAGGTTTTCGATGGTTTTTTGCGCACCAAGTGCCAGTGCTAAACCACCTACACCCAATGCAGCGATACCCGTTGTCAAATCAAAACCCAAATTACCGAAGATGACAATGACGGCAAATATCAATAGCAGCGCTTTGACGACCTTGCGCATTAGTCCCAAAATTGAGACTCGCTCAGTATAATTCTTCTTGTAACTTAAGTTTACCGCTCGAGTAAATATGGCATCGATGACTCGAAGTAACAACCAAGTTAGCGCAAGCCAAGAAGCAATCTCGGTAAAACGATTAATAGGCTCACGCAGCGTCACGGACACGCCAGCATAAACCATGACCTCTGACAACATCAGCGCCATAATGACCACAGCCATTGGCAATATCACTTTGTCAGGCAGTGGTAGTGGTACACCGCGTACACGAGGATATACGAGTCGCAACAGATGATATAACAGCCATACCATGATATACGTGAGCATAAAGCTAGTGACAATCATGGTAAGTGCAGCAACCAGATCAACCATTTGATAGCCAAAGAGCTTTTTGCCTTCTAGCGAATCAAAAGTATAACGAGATACTAGGGTCGGCTCAGTATTTTCTATCACTTCTGGTATGGAACTGAGCGTATCACTCGAAAACTGCCAGTACTGCTCACCTGAATCAGATACTACTCTCTCTAGTACCAGTGTGACGCTTTTATCGCCGATATTGATCGCACCGACATTCTCTTGGCTTGGCGGCAACTGGTCAGTGAGATTGCCTTCAGGGGTATTATTGATTTGCAAATCCGGCTGAAAGCGTCCACCAGCATCCAATGCTTGTTTAAACTGTCGCACAATAGTGGTCGGATTGTCCGATTTTGATAAATTTAGATAATTACTCGCAAGCAAATAATCATTGTCACTAAGAGCCTTAATAAACCCTTGTACTGTATGTCGCGGCGTATCTCGCCCGAATGAATCTGGTATCGGTGTAGTTGTTGACTCTTCACTACTACTACCACCTAGCCCAAGCGCACTAGGCTCCGCAGCAAAAGCAGTATTGGGTAATAGTAAACTCACCATCATCGCAAACAAAAACACCATTATCGTTAACGGTGTTTTGCTGATTGAATGTGTTGAAGATAACTCGGTATTGAAAATTGGATTACGCTCGATAGACAAAACAAACCTCTTAGCTTTATGAATACTACAGCCGAAAACAGATAAACACTGCTCCTATAATAACAATTATTTATAACAGCCGTATATCTATAACAGTCATACTTTCGATTATAGATTTTTATGCCTACTTATATTACTGTCTATACCCAAGTTCATCCCTCCTAAATTACTAATATTTTTAGTAGGTCACTTACATAAGCAACAGCCAAAATGTGCTTTATCATGAATATTATTCAGCTTAACTTGAGTAAATGTTAGGTTAAATTGGTTTATAAATGCTCCACTTTTGTAGATAATGGCGACGTGTAATATAGTTATTGTTTTTTGTAACTTTTAACTTCCCAACTTTCGCTTCTGTAACTCTCTTATTTGATTAATTTGGAATTAAAAATGGCTTTATCACGTTTATCCTCAACTACTTATCTTCGGTTGTGTATCTTAAGCTCGCTTGGCTTATTTGCCGTGAGTGCGACAGCAGCCACCGATGATCTAAATATTGTTAGTGATAATACGCTTCCAAACGTTGAGCTTGATAAAATTGTAGTGACCGCAACACGTACACCAACTAAAACCAGTAATGTCATCGCCCAGACTCGAGTAATTGATAGTGAAGAGTTGCAGCGTTATCAGGGGCAAACAGTGAACGATGTCTTAAAGAATCAGCCTGGTATTAATATTACCCAAAGTGGTGGTATGGGAACTATTAGTAACTTCTATATGCGTGGTTATGATAGTAAACAAGTTCTTGTAATAATTGATGGGATTCGATATAGCTCTATTTCTACCGGAACCCCATCACTAAATCTATTATCAGCCGACCAAATTGACCGTATTGAAATTTTATACGGTGCTTCAGGCTCTAGTATTTATGGCTCTGATGCCATGGGTGGTGTAATTCAGATTTTCACTAAAGGCAACAGCGTAGAACAATCTAATGTTTCTGCTACAGTTGGTTACGGTAGCCACAATCATTATCAAGCAGGCGTAACAGGTCAACTTAAAAATGACACTTCGTCATTGAGCTTAGGTGTCAGTCGTAATAAAGCAGACGGGTTTAACGCGATTGCAAATAGTAATTCTTTTGATTATAACGCTGATGATGATGGTTTCGAGTCTACTAATGCCAGTTTAGGTTTGCAACATAAGCTTTCAGACTCCTTAAGCGCAGGGCTCAGTGCGTTATATTCTGACTCTACAACTGACATCGACTCTGCAGGTACTGCGTTCCCAAATGCCTATTCAGATCAAAAAAATGGCAGCGCCAGTGCTTTTATTCAACATCAAACGCCATTGACACTTACAAAGCTTAGCTACGGTCAAAGCATTGATAAATTGACCTCGCATGATAATAACTCTATTAATTATCAAGAAGGGAGCAAGTTTAATACTACTCAAGAACAAGCACGTTTAGAGAGTCAGATTAATGCACAACCGGGCACGGTTACTATTGGTGCTGAATGGCTATCTCAAAAGTTAGATGCGTCAGATGTTTTGGATTTTTCTAACGGAACTCCTGCCCAGACTACTTATGATCCTGATGACAGGACAGTCAGAAGTGCCTTTGTCGGTTATCAGTTAGCAGATACTTACTATGACTTGCAAGCCAATTACCGTGTTGATGACAATTCCCAATATGGTAATGAAAGTACCTATAACATAGGTGCTGCTTTACGCCCATTAGATGGTGTACGAATCGGCGCTAGCTATGCGACAGGCTTTCGAGCACCCACTTTTAATGATCTATACTATCCTGGTTATAACAACCCAGATTTGAAGCCTGAAAGCAGTAAAAATACTGAAGTATTCGTAGAATACAATAAAGGCAATCAAATTTCACGCCTTACTGGCTATCATGCGGATGTTGAAGATTTGATCGGCGGCAACACCAATACAGGTGAGGCAAAAATCAAAGGGGTAAGTCTTACTTCTGATTGGCGTATTGATTCATTTTTATTTGGTTTAGGTTATGACTATTTGGATGCCAAAGACAAAACAGCTAATAGCGCTAACTATAATAATGACCTTGTTTACCGTCCTAAAAATAGCGGTTTGATTTATATTGGTTATCAGCAACCTACCTTTGATTTGCGCCTCGAGGCTAAGCATACTGATGATAGATTCTCTGACGTCGCCAATCAAACTAAGTTAGACAGCTATACTCTAGTTAATTTGAGTGGCAGTGTCTACATTACACCCAACCTACGTGCTAATTTGCGCGTCGATAACCTTACTGATGAAGACTACACTTTATCTAATCAGTTTGGTACAGAATACGCGACTGATGGCATCAACTACTTTACCTCACTTACCTACAACTGGTTCTAAGCTTTAAACACTTAAAAGCCAATCAAGTTTAAGAATAAAAAAGGTCACCCATCGGTGGCCTTTTTTGTATCTGTTAAATTCAAAAGCTACATATGTCATTACCGCCTATCATTTACCTTATCCAATAGGTGACAAGCTAGCCTTCATCTATTACAATAACGGCCTCCGAGAGGTGTTGCGCCATAAGTAATGATAGTTGTATTTATACTCAAAAACCTACTATTCAACCCTTATGTTAGGCTCGGTTAACTGTTTGCTGCCCGTCTTTGGTCACTTACAGCGCAAATAACGGCACCTGCGTTTTTATTCTTTTTATCATACATTAACCACTGATAGGAGCATATTATGGACGCAGTGTCTAACATCCCATCTGCCCATACGATCGATCCCTCTTTCACTGACTATAAAGTCGCTGACATCAGCCTTGCTGATTACGGCCGCCGTGAAATCACTCTTGCCGAAGCTGAAATGCCTGCCCTTATGGGACTTCGTCGTCGTTACGAAGCAGAGCAGCCGCTTAAAGGCGCAAAAATTGCTGGCTGTATCCACATGACGATTCAGACTGCGGTTCTTATCGAGACGCTCGTCGCGCTAGGTGCTGAAGTACGCTGGACATCGTGCAATATTTTTTCAACCCAAGATCATGCTGCTGCTGCCATTGCTGCTGCGGGTATCTCTGTTTATGCTTGGAAAGGCGAAACAGAAGAAGAGTACGAGTGGTGCCTACGCCAGCAAGTACACGTCGGCGGTGAAGAGTCTGGTCAGCTTTGGGATGCCAACTTAATTTTGGATGACGGCGGTGATTTGACTGCTCTGATTCATGATGAATATGCTGAGCTTCTTGATAACATCCATGGTATCTCAGAAGAGACGACCACTGGCGTCCATCGTTTGGTTGACATGTTGAATAAAGGCACGCTCAAAGTACCTGCGATCAACGTCAACGATGCGGTCACTAAGTCTAAAAATGACAATAAATATGGCTGTCGTCACAGTTTAAATGATGCGATCAAACGCGCCACCGACATGTTCCTTGCTGGTCGCCGCGCTCTAGTTATCGGTTACGGCGATGTGGGCAAAGGCTCTACGCAGAGCTTACGCCAAGAAGGTATGATCGTACGCGTATCAGAAGTCGATCCTATCTGTGCGATGCAGGCTTGTATGGACGGTTTTGAAGTGTTATCGCCTTACATCGATGGTGACAGCACGGGCGGCGCAGCAAGTATCAATAAGCGTTTGCTTGAAGACACGGACATGATTGTTACAACGACTGGTAACTATCATGTTTGTGATAGACATATGCTAGCGGCGCTAAAACCTGGTGCTGTGGTTTGTAATATCGGTCACTTTGATACCGAAATCGATACCCAATTTATGCGTGACAACTGGCGCTGGGTTGAGATCAAGCCGCAAGTTCATCAAGTCTTCCGCTCGGATGACGAAAATGACTATCTGATTTTGCTTGCTGAAGGTCGTTTGGTGAACTTAGGTAACGCAACCGGTCACCCATCGCGTGTGATGGACGGCTCGTTTGCCAACCAAGTATTGGCACAAATGTATCTGTTCGAAGAAAAATTCGCTGATCTACCTGTCGATGAGCGTTTTGACAACTTGTATGTCAAAGTATTGCCTAAGAAACTAGACGAAGAAGTGGCGGCAGCTATGGTTGCAGGCTTCAATGGTACGCTCACCAAGCTGACTGAAACACAAGCTGAGTATTTAGGTGTGCCTGTCGAAGGTCCGTTCAAACCTGACGCGTATAAATACTAATAACAGTACTGAGGAGCACGACTATGAGTAAACCTGCTTTCTCATTTGAATTTTTCCCTGCCAAAAGTGAGCAGGGACGTGAGAAGTTACTGAGTACTTTTGATGAGTTAAATAAGTTGTCACCAGCTTATTTTTCAGTGACCTATGGCGCTGGTGGTTCTACTCGTAGCCGCACCTTAGACATTGTCCAAGCATTATGTGCACGCGGTGATACTGAAATTGCACCGCACATGTCTTGTATTGGTGATGATAAAAGTGAAATCGCTGACTTACTTGAGCATTACAAAAGCTTAGGCATCAAGCGCCTTGTTGCGCTTCGTGGTGACTTGCCGTCAGGTCAAGTGGGTATGGGTGAGCTACCATTTGCTTTAGATTTGGTTAAGTTTATCCGTGCGCACTCTGGCGATCACTTTCATATCGAAGTGGCCGCTTATCCTGAGATGCACCCACAAGCGCGTAGCTTTGAGTTTGATGTTGACAACTTGGTAAACAAATTTCAGGCTGGCGCAAATGCCGCAATCACACAGTTTTTTTATAATGCAGATAGCTATCTTTATTTGCGCGACACTTTAGAAAAACGCGGTATTGATACCACTGCCCAACCTTTGGTTGCAGGCATTATGCCGATTACCAATTCTAGTAATTTGATACGTTTTGCCGACAGTTGTGGCGCTGATATTCCACGTTATGTACGTAAGCAGCTGTCTGACTTCGGTGATGACAGTAAAGCCATTCGTGAGTTTGGTTTTGATGTGGTATATCGCTTGTGTGAGCGTCTCATAAATGAGGGCGTGCCCGCGATGCATTTTTATAGCATGAACAAAGTTGAGCCAAACAAACGCTTGGTGGAAGCCTTAGGATTGACTACCTAAACCAATACCCTATTCTGACTCAATGACTGGCGTTCTTAGGAGCGCCAGTTTTTTTATTGCTGCCATTATGACTTATTTATTGATTCTGTAAAAATCATAGCAATAGGTGTTGTACACGATTGATTAACGACAATACCTTTTCCCACTGAAACGATATTCTGCTAAGATATTTGAAAATACCATCATTTAAGATATAGGACTAAGCGACTGTGCGACGTTTTTTTTATGCCACCAGCAGTGACGACAGCAATGATACGGGCACAACCTATCCCAAGCTCAGCACTTTACCTATCGGTGCTAACGTTGAACTGACGGAGAGCATTGTCCATCATTGGTGCCGTGTGTTACGAGCCAATATTGGTGATCAAGGCATTTTGTTTGATGGCTTTGGCGGTGAGTATCAGGTGCAATTGCAGACTATTAGTAAAAAGCACGCCACGGTGGTTTTATTGGCTTATTCGGCAAATGATCGTAGTACTCCTATTTTTACCAACATCGGCCTTGTGATGAGCCGCGGCGAGCGAATGGATTATGCCATTCAAAAGTCGACCGAGCTGGGGGTAACCGCTATTCAACTCCTTAGTAGTCATCATGGGGAAGTTAATCTAAAGCCTGCGCAAGTAGAAAAAAAGCTGGCACATTGGCAACAAGTGGCTATTGCGGCCTGTGAACAATGTGGACTTAATCGGCCACCCCTTATTATATGGCCTTTGTCTATTAATGAGTGGCTCAGCAATCTATCAGCAAACCCTTCAAACATAGAAATGACCGTCAGCCCTATCGTATGTAAGCTTAGCCAAGATTCTTACTATCAAGCGTTACAACAACCAGCTGACTTGCGTATGCAGTTGAGTGTGCCTGCCGCAGGACAACCTGCTATGCCTGAGTCGCTACCAAAAGTATTAAAGCAAAAAACAGCCTATATTCAGCTATTGATTGGTCCTGAGGGCGGACTTAGTAGCGATGAATGCCAGCAAGCTGCCAAAGCAGGTTTTGAGCCTTGGCAAATTGGTACAAGGGTTTTACGTACTGAGACTGCGCCCGTGGTTGCGCTCGCGACTATACATGCTTTGAGTCAGTAGCTACCAGCACCTCATACACGTAAGCCTATTTATTTTCAATTTTGACGTTATGAGTCTAATTATGCCTACCTTCAGTCATATCTCAATCGCAGACAAACAGCAATTACTGGCTAAATTGTGCGAGCAGCTCGATGACGCTATCTTTATCTTAGATGATAAATTACGTTATTTGGCGGTTAATGCCAGTTACGAGATGATCATTGGTTATAGTGAGGCGTTTATACTGGGGCGACCTCTTGGTATCTATGCAGCAGAGTTGTTGTCAGAAGAAGAAAGGATTGTGTTAGCGGACATCATTTATCAATTAGATCATAAAGGTCTTTATGAAAATGACTTTTCGATGCCAAACCGCTACGGACAAACAATTGAATGTCATATGACGTATCGCAAGATTTATATCGAGCAAACGGCTTACTACGTTTGTATGGTGCGCGATATGTCCTCAGTCGTCAAAGACCAGAAGCAAGTAGCACATTTGCTCAATTACGATCAAGTAACTGGCTTACCAAACCGTAAAGTATTTTTAAATCAAACCAGTGACTTATTATTAGACAGCTACCAAGAAGTCGTTATTGTACGCTTAAATATTGACCGTTATCGTAGCCTTGCCAACTTGTTGGGGCCTGATGGTATCAATACCTTAATCAAAGATTTTGTAACGCGCGTCAAAGACCTAAAACTTGATAATTTGCACTGTTTCTCCCATTTTGGCGGCGATGACTTTGCTTTGCTGTTTGAGTGTGTTGATGCCAATATGATACGTCATCAGTTAGACAGCTTGATGCAAATGTGTGAACGCCCTTTTTCCTTAGATGAAAATACTGCAACTGATGCCAATATTTATTGCCATGTTTCTGTCGGTGTCAGTTACTTCCCCAAAAATGACAATGATTTGACAGGGTTATTGACTAAAGCCGAAAAAGCACTCCACTATGTCAAGCAGCAAGGTGGTGATGATATTTGCTGGTACGACAAGACCATTGATGAAGCCATTGATGATAGCTTACAGCTAGAAGCAGCGCTTAGAGTCGCCACCACCAAAGACCAGTTTGTCCCCTATTATCAACCAAAGTTTGAATTGGCAACTGGTATCATTACGGGATTTGAAGCCCTCGTACGTTGGCAACATCCAACACGTGGATTGCTAAAACCTGTACATTTTATCAATGCCATTATCACTCACAAGCTCTCGTTTGAACTGTTTTCACAAATGGCCATTAAAATTGCCAAACAGCTGTCTATTTGGCGACAGCAAGGTTTTTGTCAGCATATCTGTGTCAATGCTGACGCAGCCGAATTTAGCCATCCTGATTTTTTTGAAATGGTAAGCAATTTGCTAGTAGAGTATACGATTTCTGCGCATCAGTTCCATATTGAAGTGACTGAATCTTCTTTAATTCAGCGTCATGCTAATGTCAGAAAAAAACTTGAATTACTGAAAGAGCTAGGGGTTTTTTTAGCCTTAGATGACTTTGGCACGGGCTATGCGTCTTTGAGTTACCTACAAGAATACCCGTTCGATTTTATCAAGATTGACAAAAGCTTCATTTCTAATATCACAACGGATCGCGTCCAGTATGCGATTGTAAAAGCCATTTTAGACTTAGCAAATGCACTTGACATGAAAGTCATAGCAGAAGGTATCGAGACCGAACAACAGCGCGACCTGCTATTGGCTATGGGTTGTCATCATGGTCAAGGCTATTGGCTTGGTAGACCTGTGACAGCAGATGTGGCCACTGAGATGTTAGTTAAGCAGTATGCTGCTTTTCAATAAATTTGACTTAACTGCTTTTTACCTACCCATAATGCTCGCATTTTCAGTCACTTATTAGTTCTTAATCCTACCCTTAGCGTCGATTATATAACCGATGCAAGGTAGGTTCATGACTTATCAGTGCTGTCACCAAACTTGTATAATCTCCTATGAAAGCCTATCTTTTATAATGAATTTGTTAGATCTCATCAAGTCTCGAGCCGACTCTGACAATCGCCATTCTTTTCAATACATATTTTTATAATCGATAACTGAATCAATGGGCGTTCCTGCCTATCATTTATTCATCTAGGTTCGTTAGATTAAAACGAGTAATACCTATGTGCTAAGTGATTGTGCAATCACTCGTCTACTATTGACTATTATCGATTATATTCTAAAAAGGACAGGAAGTTATGCAATACAAAGCGCCCTTACGTGATATTCAATTCGTGATGCATGAACTGCTCGATAGTGAAAGCCACTACAAAACCTTGCCAGCGTTTCAAGAAGCTGATCGTGAGTTGATGGATAGTCTATTTGAGATGGCGGCAAGTTTCGCTGAAAACGAGCTGTCACCATTAAACCAAAGCGGTGACGCTGAAGGCTGCAAGTTTGACAACGGTGTCGTAACCACGCCAAAGGGCTTTAAAGAGGCCTATAAAGCCTTTTGTGAGCTTGGCTTCCCTGCCTTGTCTGCTGAAGAAGAGTTTGGTGGTCAAAACATGCCGTTCTCACTATCTACGGTCATCAATGAGATGGTTGGTACGGCTAACTGGTCATTCTCTATGTACCCTGGCCTATCGCATGGTGCCATTCAAACCATCGAACACCACGGTACTGAAGCACAAAAACAAACGTATTTAGAAAAAATGGTAACGGGCGAATGGTCAGGTACTATGTGTTTGACGGAAGCACATGCAGGATCTGATTTGGGTATTATCCGTACCAAAGCTGAGCCTAAAGAAGATGGCAGCTATAGCATCACTGGTCAAAAAATCTTTATCTCGGCAGGTGAGCACGACTTAACTGACAACATCATTCACATTGTACTGGCTCGTCTACCAGGTGCCCCTGCTGGCACAAAAGGCATCTCACTGTTTATCGTCCCCAAAGTGATGGTCAATGAAGACAGCAGCTTAGGTGAAAGAAACAGCGTCGTTTGTGGCTCTATCGAGCACAAAATGGGCATCAAAGCGTCTGCCACTTGTGTCATGAACTTCGATGGCGCGACAGGCTATCTGATTGGGCCAGAGAACCGTGGCCTACAGTGCATGTTCACTTTTATGAACGTCGCTCGTATTGGTACGGCAGTTCAAGGTCTAACAGCAGCAGAATATGCGTTCCAAGGTTCGCTAACTTATGCCAAAGACCGCTTAGCCATGCGTTCACTATCGGGTGCAAAAGCACCAGAGAAAGCTGCGGATCCTATTATCGTTCATCCAGCAGTGCGTAACATGCTATTGACGGAAAAAGCCTTTGCTGAAGGCGGTCGTGCATTGGTCTATTACCTCGCACATTTTGCTGATACCGTCGCAAAAGGTGAAGGCGATGATCTTAAATTTGCCGACCAGATGTTGTCATTGTTGACACCCATTGCCAAAGCATTCTTGACGGAAACTGGTCTAGAAGCGGCTAATCACGGTATACAAGTGTACGGTGGTCATGGCTTTATTAGTGAATGGGGTATGGAGCAAAACGTTCGTGACACCCGTATTGCTTGTCTTTATGAAGGTACTACAGAAATCCAAGCACTGGACCTATTGGGTCGTAAAGTACTTGGCTCACAAGGCAAACTGCTCGCAAACTTTGTACAAATCATCCAAAAATTCTGTGAAGAAAACAGAGAAAATGATGAGATGGGTCAATTCATTCGCCCACTTGCCAAGCATCTTAAAGAGTGGGGTGATTTGACCTCACGTATCGGTATGCAAGCCACTGAAAACCCAGATGCTGTAGGCGGTGCTGCTGTTGATTATATGTACTTCAGTGGTTATGTAACGCTAGCCTACTTATGGGCTCGTATGGCGCTAGTCGCTCAAACGGCCATTGCGGACGGTAGTAGCGAAAAAGCATTCTATGACGCCAAGATCAAAACCGCTCAATTCTATTTTGCTAAGTTATTGCCACGTACCACAACACACGTGCAGCGTATCAGCACAGGTGTTGAACCGTACATGACTATGGACGTTGATCAGTTCGCCTTTTAAGCAAAGGTTTTGGTAAAAGAGACAACCGTTTTTAACGAGCTACTTTTCATACATTAATTCGTGCATTTTTCTATCGGCAACATACTCAGGTGTGTTGCCGATTTACTTTATAAGCGTGTTTGTGCCACTAACGACCTCAATTGTACCAATCAATTTCGTTCAAAAAGTTTGATTAGCAATCCTATATAAATAACTTTAATTTTTAAATATATTTATGCACTGCAATAGCCACTGTTAACTTTTGGTGCACGCACAATTCACGAAGAAATACACTCGCTCACATGCTTATTTGTTAAACTTTGATCATCAACCACAAAGGTTACCTCAAGAGAGCAGTTGATAATCTTAACAACTTCAATTTTATTCATTTGAACCAAAGGAATGTTTATGGCTGTTTATAATGCCCCTCTGAATGACATGCGCTTTATCTTGACGGACGTATTTAAAGCGCCAGAATTTTGGCAAAATAACGAAAACTTAGCTCATGTCGATATGGAAACGGTCGATATGATTTTAGAAGAAATGGCAAAACTGACCAAAAACATTCTATTACCCATCAATCGCAGTGGTGATGAAGAAGGCGCAACCTTTCAAGGTGATGGTGTGGTCACTACCCCTACTGGCTTTAAAGAGGCTTATAAGCAATATGCCGAATCTGGTTGGGTTGGTTTAAGCGGTAATTCAGAATACGGTGGTCAAGGTTTTCCAAAGATGGTCACCATGCTCACCGAAGAGATGGTTTTTACTGCCAATCAGTCTTTTGCGCTTTATCCAAACCTAACAGTTGGCGCAACGCTTTGTCTGAACTCGGCGGCCTCTGAAGAGCAAAAGCAGACCTATCTAGAAAAAATGTATAACGGTGAGTGGTCTGGTACCATGTGCTTGACAGAACCACATGCAGGTACTGACTTAGGCATTATCAAAACCAAAGCGATCCCTAACGATGATGGTAGCTACGATATTTCTGGTACCAAAATCTTTATCACAGGCGGCGAACACGACCTAACGGACAATATCATTCATTTAGTATTGGCAAAAACGCCCAATGCACCAGAAGGCTCAAAAGGCATTTCATTGTTTGTCGTACCAAAATTTTTGGTCAATGACGATGGCAGCTTGGGTGCGCGCAATACATTGGCGGTAGGTTCTATCGAGCACAAAATGGGCATCAAAGCATCGGCCACTTGTGTCATGAACTTCGATAGTGCTAAAGGCTGGATGGTTGGACCAGAAAACACTGGTCTGTCTTCGATGTTCATTATGATGAACTATGAGCGTGTTACCATGGGCTTACAAGGACTTGGTGGTTCTGAGCTTGCGTACCAGAATGCAGCTTTATATGCCAATGATCGTGGTCAAGGTCGTAGTGATACACAGCTTCAAAGCCCAGAAAAACCTGCTGACGCCATCATTCATCATGCTGATGTACGCCGCATGCTGTTGAATGCTAAGGCCAATACAGAAGCGTCACGCTGTTTTGCCATGTACGTCGCCAAAAGCCTTGATGAGGAAAAGTTTAGTACTGATCCAGAGGCGGCGCAAGCAGCTGCCGCCCGCGTTGCTCTACTCACGCCAGTAGCCAAAGCTTTCTTAACTGATAAAGCGCTTGAAGCGACGATTGATTGTCAGCAAGTTTTTGGTGGTCATGGTTACATACGCGAATGGGGTATGGAGCAAATCGTTCGTGATACCCGTATTGCCCAGATTTATGAAGGCACCAATGGTATTCAAGCCCTTGACTTACTAGGCCGTAAAGTCGCAAAAAACAATGGCAAATATGTCATTCACTTCCTTGGTGAAATCCGTGACTTTGTCGATAGTATGCAAGCAGATCATGGCATCAAACAAGCAACGCTTGATGCAGCCAATACAATTGAAGAGCTGACCAATACTGTTCTTAGCAATATTGGTCAGCGTAAGAATGAGATCAATGGCTGTGCGGTTGATTATATGCACGCCTTTGGTTATCTTGCTTACTCATACATGTTTGCATTAATGGTAGAAGCAGCAAATGGCAAAGAAGGAGATTTTTATACCAACAAAGCCAAGCTTGCCGATTACTTTGTCGGTCGTATCTTGCCACGCATTGATGCCCATGCAAAAATGGTTAAAGCTGGTAGCGATCCAATGATGAACTTTGATCTTGATTACTTTGATGTGCCTGCAAGCTAAGTAGTTATTATTATCGATTTATAGTACCCTAATGAAAAGGACAGTCATGCTACTGTCCTTTTTTTTGCCAAAACGGTTTATAGTCTCATTACAAAAAAATAACTGCTAACAAAATAATTCCCTATCGGCGCATGGTTACGATTAGAATAACGCAAGAAAAAGTGTCGCTCAGATTACATATCTCAGTTTAAATGTCTGTATTACCAAGTTTTTATTTGTATTGACTGTTTCAGTACATCGTCAATATGAGTCATAAAAACCATCGAAATAATCATAATAAAGGATGCGACGTGTCAGAATTAAAACGCATTTTACAGCAAATTACCGCCCTAAGTGATGTGCCAGATCCTGAGATACTCAAGCGCTTAATAGATGAGCTGCGCGTGAGTGATAAGGAGCCTGAATTAGCCAATGAAAACATCCAATCATTGATTGATATCCTTCGCCAACATCCAGAATACGGTGATGGTCTCTCTAGCTTTGTATTAAAGCTGATTATCCAATACCGTCAAATCTCTCTTTATACTGACACAGGCATTATGTCAGATCATGGGTTTTTTAACAGTTTGCGCCGTTTGGTCGGTCACCGGTTTTTGCCCTTATTACCTCAAGAAGATTCCGTCGTTGAACTGGTCGGGTATTTATTTAGTAAGCGCACTGATGAGCGCTGGCTTGCCAGCATCGAAAAAGAAAAATGGGATGAGCTGGTTGCATTAATTCGAGTAGAAGAAAAACACTTAGACTTGGTTGCGACTGCAAAAAACAGTATTTTAAACGCGATTATTATTTTGTCTTATCGCATCAGCGGTATCGGCCTCCATCCTGATTTGATGGAGTCTTACCCACAAATACTAAATTACTCAGCGTCTTTTGTGGCTCAAAACCAGGAAGCGGTATTATTCGTTAATCAGTACAGACAAGCGCACGAGCTTGACAACTTAACGGATACCACTCCCGAACAGGCGGTTGACCCTGCCCCTTTATTGGTTATGATTGAACAGTGCGAAGATATCGTAGCTACGGTTCGCAAGCGTATTTACAAAACGGGCATCTCTATTCGTTTGACCAATATGATGCTGCGCTTGGATCAAAGCTTACAACGTATGCGCATTTTGACTGAACTGCTCACAGAGGACCACCAGAAGCGCGATCATGCTGTGATTGAACTGATTCAGACGCTGATTACGACTTCTAATCGCCGCTATAGCATTATCTACTTGATCGACAACAATACTAAATTGCTTTCGCGTAAAGTCACTGAAAATGCTAGCCGCGTTGGTGAGCACTACATCAGTACTGACAGAGCTGGCTATCGCCAGATGTTCAAAAAGGCCTCTATTGGTGGTTTTGTCATCGCATTTATGGCAACTACCAAGATATTGACGTATCAATTGGCGCTTGCACCGATGGGGCGAGCCTTTATCAATAGTATGATTTATGGTTTAGGCTTCGTATTCATTCATGTCATTCGAGGTACAGTAGCAACCAAGCAGCCAGCCATGACAGCTGCTGCTATTGCCTCTACCATATCTGAGGGTTCTGGTAAAAAATCTCATCAATTGACCAAACTGTCAGAGTTGATTGTCGATATTTTACGTACTCAATTTATTGCTATTATGGGTAACGTCATGCTAGCGATACCAGTGGCACTCATTATCTCTTTTGCGTGGTTACAGTACACTGGCACGCCGATGATTGATTCTGACAAGGCAGGACATCTTCTTCATGATCTTGACCCGTTCCGCTCATTAGCGCTTCCTCACGCGGCTATTGCAGGTGTTTATTTATTTTTGTCCGGTCTGATTGCAGGCTACTACGACAATCTAGCGGTTTATAATCACGTAGGCGCACGTATCCAGCGCCATAGAATACTCAAATCTATCTTGCCAAAATCATGGCTTCAGCGTTTAGGTGACTTTGTAGAAGCCAACTTAGGCGCCATCATGGGCAACTTTATCTTCGGTGTTTTCTTAGGTAGTACTGCTACCATCGGCTTTATATTTGGTTTACCAATTGATATTCGACATATTGCCTTTGCCTCGGCAAACTTGGCGCATGGTTTGTTCAACCTCTCCGCTGATCAAATCAGCTGGAGCATTATCTTGCTGTCGATACTTGGCGTGATGCTGATTGGTATGGTGAACTTAGTAGTCAGTTTCTCGCTAGCATTGTTTGTCGCATTACGTTCTAAGGAAGTGCGTTTCTTTGAATGGGGACGTCTCACAAAGCTGATCTTTGGTCATATTATTAGTCATCCGTCTGACTTCTTCTGGCCGCGGGACAAACCAATGAAGTACGCACGTATTGACAGTCAAGGTCATATGATATTTGATGATACCGCAGTACAAAAAGGCGGTAAGACCTTACCAAGTAATTATGTGGTACGCCGATTGTCAGATGTCAGAGTAATACCTGAATCACAGCAAGCTACTGAGCAAGGTAAGCAAAGTACAGACATATATTATGACAATCAGCCTGAGGGTAATCATATACAGCCTCATGTCTCTCCACAAAAAGTCGTGGATCTTGATGATGGTCTGGTAGATGAAGAGTTGAACAGTACGCCTTATAGTGATGATATTCAGTATGATAGAGCGACCAAAACACTAAGCGCCTTTGACGGTAATAATAATGAGGCAACTGGCGACGCCACTAATCCTAATGGACCTGAGGGCAAAACGACAGGTGATGCCAAAACGCCATTGCCAAAACCACCAAAACCACCAAAACTGCCCAGCTAGATGGGCAGCGTTGATGGCTTGATAGTCGATATAGTTTTCGGAAATTTAAGACAGTTAATAAGCCTGTTTTTAATCTTTAGTCATGGTCTTGGACACTGCGCACTAGACGTTATTACTTTACCGTCACCTAGTCTATAGGCCAACAGGTGGTTGCCCCACACGCAACCACCATCAAGTGCCCGAGCGTAAGGCAGATCAACCTCGCCTTCTAATGCCGCCCAATGCCCAAATAGTATCTTACGCGTGCGAGGTACATGCCATTCAAACCAAGGCAAAAAATCCTCTGGCATGGATTCATCTAGGCTGCCTGTAAAGCCAAATTCAAGCGTACCATCTTGTTTGCATAAGCGCATACGAGTGAAGTAATTGGCAATTGCGCGCATTCTGGTAAACCCACTGATATCTGGATGCCACTCATCAGCGGTCTTGCTATACAAGTTTGGCAATAACTGGTCAAGCTCTGCCAGACTGCCTTGCAGTTTTTCTTCTAGCTCCTTTGCATATCCCGCTGCTGCTTCAATGCCCCAGTGCGGTGGAATACCAGCATGCACCAGTACCGTATGCTCATCAGGATAAGCCAATATCGGCTGATGTCGTAACCACTCAAGTAGCTCATCACAATCATGGGCAGTAAAAATTGGAGCCGTCTTATCTTTTTTCTTAATTTTTGTGGCGCCGCGCCATACCGCTAGTAAGTTAAGGTCATGATTACCAAGTACTGTTGCGGCAGCTCCTTGCTCACACAGTGCTTTCACATCGCGCAACGTGTTTAACGAGTCCTCACCGCGTGCAACCAAATCCCCTGCAAACCACAGTTTGTCTTGATTGGGATCAAAATCTAATGACACTAATAATTGACAGTAGGCAGCATAGCAACCCTGCAAGTCGCCGATGACATACTGATGGCGAAAAGTCATAATCCCTCACTGGTTCGGATGTAAGAATGATAAGCAAACCAATCTCAAATTTACTATCAATACGCTTATATTAAGAAGCAATTTCAAAAAACAGCTGTTAAGAAGCAACGGCTAAGATAAGTACTCAATAAATACGCATCTTAGCTCTAACAGAAACTACTTACACCTCTAAATGCCGTGCACGATTGCTTAACGTCGCAAAATCTTTGACACTCAATGTCTCAGGGCGGGCTTGCGGATCAATATTGCAAGCAGCGAAATCTTCCTCGCTCAGCGTCGGCAACAAGGTAGAATTCTTAAAAATAGCCCGTAGTGTCTTGCGGCGGTGATTAAAGGTTTCGCGCACAACGATGGCAAAGTAATCTTCATCTTCTGCCAAGACCGGCTTATTGATATGCGGTGTCAGTCGAAAAACGGCGCTGGTTACTTTTGGCGGCGGATTGAAAGCGCCGCGTGGTACTGTTAATAAATAATCTGTATCGCAGTGATATTGCATAATGACGGACAAGCGACCATAGGTTTTGCTACCTACGTCAGCGGTGATACGCTCGACTACTTCTTTTTGTAGCATAAAATGCATGTCTTGAATCACATCGGCATAGCTGAGCAAATGGAACAATATTGGCGTAGAAATATTGTAAGGCAAGTTACCTACCACACGCAGCTTACCGCGCTCTTCACTATATAGCTCACGGTAATCGACATGCATGGCATTGTCTTTGATAATGGTAAAGTTTGGATGACTATTGGCCCCAATACGAATACGCAAGCTGTCTGCCAAATCGCGATCCAGCTCGACCACTGTCATCGCATCTACTTCTGCCAATAGCGGCTCAGTCAGCGCGCCCATACCTGGCCCAATTTCAATCAAATTGTCATCACGCTCTAGACGAATACTGTCTACGATTTGGCGAATGACACTGGTATCATGCAAGAAGTTTTGACCGAAGCGTTTACGCGGTTGGTGTTTGGCAGCTTTTAGGCTGTTAGAGATGGTTTGGGCATCAAACGTAGAATTGGCCATAAACAAGTCTTAATAGTAAAAAATAAAAGAGGGAAAGCACAGTAATGATAAGGTGCTTTTTATAATGTCGAATTATAGCACAGCTCATAATTAGGGCATATTTTCGAGACATTTTATCTATAAATCACTCATACCTTAGTGAAATCGACACGGTGGATTCTTTGGTTCTCAAATCATTTGCCATAATCTACCTTTATGCGCAGAATGGGCTGTTTTTGGATTCTATACTGCCTATTTTAGATGGTAAAAAGGTAGTGGATTGAGATTATTATGGGAATATTTTCGGTTCCTTATACAGATATCGAACGTGTCCAAACAACCGATGTGATCGGTAAATACCTGCTAACCTAACTTAAATAATGATAACATTTAGATTAGTTCTTAAGTTATTACATGCCCTTTCGTAATCTTCTCTCTTTATAAAATCTTCTGTAATACTAAACATCATATCCTCAGTCTCAAATATAATTCTTTTAGCTTCGTCTAGAAATATAATATTAGTTATATTGTGGGTATTTATTAGCCTACTACCTGTATCTATGAATTGAGACATAAACTTGATCCTTATTTTAATGTTAAAACCTTATCTCTAAATAATACCTCTGACGAGCTAACCAAGTGCTTTCACTGGTTCGGTTCCCTAGTGAGGACTTGAATCTTTGGCTGTAGGCTAATGGTATTAAGGTTTTGAACTATTGTGATAACTGTAGTGTACTTCACGGTGTACTGTTTTAGCAGCTCAAGATTTTTGAGTAAGATGGTATCTAGGCCAAAATAGTTACTATATTAAGTTGTAATTATAAACTCTCACCTCTTCTATGATGGCGTCAGGATTTTCTTCAAGCTCTAAGCCACCAGCTACGAAGTATATCCCTTCAATGATCTGTCCTTCGTTATCAGCAAGATAATGTATATCTTCAGCATCGTCCAAAACTAAGGCGTGATCTATATCTCCAATACGGCTACCAATTTTAATGTTACCTTCAAAAATATCACCTTTATAACCAGCGCCAGCGCTAATATCGCATAGAGTTCCTTTTTCAGTAAAGCCTAACTCTAGTTTAGGTTCTAAAAAATATATTATATATCCGTTATTATTTGGTATCTCAAAAAGTAAGACGCCTGTATTGTCTAAGGCTAAATAAACAGTCCATGGGACCTTATTTCCATCTACACTCTGATCGACATAAGGCAAAAAGCTTTCTAATTTATCACCTAATGTGAACCCTGCTAAGGATTTGCCAATCTCTGCTTTAGCATGTATATCCAAATGAGCCATTTATTTAACTAACCTTATATTGACTAATAAGCTTTGCAAGCTCGAAAATAGTATTAAATCGTGATCGATGCGCTATACAGGCATCGAACTGATCGTGTTATAGTAACTATAAAATATTTTAATACAATATTGATAACAACACTTATGACCTTTTGCGAAAGCTTAAAAGTTGTTGCCTGACTAGGTTTTCAATTCTTTGCCAATCAGCAAGATTGTAGCGAGAATAATGCGCCTCGATAGATATGTTCCTCTGTAGTCCTAGATCAAAAAATTGGGTACAAGGTGGTCTTGGTACGTCTCTGTTAGAGCACTCTATATGAGTTATGATTTGACCTGTCTTATCCCTCCTAAGAAAGACATCCTTTGCGTCTCTGTCCTCACGCCACGGTTTATTAGTAGCTGGGTCGATACCTGGTTGCGCATAAATTTCCAGTCCAAATTGAATCTCGTTAAGCGGCTCATACTGATAAACAGGGTTTACGTCAGTTGCACTAATGGTGCCATAGCCGATACGGTGAGTTGGGTTAGGAACAGTCACTCTGTCGCCTGAGTTGACGCTGACCGATACCCAAGGATTATCTCCTAAGTTTCTTTTATTGTCTCTACGATAAGCGCTCTTAAGGGCTTTATTAGTCGTATCTAGCATAGTATTGTCGGTATAACGCAGATCAAAACCGAAACTGTTGATTTTTGAGTCATAAGTGCGCATGGGTTTTGGATGCTCACGTTTGTTACCAAACGTAGGGTCGCCGTCATACGCAACAAAATGCACAAGGTTTTTAGGCATATCAACAGAAACACCGCCCAGATCGCCAATATGATTCGGGCGAAGCCCTTCACCACAAAAATTAATAATAGGTAGGGATAATACGATGGTTATCATTTGGCTAAATTCTTTAATAAACACTGACTACCTCAATAAATGAATATTAACCTTTGCTGTCAACTCTGTAGACATTGACTTGGAAGATTACCATTTTAAAAAATCTGATCTGCTATTTATTTTTATTAAGGTATACCCCAGCGGAACCAGCCATTTTACCCTTCAAACCTATTAATAGACTACTCAAAACAGACCGCTATAACGGAACCACTTATATTAGGTCACGTTTGATAATTCGTGATTAGACATTACTAATACTAGGAATGTCTAATGCTGCGTAACAAACCTCTTTAAGGCACCGTCTCATGCAAGAGGTTTATTAGTCAGTGAGCTATCTGCCATCTCATTTGCCATGATTAATGCTTGATATAAACTAGTGGCACTCGCGCCGCCGCGTCCTGCTAGATCCAGCGCCGTACCATGATCGACCGAGGTGCGAATATAAGGCAGACCCAAGGTTAAGTTAACCGTATCACCAAAACCATGTGATTTGAGTACGGGCAGACCTTGGTCATGATACATGGCAATTACTGCATCGCAGTTTGCTAAGTGTCTGGACGTGAATAAAGTATCGGCTGGCATAGCTTCCGATATATCCACGCCAGCCCTGATAAACTCATTGAGTACAGGATTGATAATTTCAATCTCCTCAGTGCCTAAATGCCCGCCCTCGCCTGCGTGCGGATTCAGACCGCAAACCAGAATGCGAGAGTTTGTTAAGCCAAATTTTTCACGCATGTCATCAATGACAATCTGTACCGTTTGGCGCACATTGTCAGCAGTGATGGCAGTGTGCACGTCTTTTAACGGTAAATGTGTGGTCACAAGCGCGACTTTCATGGCTTGATTAGCCAGCATCATGACGACTTTTTCACAGCCGCTTTGCTGCATAAAGAACTCAGTATGACCGCTGAACATCGTACCATCCGGTAGCTTGATCCCAGCATCTATGAGCGCCGACTTTTGCAACGGCCCTGTGATAATAGCCGCTACTGTTTTATTTGTCGCAAGCTTATGAGCAATTGCTAACTGTTTTGCTACCATCGCTGAGTTATCGATATTGATTTGACCAGCAGTGACTGGTGCAGCACAAGGTATATTCAATAAAGTAAACGCGCTGTCTACATTGGAGACTTGTTGCGATATTTGTAGTGTCAACGCATCAATATTTAAGCTGTTGCCGTCTAAGCTCTCAGTATTTTCACTAAAATTAATGGTTTGCCAGCTAGGACAACTTTTGAGGACGCCAGTCGCAATCAGCTCATTTGCACGGGTTTGCATGACGCTTGCATCAGCAATGACCCAAACTGGCCGTAGAAAATCTTGCAGCTTGTTTTCCGCTGCTAGTAGTAACACGACATCCATACCAATGCCAGCAGGCTCGCCCGTTGTTAGCAAGAGTGGTTGTTTCTGCTGCGTGCAATTATCAATTTTTTTCATGTAAGTCACCGATTTTACTGTATTTTTAGTCGTAATATTTTTATGATGTTTAGCGCTTTAAGTTATTGCTTAGTAATCTCAACGCCAGATAATTTTTTTATCAAAACCGTTAGAACGATCATAATGTGGTAGAATTTCGCTCTTGATTGTAGCATTTACTCACACGTACTAAGAGCCCGTTTTTATACTTCTCTTGTATTGATAAGGCGTGTGCATTGTGCACTATCGTCACTATCTACTCTGATAACAATCTCTCTTTTATACCGACTTTTGACACATTGGGCACTCATGGCAGATACCGAAAAAACCGACGACTTACTCAACCAGACACCGCCGCACAATATTGATATTGAAAAGGCATTGCTTGCGTCTTTGATGAGTATCGAAGAGGCGTATGACAAGATTGCAGACATCGTCACCAAAGATGACTTTTATGCGGGACGACATCAGTATATTTTCGATGCGATTGCACATTTGGCCGCGGTCAATGAACCTTATGATACGGTCATGGTGCATGACTGGTTGGAAGCTCAAAAAATTCTAAAAAGTGCGGGTGGTGATAGTTATTTGGCCGATATTTTAAGTCAAAGCCCTGCAACGTTGTTTAACCTTACCGCTTATGCGCAGCGCGTGCGCGAGCTCTCAACCTTGCGTCAGCTGATTACCACAGGTAACGAGATGCTGTCGCTTGCCTATAATCCAAAAGATCAGACCGTCAGCGACATTTTAGACAATGTCGAGGGTAAGATATTCAGTATCAATGAGCAGCACAACAAACGTGCCGAGCAGCGTGGTCCTGTTGGTATTACGGCTGTATTAACCAATGTTATCGACAAAATCCAAGAACTAAAATCAAACCCAGACGGCATGATTGGTCTACAAACGCCATTTGTTGAATTAAATAATAAAACACAAGGTCTACAAGCAGGTGACTTGATCATTGTCGCTGCCCGTCCTTCTATGGGTAAAACCACCTTTGCCATGAACTTGGCAGAAGGGGTGTTGTTTAACGAAGATTTGCCAGTCGTGGTGTTTTCGATGGAAATGCCAGCCGAATCTATCGTGATGCGTTTGCTGTCGTCGTGGGGCGCGATTAACCAGACACATCTGCGATCTGGGCAAATGAATGAAGATGAATGGGCAAAAATGATGAATGCCATTCAGCATCTGCAATCTAAGCACTTATACATTGATGATAGTACGGCTCTGCCGCCATCTGAGATGCGCTCGCGCTGCCGACGTATTGCCAAGAACCATGATGGTCGTCTAGGCGCTATCGTCGTCGATTATCTCCAGTTAATGAAAGTACCGAACCTAGACGGCAACCGTGTGGGCGAGATTTCTGAAATTTCTCGTAGCTTGAAAGCGCTGGCTCGTGAGCTTGAATGTCCCGTCATTGCCTTATCGCAGCTTAACCGCAGTCTTGAGAACCGACCGAACAAACGCCCTATTATGTCGGATTTGCGTGAGTCTGGTGCGATTGAGCAGGATGCCGATTTGATTATGTTCATCTATCGTGATGAGGTTTATAATGAGAACTCAGACCACAAAGGCGTGGCTGAAATTATCATTGGTAAACAGCGTAACGGCCCTATTGGTACTGTACGTTTGGGCTTTGAAGGACAATTTACCCGCTTTATCAACTTGACGCCAGAATACTATCAAGGCGTCAGTTTTGAGAATGATGAATAATATAGTCGATTTTAAATAAATCACTATATACTTAGTCAGAAGCAACGCTCGCATCTGAGCCGAACCGAGAATAACCATCAAAAAATAATTTATAAAATAGCCAGTGGTGCATCAACATGATTGATGCGCCACTGGCTTTATGCTTTCCTACTATCATTCCATAGCTCTGCTAATTTCGACATTTTGCTAATAAAGAAGGCGATTATGCGTACCATTACCATCAAACCAAAAGCCATTACTCACAACCTCAATCAGGTCAAAAAACTGGCACCCCAATCCAAAGTCCTTGCAATGGTTAAATCCAATGCCTATGGTCACGGGGTGGCAGCAGTACTACCAGCGTTAACGCAAGCAGATGGTATTGGCGTTGCTACCTTTACCGAGGCGTTAGAAGCAAGACAATTGGGCTGGAACAAAACCATTGGTTTGGTAGAAGGGGCGTTTACCGCCGATGAGTGGCAGCAGGCGATTGAACAAGATGTGAGCTGCGTGATTCATCATGTGCCGCAACTGACGTGGGCATTGGACAATGTCCCACCAGCTGATAGCGCAACCAGAGTAGTCTGGCTAAAATACAATACTGGCATGAACCGCCTAGGCTTCAATGCCGAGGGCGTTATTAACGCTGCTAGGCAGTTAAAAGAGACAGGATACCAGCTGATCTTGACCACACATTTTGCCAATGCTGATGACCACGATCACCCATTAAATGCGATGCAAATTCAGCGTTTTACGGACGTATTGGCGATTTTACAAAGTACCATTAGCCCAACTATCAAAGGGTCATTGTGCAATTCGGCCGGCATCGTCAATTTCTCAGAGCACCATTATGATTGGGTACGTCCCGGTATTATATTGTATGGTAGCTCACCCGTCATTGATAAAACCGCACAAGAATTAGACTTACAATCCGCTATGGACTTTAGCGCACAGATTATCGCATTACAAACAGTCAGTGCAAACGACGGTATCGGCTACGGTAGTCGCTGGATAGCGCAGCAGGATACCAAAACGGCTTTGGTGAGCGTTGGCTATGGTGACGGCTATCCACGTGTGGTAAACGATGATGCCTACGTTTCTGTCATCGATGACACAAGTAATCACAGCTATCCATGCGCAGTGATTGGACGTGTGGCAATGGACATGATTGTCATTGATGTCAGTAAGGTTCCAGCAGAGGTGCCTTTATTGAATAGCAAGGTGATACTATGGGGTAGCGCACCGCATGTTGACGAAGTCGCAGCGCATGCGGGCACGATCAGCTATGAGTTATTGTGCCGTGTGACCATGCGACCAAAGCGTCTCCAAGCGTAATCGCTGTCAGATATTAAGAACTTACCGCTTGTCTGGGTGACTTATCAATCATAGTAAATTGAGCGTTTACATTGGAATTAATTGCGCTATACTAAAAGTTTGTTGTCACCCCAGTATGCGCACTAATGCGATGCTATTAAAGACTGATAACATTTCACTGACTGCGATTAAATGCTAGGACTACTATGAGTTTGCGCCATTTTTTGACCTTATCTGATTTAACCAAACAAGAACTAGAAACCCTGATCAAACGCGCCAGTGAACTGCGTAAGATGCAACACGCAGGCGAGATATATCAGCCCTTTGTGGGTCGTACACTTGGGATGATTTTTGAAAAGTCCTCTACGCGTACCCGTATTTCTTTTGAAACTGGTATGGGTCAATTCGGCGGTAGTGCCATCTTTTTATCACCAAATGATACTCAGCTTGGACGCGGCGAACCATTAGAAGACTCAGCACGTGTTATTTCTAGTATGGTTGATATCATCATGATTCGTACCTTTGGTCACGAAAAGGTCGAGACTTTTGCAGAATACTCAAGTGTGCCCATTATCAATGCGCTGACTGATGAATTTCATCCTTGCCAGCTACTTGCTGATATGCAAACCTATTATGAGCATCGCGGTAGTATTGAAAATAAAATCGTCACGTGGGTCGGTGATGGTAACAATATGTGCTCCTCCTTTATGCAAGCGGCCAATCAGTTTGGCTTTGAGCTACGAGTAGCCGCGCCTTATGGCTTTGAGCCAGACCCAAAATTGATGGAGCGTTTCTCTCATTGTGTCAGCTTGGTTGAAAACGTACAGGATGCTGCAAAAGACGCTAACTTAATTGTCACCGATGTGTGGGCAAGTATGGGACAAGAGTCCGAGCAAAACACCCGCGCCCGCCGTTTTGCCCCTTATCAAGTGACCCCATCATTGCTGGATAAAGCTGATCCTGATGTGATATTTATGCACTGTCTGCCTGCGCATCGCGGTGAGGAGATTTCTCATGATATGCTGAATGATCCACGTTCAGTGGTGTGGGATGAGGCAGAAAACCGGTTGCATGCACAAAAAGCTCTGATAGAGTTTTTATTAAAAGACAAAATTAAGCTACCAGCTTAGCCGAGTAACTGTTATCAATTCGTTTTGAAAAGAAGAAAGCGTTACTGGTATGCTTATCTTTAAACGAGAGTTTTCGCAGCCTCTGTCACGCTTGCGAACAGCAAGCAAGAAAAATTTTACCAGTAGTGCGTTACTGAATTTATCTTGTCTGCTTTAAAATTGCGATCTGAAAATAGTGTTGTAAAAAACAAACAGCAGCAAATAAAAAAAGGCAGATCACATATAATGTGGTCTGCCTTTTTTGTGTTTATCCAACCGTTAGCCACCGATTAACGGAGCAATGTTTCCACCCCGTTACTGCTGGCTTTGAGCAATACATCCGCTTGATTGGCAGCAAAAATACCATTACAGACTACGCCTACGATATTGTTGAGTGTTTGTTCAAGCGCTACTGGATCGCTCACATCCAAATCATACGTGTCAAGAATCACATTACCATAATCCGTGACAAAGTCTTCACGGTAAACAGGCTCACCGCCCAATTGCGCCAATTGCCGCGCCACATAAGAACGCGCCTGTGGCAATACTTCTATCGGCACTGGAAAAGAACGACCTAGTATCTCGACACTTTTACTGGCATCCACCATACACACGAACTTATTTGATGCTGCTGCCACTATTTTTTCACGAGTGAGTGCACCGCCGCCGCCCTTTATCAATTGCAAATGCTCATTTACTTCATCAGCGCCATCGATATAAACATCCAGCGTGCCCGCAAAATTCAAATCTACTATCTCAATACCAAGTGCACGTAATCTATCTTCCGTCACCTGCGAGCTTGCAACCGCGCCAGCAAGCTTTAATGTTGGCAATAACTCAATCAAACAGTTGACCGTACTACCCGTCCCCACACCAAGTATCATGTCATCTTCGATATAGTTTAGCGCTGCTTTGGCGGCGGCTTGCTTTTGGGCTTGCTGATCACTCATCATAGATCCTTGGTAGAATAAACGTATCGTCTTAAAAAAAATAAAAGGCTAAAAAAGGTAGATGCGCCGCTATTATAACCGATGACTTTACTGAATGTCAGCGTAATACCTTTTCTAATATTGTCTATTTTATTTAAAACCAATACAGAGTGCTAATGGGATAAAGTTTTCGCAGCCTCTGTCACGCCTGCGAACAGCAAGCAAGAACAATTTATCCCATTAGTACGAGGATATTAACGTATCGACCTTATTTTGAACTGACTACAGTTATAGCTCATACTAATTTTTTAAAACTTAGTTTAAAAATTTGACAAATAAGGCAACCAAAACACTAAGGCCAGCAATGTCGCTAATAACACAGGCGGCGTGATAAGCAAACCAATTTTCATATACTGGCCCCAGCTGATTTTATAATCCTTTTCTGCCAATACATGCAACCACAATAAAGTCGCAAGACTACCAATAGGCGTAAATTTTGGCCCCAAATCATTACCAATTACATTGGCGTATATCATCAGCTCTCGAGTTGCTTCCGGGACTTGCGAGCTATCAATCGCCAGTGCGCCGACCAGCGTCGCTGGCATGTTATTCATAACAGATGCCACAATAGCCGATAAGAAACCAGTGCCCAACGTTGCGACAATAGTGCCCTGCTTCCCTAACCAATTCAAAACTTGTGCGCCATAAGCGGTTAGCCCAGCGTTGCCCAAGCCATAAACCACTAAGTACATGCCAATTGAAAACAGTACAATTTGCCAAGGTGCGTCACGCACCACATCAAGGACAGACACCACAGCACCGCGACCGCCTTGCCAAAAGCGGCTTGCGATTGCCATGAGCAATAACGCTGCGGCACCAGTGACCAGAGAAATAGGAATGCCTAGTGACTCGGTCGAAAAATAAGCAATAAGCAATAGTGCCAATAACGGAAATGCAGCTTTAAAAACCAACGGGTCTTCAATAGCGGATGCCGGCGCACTCAAATTATCAATTGAATACTGTTTTGGAATATGGCGGGCATATACAACCCATAATACTGCCAACGTCGCTATCACAGAGACAATATTAACTGGCACCATAACTGCCGCATAACGCCCGAAACCAATGTCGAAATAATTGGCACTGACAATATTAACTAAATTAGACGTCACCAATGGCAAACTTGCCGTATCAGCAATAAAGCCAGTCGCTATGATAAAAGCTAGCGCAGATGGTGGCGAAAAATTCAAACGTAGTAGAATAGCGATAACAATCGGTGTCAAGAGTAACGCGGCACCGTCATTGGCAAAAAACGCCGAAATAAACGCCCCTAAGATAACAATCATAGGAAACAGTAAACGGCCTTGTCCATTGCCCAGCCTTGCCACATGTAGTGCCGACCACCCAAAAAACCCTGCTCTATCTAAAATAAGTGAGATGATAATAAGCGCCACAAAGGTAAAGGTTGCATCCCAAACAATATCCCAAACGACGCCCACATCAGACAACTGTACCACGCCAAAAGCCAAGCCCACCAACGCCCCGCCAAGCGCGCTCCAACCAATGCCCAATCCTTTAGGCTGCCATATCACCAAAACCAAGGTTATAATAAAAATAACAAATGCGAGCATTGAACACCTTTATTTAAGCAGACTCAATTGAGTCTATCCAATCTTAACCATCGAATGTAGCAAGGAGACTAAATCGATTTTTGATTGACACGTTGTGAGACTGCTTCAGCGCTTTCTATGCGTTCTGAGTAACGGTCCGTTAGATATTCTGAGCGGCCGCGCGTGAGCCAAGTGAACTTCACCAGCTCTTCACAGACATCAACGAGACGCAGATATAAAGGAGACATATCCATACGATCATCGTCATTGAACTCTAAAAATGCTTTTGGGATAGACGATTGATTGGGTATCGTAATCATGCGCATCCAACGACCAAGAATACGTAGTTGATTGACCGTATTAAAGCTTTGACTGCCGCCACTCACTTGCATTAAAGCCAGCGTTTTGCCTTGGGTCGGACGCACACCACCAAGTGATAACGGTATCCAATCAATTTGGGCTTTCATAATACTGGTCATACTACCATGACGTTCTGGACTGACCCAAAGCATGCCTTCTGACCACTGTGCCAGTTCTCGTAATTCTTGTACTTTGGGATGCTCAGTATCTGCATCATCTGGCAACGGCAAACCAGATGGGTCAAACATTTTGACGTCACAGCCATACCAACGCAATAAGCGACTTGCCTCTACAGCCGCCAGTTTAGAAAACGAGCGCGTGCGTAAAGAACCGTACAAGACTAATATCTTAGGCGGATGACGCGGATCATTGGTGCCAACTAGGGATTCAATGTCAATTGGTTGTATATTGTCCGGATCAATATTGGGTAACTCTGCAAAATCCACTGCGTTAGCCTCAAAGGCTGTCATTGTTTGTTTGTCTTTAACGTTTGCCATGATGAATAACCTCTCCATCTTCTTTGGTGAAGCTACTGACAGGATTGTCTAACAACTCAAACACACGCTCTGAGGGACGGCACAATGCTGCACCTTTGTCAGTGACGACAATAGGACGGTTGATTAAAATAGGATGCGCCATCATCGCGTCGATAATTTGATCATCAGAAAGCTTAGGATTATCTAAGCCCAGCTCATCATTGATCGGCTCTTTGCTTCGTAGTAACTCTCGTGGAGAGGTTTTCATTTTTGCCAATAGCTCAACCAAGTAGTCACGCGTTGGTGGTGTTTTTAGGTATTCCACCACTTCTGGCTGCTCGCCCGACGCTATCATAATAGCCAAAGTATTACGGGAAGTACCGCAATTAGGGTTATGAAAAATTAATGGCTTCAATTGTTTCAGCGGTTTCATAGCAACCTCATGTGTTTTACGAGTGTATTTATAATATTGATTGAAATATCAATTGTCGTTTTAACTGTCCGCTTTGACTGCGTCGCATCCACTCAAGCTATCTATCAGAGAAGAACACAACTCAGGATGTCCTGCACAGCAGTCTTGTAGTAAAAACTGTACCACAGACTCCATATGGGACAGCGAAGCGCGATAGATGATTTGGCGACTCTGCCTTTTTGAGACCACCCATCCCGCTCGTGCCAGCACCGCCAAATGTGCCGACATCGTATTATGTGGCACGGACAGCTGACGGGCTATTTCACCCGCAGGCAGACCATCAGGTTCTTGAGTGACAAGTAACTTGAAGGCATTTAAACGAGTGTCTTGAGAGAGCGCAGCAAAGCTTGCGATTGCAGTAGTTATTTCCATATGTCCAATAATACAGACATATAAAAATAACTCAAGTGTTTAATAAATGAATTTTCCTAAAAACCTATCTGATTTTGCATGAAAGCAGACCAAAGCAGAAATTTGCCACAAAACTGCAATTGTGTCTTGCAAGACACCTAAAATCAGCATAGGCTAATCTATTTCATTTTTTATATTCATCTATCATCTGTTTAGGAATCACTATGTTGTCACACTGGGTACGAGCCATTTTGCAAGCCACCGTCTATGACGTTGCTATTCAAACACCACTAGAAGCTGCACCCAAGTTGACTCAACGTTTTTCCAATGACATTCGATTTAAGCGTGAAGATTTGCAGCCCGTTAAATCCTTTAAATTACGCGGTGCTTATAACCGTATCAGTCAATTGAGTGACGAGCAAAAAGCGCGTGGTGTGATTTGTGCCTCAGCTGGTAATCACGCCCAAGGCGTTGCCTACTCTGCCCGCAAGTTATCACTCAACAACATCATTGTTATGCCGACCACCACCCCGGATATCAAAGTAGATGCAGTAAGAGCGCTTGGCGGTAATGTTGATTTGCATGGTGATAGCTTTGACCAAGCCAACCGTTATGCGATTGATCGTGCTGAGCGCGAGGGTTTGACCTTTATTCCGCCCTACGATGATGAGCTGGTTATTGCTGGACAAGGCACCATTGGACTTGAACTGACCCAGCAGTGGCGCAACATGGATTACGTTTTTGTTGCAGTTGGTGGGGGTGGTCTCATCTCTGGCGTGGCAGCATTCTTAGGAGAAGTGGCACCACACGTCAAAGTCATCGCCGTAGAAGCAGACCAATCCGCCTGCTTAAAGGCCGCACTTGAAACAGGTGAGCGCGTGAGACTCGAGCAAGTAGGACTGTTTGTAGATGGCGTAGCCGTGGCGCAAATTGGTGAGTTGCCTTTTGACGTGATACGTACGCAAAAAAGCGATAACTCTGGCCCAGTGGTCGAGCCTGAGGTCATCACTTGTACCAATGATGAAGTCTGCGCCGCTGTCAAAGACATCTTTGAAGAAAACCGTAGTATCGTTGAGCCTGCTGGTGCCTTATCAGTGGCTGGCATGAAAAAATATATCGCAGCCAATAATCTACAAGGCAAAAACTGCGTCGGCATCATTTGCGGTGCTAACATGAACTTTGATCGTTTGCGTTATATCGCTGAGCGTACCGAAATCGGTGAGAAAAAAGAAGCCATCTTTGGTGTGACCATTCCTGAACAGACAGGCGCATTTTTAAACTTCTGCCGCAGCCTACATGGTCGCAACATCACTGAATTTAACTACCGCGCCGATAGTAAAAAATCGCCGGACTCAATGGAGCCTGCATCAATCTTTGTGGGTATTGCTCTAAAAGAAGGCGAAAAAGAAAGACAGACGATTAGTAACCAATTGACAGCTGATGGCTACGAAGCTCATGACTTAACAGATGACGATATTGCAAAGTCGCATATTCGTCATTTGATTGGTGGTCATGCTCGTATCGAAAACGAGCAATTATTAAAAGTAGCATTCCCAGAGCGACCAGGTGCCTTGTTGACATTCTTAGAAAAATTGGGCGATGATTTTAATATTACCTTGTTCCATTATCGCAACCATGGCGCTGCTGAAGGACGCGTGTTAGTCGGTCTACAAGCCACAGAAAGCAACTCGCGTCAGCTACAAGATGCGCTACTCGATATCGGTTATGACTGTACAATGCTGAACGATAATATTGGGTATCAGTTGTTTTTAAAGTAGTCATAATAAATATAAATCATCATCTATCGTGGCAGTTTTTTAATCAATTGAAAAACTGCCACGTTAAATTGATAGTAACTGCTTGCTTTTAGCACTTATTGTTTACAGCATTTATTAACAGGCACTGGTCAGTTATGAAAAAAATACTAACGATTGTAATGGTGCTAATTTTGGCCCTTGTAGGCTATAGAATTCTTCAACCTGAAAACTCGATCAATAACGCTACAGCTGATGTTGCGACTGACACGTCGACCACTCCGGCCTCTACATCTCCTGACTTTGATGACATACCACCAACGTATGTTGATTCAGACCTAGAGACGGTATCAGCTCCAGTAGGAAAAACAGTATTAAGTACACAGCAAGCAGCGCCAAGCTATGCATGTGATGGTAGACAGCATTGCTCGCAAATGACTTCTTGTGCAGAAGCCACTTACTTTAGTAATAACTGTCCTAATACTAAAATGGATGGCAACAATGACGGTGTACCTTGTGAAGAACAGTGGTGTAACTAATTTTATATAATACAAACACTGAGAACGCCATGCATATTCCATCCATTTTCGCTGAAGACAATTTTGACCGCATCATTGATTTTATAGCGGCGAACCCTTTAGCGACATTAATCGCGCAAACGGCTGATGGTATTGAAGCCTGCCACATACCTCTATTTTGGTATCAAGAAGACACTGACAATAACTACGGTAGTCTTTATGGACATTTTGGTCGCAAAAACCCCATTTATAAGAATGCTTTGCCGACCACTTCTTGGCTCATTATTTTTCAAGACTCAGGACATTATATTAGCCCCAACTGGTATCCTACCAAAGCAAAAACGCACAAAGAAGTACCTACTTGGAATTACCAAAGTGTGCATATTCAATCCACAATTGAATTGATTGAAGAGCCTAATAACCTTAAGTGGATATTAGAAACAATGACTGCGCAGCAAGAAATTATTTCAGACAATCCTTGGTCATTGGACGATGCACCTGTTGGCTATATTAATGCAATGTGCCGAGGTATTATTGGCTTCAAACTCACAATCGACTCCATACAAGCCCAATATAAATTGAGCCAAAATAAAACAGCAGAAAATATTTCGGGAGTGATAAGTGGCTTAGAAAAGCTAGATTCAGACCACGCAACGACAATGGCTGTAAAGGTTGCCAATTATCATAAGCCTTAACTCAAAGCGGCTACCTCTTTGTAATTAATGATAAAAATCTATTTGCAAAAATAGAATTTGCCCTAATATTATTGGTATTGTTTCGTTTTAGATAGATACAGAATTCAATACAAAAGGGCTATTATGAAAAGCAATACGGATGACAAAAATCAGGCCTTAGCTAAGATTCGTCTTGATAAATGGCTGTGGGCCGCACGTTTTTATCGGACGCGCACGCTTGCCAAAGAAGCGATTGAAAGTGGACGCGTACATTATGGTGGTAGCCGTGTAAAAACCAGCAAAGAGATCTCAGTCGGAGACGAGCTGACCATTCGCCAAGGTTCAGCTACCGCTATGACCGAAAAGACGGTCATTGTCGAAGCACTTACTGCCCAACGTGGAAATGCTGCCGCTGCCCAAGTGCTGTATTCAGAGACTGAGGAGAGCGAAGTGCGCCGCGCTTATTATGCTGAGCAGCGCAAGCTTGCCAATCTCGCCCGCCCGGATAACAAACCCAATAAAAAAGAGCGCCGTGATATTCAACGGTTTAAAAGCAAGCAAGAATAATCAGGCTAAAATCGTATAGCAGAAATACTAAATCACGCTGTCTATCGTCTATAATTAAACCGCCTAAAAGTAATACGGTACTTCAACCTTGGTCATTTTCTGGTTGCCCTATGACCGTATTGTTCAGCCTCTAACCTTGCCATTTAGGGCATTAACCGTTACGCTGGCGGCTGTTTTTTAATCGATTGCATGTTAATAAGAGCCACACTCACGATGCTGGTTTCTTATAGCATGTTTTTTTCGTTATAAAAGGTCATATTATGCTGCTAAAAACCTGTACTCCATCGTCTGTACTAGTGGTTTGCTTAGGAAATATTTGCCGATCTCCTACTGCTGAGGAAATTTTCCGTCAGCAAGCAGCGATTGCTGGATTGTCGATCAAAGTGGATTCAGCAGGCACAAGTGATTGGCATGTAGGTCGTACGCCCGATGAACGTTCACAGCGCCATGCAAAGTCACATGGATATAAAATCAACAAACTGGTTGCGCGGCAAGTAAGTGCTGACGACTTTCGCAATTTTGACTTAATCTTAGCGATGGATGCGCAGAATTTAGCGGATTTGCAAGCCATCAAAAACGGTTTGATAAACACAGAGGACAATTTGGCTATGCTCGCGCTGTTCAGCGAAGAAGACCCCAATTACGGTGGAGACGATGTGCCAGACCCGTATAAAGGAGATAGCGACGATTTTGAAGAAGTGATTGAGCGTATTGAATCAAGCGCACAAGCTTGGATCGAAAGCTGGAAGGCTTGTTAAGGACAAACGCTACATTTCCACCACTTTTATACTCTGTATCCTTTATAATAAATGCCGCACGATTCGCTATTTATTTGCCAGATAGGCTGCCTTATGATTTCAACTTCACGCTCTGATGCTAGCGCTCAATCTATTATAGCTACTGACTCACCGAATGGATTGATGTCCAGTCAATTGGTTGACTTGTCACATGGTAACACCATGGCATTAGCCTGTGTCGCTGACTCTGTAGTGACGCTGACGAATGAGGCTCAGCTTGATGTTTTTATGACAAGCTATTCAGAAAATACAGAGCATAATTTGCCATTGTTTGTGCTGTCTGGCGGGAGCAATGTCCTCTTACCAGCAGCGCTAGAAGCGATTGTGTTGCAGCCTCAGATGCGTGGTATTACGCTAATGGCGCAAACAGATAAGTACGTTGATATCGAAGTGATGGCGGGTGAAAACTGGCACGATTTGGTGGTACATACTGTCAGTCAAGGTTGGTACGGTCTCGAAAATCTAGCGCTGATACCCGGTCTTACGGGAGCTGCTCCTGTACAAAATATTGGCGCTTATGGCGTTCAGTTAGAAGACTGCTTGCAGTACGTACGCGCTTATCATCTGCCAACTAGAACATGGCATCATTTAACAAGAGTAGACTGTGAGTTCGGCTACCGCGACAGTATTTTCAAACAATCGCCAAATACTTGGTTGATCAGCTGCGTTGGTTTTAGATTACATACGGATGCAAAAAAAATCTTAGCCAGTTACGGCGATGTGCGAGCAGTGACCGAGCGCTATGCTGAACAGCAAGGACGATTGCAAGCTGAGCCTGCCGATGTTATGCAAGCGATTATAGATATTCGACAGCAAAAACTGCCTGATCCTAAGCAGTTACCTAATTGTGGCAGTTTTTTTCAAAACCCTATTATCCCTCAAGAGCAATTTACGGCGTTACAAACCACCTATCCTGCTATCGTTGGCTACTCGATGCCTGATGCGATGGTAAAGGTGGCTGCAGGCTGGCTTATTGAACAGGCAGGTTTAAAAGGTGGCGGTATTGCACCAATTGTCACTCATCAGCAGCAAGCACTGGTACTTACCAACCATACGCCTTATCAAGCAACTCAAGACGATGTTGCCACTGCACAAAGATATATTTCCAACGCCGTCTATGAAAAATTCGCAATTCAGTTATCGCGTGAGCCAGTTTGGGTAAATGCGGACGGCTCTATTGGATATGATGAGCATGTGGCGTAAATCGTCAAAGTCTAAACGACTGTCATCCAAACAGTCAGGAAAGCGCCCGTTGTCTAAGCGGCTCTGGCAGTACTACTTGCGTTCAGCTGAGCGTATGATGAAGCTACTTCGTATTATCAATATCACCTTTCTACTTGGTTCAACGACCGTCATTTTAGTCGTTATCAGTTTATTTACACCGCTGTTTTCTCAAGCGATCGTTTATGTATTTTCTTTATTGCCGTTACCGAACTTGTCTGGCGCTGCAATGAGTTCGCCGCCAACTGCTTACGTGGTATTAGGCGGCGGCCTTACCAATGACAATGACAATCAAATCGTACTAAACGATTATAGTCTCAACCGCGCACGCACTGCTGCCAGCGCCTATCACGATCTACCCTTGCCTATTGTGTTAAGCGGTGCTGAAGCGCCGTGGTTAGGTCAATGGCTTATTGAGCATGGCATCGATGGATTGATCAGCGAAAATGCCAGTATGAATACTTGTGAAAACGCACGTTTCACCGCCAAGCGTATTCCACTGCATCACGTGTATCTGATTACCGACAGCTACCATATGGCTCGTGCCCGCAGACAGTTTGCCTTAAACGGTATTAATAGCACGCCACTTAGTGCGCCTCTACCTGTCAATCGTGACTGGATGAAACCTGCGCAAAACTTAAGTCATTCAAGGCGTGCGGTCTACGAAGTTGCCGCCTATCTCCGTGATGTAATACGTCCGCAGGTAGATTGTCGTCATGCTAGAGACGTGACGTCACAGCAGTTATTGACACCCAGAGGTAATGCAGCCAAGACAAATACTGATTAATGTAAACTATTCTTTTATCAAAATATACGTTGCAACGCTCTTCTGGTTTCTTTTCTGCCTACAGGCCATCGTCTCACTTACAATGGGTGTATAATAGTACGATAAACTGCTATTTAAGAGAGTTATCATGCTCAGTATATTTTTGTTGATCCCCTTAAGTCTCATGCTGTTTGTGGTTGCCATCTGGGCAGTACGATATGCCGTCAAGTCAAACCAATTCGAAGATTTGGACAATGCATCACAGCGCATCATATTGGATGATCGACAAGAACGCCGGCAAACCATACAAGCTCATGCGCATTCGGTGCCTGCGTCACAAGCCCGTGATATTACTGATGAGAAAACGAATAATGTTGATGTAGAGTCCATCAATCACTCTAATCCAGATCAAAGCTCAAAAATATAACCTTGAATATTATCTAAGAATGATCTGCTGCTCATATCTTTTTATCCAATGTAAAAGACATCATTAGATTCGCCTTATTTAGGAGACGCACCCCATGACCACAGCTTTACTCGTTGCGGCATTATTAATGGGTTTTTTTGGCTCACCTCATTGTTTAGGTATGTGCGGTGGCCTTGTAACGGCATTTGGCTTGTCGATGAAAGACATCAGCCCAGCCAAGCGCCGTGCCCTTGTTGTCACCTATCACATAGGCCGTTTGACCAGTTATGCGTTTTTGGGCTTAATTGCAGGTTTGATTGGTACGACTGTGCTAGAGCCGTTAATGACTGGTAATAATATACCGCGTATTCTACTGGGTTTGGTACTGGTGTTCGTGGGTGTGACCATGCTTGGCCCCCCTTTCCTAAACAAGCTCGAGCGTTTTGGTATGCGCTTTTGGCAATACCTAAGCCCGCTTCGTCAAAAAGTATTCCCATTAAACACTTTTCCGCGCGCCCTAACCGCTGGTCTACTTTGGGGGTTTTTGCCTTGTGGTTTGGTTTATGGTGCTTTGCTTATCGCGGTGGTCGCTCATAGTCCGATAAGTGGTGCGGCACTCATGTTTGTTTTTGGCTTAGGTACAGTACCAATGCTCGTTGCCACGCACGAAACCGTTGGTTGGTTACGTGACAAGATTGGGCGTTTTCGCTTACGCCAGCTCAATGGTGCCGTTATGGTTCTATCAGGCTTAGCGGTGGTACTTGTACCTATAATGATGTCTAGTATGCATAGCGGACATAGTCACGGCGGTGGACATGAACATATGGATCACGGCAGACACTCTGCTATGATGTCTGATGCCGACACTGCCCCTCATGATATGAGCCAAATGGATCATGATGGTATGAAACAAGAGATGGATCACAGCATGCACAATATGAGCGATGATACCGCTCCTACGCATCATTCCCATTGATTCTCAAGTACGTACTCTAATCTTAAAAGTACAAATATTAAAAGTACAAAAAAGCCCCTACTCTCATTTCTGACAGTAGAGGCTTCTTTATGAGATAGCAATTTTTATAAAATCCCACTCAGTATATAGCGATTACTCTTGCCACTGCTCAAGCGTGAACTTGGTATCTAAATGCGTCTCTAATGCCGGTATGTTAAAGGCATCATCCTCACTCACAAAACTGATGCTAATACCTGTCTGGCCAGCGCGGCCAGTACGACCAATACGATGTACATAATCGTCTGGCTGGTCAGGCAAGGTATAATTGACCACGTGACTGATATCATCGACATGAATACCTCGTCCTGCTACGTCTGTTGCCACTAAGATAGAGGCATGACCGTCTTTAAAACGCTGTAAGTACTTTTCACGTTTTTGTTGAATGACATCGCCTGATAACATAACAATTTTGTGGGCTTGGCGCAGCTTATGATAGAGACGTTTTACTTGATCTTTGCGATTGGCAAATACAATCACTTTATCTACTGCCTCATCACTAATGATACGTTCTAACGCGGTTAGCTTTTGATCTTCGGTTAATAAATAAAAATGCTGATCAACCAACTCACTGGTTTTATGCTCAGGCTCAATCTCAACAAACTGTGGTTCATGTAACCAGCGATAGGCCAGATTCATCACATCTTGGTTAAAGGTGGCCGAAAACAGCAAACTCTGACGGTCAGTGTTGGCAGGCATACGGCCTACCAAACGTTTGATATCTGGGATAAATCCCATGTCTAGCATTCGATCTGCTTCATCCAATACCAGTACTTCTACGCGATCTAAAAAGACCATACCTTTATTGGCAAGGTCAATCAATCGACCAGGAGTCGCCACCAAGATATCAACATACTGACGGTCAAGCTCATGCTGCTGAGTTTCATAATTAGTGCCGCCCATAATACAGACGCTATGTAGCGAGGTGTATTTGGTCAAAGCGATACAATCCTCAAATATCTGCTGAGCAAGTTCACGAGTGGGTGCCATCACTACTGCACGTGGCTCACCTAAGTAACGATCTTCATCACTGGTAAAAGGACGCTTAAGCAAAGCTTCCATGATCGTCAACAAAAATGTTGCTGTCTTGCCAGTACCTGTCTGCGCTTGCCCAATAGCATCTTGATTTGCCAACGTATGAGGCAATATTTTTGCTTGAATAGGAGTTAATGCAGTAAAACCTAAATCATTGACGGCACGTAAGGTCGGTGCTGACAGCGGTAAATCACTAAAAGTCGTAAAATTACTCAAAAAAATATCCTTTTAAATTAACTGCTACTCGTGGTCGGTCATAGGTAATCGTGTATAAAACATTGTCCACTTATTTGCGTAATCTCACCAAAAATTGTGGTCAATAATGATAAAAACATTTAATTTATACGCCAATAACACACATACGAGCATAAAAAAAGCCAAACCCTATACCTGACCTTACCAAAAATGTTGGTTTCTACTCAACATAGGTAAGATAAGACGGGCTTGACTCAGTAGTATATCAGTAGCGTATACAGACATTATAGCTAAACCGCTCTAATGACTGTATAGATTACTCTTCTACTTTTCTGACTTCTTCAGCTTGAAGACCTTTATCGCCTTCGACTACGCTAAACTCAACCTTTTCGCCGTCCTTTAAAGAACGATAACCATCACCTTGAATCGCGCGGAAATGGACAAAAATATCTTCTCCACTGTCACGTTGAATGAAACCAAAGCCTTTTGAGTCATTAAACCACTTAACGATACCTTGCTCACGAGCTGACATAATATTACTTCCTAAAAAAGTCTGCTTAGCCCCAAATTCCTTTGCAACATTGCATATAAACGGGATCTAAGATTATGAAATCAAAAACTTAAGAGTACTACTTTAACCACTATTATTGATACAGAGCTTTTAAAGTAGATAACTGCCCTTATAACCAGTCAGCATTTTCTTTAATAGCCCACTATAATAACAGTAACAAACTTGCAATAAATACTGCGTAAAAAATATCATAGCACGGGTTTTTAGCAACATAAAGACTTTTTAACACGTTTTTTTATTCATAGGTCGATTTTTTCTGTAATTTTTTTATAACTTCACAGTAAGCTGTTATCATAACGATACAGATATAATTAGATTATATCGTCACCCTTTTTTGTCACCTATGTACGTTGCAATAAATTATAATTCACCATCATTATTCGATTGTTATAGAGACTACTATGATGTCCCCTGCTCAGTCTGCCTCAACTTCGCAACCTTCTGACCAAAATATGACCAAGTCTCTTACCCATAAACTGTTACTAGTTAACGGTGCAAATTTGAACTTGCTGGGCAAACGTGAACCTGATATCTATGGCCATACAACACTTGTAGACATTGAAACACGTTTGGTGGCCTATGCCGCCGAGCATGATATTGAATTAATTTGCATACAATCAAATCATGAAGGCAAGCTGATTGATGAGATTCAGCATTATGGTCTATTAGCGGACACAAGTGCACAGGTAGATGCGATGATTATTAACCCCGCAGCTTTCACTCATACTTCAGTTGCCTTACGAGATGCGCTACTGGCCACACAAAAACCATTTATAGAAGTGCACCTATCAAATGTCCATGCGCGTGAAGCTTTTCGACATCACTCTTACTTAAGTGATGTGGCAGTGGGCGTAATATGTGGTCTTGGACATTTAGGATATCAAATGGCATTGACATATTGGCTAAACAATCTCTACTCTGTGAATCTGAACAATTGATATTAGACAATGACTTTTTTACCCCATAATTCTGAATGCTTCTTTTAAATATTTACTGAACAATAAGCACACTCAAAACTTATGGTTTGTATCAGAGAGCTTTCTCATCAGCACACTAGTTAAACAGCAATCGTTTGACTAAAATACTAGAATTACGGCTGAGCAAACAACCCACTACATGGTGATATGAATGGCAAAATCGTCTGGAAAGCGCTTTATGAAACTCGCTGGTATGACAGCAAGTATTGCCGGAAAAGCAGCTAAAAACTCATTTAAACATCTCTCAAGCGACGAAGAAAAACGATTGCAAGCGCGCTCGGAGCTGATGCAAGACGTGGGTATTCAGATAGCCGAAACACTGGGTGAGATGAAAGGCGCGGTCATGAAAGTGGGACAAATTGCCTCTCAGTACAAAGACGTGTTCCCACCCGAAGTTGCCACCGCTCTAGAAAAGCTACAAAAAGACGCGCCGCCCATGCCATATGCGCAGATACGCGCGCAGATCGAACGTGAGCTTAAAGCACCTGTCACAGAGCTGTTCAGTGAGTTTGAAGAAACGCCATTTGCTGCTGCCTCTATCGGACAAGTGCATAAAGCTGTTTTGCCATCTGGACAAAAAGTCGTGGTAAAAGTTCAGTATCCTGATGTCGATGAGAACTGCGACAGCGACCTTAAACAAGTACGCATGGCTTTAAAAATCGCTGGCGTGCTCAATATGAGCAAACAATTACAAGAGCAATTATTTAATGAGATCCGCCAAAGCTTGCATGATGAGCTGGACTATACTAAAGAAGCTCACAACTTACGAGTATTTGGGGCTTTTCATGCAGAAGATGAAGGTCTTATCATCCCTAAAGTCATTACCAGCCACTCTTCTAAGCGGATTTTAACGTTGACGGAAGAGATGGGTGAAACCTTGACAGTCGCGGCTACATGGGACAATGCAGTCAAACAACAAATAGCAGAGCGCCTGTTTCACTTTACCGCAGGACAGCTATTTGGCTTATATCGTATGCACTGCGACCCCCATCCAGGAAACTTCGCCTTTCGCCATGACGGCAGCGTAGTCGCTTATGATTTCGGTGGTATTCGCAGCTATAGTGACAATGAAGTACAATTATTCCGCCGATTTGCAAAACATGCTATTAGAGGCGATGTAACTGCGTTGGAGCAAGACTTAATCGCCCTAGATATTCGACGTGATGATGATAAAAATATTCCAGGTGAATTCTACGAAAAATGGCTATCTATTGGCTTAAAGCCTTTGTCTGTCAAACCTTATCAGGAAGGTGAGTTTGATTTTGGCAGTAGCCAAATACATCACGAAGCCATTGCACAAATGCGCACTTCTTTAAAGTATTTCGGTCAGTTTCAGCCCTCTGCCACCACTATAATGCTGGATCGCACCATATCAGGACAATACTGGAATTTGGTAAACCTAGGCGTCAGGATTGATTTATCACCCCTTATTAGCGAATACATCGATGTCTAAAAGCCGGCACATCAACGAAAAAATCGCTACCAACGCATATTAGACGTGTAGCGCATGTCCACAACGATCACAAAACTCTGCACCTATCGCGTGGCCAAACTTACCGCAATTTGGACAGGTCACTGGGTTCAGCTGTGGACGCATATTACGTGTCAGCTCTGAGGTAAAAATTCCTGTTGGAACGGCAATGACTGCGTAACCTGTGATCATGACCATCGTTGCAATGGCTTGACCCAATGGCGTCTTTGGTGAAATATCCCCATATCCTACTGTGGTCAAAGTCACAACTGCCCAGTAAATAGAGATTGGAATACTCGTAAAGCCGTTTTCTGGCCCTTCTACCACGTAGACGATTGAACCATAAATAGTGACTAAGAGGACCAGCGATAAGAAAAATACCGTTATCTTTTGCTGACTGGTTCTAAGCGCAGACGCCAAAAAACCTGCTTGTTGCATATACCCTTTGAGTTTGAGCACGCGAAACACGCGCAAAAGACGCAAAATACGTATCACAATGAGGTACTGCACGCCGCCGAATACGAGACTCAAATAACTGGGCAATATAGACAATAAATCGACAACGCCAAAAAAACTAAAAATATAACGAAAGCGATTGGGTGCCGAGAAAAGTCTTAAGACGTACTCGATCGTGAACAAAATGGTAAAAAACCATTCTGCATAAAAAAATATCGTCCCATATTGCAAACGTACGAACAATACGCTGTCCAGCATAACCACACCGACACTCGTCAAAATCGCAATCAATAATACGATATCGAAGAGCTTGCCCAGACGGGTATCTGTCCCTTCAATAACGATATGAATACGGTTACGTAAGTGCGTGATGGCTTCAGCAGTTAGTTGTTTCATAGAATCGGTAACTTTATAAAATCAATGGCTTGATAATATCCAATGACTTAAAATGTGAGGGATAATGCCAAGTTAGTTAAAATATACAAAACTGGTTTATAATGTTGCTCACTTATCACCGCTAATGCGATCTATAAGTTGCCACAGTGTAGCAAAAAACCACTCGTAACGACATACAAATCGTTAACGTGTAGACATCTGCTTTACTTAAGATAAACAGCTCAGCTCTATTGAAAAGCAGTGAGCCGATATCGAAAAGTGTCATTAACGACTTTTTAAGCATGATAAATAATGTACAGAAATTAATACGCAAAAATTAAGGATGTTATATGGCAGGTCATTCAAAATGGGCAAACATCAAACACCGTAAAGCCCGTCAGGATGCGGTAAAAGGTAAGATATTTACCAAGATTATTCGCGAAATCGTTTCTGCTGCCAAGCAAGGTGACCCTGACCCTGATAAAAACCCACGCTTGCGTGCCGTCATTGAAAAAGCATTATCAGTCAATATGACTCGAGACACGATCAACCGTGCCGTGGATCGTGGTACTGGTAGCGGCGATACTGAAAACATGGATGAAATCAGCTACGAAGGTTATGGCATCGGCGGCGTCGCTGTATTGGTTGAAACCATGACTGATAATGTCAATCGTACTGTTAGTGAAGTGCGCCACGCCTTTACCAAATATGATGGCAATCTTGGTACCTCAGGCTCGGTTGCTTACTTATTTAATAAGCGTGGTGAGATCACTTTTAACGACGTGAGCTTAGAAGAAGAAGTCATGCTAACGGCACTAGATGCAGGTGCGCTGGATATCGAAAACGATGGCGAAACACTGCTTGTCATCACTGAATGGGAAAGTTTTGGTCAAGTTAAAGATGCGCTGAACGCCGCTGGTCTGGTCTCTGACAATGCTGAAGTAACCATGTCGCCATCAACCACTGCTGAAATCGACAACTTAGACGATGCCGAAAGAGTCATGAAAATGATTGATATGCTAGAGGACATCGACGACGTACAAGAGGTTTATAGCAATGTGAACTTCTCCGCTAGCGTCATGGCACAGCTTGAACAGTAACTTTATCTGACACTCACTTCTACTCCTTCATAAAAAAAGCCAGACGTACGTAGCGTTTGGCTTTTTTTGTTTGATCGTTTCTATTTACTAGCGAGTAGCAATCACTTACTTTACCCTAAATTTTGCAAGTGACACCTTCAAGTGCTAATAAGTATGTCTTCTTATCCAGTCCGCCTGTATAGCCGCCAAGCTTGCCATCACTAGCTATCACTCGATGACAGGGAACAATAATACTAAAGGGGTTTTTACCATTGGCATTCGCCACCGCACGAAAACCTTTAGGGTTGTCTACGCGCTGCGCGAGCGTAGCATAACTAATCGTCTCGCCATACTCAATGTCTTGCAACGCTTGCCAGACTCGCTGCTGAAAATCTGTTCCCAAACTTATATCGATCGGTATGTCAAAATCACTGCGCAGTCCTTGCATATAGTGCTGCATCTGAGTAATGCCTGCCAACAATACCTGCTGCTCATTGTCGGTAGAATTTAAATCATCAGCAGCTACGAATTTCACAGCATTGACATCAAACTTGTAATGCTTCGCCAGCCTATCGAGTTTGATTTTATCCTGCCAATGCTCATCAAGCTCTAGCCAATTACACCAAACAAGCTTTGCTGTACGGTCTATCGTATGGCTTGCCAGCAGTAAAGCCGCGTTAGGAGAAGACAATTCTTCATAATTGATATCCGATAAGGCAACACTGGTAATGATCATAATCTAACTCCTTTAGTACTTATTTAGTTGCTGGCGATTTGATTAATTACTCTTTGTCATCCGTTTCAAACAAGGCGGCGACAAACTGTTTTGGACTAAACGAGCGTAAGTCATCAATTGACTCACCAACCCCAATATAACGAATAGGTACATCGGTTGTTTCGGCAATATTAAAGACCACGCCGCCTTTTGCCGTACCATCTAGTTTGGTGATGGTAATACCAGTCAATGGCACAACTTTATTGAACAATTCCACTTGGTTGATTGCATTTTGACCAGTACCCGCATCAAGGACAATCATACCTTCGTGCGGTGCGCTTGGATCTGCCTTACGTATGACTCGAACCACTTTTTCTAGCTCTGCCATTAGATGAGTTTTGTTCTGTAAACGTCCTGCGGTATCCGCTATCAACACATCGATGTTTTTTGCTTTGGCAGATTGCATGGCATCAAAAATGACAGAGGCACTATCAGAACCGTGGCCTTGGGCTACCACCGGAATGTCATTACGCTCACCCCAAATCTGTAGCTGTTCAGTGGCCGCCGCGCGAAAGGTATCGCCTGCCGCTAGCATCACCGACTTGCCTTCACCTTGCAAACGCTTGGCAAGCTTACCGATCGTTGTGGTTTTACCCACACCATTGACGCCTACAACTAAGATAACAAACGGTTTTTTACTCGTATCAATGACTAGTGGCGCAACTTTTGGTGTCAAAATATCGACCAGCTCGCTTTGCAGAGCTTTATACAACGAATGGGCATAGATTAAATCGCCACGAGCTGTCTGCTCTGTCAAGCTTTTGATGATGCGGTTGGTGGCACTAACGCCAATATCTGCAACCAGCAATTGATCTTCAACTTCTTCCAACAGCTCATCATCGATCTCTTTGCCACCGATAAGAATACTGACCATACCTTCAGCCAAGTTCTTACGTGACTTACTAAGTCCCGTTTTTATACGGTTGAACCAGCTGCTTGTCTTCTTCTCTTCCGGCGTCTCTGTTGACTCTTGCACTTTTGGTGCAAACTCTTGTTGATCTATGCCTTTGGCCTTGTTATCGACACTTGCAATGTCGCCTAATTGCTCTTGCAGCGGCATAGTAGGGATTGAGGACATAGCATTAGATTTGCTCACTGCCTCTGTCTCTTTAGCGGTTGAAAAACTTTCAAAGGTATTCTTAAGCGCGCTTTGCTCTTCTGTCATACCAACCGGCATACCCAAAGCGATGTTGTTTGATTCATCAGCACTGACGATATCTTTATCAATTGTCTCGCCTGCTTGCTGCTTTTCTGCCGTATTCTCATCATTAGATACTTTAGGTGAGTCAACGGTTTCCGTCTTAGACTCAGGCTCATCAACAATGGGTACAGATTGCGCCGCTAGACTGGGTAAGGTAATATCATCGTCATCTAAATCATCAAGATTGCCATCGAGATTGATGACCACACGATTGCTATTATTTGGGTTGTTCATAAGCTTGCCCTAAAGATTGTCACTGTCAGTTATTTGTTTATTCTAGATAGATTCATCTGTCATCATGGTTTTACTGCCGTATGACAGACCATTTTTAGGCTAGTTTAGCATAATTCAAGTGGTGCTCAGACCTTACCATAGTAGACGGATGTCAAAATTTACAAGTTTAAAAGCTGATGTAGTCGTCTGAGAAAGTTTCGCTTAAGATTCGGACACAAAAATATGACCTTCTGTATGGTGAACTTCGCCTACTCTAACAGGTCATATTCGGCAATCTACTCTCCATTTAATCTTCACCTTTTAGGAATTTATTATGTCAATACTATCTAATACTTGCAAAAAATATAGCAAAAGAGTTGCTACTGTCAGCGTGACTTTATTACTAACAACAATGACGTTATCAGCAGTCTCAGGTTGCAGTACCACGCATGAGTTCAAGCCGACGGCTAGCGTACTGGCTGGGGCGCACAAATCGTTATAAGGCTTTTTATCGTTATCATTAAAGTTGCTATATTCACTCACCAATCTACCACTCTTCACTTTATATAAGTAGAGCACACTATGTCATCGCCTTTACCACTGTCTACTCTCTCATTATGTATTGCTTGCGCACTAACCGTAGCCACTACCCTTACCGCTTGTCAAACCAGTGCTATAGATTCTAGTCCCCCTTCTGTAGTTAAGAATCCAGTCACTCAGAACGCCTCTAGCCAAGATAAAGCAGGTCAAAGTAAAAAACCCCAAGACGCGCAATCATCAGATTTAGCAATGAATATGTCAGGCCGACATGAGTATCAGTTAGAAAACGGTCTAAAGATAGTGGTAAAAGAAGACCATCGCGCACCAGTTGTTATGACACAGATTTGGTATCGAGTTGGCTCAACAGATGAGCCATCTGATAAGGGCGGTATCTCTCATTTACTTGAGCACATGATGTTTAAAGGCACTACCAACGTTTCAAGCGATGACTATGAACGCTTAATTGCCAAATTTGGCGGCGTCAATAATGCATTTACCAGCTATGACTACACAGGTTATTATGAGCTGTTCCCAGCCAATCGCTTTCCTTTAGCCCTAGAGCTAGAAGCAGATCGCATGAAAAACCTCACTTTTAACGATGATGCCTTTGCAAAAGAGCATCAAGTCGTTATGGAAGAGCGTCGACAGCGCACCGATGACAATCCACTTGCAAAAGCCTACGAATCATTTCGTTTGCTGGCCTTACCTGATAGTCCCAAAGGCGAGTCGGTCATCGGACCAATGGATGAGATTGCGTCCATCACCCTTCCTGACTTAAAAAACTGGTATGAGACTTGGTATGCGCCTAACAATGCCACTTTAGTCATCGTTGGTGATGTCGAGCCAACTGAGGTCTTGGCTCAAGTCAAACGTTACTTTGGTGAGCTATCGCCAAGCGATTTGCCCAAACGTCCTGCTGTCACTCAAAAAGGCTTCCGTGGCTATCAGCAAGTCGATTCTGAACAGGCTGTACAAGTCCCTGTATTATTGATGGGTTATAATGTCCCAAGCCTTGTGACTGCAGGCACAAACAATGAAAAACAAGCTTATGCACTGTCACTTGCCCAAGACGTACTGGATGGCGGGTTGTCTGCGCGCTTAGAGAGTCGGCTGATACGTGAGCAAGGCTTGCTCACCACAGTGGGGACATCTTATGACTTACTTGATCGCGGCGATGGCTTATTTTTGGTGCAGGCAACGCCGCGTGAAGGCGTAAGCTTAGCGCAAGCCCAGCAAGCCATCATCGCTGAGATAGACAAGCTTAAAACCGACCCAATTGACGCAGATGAAATCAGCCGCGCCAAAACCAATACTGTGACAGGTCTCGTCTATGCGCAAGATAGCATGGAAGGTCAGGCACGTATGATTGGCTCACTACAGTCTATCGGTCTTGATGATAGATTGCTTGCCGAGCTACCAGCCGAACTTGATAAAGTGACGATCGCAGACATCCAAGCTGCTAGTAAAAAATATTTGGTCAAGGATAACTTGACGGTGATGCATATCGTGCCACCTAAAGATAAGACCGCTAAAAAGGATGAATAGTGACATATTATTCTTTCATCTAATAAAAACGCCCACTGTAAAGACTTCATTAATAAGAAGACAATCATGACTCACAATAGCGACTTATTTCAAACAAGAAAAAAATCTTTTGATAGTGCACGAAAATCAACGTTAGCAGCCACTCCTATACTTAACAAATTATCCTATCTTAGTTTTGGAGTTTTGATAGGTATGACAACCTTGACCGTGACGGCACAGGCAGACACAGCTGGCGCCGAAGAATCTCGCGGATCAGCAGCTTTGGTTGATACGAGTGCACCCATTGCAGCATTATCCAAACTGACAAGTCTTGACGATGCTAAACCTTTAAAGCTCACAGTGCCAACGATTCAAGAGTTCAAAACCAAAGTGGGTGTACCTGTCGCCTTTGTACAAACGACTGCATTGCCTATTGTTGATATTGATTTGCGATTTAATGCAGGTAGTGCTCGTGATGGTAGCATACGTAAAGAAGGTTTCGGTATCGCTAACATGACTGCCACTATGCTGACGCAAGGCACTAAAAAATTAGACGAGAATGCATTTACGCAAGCAGGTGAAACCTTAGGTATTGATCTAAACAGTAGTGCCTATAAGGACATGTTTATTGTGTCGTTGCGTAGCTTATCTGATGACAAGCATCTACTGCCTGCCATCGATTTGATGACTCAAATGCTCAAAGAGCCTGCTTTTGATGAGCAAGTCTTAGCACGCAATAAAGCGCGACTATTGGTCGGCTTACAGCAGCAAAAGCAAGACCCCAATAGTCTTGCCAGCCTCGCTTTTAACAAGGCATTATATGGAGAGCATCCTTACGCTCACCCATCGGCTGGCACCCTAGAGAGCGTACCTAGTATCGACAAACAGCAATTGATTGATTTTAAAAATCGTTACTTGGTTGCAGCAAATGCTTCCATTGCAATGACGGGTAATTTGACCCTAGATCAAGCAAAAAAACTGGCTGAGGAAATTACCACTGACTTACCAGCGGGTCAAGCCGCTGCAGCTCTACCTGAACCAAAACCCCTCAATCAATCAAAACACATTCACATTCCCTTCCCAAGTACTCAGACCACTATATTGATGGGTCAATTGGGTAGCAAACGCGCGACCAATCCAAAAGATCAGCAGCAGCAAACCAACTTTGCCGTGGGTAATGAAGTGATGGCTGGTAGTAATTTTAATGCGCGCCTGATGTCTGAGGTTAGACAAAACCTTGGTTATACCTATGGAATCACAGGTTCTATGAATCCGATGCTGGCAAAAGGCCCTTATCAGATTGGTTTTTCGACCCGTAATGATAAAGCGCTCGCAGCCATTAATGCCAGTTTAGCAGTTATTAATGATACCCTAGACAAAGGTATTACCAGCAGCGAGATGCGTCTGACAACAGACAATCTTAAAAACAGTTTTCCGATGAGCTTTGCCAGCAATGCAGGTATCAACAGCTTACTCGGTATGATGAATTTTTATCAATTGCCGAACACTTATTTAACCGATTACATTGATCGTATCGATCAGGTAAAACTATCGAGCGTCAACCAAACCATGCGCGATACGTTAAAACCTGATGACTTCTTGATAGTCACTGTGGGACAAGACGATCCTTGGAAGGGTAAAAAAACTGAAAAATAGCGAGACTTAACTTTGGTAAGTTTTGCGTACTTTATAGCATAAAGGGCGATGTCAAATAGCATCGCCCTTTATGGATTATTTATTCTAACCGCTACTGATACTTAATTGTAGACAGTCACTGCAACATCATACATTAGATTTTTAGGCTTATAAGTTGCCCCATTATACGCCAATCGAATCACATGTTTGTCGTAAGACTCTACTTGATAATCACCGTTAGCAAAGTCATGCAACATAGGCACGACTAATAGCGCTTCAATTCGACTGTCACTTAACATGACCGAAATGTTCTGACCGTTTCGCGGGTACAAGAAATAATCACAGTAATCATCTACCATGACTTCGTCGGTACGTTCAATGACATGACTACCGACCTCTTCTTGTATCAGTTTTGGACAGATATCAGTGCGCTTGGCCGCCAATCTAGCATAAGAGTTTCTTATGTTTTCTTCTACATCTTCAGCGTTCTGTAGTTTTCTATCAAGATTGGTAGAGTCATTTGCACTCAAAGAACCATCGTCAGAAGGCGTTTCTGGACTGCAGGCACTGACAAATAACAAGAACAAAAAAATCAAACCAAACAAAGCCACGTACGTATTATTTGATTTTAAAAAGCTTTTTTTTGATTGATCTACATCACTAGGTGTTGCTACTGTTGAATACTGCTTTTTCATAAAATCTGCTCATAACGAACGCTATTTTTTGCTTCATAAATAAAATGATATAAAGGTGAATAGCAAGCTCATTAATGAAGCATCATTTACGAACATCGAGAAAACTTAATGACATTCTTACTGGCTTTTCTGAGAATTTAGGCACCCATTTTCTAACTTTAGACCACTTATCATTTGGCAGCTATTTTTGTAAGCGCCATTATAGTGTTTCTTTTCTCACTTTATTACTATCGGCTTATATTTATTTTACATTTTCATAGCTGGCAAGTCATTTAGTAACGGCAAGAAGAGCTACTACTGGCATGGTTAAAACCCCATTTTCGATACCCATCTGTGTCTAAATGGATGGCACCTGTTGCATATAGTCCTAAACCGAAATTGTGTGCTTTGCCCTGATATTGCCAAAACTGACATAAGCCGTCTTGCATGGTACTGCGCTGCCATGGGTTATCTTCGTATTCTGGCACCCAAATGTCCATGGCACTTCCATTCATATGCTTACTACTATCAGCACCGCCTGCGCAGTTATTAAGGCCAGGACTACGATACACCGACCGTATCTCACTACTTACTGGTAGAACGCCTTGGTTTTTTAACTCATTATATAGACGCAATGTCGGCACAATATTTGCCCATAACTCTTGCGGAGGTAGCTGATAAGGCTCATAGCCACACTTATCCCAGCTACGAGCAGTCGTCAGTAGTTGAGACAATGGCGGCACATTTTGAGCGCCAACTCTTGTAGCCAGATAGCGTTGATACTCTGCCACTTGCTGAGCCCGGTAGCTATTACTGTTTAACCAAGCATTAAAGTCCATGCTATTGAAGTCGTTATTAGCAGTGTTATAGGTATTACTTGGTGTACTATATTTATTATAAGTCGTGTTATAGACAGGCGAACGTCGATTGATATTTACCTGTTTGTTCTCTTCGATAGACAGATTGGAATTGGGTGCAAACTCACGTTGTTTTTGAGCGATCAACCCTTGCATGCTATCACCACTTGCACCACTCAATATGGTAACGCCTGGACTGTTACTTGCGGCGTTTGTAGAAGGTCTAATGTAAGCATTACTGCTATTATTAGTGCTACTGCCCTGACGTACTTGAATACGGCGCTCACTGCTGTCACTCAATAGAGCGGCATGCACAGAGACGCTACTGACACACATAAGTAGCGCGATAATAGGCTTTTGAAGCTGTCCATAACCATGGTTTTTTGTGTTTGTCATTGCAAGAAACTACCGCTAAAAAGGTTTTATCGATACTATCAAATTTTTGGTAAGCAGGCTAAACTATTACATCTAATCCAAGGTGTGATATTCGCAAATAACACTTATCCTCATAATTTTTATAATTACGTGACTTTAGTACTTACGTGTTACTTTATCGTCGATATTCTATTAGAATAGACACAATATAATTGTGTTTCAACCCGCACTTTTAGAAAAACCCCTCCTTTTTCACCAATTATCAGCCACTCTTTGCCTATGTCTTCTAACCTGCAGTATCGTTTTTCACGTCAGAGCCATCACTTCGGTCAAGGTCATACGCCGACACTATGGCAACGTATACATATAGATCCGTGGTTGACCCTTCTTTTATTAACGGTTTGCTGCATTGGCTTGACGATTTTATACAGTGCTTCTGGTCAAGAAGTGAGTATGGTTTTGCGCCAAATGGTCAGTTATGGCGTAGCCTTCACCGTAATGTTTACGATGGCACAGATACCGCCCAGTATCTATCGCACTTTTACCCCAGTATTTTATGTACTTGGATTAATTTTGCTGATTTTGGTTGATATCATCGGTGAGGTACGTATGGGTGCTCAGCGCTGGATCAATTTGCCTGGTTTTGGCAGCGTACAGCCATCCGAATTTATGAAGCTTGGTATGCCAATGATGTGCGCTTGGTTTTTGTCCAAGCGTGACCTGCCGCCCTCCTTAGCCAGTATCGCTATAACTTTGGCATTAATTGTTGTTCCTGTTTTGTTGATTGCTAAAGAACCTGATCTTGGTACATCATTGTTGGTCGCGGCTAGTGGCATTTTTGTGTTGTTTTTAGCCGGTTTGTCTTGGCGATTGATTTCAGCCGCCGCAGTTTTGGCTGTACCTTTTATCGCTATTGCTTGGAATTTTCTTTTACATGATTATCAGCGGACACGCGTGTTGACTCTGCTTAATCCTGAAGCTGATGTGCAAGGAGCTGGCTGGAATATTATTCAATCAAAGACCGCAATCGGTGCGGGCGGGCTGACAGGAAAAGGCTATTTGGAAGGTACACAGTCGCATTTACACTTCCTCCCAGAAGGCCATACTGACTTCATTATTGCCGCTTTTTCAGAAGAATTTGGTCTATTGGGCGTCATTTTATTGATGTTTATCTATTCTTGTCTTCTGATGCGTGCCTTGTATATTGCTTTTACACATCCTGACGTATATAGCAGATTGTTAGCAGGTGCCATTGCTATGTCTTTTTTCGTCTATGTGTTTGTCAATGTGGGCATGGTGAGTGGTCTGCTGCCTGTGGTCGGCGTACCCTTACCTTTTATTAGCTATGGCGGTACGGCCATTGTTACTTTGATGGCTGGATTCGGTCTGCTCATGTCAATTCATACTCACAAAATCAGCTGATCTCACTTTTGAGATAAATGATTTTAAATGACGTATTTACCTTAAAATTACTTATATTCAAAACTTAAAATAAGCTTTTAAAACCAATATACAAGCACTTCAAATCTAGTACCTGCGATGTAAAGTAGGTACTAGATAAAACTAAAACGTTTTGGATGAGCATTTTATAGGATTGTAGCTTCTTTTATTGTCTCTCTGCCTCTAATATAAATTTCCACTTTAGATCAATAATAATAGAAATCGTATCGATCAGTATCGTTATAACGATAGACTTAAAATGATATTATCGTTATTTCTTTACAATTAAGTCTCTTTTAACCAGTGCTAAGAAGTTTTAATCCTTGTTTTTTACAAATATTTGCGTTAACCTCGTTTTAGTGTAATTTGATACACAACCCGTACATAGCCACTAAAGAACTTTGCATTTAATTATATTTTGGTCATAGCTCGTACGTATAGTTAGCAACCTATAGATTTTCAAATTTCAAATACACTACTTAATTAACGGTTTAACAACAAAGCAACACGTAACACTCTTTAAAACCTTTATTAATTTAGCAATGAAAGAAATTTTGTAAATATGACATAGAGTAAACTCATTACCCATTTACGACTTTGGATTATGAGCTTACTAGTATTATTAGCTATCGTTTGAGCGTTTAATAAGTATCTTCGGTAATATTATCGTTGCCTACTTATTATAATGAAATGAAAAATTACCATACATCAGAACCTATAAAAGCCGCAGTGTGACATCAATGACTATATGAACAACAGATTGATGATAAGGCTTTAGAGTTTGGGTGAGGGTTAGATTGGTCTAACTCTCGCACACTCAATCTAATATAATTAGAGTTAGGTGCTGATGTATAAGTTATAGAGGTATCTATGAATAAGCGTTTATCCGGTTTACTTACAATGTCAGCGATCTTATTTGCTGGCTCTGCAGTCGCTACTAATGCCAATGCGGTAGAAGCAAAAACCTCCCTTGCAATGATTTCGCAAGATAACGCCTCCCACATCGACCGTGTACTTGGTGAGCTTAGCCGTCAACATGATGGTGCATCAAGTTTGGTCAAATCAGCACGCCAACCCACTTCATTAGCACTTAACAGCTCACTACTAGCCAGTGATACTGCACTAGCGAGTAACGATGAAGATGTACTAGAGCGCCTGACAGCTGTCGCCTCTAATTCAGTAAGTAAATTTAAGCAAACTGGTCTTGCCTCTTGGTACGGTCGTAAGTTCCACGGGCGCAAAACAGCCAGTGGCGAAACGTTCGACATGAATGGTTTGACTGCTGCTCATCGCTCATTACCGTTAAACTGTTATGTAAAAGTGACGAACAAAACCAACGGTAAGAGTGTTGTGGTAAAAGTTAATGATCGTGGTCCATTCCATGGCAACCGTGTCATGGATTTATCTTATGGTGCTGCTAAACGTCTAGGTATTACTAACAAAGGCGTCGGTAACGTTTCTATTGAGCGTGTTTCAGGCCCCTAGATTTATACCAGATTTTATTTCATCAGATTATAAAAAAGCGCCCAACGCATTTAATCGTTGGGCGCTTTTTTATGGCTTATAGTTATAACTCAAACGCACTTTCAATCGCATCATCAAGACGCTCAACAGCGATTACATTGATACCTTTAAACTGAGGCGCACCCTTAGCAGGCGCATTGGCTTTTGGGATAATGGCGTGTTTAAACCCATGCTTCATGGCTTCCTTCAGACGTTCTTGGCCATTCGGTACAGGACGAATCTCACCAGACAGCCCCACTTCACCAAACACCGCCAATGAAGATGGCAAGGCGCGCTCTTTAATACTAGAAGCACAAGCCAATAGTACTGCCAAATCAGACCCTGTCTCTATTACCTTGACGCCGCCTACCACGTTGACATACACGTCTTGTCCACTTGTATGGATACCGCCATGGCGATGCATCACTGCTAGTAGCATTGATAAACGCTGAAAATCTAATCCCAGCGCCATACGTCTTGGCTGTCCTTGAGAGTCGTCGACCAATGCTTGCACTTCAACCAGTAACGGTCTTGTACCTTCACGGCTAACCATGACCACAGAACCAGCAACAGGCTTGTCATAACGGCTTAAAAATATAGCCGATGGGTTGGCGACTTCTTTGAGTCCCATATCAGTCATACCAAAGATGCCCAGCTCGTTGACTGCGCCAAAGCGATTTTTGACCGCACGAATCATGCGAAAGCGGGAGTCAGATTGACCTTCAAAGTACAATACGGTATCCACCATATGTTCGAGTACGCGTGGCCCCGCTAATGTACCTTCTTTGGTTACGTGACCCACCAAAAACAGCGCGGTTCCAGTTTGCTTAGCGTAGCGGGTCAAAATCGCTGCCGATTCGCGAATCTGGCTGACGCCGCCGGGTGCCGAATTAATCGCATCGGTATAAATGGTCTGAATAGAATCGATAATAGCAATGGCAGGCTGCTCTTGAGTCAACGCTGCACAAATGGTCTCAACATTGGTTTCAGCCAGCACTCGTAGCCTATCAGCAGGTAAATCCAAGCGCTTGGCTCGCATGGCAACCTGTGCAAGTGATTCTTCACCAGTCACATAAAGCGCACTGCCTGCTAATGAGTCTGCACGTGCCATATTGGTCGCTGTCTGCAATAAGATGGTTGATTTACCAATACCGGGGTCACCCCCTATCAGCACAACAGAACCGGCCACCAGCCCCCCACCTAACACGCGATCAAACTCACTGATGCCAGTTGGCAAGCGCGTGTCTAATGTGACGCTGACTGCGTTGAGCGGCATGACTGCACTATGAGTACCAGAATAATTACCAGCGGGTGCACTAGTACTACGAGGCGTAGCACGACTAGCATTGGGTTTGGCGGTGTTTTTATTATGATGCGGCATACTGACATTTGGCGCTTCAACCAAACTGTTCCATTCGCCGCAGTCAGTACACTGCCCTGCCCATTTGCCAAAATGCGCCCCGCAATGTTGACAGACATAACTGCTTTTATTTTTTGCCATATAGACCTTTGTATATTCTAAAAAATATTAATACCTTTAATTTACTAGGCTCGCCATAAGTGAATAAGTTGTCATTTAGTACAGTATTGAATCCATCTACTATGCAATCAAATTTACACTTGTTTAAATACCTTATATTAATTTCAAACTACTTCTACCACATCATAACAAATAGACTAATTGCTAACTTTTGTTGTTTTACTTTTGTTTTTTGTTAGTATAAAATCGCTCCAAATAAAAATTGGAATTTGTATTATGAGAAGTTTTACTATTTTGCTCTTAATTAGCTTCTTACTACTTTATTTTGGATATCCTAAATATGAGGAATACAAATTTGTTGAGGAGATAAGAAAAAATATGCAAACAAAACTCCCAGAAACACCCACTATTCCAGGACTACCAATAACAGCTGATGTAATAAACGAATACCCCGCTACTTTGATAACTTTCTATTTGACAGACATCAATTACAATGACTTGACGCCTAGCTTGAGAATAAAGTTAAGAGAGGAGGTAAAAAAAATTGCTTGTCGCAATTTAGAAATAATTAAGAACGGTGGGCAAGAATATAAAAAAGCAATGATAAAAATTCTTGAAGAAGACCACAATAGTATGAAAATAACGGTGAGAGACCAGAATAAAGAATATATTACTGACCATCATCAAATGCTTTCTGAATGCCAAAGCTTTGAAGACTTAAAATGGTCAGCTCCTAATCAATAACTTACAACTTATTTAATTAGACCTGAAAATCTTTACCCAGATAAACCGACTTCACCAGTTCATTATCTAAGACCTCATCAGAGGTGCCTTCAGCAATAATGGCGCCTTCTGAAACGATATAAGCCTTTTCACAAATAGCCAAAGTATCACGTACATTATGATCCGTGATCAGTACGCCAATACCGCGATTCTTTAGCGTTAATATAACGTCTTTAATATCACCCACAGAAATAGGATCAACCCCAGCAAAAGGCTCATCCAATAAAATGAACTTTGGATCGGCTGCTAAGGCGCGCGCAATCTCACAACGACGACGCTCACCCCCTGAAACACTCATTCCCAATGACTTTCGCACATGCTCTAAATGGAACTCACCAATTAATTTTTCAAGCTCTTGTTGCTGCTGGCTAGCATTTAGCTCTTTTCGAGTTTGCAAGATCGCCAAAATATTGTCTTCGATGGACAATTTGCGAAAAATAGACGCTTCTTGCGGCAAATATCCAATACCTGCACGCGCGCGCTCATGCATCGCATATTTAGATAAATCCATTTTCCCCAATGTTACACGGCCTTTATCCATATTAACCAGTCCGACCACCATATAAAAACTGGTGGTCTTACCTGCCCCATTGGGCCCTAACAACCCAACGACTTGGCCTTGCTCAACAGAAAAAGAAACGTCTTTGACCACCCAGCGTTTGCCATAGCGTTTACCCAAATTTTGCATGGTTAATTGTGCAGTAGGCGCTGTACTATTGGTTGCTAAAAAATCTGTACTTTTATTATCACTCATAGCTTACTCATACGATTGCAAAATATAAGCATCGATACAGGTATACGGACTGGTTTGTATATCGATACATCAATTGTCCAGCTTATTAGCGTATGCCACTTTGGCTGTTGTTATTGCTAGGCGGGAACACCAGCTCTACTCGCTGATTACCGCCAGCAGTCGCCTCGACATCACCTGCTTTTAAGCTATAGCGTATGACATTTCCTGCAAAACTTGCCCCATTTTGAACCAGTTTGGCATTTCCTGTCAGAGTAATGATACCTGTGACTGCATTATAATCAATTTTATTGGCTTGACCTTTTGCTAGGCCTTTTTCTTGCGTGACAATCTGCTGCATGGTCGCTGGACGTCCAGTCGCTACAGCAGAATTAATACTGCGCTGCTGCGACAAATTGACCGTGATATTATCAGCAGTCATTTTAAACGTACCTTGAGTAATAATGACACTACCTGAGTAACTTGTGACACCTGTACGCTCACTATAAGTTGCTTTATCAGCCAACAGCTTTATTTCCTGATTGGCATCTGATGGCAAAGCGTGACTGTATAGCGGCAGCGCTAACAACAAAACCACTGGCAGCGCACGTAGCTGACGTAAGCGATACGATGTTGAATGTGAGCGTAACAATGATGGGCGCAAAGCTGGCAAAAATTTAGATTTCATAAAAATCACTCGTTTTATAAGGGGTAGCAGGATTTGCAAACGTCATGCTAGCTAATATTGTTATCATTCGTTTTTGGTATAAAAGCAATTGCGATTAAAACATTTTGATTAAAACAATGCTTTATCTTGGCGATCAGAGGGGGTAAATGAGACAGCAACTTGACCAAACTCATATTCACCTGTCTCAAGATTCGCAGTCATGCTTGAAGCTTCAAACCGATTCATACCTTGTTCAATCTTAACAGGCTCTTCACTATAAACTTGACCTGATTTGGTGTTACCTTTAAGAGTATTACCAGTCACCTTTATTGGTTCGATATCAGATGCGCCTTTGTTTCCTTCACTGACCAATGAAAACCCGCCTGATAGGCTAAGCTCTCCTGTCTGCTGACTGATAGCAGCACTACCCGCTTCAATACGATAACGCTGTTCTGGTGATGGCTCCCAATTCATAGTGATGCCTGACATCTCATCCAAATTGGTCTGCGGGTTGTGAGTCAACGATTCAGCAGTCAGCTCGTACTCAGTTTCGCCTTTATCGTTGGTCTGTACCGCCTTAATGTCCGTTGCTTCATAATCAACATCAGACGTCTGCATACTCACAGGTGGTGTTATCTCTCCCTGCTGGCGGAAGAACCAGCCTGCAACACCAGCAATAATCAATGCAAGGACTATCAAAACACGAGTATTCACGACAAATCATCCTGAGTGTTTGCTTCATCAAGCGTATAGTGCGCAATAAAGTCTTGATAGTGTCCATGACCTTTTAGAATCAGATCACATATTTCACGTACAGCGCCCGTACCGCCTGCCCGCGTGGTCACCATGTCACTACGATTGATGACTTCCGCATGGGCATTGGGGACTGTTGCCGCAAACCCTACCGTTTGCATTGCCTTAATATCTGGTAAATCATCACCCATATAAGCACAATCAGCTGCCGTAATATTGAGCGCTGGGTCAAGGGTAGACAACAACTCATTTAACGCAATCAATTTGTCATCACGGCCTTGTACCACATAATTCACACCCATTTCTGCGGCACGCTTATTAACCATAGCACTACTACGACCAGTAATAATGGCCGTCAAAATACCATAACGTGCTAAAGACTTGACACCCACACCATCCTGTACTGAAAATGCTTTGGTCTCGATACCATTAGCATCATAAATGATCTGGCCATTTGACAAAATACCATCGACGTCCATCACCAACAGTTTCACTTGTCCTGCTTTTTTGATTAAGTCTTGCATTCGTTATCTCTTATTCAGGGCCATTTTTTAATATTATACTTATTTCACGCCAGCTTGCAGCAAGTCATGTACCGTGATGATCGCCTCTAACCGATTGTCTTCATCTATAATCAATAATTGGCTAATACCATTTTCATTCATCACACTCAGCGCATCTGAGGCACGCATGGTCTTATTCACATGGCGAGGATTGCTGACCATCACATCACACATTGGCGTTTTTAAATCAATACCTTTCTCTAAGCCACGGCGTAAATCACCATCTGTGAATACACCAACGACCTTGTCATTATCATCGATGACCACTGTCATACCGAGACGTCCAGCAGACATAGTAAAGAGTGCTTCTTGCAAGGGCGCATGTTGATGAATTAGAGGTAAGTATTCGGACTTGGTATGCATCAAGTCTTCAACTCGCGTAAGCAGCTGACGGCCTAGTGCGCCTGCTGGATGCGATAAAGCAAAGTCTTCAGAAGTAAAGTTGCGTGCATGCACTAAAGCCACGGCCAATGCGTCCCCAAGCGCCAAAGTCGCTGTAGTACTCGAGGTAGGAGCAAGGTTAAGCGGACATGCTTCTTGCGATTTACCAAGGGTCAATACAATGTCAGCGGCGTGCGGCAACATACCACGCTTATCTCGACTGATACTAATCAGCGGAATATTCAATCGCTTCACGACAGGCAATAGCATTTTTATCTCATCTGACTCACCAGAGTTAGAGATCGCAAGCAATACATCGCCCTTAACCAACATACCCAAATCACCATGCCCTGCTTCACCAGGATGCATAAAAAATGCTGGCGTTCCAGTGGAGGCAAAGGTCGCTGCTATTTTGCGTCCAATCAATCCTGACTTGCCCATACCTGTGACAACCACACGACCTTTACAGGCCAAAATAATATCACAAGCTTGTGCAAATCTATGGTCTATCTGCTCAGTCAATAACGATAGCGCAGATATCTCAGTATTAATTGCTTCGATAGCAGTACTTATAAATTGCTCATAGGTCAAATCAATTTGGGTATTACTCATGAATCCACTCTATTTTTATAATGAATCAACATAGTATTTTACTATATTATGTCTCACATTAATAATAATCTACAAAGCAATAAAAGGCCTCTTAGGTTCTTAATCTCTGATGTTAGACAATTATTACATGCACCTTTACTTAAGCAAAAAAAACCCGCTATGCAAGCAGGCCTTGATCGAACAAATTGTGTCTCAACAACATACTTTCAATAATGATGATAGTATTTAGTCATTGTTATCATTAGATCCGTCAGTAGACTTGTCTTCAAATCGTGGGTTATCACCTGAATTTTCAAAACCGCGATCTTGACCAAAACCCCCACGTTCAAAACCGCGCTCCTGACTTTGACCAAAGCTACCACGTTCGAAACCACGGTCTTGAGCTTGGCTGAAGCCGCCACGATTAAAGCCACTACGATTTGCAGCAAAACCACGTTCTTCAAATCCGCTTGCGCCCGCTGGGGTGCTACCACGTTCAAAACCACCCGGATAACCTGCTGGAGCCGCGTTTTGAATCTGGCCACCTGTTCCTGTGGTCGCGCTACGAGGATTACGCGCTGGTACAACCGTTGAGATAGCGTGTTTGTACACCATTTGACTAACAGTGTTTTTTAGCAATACCACATATTGGTCGAATGACTCAATCTGCCCTTGCAGCTTGATACCATTAACCAAAAAAATAGAAACAGGAATGCGATCTTTACGCAGTGAATTCAAGAACGGATCTTGTAAAGTTTGTCCTTTTGACATGAAATCTCTCCTAAATATTATATAGTTATATTTTAAGTGCCAATTATTTTAAGTGCTAATTATTCTAAGCATCAATATCATTATAATGGCTAAAGGTAGATACAATACTAATTTTTCTTTTTAAAACGTATCTAAATAAACACTTATCGTTCTTAACTTACCGTAAATACGCCACTATTGTAAATAATTAAGTAACTACTTGTTTCTTCAATATTTTTTATCAACAAACGTTAGCTATTTTTGATAAGAAACTTATTGTAATAAACCATACTTAATAGTGTGATAGATTTTAATTATAACAGCTATCTATCACATATTTTGAAACTAATTGTCATTACTTTATGGTATCTTTATAAAGACTTTTGCCAAATTACGTTAGTTATAAAGCGTAATCTCTATATAATTCGTTTTTTGTGCAACCATTCTCTATTATAGATAGTCTCTTACCTGTGCCATCGTAGTAAATGTCTTTATCTTCATATCATAACTTTTAAGATAGCCTTTATTATCAGTCAAACCTGAAATCATTGGATTTCCTACTGAGACAGTTGGTAATTGCGTTATCTTTCGCAGCCACGTGTACTGTCGCTTTGCAAGCTGCCTTGTCGCATATAATGCCTTATTTTGCATTTGCTGACAAGCAAGTGCCTCGGTCTGTGTATCAGATATGCATGATTGAAGCTGAGGCTTGAGTGTACCATCTGATTTTATATTCTTGTCAGCAGGGTGTTGAAGCTCTTGAAAAGCATCATAAAACTGTGCTTTATCTAAATGCAATTGTTCAAAGATTGGATGTTTAATCTGTACTAGATACTCTAATACTTGACGATAGCCAACGCAGCGCATAGAAGGTAAGTTCGGTGTCAGTGGATATTTCTCAAGTAGACCGATCACTTCAGCAATTAGACCTTCCTTCCACATAATGTCCAGACGCTGCTCAATGCGTTCATGCAACCACGAACGATCTGGCATGACCGCCAATGCATGCCACTGATGGTTTGGGTTTTGTGCCAACGCCTGTTTGGGCTGACGCTGCCAGCCACTCATTGGAATGTTGGTTTGTAAGTAGACTTCAACGGCACGAGTGATGCGCTGGGTATCAGTCGCATTAAGACGTTGATGACTGATCAAATCCACTTTACCCAGGTAGTCATACAACGCACCAATACCCTCATCTTGTCGCCACTGCTCCACGCGGGCGCGAACGCTATCATCGCTATCTGGCACAGGAGATAATCCATCAAGTAACGCCATGTAATACATCATAGTGCCACCCACTAGCAAAGGTATCTTGCCATTTTTGTGACAGTCGTCAATCAGACGTGCAACATCACTAACAAATTCAGCAACGCTATAGCTTTGCATGGGATCGACAATATCGACTAAATGGTGTGGATAGCGCGAAAGCTCATTCACGGTAGGCTTGGCCGTACCAATATTCATATCACGATATATCAGCGCTGAATCTACTGAAATTAACTCATAACATCCTGTATCATACAGCTCATAAGCCAAAGCCGTTTTACCACTTGCGGTAGGCGCCATCAGACACACTACACTGTTATTCGTGAGATGATGAGATAAGCTATCAGACGACTGTCTCATAAGAAGGCCTTTACTAATTGTGTATATTATGAATTATTTTAACCACTTAGCGCAGAATCAGTTCAACGGTGGCTAGCTTAACGATGACTTTGGTGCAGATGAGAACATGAAAGCTACCAATCGATGAAGGTCTATGGCTTTTATAGAATTTTTCATTAATAACGCTTTAATGTCTTTGATAAATACGGCTGAGTCCTGCCTAGTCATTTGAGCGCTTATCGTCGCTAGTTGCAGATTGATATCATCAGCATTGTTTGGCGCTTTATCTTTTTTAAATACATTGTTATCAAATACAGAAGACTCAAATAATGCACTCATCTTTAGTCGCCAAGCGTCTGCGCTAATAAGCACACACTGCCCTTGACTATAAAAAAGCAACCAAGGCAGCGTTTTATCATTATTGTCCTGAATAAAAAGAGATTTGGATACTAAGTCACTCAAATCAGTAATCACATCCAAACAATATGGTAGATCTTTTGTTTCGGTAAATGAGTTATTCGAAATCTTAATAGGATCATTTAAGGCTATGCTTACTGTACTAGCCTCTTTATCTGAATCTTTGGCAATATGAGATTCTGTATGTGCAGACGATCGCCTGTTTGCTGATAGATGGTAAGATTGCTTGGGAGATTGTACTTGTCTGCTCTGAGTAAAATCAGAGGTCGAAGCCGTTTTGAGTAATGGCTTATCAAATGAGGTATTGGTAGAAATATGACTGTCTGAGACTGTTTCGCTATGCAAATTATCAGAGTTTGATACATTGATGGCGTCTATTTTCGGACGAAGTGCATGACTTAAATGAGCCATAATATTGTTTAGCGGACTGATTCTAATACGTTGTTTGGAGGGATGTACATTGATATTCAACCACTCCGTTGGTAAGTCAAAATACAGCGCATAACCGATGCCTACAAGCTGTGCACTTTGAGCCAGTTGCCGCAGCTGATTGCTGATTAGCGTCTCTTTTACCAGTCGACCATTCACGTAGAGCAATTTTGGCATGGTATCTTTTGGCTCATGTACAGGCCACAACCAGCCGCTAATGCTTGCATGACTGGCAGTACTTTTGCCATCATTATACGTTGTTGACTGCTGTATGAGACTCGATAGGTCTACCGCCACCTCAATGGCACTGTCCATCAACGGGGCGGCCGTTGCTTGTTCAAGTCGTGATAAAGGTAAGCGGTTATTATTGCCTTTATAACTAGTGTCGATAACACTAGCAGATAATGACAGCCGCTTTTTATTATCGTGGAAAAGGCTGATTGTAATATCTGCTCGTGCCAAGGCTACTTCACGAACGATGGTTTCTGTATGACTGAACTCAGTTGCAATAGATTTTAAATTGCCACGGCGTGCTGGTACATTAAAGTATAAATCCCTTACCGTAATCGTCGTACCACGATTGCGTACAACAGGTAGCAGCTTTGGCACATCATCCAACACGCCAGCGACCTGTAGTTGACGGCCAATACCACTATGATCATGACTGCTAACTAACGTCAGACGAGAAACAGCCGCAGTGGCCGCCAATGCCTCACCTCGAAACCCTAACGTCGTAATACCATGGAGATTCGCTACATCAGCGACTTTACTGGTCGCATGACGAGTAATCGCCATTACCATGTCATCGGGATGAATACCAATACCATTGTCCACCACTTCAATCATACCCATGCCACCTTGGGTGATACGCACTTCAATATCAGTCGCACCCGCATCAATGGCATTTTCTAGCAGCTCTTTGACCACAGCCGCTGGACGTGTGACGACCTCACCAGCTGCCAATTGATTGATGAGCAGTGGCGATAACTTTTTAATGCGTGTATCGGAGTGGTTATTAGACATTGGTAAACATCATATATTTTAGTAGGCTGAACGATATATTAGATAAAAGCTAAGTATTGAGTGTCGTCAAGTCCAGCCCTTGCGCCTGCCCTATCTTTGACAATCGCAGCTCAACCCGGCGAGACTCTTTACCATTCTGACCAATGGAATCCTGAGTCATATCAATAAACAAAGTTGGCGGCGGTAGATAACTGTCTGCACGACTGGCCCATTCAATAATCACTAGGACATTTGGCTCATCTAGATATTCATCAAAGCCTATGAATGACAGCTCTTCTGGATCTTGTAAACGGTACAAATCCGCATGATAGACGGGTTTGATTGTACCGTTCTCTTGCTCAATACGATAAGGCTCAACCAAAGTATAAGTAGGACTTTTTACTGCGCCTTTATGCCCTAGCGCCTGTAACCAATAGCGGGTCAATGTGGTCTTGCCTGCGCCCAAATCACCTGCCAGCCACACACTTCCTGTCAGTGACATATCGGCTAACTGTTTGGCTAAAGCTTGTGTGTCGGCCTCAGAGTGTAGGATCAACTTCTTTACATCTCGACCATCTGTTCCAGTCTTCATCTTATTATCAGACATCGGGCTGAACCTGCATGGTCACTGATGGATTAACAAAACGCTCACCACGAATCAGCTTGTCATACAGATCGCTATCATGCCATTCAGCACGAACTTGATCGCTAAATTCAAACTCGTTTAAAACAAGCTTACCCATTTGATCATTGGCAACATCGTCAGCAAAACACTGGGCATAGCCTGTTGCCGTTTCATGCGCAATCACTGAATAAACGCTGACATCTGTCTCGCCATTTTGCATTTGGGTTTGTTGCAAAATCTCTTGCGCCCAAAAGAAAATCACTCGTGAGAACTGCTCTGCTGATGGTGATACGGGTAAGCTTATCCAACGTGCACTGAATTTTTTGCAAGCAGCAATGTATTCAGGATCGTCTTTACTCCAAAAACAGATGGCATGATCAAAACTGTCAATGATGTCTTTAATCGAAGATTTTAACAGGCCAAAATCATAAACCATTTGTCCATGGTCTAAGCGCGTGGCTTCAAGAATCAGCTCAATCTGATAGCTATGACCATGGATAGAGTGTTTACAGCGCTCAGAGCTACAGTTACGAACAATATGAGCGTTTTCAAATTTAAAAAGTTTACGGATACGCATAATAATCAACCAAAACAATAAGCATCGTCGTGCTAAATAAAGATTTGCCGCTTCTATTTATCGGCTTGTTGCTTATTATAGCAAATCGTCATGTATCCGTAAGTAAGCACTTATGAATACTCGTATTGACTGAACGAATCAATTACGCTCAGTTGTGAAAAATTGGCATAAGGTAACTTTGGCTTGAATATAGAATTGTCTGTAAAGGAGCAGCCAAATAAAGTCTGTCCAACAAAAAACCTATCTAACAGAAAATGGGAACGTAGGTGAATTGTGCAAGCGCTATCTATTGCTTAATCTTGAGCCTATAATTAATTGGGTACGCAGTGTCTGCGTCACCTGTAGTAAAGTTTTTCGGTCAGCCAGCTCTGCCTTGAAACACAAACTACACGACTTCAAGAGGAAAAGACGATGAGTAAAGGTCAAGACAGCAAAAAGAATGTAAAAAAGAAACCGCTTTTAACAGCAAAAGAGAAAAAAGCGGCCAAACAAGCAAAAAAAGATGATAATGGCAGTATCTTAGGCAAACACTAATACTAAATGCGTCAAACGGCCAATCGAACCCAACAGTTTGATTGGCCGTTTTTTTAACTAACTCTTTCCTAAATCAGTCAATTGTCAAACTGAGTACTTTCAAATCAACTACTGCGCGGGGCAAACATAATAATTGCCATTCCACATAGCGCAACCAAAGAGCCAACTATATCCCATGTGGTCGGCCGAATACCATCCACCGTCCATAGCCAGATAATCGCCATCACAACATACACTCCGCCGTACGCAGCATAGACTCGGCCTACAGCCGTTGGATGCAATGTCAGTAACCAAACGAATGCAGCTAAGCTAAGCACGGCCGGAACAAGTAACCAAATCGACTTGCCTTCTCGTAGCCACAGATAAGGTAAATAACAACCCATAATCTCTGCGAACGCCGTAAGCGCAAAAAGCCCAACTGTCTTTAGTTCAGTCAAAACCTATTATTCCTCAACCGTAATAAATCCTGTCATATATTGTACGGCGTTGCCAGACACCTGCACTCTATCCCCTACAACGACACAATTGAGCACTCCACCTCGTTTGGATGCTTGATAGGCAACCAATTCATTTTTGTTCAGAAGCTCTGCCCAGAGAGGAGCAAGTCCAGTATGCACGGAACCTGTTACTGGGTCTTCCCCGCCGCCATCCTCTGACCAAAAGTATCTGGATATAAAATCAAAAGCTTTATACTCGTCCGATTTAGCTCGACAAGTTACAACCACATTTAAGGGGGACAGCTCTTTTAATTTTTCGTTATCACGAGCGACAGTCAATACATCAGACTCAGCGTTATAAACCACAAAATAGGCTTTCTCATTGCGGTACACATCAACAGGTGCAATAGAAAGACCTGCTCGTAAGCTCTCAGGAATATCATCAACCTTTTCGGGCATTCTATTAGGAAAGTCCATTTGTATTTTGCCATCGTCAGTTTGTATGACGGTAAAAACGCCAATGGCTTTGGCTGAAAATCTAATGGCATCTACACTAGGGTCTTTCTTAAATAAAACAAAGGCTGCTGCCAAAGTACCATGACCACAAAAAGCAATTTCAGAAAAAGGTGAAAACCAGCGTATGTGACAAAGGCCTTCATCATCAGAAACGACAAACCCCGTCTCAGACAAGTTATTCTCAAAAGCAATAGACTGCATCAACTCATCAGACAACCAGTTATCTGTAATAATTACCGCAGCGGAATTTCCTTTGAACAAGGTATCTGTAAACGCATCAATGACATTTATTTCTAATTGCATGTTAGGTTCTCATTTTAATTATTTATAGTGTTGCTCATTATATTGACATATTGACGAACTTATGAGTAGAAGCAAGTATAATTCAAGCTGCGTTATATAGTAGCAAAAACCTGATAGTGTCGTTAGTACCAGTCATCATAGCAATTTTACCTGCTTTACTCTATTGCAAAACGCTTGATGAACTATTTTGGTAAAGTTCGTATCTTTATTATTTGCACCACATTATCTGGACTATTTTAGCGTCTTTGAACAACTCACGTTTACGTGCGATTCTTTGTAAGAATATCGCCACGTTTGAACCATTATGGTATTGTTATTTATCAAAATAACGCCATTTATGTAGAATCAAAATATAAATAACCGCTTACTGAAGGGCTTAATCCTGAGGTTGCACTTAAATTTTAATTAGGAAATTAGCGTAATGATGCGTATTGGATTATTTTTATTAACCAACTTAGCAGTGATTGTCGTATTTAGTATTGTATTTGGTATTTTATCCAGAGTTTTTGGCATCGGAGGCGTACATTCGGCAGGTGGGTTGAACTATACCAGTCTTGCCATTATGTGTGGTCTATATGGCATGATTGGTTCGATGGTGTCTTTGTTTATCTCAAAGTGGATGGCCAAACGGTCAACGGGTACTGTTGTGATTGATACCCCGAGGAATTCTACTGAACAATGGCTTGTCGATACCGTTGCCAAACAAGCGCGAGCAGTAAATATTGGTATGCCTGAGGTCGGTATCTTTAATAACCCACAGCCAAATGCGTTTGCAACCGGTTGGAATAAAAACAAAGCATTGGTTGCAGTCTCATCTGGCCTGTTGCAAAACATGACATCTGACGAAGTAGAAGCGGTATTAGCACATGAAATCGGTCATGTTGCAAACGGTGACATGGTAACTTTAGCCCTTATTCAAGGGGTTGTGAATGCGTTTGTGATGTTCTTTGCTCGTATTGTTGGTAATTTCGTTGACCGTACTGTATTTAAGAATGAAAGCGATGCGCCTGGTATCGGTTACTTCGTCACCAGTATTGTGATGGATATTTTGTTGGGCTTCTTAGCGTCTGCCATCGTTATGTGGTTCTCACGTCTGCGCGAATTCCGTGCTGATGAAATGGGAGCCAAGCTTGCCAGCCGTGAAAAAATGATCAGCGCGCTAAATGCCTTGCGTCCTTCTGAACAACGTCCAGATCAAATGCCAGAAAATATGAAAGCGTTTGCTATCTCAACTGGACAATCTACAGGCTTTAGTATCGCCAATTTTTTCCGCTCACATCCAACGCTTGATGATCGTATTGAAGCGTTGCGAAAGTATAATCCTAGTGATGCATAGAATAAATGTGATATAGCTAACTCACCTCAAAACCAGTGAAGCGCTACTAACGTATCGATTTTATTTAGAACTGACTATGATTTAAATACTTTTTAAAGTATGACATTTCATTCTGGTGAATCTAAAAAAAGCCTATCTATAAAAGATAGGCTTTTTATTAAATCAAACTCGCTAACTAAATATCAAACTCGCTAACTAAATATCAAGCTCGCTAACTAAATATCAAACTCTAATGCTCTGTCGCCTTCGCTATCTTTGATACGCGTTGGTAAACCAATCTCATTCAACAAATTAATAAATGGCTTGGCATCAAGTTCTTCGACATTGACCATCTTGCCCGCATCCCACTCGCCAGTTGCAACCAGCATGGCAGCTGCAACAGGTGGTACACCTGCGGTATAAGAAATACCTTGGCTACCCACTTCGTTATAAGCGTCTTTGTGATCTGAGATATTATAGATAAAGACCTCGGTATCGACGCCGTTGATCTTGCCTTTAACCTTGTCGCCAATACAAGTCTTACCTGTATAGTTCGGCGCAAGTGAGCTTGGATCTGGTAATACGGCTTTGACAACTTTTAATGGAATAACTTCTTGACCTTCGGCCGTCATAACAGGCTGCTCAGACAACAAACCTAAACTCTGCAAGACCGTAAATACATTGATGTAGTGCTCACCAAAACCCATCCAAAAGCGGATATTGGGCACGTCCAAATTAGCCGATAGCGAATGCACTTCGTCATGACCGCTCAAATAACTGTTTTGCACGCCAACGACTGGCAAATCATCAGTACGCTTTACTTCAAACATCTTATTGGACTGCCACTTGCTATCCTGCCATGAGTAAACTGTACCAGTAAATTCACGGAAGTTGATCTCAGGATCGAAGTTGGTGGCAAAATACTTGCCATGGCTGCCAGCATTGATATCGATGATGTCAATATCCATAACCGAGCCTGCATCCATCATGTCATAGCCAAGACGCGCATAAGCATTGACCATTCCAGGATCGAATCCTGCGCCTAAGATGGCGGTGACGTTATTGTCTGCACAGCGATCGCGACGTTGCCATTCATAGTTGTTATACCATGGCGGTGTCTCGCAAATCTTACGTGGATCTTCATGGATAGCGGTGTCGATATAGGCGATCCCTGTCTCGATACAAGCTTCGAGTACAGTCATATTGACAAATGCTGAGCCGACATTGATAAGGATTTGTACGCCTGTGGCTTGTATCAGATCACTCAACGCTTGAGTATCCATAGCATCGACTTGATGTGTGTGCAAGACCGCCTGTATTTTAAAGCTGTCTTTCTCTACGACGCTTTGAGCAATAGCATTGCACTTGTCTAAGGTACGCGAGGCGATATGAATCTCACCAAGTACATCATTATGCATGGCACACTTATGCGCAACCACTTGAGCGACGCCGCCTGCTCCAATGATAAGTACGTTTTTTTTGTTGGGTTTAGCTGATTGGTTTGTGTTCAATGAACAATCCTCCTTTGTGTCCCTGTCGATACCATCAATGGTGGCTATGCAAAACAGAAACGAGTGAATGATATGCGTGAATTAAAAAGGAAGACCGAGGAAAACCCACGCACCCGTCGGGCAAAACATGCCTATTTTTGCCCGACGGCGATTATAACAATTTTTCCATGCCTTTCGGCAATAATTACACGATAAGATAACCAATAGTTTTGTATATTAAAAACCCTAGGACTGAAATTAAGACAAACTTGCCTTATAGTCTTGATAATCAAACTCTCGCTGCACATCAATACTCCCGTCCAGACGACGAATTACAATCGCTGGCATGTTAACGCCATTGAACCAATTTTTCTTGACCATGGTATAACCTGCGGCATTACCAAAGGTGACGGTATCCCCTATTTTTAGATTGCCTACTAATTCATATTCACCAAAGATATCTCCAGCCAGACAAGAACGACCATAAATAATGGTATTGTCTGCTTTTTCGCCTACATTAGTGGCCGTTATTTCTTGAATGGTTGCATCATTACTAGAAGATTTGACAGGGGCGACATCAATAGCGGCTTCATTAATGGCTGCAATGGGTGCTGACTCACGGTAAATAAGCAAGTCAAGCATGTGCGCTTCGATAGAAGCATCAACGACAGCAAGATTTTTTTCGTTGTGCATGGTATCTAATACAGTCGTGACCAATGAGCCTGCGCCATGAATACTCGCCTCGCCTGGCTCAAGATACACTTGCACGCCATACGTCTCACTGAACCCTTTTAATCTTGCAGCAAGTTTTTCTAGTGGATAATCAGGTGCGATAAAATGAATACCACCGCCCAAACTGACCCACTCAAGCTGCTGCAAGATATCACCGAATCTTGTCTCAATATCGGCCAAGCTTTCACTAAAGGCTTCAAAACTGTCATTCTCGCAGTTGTTATGAATCATCACGCCTGTAATATCATTGAGCACTGCGGCAATTTTTTCTTTGTCATGCTCACCCAAACGGCTAAACGGACGAGCTGGATCAGCGATAATAAACGACGAATTACTGGTCTTAGGGTTCAAGCGCAAGCCGACAGGGATGTTCTTTGCTGCCGCTTGCTCTTTAAAAGCATTTAGTTGTGAGATTGAATTAAAGATAATCTTGTCAGCATAGCTCAGTACTTCAGGGATTTCATCGGCGCTATACGCGACACTATACGCATGCGTCTCTTTTTTATTGTCACCGTTATCATTGTGCGCACCATTATTACCAAAAGTTTCATAACCCAAACGCACTTCATTCAATGACGATGACGTTGTGCCATGTAAATAAGGTTGCATCACATCAAACACGCCCCATGTCGCAAAGCATTTGAGCGCCAGCAATGCCTTGGCACCCGATAGCTCACACAGACGAGCGATAATTTGCATGTTTGCAACGATTGCGGCTTCATCAAGTAAATAATAAGGTGTTGGCGGTAATGATACGTTGGCAGTTTTTACTGAGTTCTCTAAATTCATAATAGGTTACCTAATCGCGCTATTGGCGTCATGACAGATATAAATATTTGCGCTATAGTAGACTAAATTCATCATAATTAGAATATCTCATGTCACTATCAACCGACTATTCTACTTCTAGTAGCCAAGCCAATTTATCGCAACTCGATCCACAAAACATAGATTTAGAGTATCTTGATCCTGATGCTCGTGCAGTTTTGGATTTTTGGTTCGAAAAAGGCAATGAACAATATTGGTTTGCAAAAAATGATAATTTTGACCAGCAAATAAAAGAGAAGTTTGGCAAAATTTGGCAAGCGGCAAAACAGGGTGAATGCGTGACGTGGCGAATCGCAAAGCAATCGCAAGACAGCAACAGCTCGATCACGTCTTTGGCTGGACGTTTGGCAGAAATTATCGTCTTAGATCAGTTTTCACGTAATCTTTACCGCGGGCAAGCGCGTGCGTTTGCACAAGACAGTATGGCTGTGGTGTTGGCACAAGAAGCCATTCAGCAGCCGCATTTTGATACGCTACCAGCAGCATGGCGCAAGTTTATGGTCATGCCATTCATGCATTCAGAATCGCTGATGATTCACGAGCGCTATTTAGCATTGTTCAAGCGGTTGAACGATGCTGAAACTTTGGACTTTGAGCATCGCCACAAAGACATCATCGAACAGTTTGGACGTTATCCCCATCGCAATGATACATTAGATCGCGAGTCAACCGATGAAGAAGAAGCCTTCTTACAAGAGGCGAACTCGTCTTTTTAGTATCATTACAATAGCAAAACAGTCTTAAGGGTGCGGTCTATCAGTAATTTACTGCACCCGTCTTAAAGACAAAGCTTTTGCGTTCTACTCTATTGTTATCTATTAACACATCAAAGCTCACTCGATAATCACTGTTACCATGCAGGCCGCAGTTTTTGCCGCTCCTACTAGCAATATTACAGCTTTTTAAATTGTCAGTGATGGGTAGAATAAAGGCTTCATTTGCAGGTAGTGCATTCGCTGTATTCTGATAAGGATCTTGGCGGTAATCTAACAATTCCACTGGCACATCAATATTGCGCTCTATATCGTAGAATTCCACATTGCTAACATTGATGGTGCGAGCTGAAGGTACATTGACATAGATGGGCTGCCCAATAGGATTCACCCGCAAGTCACGCCCTGTGTGTTTAACTGGATCTGGCGTTTCGTTATACAGCGCAGTCACAGTATCTGTCACGCCTTCGCATGGATAAGTAAAGATCCCTTCCACCGTTTTATTTCTGGTCGATTGTGTCCCTGCCGCGTGATTGACCAGTATATAACCTTTGTTATTGGCAGCATTTTGATTGAAAGGCGTATAAGTGGTTACACCCGTTCCTGTCACGCTTGAGCTGGGCAGCATTAAAGAACGCAAGTGATACGGCGCTGCTAACAAAGATTTGGCCATTGAATTTGCCATCACATCTGAGCTAAATAAGTTGCCCGCTGAGCTAAAATAGGTTGATTGCGCGATATTTTCGGTCGCCCCGAAACGCGCGTTAGGATAGTTTGCTTTTGATAACCTTTCTGAAAAGTCCAGCCCACCAAAAAAAGGATTTTTGGTACTGGTGACATCTGAAATATCTTCAATCCTGTTTTCGTAATGCGCATTAAATACAGTGGGCGTGCTATTGGCAAAAACATATTTTATGTAGTTTGCATGCTGAACTGCAATATTTTCTAACGCCGTATCAGCAGATAACCCTCCAAGACCACAGCTGGTTCTTGCCAGACTAAATGCATTATTAGCAATTAATGCCCCATTGGTATCATTGATTCCTATTGGGTTGTCAGCCTGATCGCCAGCATTATCACTAGGCTGGTCTTTAGGTATCTCACTTGGCTCAATGATAGGCGGTATTGGTCTTGGTGCAGGTGTATTATCAGCGTCTTCACCACCGCTGTTACAGGCAGTCAAAAATACCGCCAAAAACAATAGGGTCGCGACATTTTTTTGCGAGGTATGAGACGTGACCTGTTATCCTATAAAGTAGTAGCATATGTGTGAGCCGCAATATAACTTAAAACCAACTGTATACACGTCGATAAATGATGTGACAGTTTTCATACATTATATTGTATAAATTTTTGTTTGTCTTTTGTAAAAGATATTTATTTATAAAATATAATATTGAAATCAACTTAACTTTGCTTAGGCTATTTTGAAAGAGTTCAATTAGTTTCAAATCCTACTTCTCAAGTACCTTTCTTACTGGAGCAAAACTGCGTCTATGCTCGGGCAATACGCCATATGCTTCAATCGTCTCCATGTGAGCACGTGTTGGGTAGCCTTTATGTTTTGCAATACCATATTTTGGATGCTTGGCATCTAGTGCATACATCGTTTTGTCACGGCTGACTTTTGCCAATATGCTGGCAGCCGCGATACTGGTATGACGCGCATCCCCCTTCACCCAAGCTTGGCAATCGATGGCAGACGTTTTAATGCCTGCTTTGATAAGCATTGCCTCATCTAAATCAGGACAGCGATTACCATCGAACAATATCTGCACTTGCATATTGCTTGGCTCAGACTTGTCGGTGATAAGGTGCGGAGCGATAGTCTTCAACAGCACTTCAGTACATAAACGCATGCCGAGCATCGTCGCTTGTAAGATATTGATCTGATCGATGACAGCGGCTGGTACATCAGCGACAATATAACCAATGGCATGGTGCTGCACCAAAGGATAAAGCACATCACGCTTTTTTTCACTCAGTTGTTTTGAATCTGTCAGTATCGACAATGGCGTGTCTTTGAGCGGTTGATTCTCAATCAGTCCTGACCAAGCCGCCGGCAATATGGCAGACGCAACATTGACGCTTCCTAGTAATGGTCCACGTCCTGCTTCATCCACGCCAATCTGTAGGACTGCTGACTCCAAACCTTCTCTTAAAGCTATCGAATATTGTGTAAGTAGCTCTGATACATTTAGCTGACCAGATAAATGAACAGGCGCAGCTAACTCGATGTACTGACCTTTAACGTCAATTTGCTCAATGCTTAGGTCAATTGTTGTGGCAGAATTTTCTATAATGTGCGGATTACTCATGAATTACGATGTCTTCTTATAAATAGGCTAAATGTAGATGAAGCACGACGATAGATTAAGATTTACGACTGTTTTGCATAAACCACTGTTCAATCACACTATTGGCAGGATCATGATTGCTTTGCTGTTTTAGCAATTGCTTAGTATTTAAAAGATCTCTTAGTTGCTCTGCATAAGCACGAGGTTGTAATAGGCGCATGACTGTGCGGCAAATATTATCGCCGTTCGCCTGCTCTTGAATAAGCTCAGGAACAATGGCTGTACCGGCCAAAATATTGGGCAATGCCACATACGGAACCTTTACTAAACGCTTGGCAATCTGATATGTCATCTGATTTAATTGATAAACCACTACCATTGGTCGCTCAAGCAGCATCGCCTCAAGCGTTGCCGTACCTGATGCTAACATGACGACATCAGACGCTGCCATTGCCTGCTGACTAAAGGTTGGCTGACTGTCATCATAAACCACGACGATAGCGGAACGCAGTTGCTCTGAGCGCTGATCAATGACATCTTGAACAATATATTGATGGTTTTGATCGACGGTTGGAATGATAAAGCACAGTTTTGGGTCTAACAAGATGAGCTTTTGAATACCATCTAACATCAATGGCAAGATGGCTGTGATTTCGCCACGCCTAGAGCCTGGCATCACACAAATGAGTTGGCTGACATCGTCGAACCGCTCGATAAAAAACTGCTGCAAGCCGTCATTGTGCCAGACAAGCTCGCTGCGCCGCTGATTGATAGGTGTCTCCAACAACGTTTGATCCATGGTACGGAGCAATGGATGACCGACACAAATGGCTGGATGATTATGACGCTCATAGACTGGCAACTCAAACGGAAATAAGCACAATACCAAATCGGTAGCCGCTTTAATGTTATGAATACGCGACTCACGCCACGCCCAAATAGAAGGACTGACATATTGCACGCAAAATATACCCTGAGGCTTTAGCTTTTTAGACACTCTTAAATTAAAATCGGGCGCATCAATACCAATGAACCAATCAATATCAGCTGCCTTAAATGCTGTTAATAACTCGCGGCGGGCTTTGAGTAAATCAGGCAATTGCGCCATGACTTCCACCAACCCCATCACCGCCAAACGCTCTAACGGAAAAATACTTTGCAGACCTTGCGCCTGCATCTTGGGGCCGCCCACGCCTACCCATACGATATCATCACGTAGATTGTTCATTTGCTGCATAAAGTCTGCGCCCAAGCTGTCGCCTGACACTTCACCTGCAACGATACCTATAATGAGTGGCAAAGTCTTTGGTTCAGATATCTGAGGATCAGTCGCTATCAGGTCCGTTAAATCGGTATATTTATCAGACGTAGCAGAATCTTTCATGACAAGCTCTCAATATTCAAAATTACAATTGATACAAAAGGGATATTATAAAATATAACACATGAAATCAGTGATAAGATGCTAAACCAATTAAGCTTCATCATCGACCATCGTGCTGAAATTATACTGTTTATGTCGGTATCATACGTGACGCTGATATAAATAGCGAAATTCGCGCACAGATTTTTGATAGATGGATTATAAATAAAGGCTGCTATATCATAACAATATGCGGAAACTTTGGACGAATGACCCCAATCAACTCATTCTTTTTATGAATAAATCGTTCTAAGGTATAACTAAGTTTTGGTTTCGACATTCCAGTTAGCAGTCAATTAACTGCTGTACTGCCCTTGTCAACCAAGCGTTTTGTCCGCATAATGAATATTCCTATAAATCAGCTAGATGATATATAACCATGACAACATCAGTTACCCATAATGCAGATATTGACGACGTGAATATTGAAAAGTTCATTCCTTTGATCACTCCCGCTGAGCTAAAAACCGAGCTACCTTTGTCAGAAAAAGCGTATGACACGGTCCTAAAAGGTCGCAACACCATTCAAGATATTCTGGATGGCAAAGATAAGCGCCTATTTGTGGTCATTGGCCCCTGCTCTATCCATGATATTAAAGCCGCTCACGAATATGCTGATCGCTTGGCCGTATTGGCAAAAGAGATCGAAGACAGCGTGTTTGTCGTGATGCGTGTTTATTTTGAAAAACCTCGTACGACTGTTGGCTGGAAGGGCATGATTAATGACCCTGATATGAATGACAGTTTCGATATCGAAAAAGGTCTACGTACCGCTCGTAAATTGCTTCTCGACTTAAATGAGAAAGGCTTGCCTTGTGCGACTGAAGCCTTAGATCCCAACACGCCACAATACATGCAGGATTTAATCAGCTGGTCAGCCATTGGCGCTCGTACTACAGAGAGCCAAACGCATCGCGAAATGAGCTCTGGTCTATCGTGTCCTGTTGGCTTTAAAAATGGTACTGATGGCGGTATGACGGTCGCGGTCAATGCCATGCAAGCAGTAAAAGCAGGTCACAGCTTTTTAGGTTTATCATCAGATGGCAAAGTCTGTATCATCAAATCTAAAGGCAACCCTTACGCTCACGTGGTTCTTCGTGGTGGTAACGGCAAACCCAATTATGATGAAACGGCTGTCGCCCAAGTTGAAAATGAGCTGGCCAAAGGTAAAACCAATGGCAAGATTATGATTGACTCAAGCCATGCCAACTCAGGTAAAGACCCGTACTTACAGCCAATGGTCATTAACAACGTTGCAGAACAAATCCAAAACGGTAATAAATCTATCATCGGTATGATGATAGAAAGCCACCTAAAAGGTGGACGTCAAGAATTGACTGCTGATTTGGACGCGCTCGAATATGGTAAATCAATCACCGATGGTTGTCTTGACTGGGACAGCACGGTTACTGCCCTGCGCAGTCTGCATGATATGGTAAAAGATGTCTTACCTAACCGCTAATTATTATTGACTTCAATGCAATGATGTTAAGCAAAGCACAATAAAAAGCCCGTCTGACACTCATAATGTCAAACGGGCTTTTTTTTACTTAAGGAAAATTTATATCAGTCATGCGGGCTATTGATGAGTTTGACCCAGCTAATCATATATATATTTTAGGACTAACTGGTATAAGTTAACCATTAGCGGCATTCAGTACACTCTCTAAACTTTCAAGTACGTGTTTAGAAGCTGCCTGCTTTTGCAAATCTACAAGCTTATCATGTGCCATTTGGCGACGTGGCTCAACGAGTGTATTCCAGCGTGACAACACTTGCACTAAGCGCGATGCCAATACGGGATTTGCCTCATCCAGCTTCTTAATCACACCAGTATAGATATCTAGGCCCTCTTGTGTCCACAATGCAGTTGGCTGTGAGCTAAAGGCGCTGATCACTGAACGCACGCGGTTGGGCGTATTCCAATCGAAGTCTTTATGCTCAAGCAATGATTGGATATCATCCGCACTCACCTCATTAGCAGACGCTTGCACACTGAACCACAAGTCAATGACCAAATCATCTGCTTGAAAGCGCTTGTAAAAATCTGCCAAATACGCATCAGCATTTGCTACTTGATGATTGACCATGGCTTTTAATGCACCAAAGCGTTCGGTCATACAGCTGGCGTTTTCATACTGCTGTTTGGCCCATTCTACCGCGCCCTCGACATTGGCAGTCAATGCCATGTCCAGCACCACATTACGCAAGGCTCGTGTACCGCGAGCTTCTGCGCTATCTTCATAAGACTGCATTGGCAGCTGTCTATAAAGGGTTGCCCATTGATCTTGTAGCGTATCGGCCACTTGTTGATACAAGCCATCACGCTGCGCTTTAACCAACTCTGGATCATAGTCTTTTGAAATGGCAGAGGCCAGCTCTTGCGCGGAGGGAATATCAAGCAAACGCGCAGCTAACATGGCATCGTCGGCTGCCAGTCTCGGCAACGTTTGTGCCAATGCCTGAAAATACACGTCCGGGCTGCTTTTTGAGCCTTGGCCTTGCAACAAAATACGATTGACCAGCATTTGTGTCACTTGCCAGCGGTTAAAACCATTGGTTTCATGTTCTAGCAAAAATGCCAAATCTTCATCTTGATAGTCATAGTTAAGCTGGACAGGCGCGCTAAAGTCTCGCAATAAAGACACCACAGGCTCAGAAGCTACTTCTTCAAAAATAAAGGTTTGCTTAGCCTCATCTAGCAGCAACATACGCTCAGCGATAATATTGCCTGAGTCTTTGTCAAATAGCGCCGTCGCTACCGGAATCGGTAAAGGCTTTGGCGCGTCAAAGCCATTTACATGACGGGTCTGCTGACGCAAAGTAATGGTCAACGTTTGTGCTTCGCTATCATAATCTTGATGACCTGAGACGACTGGTGTGCCTGGCTGGCGATACCAATCAATGAAGTTCTCTATTTTATCATCAGTGATGCTAAGCGCTGATAAGAAATCCTCAACTGTGACCGCTTGACCATCATAACGACGGAAGTACTCATCCGTTCCTTTACGGAAATCTTCTGGCCCCAGTGTATTGGCAATCATGCGTACGATTTCTGCGCCCTTTTCATAGACAGTGGTCGTATAAAAGTTGTTAATCTCAACGAAGCTCTCAGGACGTACAGGATGCGCAAGTGGTCCTGCATCTTCGCTAAACTGATGCGCACGCAAGGTTGCCACATCATCGATACGCTGGACGGCACTTGACTGCTGATCTGCTGAAAAAGATTGATCACGGTAAACCGTAAATCCTTCTTTTAGGCATAACTGGAACCAATCACGACAAGTGATACGATTGCCCGTCCAATTATGAAAGTACTCGTGAGCGATAATGGCTTTGACGCTAAAACTACGCGCATCAGTCGTCGTTTCTGGACTAGAGAGCACGCAGGCGGTATTAAAAATATTAAGACCTTTGTTTTCCATTGCACCCATATTGAATTGACTGACTGCAACAATCATATAACGATCCAAATCATAGGCTCGGCCGTAATTGACCTCATCCCATTTCATGGCATCTTTTAAGGCTTGCATACCGACATCACACTTATCAATATCAGCCGATTTTGCATACAGCTCAAGCGTGACCTCTCGACCTTCGCTGGTTGTATAAGTATCCGTCAGCACATCTAAATCTGCGACGACACAGGCAAACAGATAACTTGGCTTATTGGTCGGATCCTGCCAGATCGCATAGTGACGGTTTGGTTCGTCAGCCACCTCGCCTGCTTCGACTAAATTCCCATTAGCCAATAACGTTGGGTAGCGTTTATCCGCCTCAAGACGCGTGGTAAAAATCGCTAACACATCTGGACGGTCTGGATAAAAAGTGATCTTGCGAAAGCCTTCTGGCTCACACTGAGTGACAAACATGGTATCAGCCATATAAAGCCCTTCAAGCGCGGTATTAGTCTGCGGACAAATACGTACTTGAATCTCTAAAACCACCTCATCTGGTGCATTACCAATTACAAGCTTGCCTGCTTCTTGCTCATAGTCTATGGTAGTCAATTGCTCGCCATTCATCGTAATCGCTAGCAGCTCTAGGTCTTCACCAAATAAAACCAGATCACCTGCCGTTTGGCGCACCATCTTTAGCGTACTGTCTACCTGCGCATGCGCTTCAAACAATTTAATGTCTAAATCGACGGTCTCAACATCAAAGCTTGGCTTTTTATAGTCTTTTAAGTTGATTTTGCTAGGCGCATGCGGCGGTACGTCTGGCATATCTGGATTGATAATTTGAGCATCAGTTTCAGCGATAGACATATGAGTTCCTATTATTATTTATAAGATAAATTTACAAGTGGTAATATTGATGTTTGGCAGCTCTGCAATGATTTTATTCTAACAAACTGTTAGCTAGATTGACCTAAAATGCCAAATTTCAAGAGTGCGTGAGAAAGTAATTAAGCGACTAATTTATAGAACACTCAAGACTGTCATCGTAATCAACGAAGTGATGATGCCAGCAATAAAGGAATGAGCACACGCTATTCGTTGGATAATGATGGTTAAAATGATTTAATAAGCACATGATGCTCAATTCTTGATAAATGGCCCATTATATGAAAAAACACTCTGACGTTCCTCTACCCTTATTAATAGAATATATAGACGCTCTTCTACCTTCACTAACAACGTCGCCAAATACAACCGTTGAGCAGGTGAATGACCATGCTACATTGCTATGGGTCGTCCAAGATAAGAATGCACATTCGGCGTTAAAGTCTCAGCTAAACAAACACATAGCCAATGACGTTCATGATACGACAGTAACAGACACGCAAAAACTGCAAGTGATCACCCTATCTGATCTTACTCAACAGCAAATACCTGAACGATATGCACTCGTCTGCTTTTGGTTGCCCACATTATCGTCAGAGTTACTACAACAATATACCCCACTACTCATGCGCTATCGCGATCTTTATGCGGCACATCTTTTGATCGCGCTTGATAGCACTATAGATCTAAAAGCTTATGGCTTTACACCGTTTGATATCCTAAACGCGCAATATTTAGAAAGCGATGGCATAAGCCAAGCAGATTCGTCTTTACCAGTCTCACCATCAGTAGCAACCACATTATGGCAATTTAATTTGTATGATTATAAACAATTGCCAAACTGGCTCAATGCGGATTACTGGGCCAATCCCGAAAACTGGGACAAAAATCGTTGGTAATATGCTTCATATCTCACTGTAAATTCTAGAATTATTTACAGTAATACTACTTACATAAAGTAACATTTAGTATATTATAGATAGCAATTGCCTAAGTTTTATCGTAAGCAGTTTAAAAAAACAAATTTAATTAAAATTTTAGGAGCTCATTATGTCGACCAATTTTTCTAAGATCGCGGTTCTTGCTATATTATCTAGCGCTGTGGCACTGACCACAGGTTGTGCTACCAAGCGCTCTACTTCTGAAGTTGTGGTTGCTCCATTAGGTATTCCAGGTGGTCAAGCAGGATACACTGGTGCTGTTATCGTTGATAACTCAAGTGCCGTTATCACTGGCGCTGAAAATTTGCAAGCAGTGGTTTATTTTGCTTTTGATAGCAGCGAAATCACGACTCAAGCTGCCAATGTCCTAAATCAACATGCAAGTCTATTAAGTTCAAATCCAAACGCTGGCGTGGTTATCGCTGGTCACACTGATGAGCGCGGTAGCCGTGAATACAATATCGCATTGGGTGAGCGCCGTGCCCAAGCAGCTCGTAACTATTTGGCTGCTCAAGGCGTTGCTGTAAACAACGTCCGTGTCATCAGCTATGGTGAAGAGCGTCCTGCTGCTACTGGTACTACTGAAGAAGCCTATGCGCAAAACCGCCGTGCTGAGTTGTCTTACTAAGATATATAAAGCTAGCGCTAGACCATAAAGCATTCTTCGCTTTATATATAAAAGCCCAACGATAGAGTATCGCTGGGCTTTTTACGTTTTATTAAGCTAATATAAACAAGTCAGTAACAACCGATAAATTTTATGATGCCAACATTCAGCCTCACTCATCTGCATTATACCCAGCTCGGCTCTACAACGTGGTGTGCTACTGCACAAGTAGGCGAAGCGCTGTGCTCGAACTTTGAAGCGCTAAAAGAAAAAACATCATGGCTACTGATTACTTATACACCATTCATGAAGCTTTATGCATTTAAAGATTTGGATTGGCAATATTATGGCTCGTCCGTCCCCTTCTCAGCTCGAAAAATAGCTCAACGTCAACGTCAATTACAACGTAGAGGCGTGCGATTATTATTACAAAGACTACTTAAAAAACTAGAGATTAAAGACACGCTAGATGAATCTAACTTTCCCTATCGTCTTGTGGGCAGTAGATATTACGTGTGCTTCAGCCATACAGGCGTTAGTAACAATATTAGCAAAAGCTCAGATCAGACCGTTAATAGACAGTTAAAAAGCAACGTAGCAGTCACTATCAGTCGCCATCGTCCTACGGGCATTGATATCGAAAATAGTAACATTGCATGGCGAGTGGTACAGCGTTATTATTCAGACAATGAAATTGCGACCATACAATCATTGCCAGCTATCCAGCGTCATAACATTGCTAAGTTATTGTGGCAAATAAAAGAAAGTTTTATCAAAATTCATCAATACACACTGGCTCAAGGTTTGGGTAAAGACTATGCTTATCTCGTTGCTAATTTGATTAATAGCGTAAAACAACAGTCTAATGTGATCGTCATAGCTGACAACCAATCGCACTATCATATTGCTATATTACCCATTCAACAAACGGTAGTTGTTTTTTAAACCGTATATGAACATATGAGTCTCCATTACAAATAGTAGATTTATCACAGACAAAAAAAACGACCCTAAAAAGGATCGTTTTTTTATCTTTACACTTTTCTAATGACAGTATTCAAACTGCGATTAGATTAGAAGCGGTAAGTTGCACCAACTTTAACAATTGGGAACCACTCTAAGTAATCTTTGTTTTCAAGTTCTTGTGCTGCAAGATCAGCAACGCCTTGAGCAGTTTCACCTGGAACAACGACATTGTTGCCGTTACCATCTCTGATAAATACTGGGCCAGTATTGTTACTTGCATTTACATTAGCGCTAGTTTTACCCATGTAAGCTGCACCAACTTCACCGAACACACCCCAGTTATTGTTGATGTTAGGACGGAAACCGATAGTACCATAAGGAGCTAGTTTGTTGCGATGATCAACACTACCTTGCAAAGCACCTACAGAATCAGCATCATACTCTGCGCCGTTAATTTTATATACGCCGCCTTCTGGGTTAGCAGTTACATCGATACTGTTGTCAGGTACGATAACACCAGCACCCATTGTGAACCAGTTACCAGCAGGACGTAGTTGAACGCCTAGGTATGGGTTGCTGAAGTCAGAGTCAACTTCATAGTTTACATCGTTTGCATCAAAGTCACCGCCGAATAGGTCAGCAACATCGCCACCTGCCCAACCAGCTTGCAATTCAGTTTTCTCGTTCAGTGCCCAACCAAGGTTAGCACCATAACCTAGTGTACCAACTTCAGCGCTAACTGCCGCTGGGTTAAGAGCTGTTTGGAAGAAAGTTTTAGTACCACCAAGTACAGCACCAGTAGTATTGCTTACTACACCAGCGTCAGGGTTATAAGCATAAGAAGCAGGTTGTGCTTCATAAGCAACAGCAACTGGCTCAGCTTCATAAACAACGGCATCGTTACCATCAACAACGATAACAGGTTCAGCAGCTAGTGCAGCAGTTGAGGCTAAAACGGCAGCAGAAATCGCTGTTAATTTAATAAGTTTCATAAATACTCTCCTAAAGTGTGGAATAACTCGCCCAAAAAAATGACAATTCAGCTGTTTTTAAATCAATCATTTTGTTGAGCAGATTAAAACAATTTTGGCTCGAAAAGTCACCCCTATAGACGCGCTTTTTATTTGCCATTATGTAAAGATTGCATAGATATTGTAATAATTACTACACCAACCCGCAAAACTTTGATTTTCTGTTACACAATACTCTCAAAGTAACTAAACTGCCAAAACATGAATATCAAGTGCTTAATGTTCATGTGATGGTATTACAAAATATGTCATTATAATGACCTACTCTATCGGTTAACTCAATGACAGTTGTACGGCATAATACTACAGTTTGTTGTATTTTGTGAGTTAACGTATCCATTATTGCCTTTTTATAAAATTCCAGACACATAGACATGTAAGACAAATGTTTCTATATAATGGACTTAACTGTTGCTTCATCTTTGTATCATCTTGAATTAGATAGTAATAGCGATAAATAGAACAACATTAGATTTGTCGTCATTGATTTATTTTGTGAAAACGTTGTAGCGTTTTATGTCTTATTCTTTTTACTACTACTGAGCCACTTATATGCCTAAAGTATCGTCGATAACCCGTGTACTAGAGATCATAGAGGCCGTATCCTACGCTTCTAAGCCACTGTCACCACTTGAGCTGTCTCAAGAATTGGATATTCCTAAGCCTACCATTCATAGATTGATTCAGAGCTTGGTTGATGATGGTTTTTTAACCGTTGATATTGGTGGCGGTATCATTCCGGGGAAGCGGGTACGCAACTTGAGTGTTGAGCTTTGGCAGCAGCGGTTATTTTTTAATGAACGACAAATGATTTTGCAAAAGTTGGTTGATGAGCTTAAAGAGACTTGCGGGATTGGTATTCCCTATCATATGAATATGATTTATACCAACCGTGCCCAAACGACGTTGCCCTTACAGATTTATCTACCAGTAGGCGCCAAATCACCAATGTGGTGTACCGCGACGGGTAAGCTATATCTAAGTCAATTGTCTGCTACAAGTCGCCACAAGATACTGCAAGGTTTGCCACTGGACAAATTCACTAAAAACACCATTACTGATATTGACGCGTTGAATGCTGAGCTTGATCGCATCGCTGACACTGGCATTGGTATAGACAATGAAGAGTTCATCTCTGAAATGGTGGCCGTAGCCGTCCCTATATTAGATAAGAAATCACGATATTTGGCTTCACTGTATATTCATGCGCCAACCATACGAGTATCGCTGGATGAGTTACTGATTCATGTACCGCGTCTGCAGGAAGCGGCGCAGGATATTCAAACACTTGTATATGATTTGCAAAGCTAGAAACGCTAACCAACAAACATAAAAAAAGGTCTGTACCATCATAACGGCACAGACCTTTTTATATTTGCTTTTGATTAACCTTATTTCAATAATAAGTGGTCGCACGCACACAGTCACATTAATAATGCTTAACTGAGATGGGCAAAGTAAAAGTTAGAACAGCACTGAGCTATCGTGACGACCCAAAATACTCGAAAAATCCTTATCGCCGTTTTCTACTGAATGAGCCTCATAAAGCTCTGCTGCTTTGGCACCCATTGGTGTTTCAACATTGGTATCCTGAGCAGTTTGCATGGCAAGATTTAGATCTTTTTGCATCAGCTTACTCATAAATCCGCCTTTATAACCATTACTAGAAGGGACGTTTTCCATGACTTGTGGATAAGGATTGTAGACTTCTAACGTCCAGTTACGTCCTGAGCTTTGTAGCATGATATCTGATAATACTTTAGGGTTTAAGCCATTTTTGACACCCAAATTGATCGCTTCCGCTGTCCCCGCCATGAGAATACCGAGCAGCATGTTATTACAAATTTTTGCGACTTGCCCTGCGCCATGATCGCCTGCATGGAAGATATTTTTGCCCATCACGCTTAGTATTGGTTCAGCTCTCGCAAAAGCCTTGTCGCTACCACCAACAATGAAAGTCAAACTGCCAGCAATTGCACCGCCTGTCCCACCAGATACTGGCGCGTCTAAAAAGTCTATACCAAGCTCACTCGCAGCCTTTGCTACGGTCACTGCATCTGCTGCTGCGATCGTACTGCTGTCAATGACCAATGTACCTTTGGGTAATTCTGCAAGTAAGCCGTTGGTGCCACTCTCACCTAAATAAACAGAGTGAACGTGCTTGCCAGCGGGTAACATGCTGATCACCACTTGAGCGTTGCTTGCTGCGTCTTTAGGACTATTGGCAACGCGTGCTCCTGCTTGCTGCAAGCGATGGGTCGCTGCTTCAGACAAGTCGTAGACTGACAACGCATACCCTGCCTTTAATAAGTTTTCTGCCATTGGTGCGCCCATATTACCAAGACCAATAAAGGCAATATTGGGTTTATCAGCATTTTGCTCCATCGTATTTGTATTCTTTGTACCCATCTCATCACTCCTTGATGATGCATGTAGACATTGCTACATATAGCCTGTCATTATTTCTAAGTTTCGTTTAATATTTATTTGGATTAGCAAATCAAATCTTTAACGTACCAGCTGATTGCCCAAGGCGTCATCATTCAACCAATCGTCCAATGGGTGTTCACTTTTAGGATAAGGGTTCGTAAAATGCTGTTGGATATACGCCTGCCCTTCTGTACTTAAGCAATCCGCTAATGAACTCGACCACTGCGGACTACGATCTTTATCAATCAATAGCGCACGCACTCCTTCTTTGAAGTCAGGGTTGGCGGCACAATTCACTGCCACATTGGTTTCCAAATACAGAACTTGCTCAAGCGATAGATCAGTGACTTTATGATAAAGCGCATAAGTCAACGCTGCGGTGACTGGACAACCATGCCGATAGGTGGCTACAGCTCGCTGTGTCCAACCGTCTGCAGCAAAATCTGCATCCAACTGTGCAAGGGCCTCATCACTTTGTAGTATGGTGTCAATGTCACCTAAGTCACCACTATTCATTAACTGCTGAATAGAGAGCCAATAGGTGGCTAATTTGCTAGCAGGTAACTCGGCCACGGGTTGCGCGGCAAGTGCGCGACTGACTATACTGTGAGCGCTCTTACTATAAAACTTATCTGTCCTGCCAGAGTTAACCGCCTCTTGCCAATTGCTCTGTTTCAAACGCTGTATAATGGCGTCATAATCACTACTGGCAACCGCATACTCCGCAAGATTGGCGAATAGCGCGTCATTACCATTGCACATCGCACCAGTCAGCCCCAAAAATAAGCCTGTCTTGGCTGGCATTCGTTGCAAAAACCAGCTACCAGAAGCATCAGGGAACAATCCAATGGTCACCTCAGGCATGGCAAACCTTGTGCGCTCAGTGACCAAACGATGACTGCACCCTGCCATGAGTCCCATACCGCCACCCATGATGATGCCATCGCCCCACAATATTAATGGTTTGGGATAAAAATGCATTTGTCGATAGAGACGATACTCATGGCTGAAAAACTCTGTCGCATATGGATTGGGTAATGGCGCAGTTGTCGACATGCTGTCATACAATTTACGAATATCGCCACCAGCACAAAATGCCTTATCGCCTGCACCTTTTAAGACCAATGCCACTATCTGATTATCTTGTTGCCACTGCTCTAGCTGCGCTGATAACAATTGACACATCTCAACGCTCAAGGCATTCAGGGATTTAGGCGTGTTTAACGTCATTATCCCGATTAGATGGCCGCACTCTGTCGGCTCAGTATCGAACAATACAGGCGACTCTGTCTCTATAGTTTTTTGATTATTAATATCTTCCGTCGCTGTCATATCTGTTTTTATCATAAAAAGCACCTACGAAAATTAAAAGAGAATATATAGTGATTCAGTCTGATGCCATTTACTTATTCTGCCAATTAGGCTTACGCTTCTCTAAAAATGCTTGGACGCCTTCACGCTGATCTGCCGTATCAAATAATTTAACAAAGGCTTCACGCTCATGAATCAGGTTTTGCGCAGGTGGCTTATTTCTAGCAGCTTGGATAAGTGCTTTAGAATAAGTGACGGCAACGGGTGACTGGTTGGCGGCTTTTTTTGCTAGAGCGTGGGCAGCGGCGAGACCTTCACCTTTGGCAGTAACTTCTTCAACCAGACCTATGCGGAGTGCCGTCTCTGCATCGACACGCTCACCGCATAATATCATGCGCTTTGCCCAACCTTCACCAACGAGCCAAGGCAGATTTTGTGTGCCGCCCGCACAAGGTAATAAACCCACGCCCGTCTCTGGCAAAGCCATTTGTGCGTGCGCTTCTGCAATACGAATATCACAGGCCAGCGCATATTCAAGCCCACCACCCATCGCATAGCCATTGACAACCGCAATACTAACACCGCGATATACGGACAATGCTTCAAAAGCTTCGCCAAAGGCGATTGCCATACTGACAGCCTGACCTTTATCGCCTTCTGCAAAATTATTGAGATCCGCACCTGCTGAGAAGAACTTTTCGCCATCACCATGAATGATTAAAGCGTAAACATCGTCTTTTGCATTTAGGTCAGTGACGAGTTGTTTGAGTGCTTTTAGACTGTCCATTGTCCATGTATGCGCGGGCGGATTGTTCAGTGTCACAATGGCGGTATGACCATCAATCGACAGTTTGAGGTTGGTATAATCCGTCATAGAACATCCTTGTTTTGATATGGTTTTATTTACTATAGAGAGTACGGTTATACTGGGATAAATTTTACGAAGCATCTGTCACGCTTGCGAACAGCCAGCGAGGAAAACTTATCCCAGTGAAACACAATCACCGTATGTACCACTCTTATTTTGAATTGGCTATATTAGTAAAGTGTAGTGTACTAGCGTAGTTGACTCAGAGCCTCATCTTGTAGCAGCTGACGTGAGACAATTACTCGCATGATCTCATTAGTGCCTTCTAAAATCTGATGCACGCGCAAATCTCGTACATGGCGCTCAAGCGGGTATTCATTTAGATATCCATAGCCCCCATGCAATTGTAAGGCTTCATTCGCAACATCAAAGCAAAGATCGGTTGATAAACGTTTTGCCATCGCGCAGTAAGTAGAAGCTTGTGAGTCATTATTATCGACTTTATCAGCGGCCAGATAAAGCATTTGCCGCGCAGCAATCGTTTGAGTAAGCATATCAGCGAGTTTAAATTGCACAGATTGCAAGCTGGCAATTGGGCTGCCAAACTGGCTGCGTTCTTGGACGTAGTTGGTTGCCGTCTCTAGCGCCGATTGCGCTGTACCGACTGCACAGATCCCAATATTGATACGACCGCCATCCAAACCTTTCATCGCGATACGAAAGCCTTGACCTTCCTCACCTATGAGATTTTCTATCGGTACTTTGACATCTTTAAAACTAATGGTTCGAGTTGGCTGCGCCTTCCAGCCCATCTTATGCTCGTTTTTACCATACTCGATACCGTCACTATCAGCATCAACAACAAATGCAGATATACCTTTTGGCCCTGCACCGCCCGTCCTTGCCATTACCACTAACACATCGGTTGACCCGGCACCTGATATAAACGTTTTCTCTCCATTAAGTACATAATAATCGCCTTGCTTGTCCGCTTTGGTACGCAATGAAGCCGCATCAGAACCTGCATTCGGTTCAGTCAAACAGTAGCTACCAAGCCATTCACCGCTGACCATGTTTGGCAGGTATTTTTTGCATAAGGCGTCACTGCCGTATTCACCAATCATCCAGCTTGCCATATTATGAATGCTCATATAGGCCGCCACGGACGTATCGCCCCATGCCAATTCCTCAAAGACCATAGCGGAGTCCAAGCGTGGCAGTCCCAAGCCATCATATTCTGGATTGGTATACAGCCCTAAAAAACCAAGCTCGCCAGATTTTTTAATCACATCAATTGGAAAATGCGACGTACGATCCCATTCAGCAGCGTTCGGTTTAAGCTCTTTTTGTGCAAACTGTTTGGCAGTCTGGCGAAAGGCAATCTGGTCATCAGTCAATGAAAAATCCATGAGGTCATCCTTGTACGTGCATAAAAAATGTGGTCAATAAACTTTGATGAGTCGTTTTTTCCCTATCATTATCTGAAAGGTTGGCGTCAACAGAACTAACGCCATATCACAAATATAGTTGATACCAAATAAAATGGCTACACGACATTATCATACAAGACTGGCTTAAATTTTTCTTGCTGGCTGTGCAGTTGATGCCAGACGCTACAAAAAATTTATCCCAGTCTCTCTGAATCTCTTTTATATTGACCTGACCATATAACGGCTCCAAGATTAAATCGAAATGGTGGTATTAACGCCTCGGCTTGCTTCATCATCAAACCAGCGCGCAGTCACAGTCTTCGTTTGCGTATAAAACTGTACGGCTTGCTTACCATAAGGACCGAGATCACCAAGCTTACTGGCGCGTGAGCCTGAGAAAGAGAACATTGGTAATGGCACAGGAATCGGTAGATTGATGCCAATTTGACCGACTTGGATATCTTGTTGGAATTTGTGCGCGGCCGCCCCTGACTGGGTAAAAATTGCAGTACCATTACCGTGAGGATTGGCATTCAATAGCTCTATTGCTTCATCCAAGCTGTTAGCACGCATGATACAAAGCACTGGACCAAAGATTTCTTGCTGATAAATTTGCATGTCACTGGTGACGTTATCAAAAATAGTGGGGCCGACGAAATTACCTTTTTCAAACCCTTCAACTGTGATACCGCGTCCATCCAGTATTAAGCTCGCCCCTTCTTCTACCCCTGTACCAATCAAGTGCTCGACACGAGCTTTTGCCGCAGGAGAAATCAGTGGGCCTAAGTCTTTGTCGTTCTTGCCAGCTGACACGATTAGGCCTTCCGCTTTGGCTTTAATATCATCAATCCATTCACCCGCCGCACCTACTAACACCACGACTGACAGCGCCATACAGCGTTGACCAGCAGCACCAAATGCAGCACCTGCTAATTGATTAAGAGTTTGCTCTTTATTCGCATCAGGTAGGATCACACCATGGTTTTTGGCACCCATCATGCACTGCGCACGCTTACCTGATTTGCTGGCGCGTTCATAGACGTGTTTACCGACACTGGTAGAGCCGACAAAAGAGACGGCTTTGATATCGGGATGATCGCAAATGGCATCGACTGTCGCTTTGCCACCATGAACCACATTAAGCACGCCTTCAGGAACGCCCGCTTCAATAGCAAGCTCAACCAAACGCATGGTAACCATGGGATCTTGTTCGGATGGTTTTAAGATAAAGGTATTGCCTGTGGCAATCGCCATTGGGAACATCCATAGCGGAATCATGGCTGGGAAATTAAATGGTGTGATACCCGCACAAACGCCAAGTGGCTGCCAAATACTGTAAGTGTCCACGCCGGATGCGACGTTTTCAACGAAATCACCAATTTGCAAATTAGCAATGCCTGCGGCGTGCTCAACCACTTCTAAACCACGGAATACATCGCCGCGCGCATCAGCAATAGTTTTGCCTTGCTCTGCGGTTAAAATCTCTGCCAGCTCGTCCATGTGCTCACGAATAAGCGCCTGATAGGTTAAAAAAATACGGGCACGCGTAGTAATAGGTGTTTTGCGCCATGTTTGAAATGCGGCTTTGGCGGCAGCGACTGCTTGGTTGATTTCGTCATCAGTGGTTTGCGGGACTTTGGCAATGACTTCTTGCGTTGCAGGATCGGTAAGATCAATCCACTCGTCAGTATTTGACTGAGTAAATTGGCCATTGATGAGTTGTTGAACATGATGCATAAGATATCCTTATCTTGTTTGCGTGACGACCATCTAACGGTGTCTTTATATTCGGGAAGTGAATTAATAGCTATAAATTTTTATCAACAAAGCTTAATTTTAAAATGATTTAATTTGTATCGTTATTGACTATAACAATAAATCAATTTTAGGGTCAAGTGCTTTATAGAATTTTTATTTAAGTGTTGGATAGCCAGATAAACTGTAGCGAAGTGAAAAAAAAATAAAAAGCCCATGATTTTTCATGAGCTTGTCGTTTTGTATGAAAACGGCTTAATCAACGTTAGATTTAAATAGACTACACTTTAATAGTCATTCATCGATTGTTTAATCGCATCAATCGCTGCTGGATTGTCGAGTGTTGACATATCTCCTGTGGCTTTATTTTCTGCCAAAGCACGAATGGCGCGGCGCAAAATTTTACCAGAGCGGGTTTTTGGTAACGATTGCGGGAAATAAATGGCCGCTGGTCGTGCAATACCGCCCAATGACTTAATCACAGCGCCAATCACTTGTTGCTCAATACGGAAGCGATTTTCAGTAGTGGCTACTTGTGTATGATCTTTTAACACACAAAAGGCAATTGGCAACTCGCCTTTTAATTCGTCTTGAATGCCCACAACCGCACACTCTGCCATTTCTGGATGGCTGCTAATGGCCTCCTCAATCTCTTGCGTGCCTATTCGATGACCGGCTACGTTGATGACATCATCAGTGCGTCCCAAAATATAGAAGTAACCCTCTTCATCAGTCACCGCGTAGTCTGACGTGGAGTACTGCTGACCATCAAATAGACCAAAATAGCTACTGATAAAGCGCTCATCGTTACGCCATACCGTAGTAAGACAACCTGGTGGCAAAGGCGCTTTAATCGCTAGTAGACCTTTTTCACCAGCTGCACAAGGTTTACCTGTCTCTTCATTGATAACCTGCGCATCATAGCCATACATTGGATAACCGGGTGAGCCCTGTTTGTGCGGTTTATGGTTGAATTTGGGCGTATTACTTAAGATTGGCCAGCCCGACTCTGTTTGCCAGTAATGATCTAAAATAGGAACACCCAAATGCTTGGTAAGCCAATTGGCCGTTGATTCATCAAGCGGTTCGCCTGCCAAAAAGAACGATTTGACGCTTGATACATCGTAGCGGGTCATCCACGTCTCATCTTGCTTTTTGAGCATGCGTACACCGGTGGGTGCGGTAAAGAGAATATTAACCTTATTGGCCTCGACAATGCGCCACCAAATACCCGGATTTGGACGGTGTGGCAACCCTTCATACATGACACTGGTCATGCCAGAGAGCAATGGTGCATAGATAGTATAAGAATGCCCCACTGCCCAACCGATATCTGATATTGCCCAAAAAGTCTCACCCGCTTTACCATCATAAATATAGTCCATCGAAGTGGTGAGCGCGACCGCATGACCGCCCGTATCACGTTGCACCCCTTTTGGCGTACCCGTCGTACCAGAAGTATAGAGCAAATACGAGGGTGCGTTTGACTCAAGCCAAACTGGTTCTACCACAGCGTTCGATTCACAGCTAAAGCGACGTTCGGTGGCATAATCTACATCAATATCTTGTGGCTTAAAGGGCAATATACCGCGATCCACAATGAGCACATGCTCAGGTTTTATATTTGCTTGCTCAACCCCTTGATTGACCAAACTTTTATAATTAATAACTTTACCGCCACGCAAACCTGCATCCACCGTGATGACCATTTTTGCTTCGGCATCATCCATACGAATGGCCAAATTGTGAGCAGCAAACCCGCCAAACACAACCGAATGTACCGCACCAATACGCGCACAGGCGAGCATGGCATAGGCGGCCTCCAAAATCATCGGCATATAAATAATGACGCGATCGCCTTCCACAATGCCATGACGTTGCAGCACGTCGGCAAAATAATTTACTTCTTTATATAAGTCATTGTAGGTCAAGCGGCGCTTGGTATAGTCCGTATAAAACTCAACGCTATTACCCAAATCTTTGAAAGCGTCCGTAATGCCTGGAAAGGTTTCGATCAACTCTTGATTGATTTCGGATGAGAGCCAAATGAAGGCGTCCTGCTCTGCGCGTTCCTCTAGATGACGATCCACACAGTTATAACAAAGATTGGTCTCGCCGCCGACAAACCATCGGGCAAAAGGCAAATTACTGTCATCAAGGGTTTGCTCAGGTGCTTTGTGCCAATAGATACGTTTTGCTTGCTCCGCCCAAAACTGCTCACGATCACTGATGGAAGCTTGATAGATATCATCAAAAGTTTGGTCAGTATGAGAGACTTGCGTAGAATTTTGACTGCTGGTTAGATTGGTGATTTGTTCGCTCATAATGGCTGTCCTTAGCATAAACGATGGTGAGGCGATTTTATGTCGTATTGACTATAGTACAACGCTGGCTATCCTTTGCCAGAACTAAAAAACCGATACATTACGTATCGGTTTAAAATGTAACAGAGCCAACAACAAAGGTCAACTGCTAAGCGCATCATGCATTCAGTATTTTGCTCGATTCCAGCGTCTTATCGGTTGATAAGTTGATAAGTTGATGAGGATTACACTTCGGTCTGCTCAGCATACATCTCACGCATGACCTTTTTGTCATGTTTACCCACAGAAGTTTTTGGCAACTCATCCACAAACTTAAACTGACTTGGTACACCATATTTAGGAATAATACCGCGCTCCACTGCTTTTTCGGCAATCGCTTTAATGTCATCAGCGCTGGTCTCTTGATAGGCAGGCTTGAGGACGATTAGTGCCAATGGACGCTCGCCCCACTGCTTATCACGAACACCAATCACCGACACATCTGCCACGGCTGGATGTAGAGATAAAATTGTCTCAATTTCCAATGATGAAATCCATTCGCCACCTGATTTGATCACATCTTTTAAACGATCCGTGATTCTGATATAACCGTCAGGACGTATGTACGCAATGTCCTGAGTATGCATGTAACCATTTTCCCACAGCTCCTTGCCTGCATCAGTATTCTTCAAATAGCTTTGAGTGAGCCAAGGGGCGCGTAATACCAGCTCGCCAGTATTGTCTTTGCCTAGACCCACAGACTGGTTATCCTCACCCCACACTTGAGCGTCAACCATGAGGACTGGCTTACCTGCCATACAGCGACGGGCGATATCTTCATCTTCTGTCATCTCAGGCTCATTTAAGCTAAATTCTGTCAAACTGATAAGTGGCGCCGTCTCCGACATACCGTAGCCTGTATAAACCTCGATACCTTGCGCCATTGCCGTTCTGGCCAAACCTTCGGTCAATCTTGAACCACCAATTATCATTTTGAGACCATTAAAGCTGGCATCACGATCTTGTGCTTCTTTGAGTACCATTTGCAAAATGGTCGGCACACAGTGAGTAACACTCACTTTTTCATTGATAATCAAATCCATCAAAGCGGCTGGCTCGTAGCGTCCCGGATAGACTTGTTTTAAACCAATCATCGTAGCCGTAAACGGGAAACCCCAAGCATGGACGTGGAACATCGGCGTCATTGGCATATAAACATCACCATAACTGATGCCTTGTTTATTGGGCAACATACCAAGAGTGGCCGCCTCTGCTAAGCTGTGCAATACCAGCTGGCGATGACTAAAAAACACACCTTTGGGATCGCCAGTAGTGCCTGAGGTATAAAAGGTCGTAGCAATGGTATTTTCATCAAAATCTGGAAAATTAAAATCGCTATCAGCGGCTGCTAGCAACGCTTCATACTCACCTATGACACGGTTTTGATTACCGCCGAAGATACCTTCAAACGTCACGCCATTGTCATCTAGCCAAATAATATGCTCAATACTAGAGTTTTCAAACTGATAATCTTTGACCAATGGCGCAAACTCAGAGTTGAGCAGCAACACCTTAGGCTTGGCATGATTGATGGTGTAAAGGATTTTTTCTGGTGACAAACGGATATTTACTGTCTGTAAAACATACTCTGACATCGGTATGGCAAAGTATGATTCGAGATAGCGATGACTATCCCAATCCATCACTGCGACTATATCGCCAGCGTCAAGATTCAAACCAGCTAATACATTGGCCAAGCGATTGATGCGATTAAACAAATCTTTGTAAGTAAAACGTGCTTTATCGGCATAAATAATCTCTTGGTCTTGCGATACTGTCTTAGATCGGCTCAGTAATTGTTTTACCAATAATGGATAATCGTAGGCGGATGGCGCACTTTGGTAAGTATTTGACATAGATTTGACTTCCTTGTTGGTCATAAACACAAATAATTATGTAGGTAAATTAGAATAATAATGCTTAGTTAACGTCATTAACTGTTTTGGTTTTTATTGACGATAAGTGATTGTAATTGAGAATAAATCGTTGAAAATAAATAAACTCTCTACTGATAGTAAGAAAAAAGCGACACTATGTAAAGCGACAAGTAAGTACCATCAAGCCTATCGCTTTTTTTCAAAAAAAAGCACTAAGCTTTGGGTAATTTGGTCTTAATCATACCAAAACTGGCAACAAGCAGCGCCAAAATCTGTACGAATAAAAGCAACCATACTGTGAGTGGCCACTGTCCACGCGCATAAACCATACCCCCTAGCCATGCCCCTAAAGTGCCACCCGTGTAATATCCCATATAATACAAACCCGATGCCAATGATCGTCCTTTTTTGACATTAACAGCGATATAGCTAATGGTTGCTGATTGAGTGATAAAAACGCCTGAGGACATGACAGCAAGTCCTATTATGATGCCCCATAATGGTGTCACCAATGTCAACAGCACACCAATAATCGATACACAAACCGCGACTCGAACGGTACGCGCTGAACCAAACCGCCTAAGCAAGGTGGTCGAAAGTGGCGTAATGACAACCCCGATTAAATATACCGCAAAGATATTGGCAAGCGCACCTGTACTTAGATTATAGGGCGCTTTGGCAAGATGCAGATTGATAAAGGTAAAACAGCCGACAAGCGAAAATAAAACGCAGGCACCAAGCAAGCAGGCAGTCACCACATAGCGATTGGTCACATGCTCGCCTAGGGTTTGTATCGCTGAGCGAACGTTTGGGTTGGCCACAAAATGACGCGAAGATGGCAGCATCTTAATGACCCACAACGCACCTATCAGTGTCATAGCGGCCATCACATAGTAGCCATAGCGCCAGCCAATGAGCTCATGCAAATGCCCAAGCAAGAATCGCCCCATAAAGCCGCCAAGCACCGAACCTGACACATAGAACGACATCAGCTCCGTCACCGCTCGTCCTTCGAACTCCTCACCGATATAGGCAATCGTCACTACCGTGATGCCCGGTACAGACAAGCCTTGCATAAAACGCCACATTCCCATCCAACCAATCGTTGGACTTTGGGCAATCAAAGCAGTAGGTATGGCGAGGAACAATAAAGCACCAACGATGAATGATTTGCGCCCGACAGCATCCGACAGCATACCCAAAAACGGGGACATAATTGCAATCGCCAACACTGTCGCCCCAACCACCATTCCTGCTTGTACCTCACTTGCTGACAAATCCATCATCAATACGGGCAAAATTGCCTGAATAGAGTAAACCTGCAAAAAAGCAAACATTCCAATCAGGCCGATCGTCAGTTTCAACACCCATGAAGGCGAATAAAATGGCGACTGATGCGCAGATGTGGCAGCCATTTCTGTCTTTGTCGCATGAATATTGGGAGTGGTTTGAATAGTGTCTTTACCGCTGTTATGTATGTGATTATTCAAAATAGTATGGACTGTATTGGTGCCTTTTAGTCGAAACTAAGTAGGCATAGGTGATAGAAATGAGACGATGGTATTTGAACTTACCCTCATATGAGAGACTACCTTTTTAATTGAATAGACTGTCTCTCAAAATAAATCAAAGTTGTTTTACACTATCATATCGAATAATAGACTCAGGTTTCAGTGTATGGTTCGTTCTGTTTTGCTTATTGCTTATCAATACATTTTCCCAACAACTCTATTTTATTTTTACACATCTATATTGCTTCTATCTTTTTTATTACAGACATAGCCGTTTCAAAAAACCATACTTTAAGGTCTTATGTATGACTAAACAGTACTGATAACCAAAAAAATTTGAGAAAACCAGCATTAAGGATTGATTTTGATGACCGATGAGATTTACGATTTAGGCCACGGGTTTTGGAGTATACGAGGCTCATTTATTAAAAATGGCATCATTGACATAGGAGTGCAATCTGCCCTGATAAAAATGGCGTCGGGGCGATTTATTTTCTTAGACAGTTATACCTTGACAGGTGACGTTCGTCAGCAAGTCATGGATTTGACCAACGATGGTCACGATGTAGAAGCGGTATTAAACGTGCATCCTTTTCATACTGTTCATTGCGCGCAAATGGCACAGGATTTTCCGCAAGCGACCTTCTATGGCAGCAGTCGCCATCGCGAAAAAATACCAAGCGTGAGTTGGTCAGAGGATTTGGTCGAAAGCGATGCCGTCACAGAGCGCTATGCTGAACTTGATTTCTCTCTCCCTAAAGGCATTTATTACATTTCACCCAACGACGCCGTCCATGCCAGCTCTTTATTGGTTTATCATGCCCCTAGCCAAAGTATTTATGTTGACGATACTTTTGAGATTCCCCCTTCTAAGCTATTCAATACGGTACAACCGAGTTTGGGTTTACATCCGACAACCCAGCAAGCGCTCAAAAATGAGCCGAACGCGGGCAAGCAGTATTGTGATTGGGCGACAGAGCTGGCGCACAAATGGTCAGATACTCGATATTTTTGCGGCGCGCACTCTGGTTTGGTAGAGTTTGGCGAAGGCAGATTTAAGACAGCGCTACTATCTGCCATTGACGTCGCTCGTTCTGAGCTTCAGTCGTCATAAGCTGCTGCAACAATGGTCTAAATCAGACTACTGCTTAGTAGCATTCATTTCAAAAAACTACTTACAGTCTAAGCTACTTTCTATCACTTATTCTTTTAAAATTTACATAAGGAGAAATATTAATGTCCGATAAAATACATGATTTAGGTGCAGGATTTTGGAATATACGCGGCTCGTTTCGCATTGGCGGTGTGATAAATATTGGCACTCAATGCTCGCTCGTCCAGCTAGCTTCAGGGCGTTTTATATTTTTAGACAGTTATGCCCTAACAGGCGATGTTCGCGATGAAGTGATGGCGCTGACCAATAATGGGCAAGCAGTCGAAGCGGTGCTTAATGTCCACCCTTTCCATACCATATACTGTGAGGAAATGGCGAAAGATTTTCCACAAGCGACCTTTTATGGCAGTAGCCGCCATCATAAAAAAGTGCCTAAAGTACAATGGGCCAATGATTTGGTCGAAAGTGAGGCAGTGGCTCAGCACTATCCTGAGCTTGAGTTCTCCGTGTCAAAAGGTATCTACTATATCTCGCCAAATGAGATGATTCATGCCGGCTCCTTATTGGCCTATCATCCTGCTAGCAAAAGCTTGCATGTGGATGATACTTTTATGAGTCCGCCGATGAAGTTATTAGAAGCCGTATTACCAGAACTGATACTGCATCCAACAACCAAAAAAGCGCTAACAGACGAACCTGATGCTGGCAAACAGTATTGCGATTGGGCAACCAATCTGGCACACGAATGGCGTGACGTTCGTAACTTCTGCGCGGCGCACTCATATCTGGTTAGCTTCAAAGAGGGTGAGTTCGAAAAAGCATTGTTGAAGGCAATTGATAAAGCCCGTCCAAAGTTAGAAAGTGCTTAATGATCGGCCTATCTTAAACCTGTAAAAATACAAAAAAGGGCGGCCAAAATGGTCGCCCTTTTTTATGATCAACAAGCTGTACTCTATGGGCGAAATAGGAGTGTCGCCAGCTCATCCTCATTGGTAATGACATCCGCCAATGTATAACGCTCTAGAACATTAATAAATGCCGTTAACGCCTCAAAAAATACCCCTTTGAGTTGGCAGACGGGACTAATAACGCAGCCTATAGATTTATCCACTTCTTCATTGATAAGAGTAATGGGCAAACCTGTCGAGCGAGGATGTCGATCACTAATATTCACTGGTGTCGCAAAACACTCTACCAAATCAAAATCAGGCTCTATCTGTTTGATCAATACGCCCAAATTGATGTCTTTAGGTGCGCGAGCCAACCGAATACCGCCATTCTTACCGCGCACACTCTCTATATAACCGAGCTGACCCAATTGATGAATAATCTTAGTTAAATGGCTTTTAGAAATACCATAGCTATGGGCAATATCACTGATATTTGCCAATATTGGTGGCTCAGGCTTTACTGCTAAATAAATCAATGAGCGCAGTGCATAATCACTATAATTGGTCAATCGCATTTACCACTACTCCTACTTATTTTAATTTATAGTCCGGTCAATATAAAAGACAGTCAGCAGGACTGATACAAATTTTTTGCAGCTTCTGTCTGCGCAGGCACAGCAAGCAAGAAAAATTTGTATTAATCCCTCCTTAGTATCGACTAGATCGTAACTGCTCTATTTTTCACCTCACTCTGGCGGTAAATATTATTATTAACCAAACAAACCATCAGGCCTTGGACGTGCCAGCATTGGCAAATAGCTGATACAAAACAGCACGAAGCACGCAATCCATGCACCTTGAGCCGCCATAATCCATAGTAAGTAATGTTCCATATCAACAAGTGGTAACAGCACACGGCTAATAAACGCCAGTATCATCAAACCATACATCACATTTACCATCTTAGGGGGCTGATGAATACTACGCCCTGTATGGCCAAGAGACACACGAGTCATCATCGCCACCGTCATCATACCAACACCTGCAATCGCCAACCCATGCATCGCAATACTATGAGCGTATCCCAACCACGGCTGCAATGCGTACAACACAAAGCTCAAACACATACCCAAAAACGCGATATATAGCGACCAAAGCAATGGCTTTTGCCAAATACCGCAATGATACCACCCTATTAGACGTATGAAGTTGACCACTGCCACCCCAAGCGCCGTAATGGTAAGCAAGTATTTGTTAGGATAAAATAGATCAACGATAAAAAATGCCAAAAAGAACAATAAGCTTGCGATATCTTGCGTCTTACTATTGCGCAGGATTATATCTTCTTTGTTGCCTTTACTATTTATAACGCTCAGCCCACGCTCAATAAAAAATGGTACCACGCGCCGACCAATGGTCAGAACCAAACCAATGATCAAATAAAAGCCCAAATATATCCCAATTTTGGTTATATTCATATCTGCATTAATAATGCCCCAATAACAAAGGCCATTGCCCAAGGTCAGTAACGAAAGCTTCGCCAAAATGCCCATCTGCTTGTATTGTTTAACTTGTAATACCGCCCGAAAGATTACAAAAGCCATCCAGCCAATAAACAACAAATCAAAAACGGCTCCAATATACAACCACGACAGGCTACTACCCGCGACAGTCATACCAAACCCAAAAGCTACCCAGCTCAATCGTGCTAACAACCAACAACCAAAAATACCCAGCAATTTATAGCCATACGGCATCATTACTCCTGTCCAAGTTTTTACGGCTGTCAGTAAGAATCCTGCAATCACCGCCAATGCATATCCATAAACCATCTCATGACCGTGCCAATAGAGCGGATTTAGCACCTGTGCATTAATATCTGTATGACCAGTAAATACAAACGCCCAAAGCAACATCGTTACTATGGCAAACAGCGCGGCGGCGCTAAAAAATATACGAAAACTTAAATTAAGAATAGGATGCGGTGATATTGGGGGTTTGCTGGGTAAGTTGATAGAATGCATAGTGGTCTTCTTAGCGAGCTATTAATAAAATTTATTTTAAATGAATGTTATTAAACATACAATGATTTTGCAGAAACATCGTATTTACGGCAGCTTACGCACGATGGAATCAAGGGCTTTTTATGATTACCTGAATTTTTAAATATTCATTTTAATTTTTAGATTTTTGATTGAGCGCTCAACGACTAAAACCCTTTATGACCTTATCCTACCTCGCCCTGCCATTTACTGATAAACTCGCCATTTGGATCGTATTGCTCAGTCTGTTTGTTGAGGTTAAACTGCCTGCACCCTCTCGGATCAGCACCAACCCCTGCTAAGTATTGCCAATTACCCCAGTTACTGGCGACATCATAATCGATAAGATGCTGCTCAAAGTAAGTCGCACCGTAACGCCAGTCAAGACCCAGCTCGTGAATAAGACAGCTAGCAACCAATTGTCTGCCACGGTTCGAGATATATCCTGTCGTGTTCAATTGCTTCATACAGGCATTGACGATAGGATATCGCGTTGTTCCATTTTGCCATTGTTCTAGCAGCTTTTGATCTAGCTGGGTTGCAGGTATATGCTGACCAATGCCTTTAAACCAAAATAGCTTTTGCTGATGGACAACGGCATACCAATAAAAATACTCGCGCCAAAGTAACTCAAACCATATCCAGTAAGTAGAGTCATTTGCAATGATATTGCGCTCATAGTGACGCAGACGATTCAATACCATGTTTACAGACAGTGAACCATTGGCTAGCCAAGCCGAGAGTTTTGTGGAATGCGTCCAGTCATCAAGCGCATTTCGCGTGGTTTTGTAAGTACTCGGCGCATCGGAATCAAAATAGGTTTCTAGATGCTCTAAACCGTTTGGCTCACCACCCTTAAAATCAGGTAGTTGCTGTGATGGCTCATCAAACGTTGGCTCATCGAACATTGGCGTTACAAAAAAATATTTGCGACTGTCTCGCAAAGTTTCAGGCATTGGCGGCAGGGATTTGGGAGTTGGACAAATCACAATATCTTCTTTTGCCTGCAATAAATCATAATTTGATTCGATTTTTTTGCGAAAGGCTGTAAAGCTTTTGGGCAAATCATCTAGCGGTAACTTATCAAACAACGTGGCGGTGGCTTGTACATGCCAGCATACCTGTGGGTTTTGCTCTTGCAAACGCTTATAGACTTGGTTTTGGTCGTAATCTGCCGTTTGGCTGACACAGATATCTGTGACGTGTTGCTGCTGAATAAGATCGTTCAACTGCGTGAACATGTCTGATGTCGCCAAGTTGTTTTGCAAATACAGCAATCTATTCCCAAGTTGCATAAGTGACGCATCTAAAGCTGCCAAACTCTGAGACAAAAACCGCTGACGAGCATGACCCATCGTGTCATAGTAATAAGGCTGACGGCTGCCCTTTTCATCCAGATTATTAGTCAATGAGGGCGCATAAATGAGTAATAATCGCCCATTAATGGACAGATCAGCCGCTTTTGATAAAGTAGCATTGTCTGCGACCCGCAGGTCGTTATGAAACAAAACCAGCGTAATATTCTTGGTCGATGGCTGATTTGACATATCCCAAACCTCTCAGTATTTAGATGTTCTTAATGAACCACAATGCTCAGTTTTCAATGCTTTAAAATATCATACACTGTCAATGACAGGTTTGGTATTCGACGATGGCTTTAATATAATCCTTATTGAACGATACTTCCAACCTTAAAAACCATTCATAGGCATTGACTCTCATAAGCCGGACTGCTTAAATGACTTATCCTTAGGAGAACAATATGACTGAACAAAATGCATCAGACGAAAAACGCAAGATCATCAATCGGTTTTTGATGACTCTCACAAAAGAGCAGCCGCAAATGTATTATGCGACAACGTCCGAAATTGCCCGTAGCATTCATAGGATGATTAAAGAACATACCAATCGATTGTCAGTAGAAGAGCAAGCGCTCGTAAGGCGAATGACCACCGAAGAAATTGAAGGCCTGCTGGGTTTTCATTCTAGAAAAAATAATGTTGAATGAAATTATTGATACGCACACAAAAAAGAGTGCCACTAGAGCAGTCTTTTTATTCAAAACGTTTAGCGCTTATTTAAAGCGTTTAGAAAGGATAGTCACGCGGCGTATGCTGCATTGATATCCAATGCGTTCTGGTAAATTCTTCTAGCACCCATTCGCCATTGAAACGACCGATACCTGAATTTTTTTCGCCACCGAATGGCACGTTACTTTCATCGTTCACTGAGATGTCATTGATGTGAGTCATGCCAGCTCTGATGCCACGAGCAAAGCGAAGGCCTTTCTGCATATCTGCCGTAAAAACTGCACTAGACAGACCATACATCGAGTCATTGGCTATCGATAACGCATCGTCCTCATCTTTGGCTCGGATGATACCGACCAATGGCCCAAACACTTCATTGCGCGATAAGTCCATGTCGCGAGTTACTTCGCTAAAGATGTGCGGTGGTACAACTTGACCGTCAATGTCACCACTCAATATCATATTAGCGCCCTCTTCTTGGGCTTTAGCGATTTTCTCTTTGAGCGATTTGACCTGTTTTTCATTAATGATTGGACCCACTGCCGTATCAGCTTTACTAGGATCGCCTACATTTAAGGTTTTAACGTGAGCTAAGAAGCGCTCGACAAAGTCATCATAAATTCCATCTTCCACGATAATACGGTTGATAGCGATACAGATTTGACCTTGATGGAGAAACTTACCAAAAGCAGCAGCTTTTACTGCCTGCTCAATATCCGCGTCTTTTAGTACGACAAATGGACTGTTACCACCCAACTCAAGCGCAACTTGTTTGATATAGTCACCGCCATTGGCCAATTCACTAATGTGCTTGCCGACAGAGGTAGAGCCCGTAAAGGACACAAAGCTTGGGATTTCATGAGTAACGACAGCATCACCAATTTCACTGCCCGCCCCAACGACCACATTAAGCAAGCCTTTTGGCAAACCTGCTTCTTCAAATATTTTTGCCAGTAACAAACCGCCAGTAATCGGCGTATCACTTGCAGGCTTCAATACCACCGCGTTGCCAAGAGCCAAAGCGGGTGCGATAGAGCGCTGCGTAAGATGTAGCGGGAAGTTCCATGGGCTAATAACTGCTACCACACCGATTGGCTCACGGTAGACAAAGTTTTCTTTACCTGGGGTATTAGAAGCGCGGATTTCACCGTGCACACGGCTCGGGAAGCTAGCAGCCTCAAGCGTAATTGACCGTGCACCACTGAATTCTACCATTGCTTTGATGCGAGTACTGCCCGACTCTTTAATAAGCCAATCGACGATCTCATCTTGACGCTGATCTAAGACATTGACAACCTTATACATGACAGCAGCACGCTCAGCTGGAGTTTTTTTCGCCCATTCTTTTTGTGCCTCAGTAGCAGCTTGGTAGGCTTCATCAAGCTGCTTTTTTGTGGCTTGCTGTATTTCGACTAATGTATCGCCATTATAGGGATTGACGTCAGTGTTGACGCTATCATCTTGACCGCTTTGCCATTCACCAGCGATATATTGCAAGTGAAAATCATTATAAGCATCGGCTTTAGTATTATTAATATCAGTTGACATCGTTTTTCCTATTTATTTTATGATTGTAGTTTTGGTTATGAATAAATCACACGATTAACAAGTGTGAGCTAAATTTTGAGTAAGTTCTTCATCGTTATGTTTGCAAAGCAATTTACGCTTATTGAGATGAATTAAAACCCAACTTGCTAGACGACTGGTCTAATGCTACCATAGAGACAATAAAAACAAGAATGTTTTGTCACTTTATATTGTTGAGAAAACGTAACATCAACGCATAGATGCTCATATAACACTGAATGAAAATTTATAAACAATAACAGTTAATGACTTTCATCTGATAACGCTTTATTCTCGCAGCACTTTATCCTTTTATACAACTTAATCAATCTTAGGAGAACATGACTACTATGTCTGCTAACTCAAATATGATTCCACCAGACACCAAAACGCATTTGTTAGAGACAGGCTATCAGCTTATCGCTAAAAAAGGATTCACTGGTGTCGGTATTAAACAAATACTGGACACAGCAGGCGTCCCTAAAGGCTCTTTTTATCATTATTTTGCCTCAAAAGAAGCCTTTGGTGAGGCTATCATCAGCAACTATTTTATCAACTATAAAATACGTCTAGACGCTATTGTGCATCGAAACAACAGCGCACAACAAAACCTTTACGACTATTTTCAAAGTTGGTATGACACTCAGCAAAATGGCTGCGACCATGGAAAGTGCCTAGTGGTCAAGCTCAGCGCTGAGGTGGCAGATATGTCCGAGCCTATGCGCATAGTACTGAATGCGGGCTATCAACAAATCATTACTTGGCTTGCCGAACAGATCAAAGCGGGCTGGGCAGATAACTCTGTACCACACTTCGATAATGTTGCGGCCGAGAGTATGGCCAAACGTTGGTACTTTGCTTGGCTTGGTGCCAGCTTAATCGCCAAAACCAGCCAGACCAATACCCCACTGGCAGAAGTATGGCAAATGACGACCTCACAAATGGGACGTTGATACTGCTTATGCCTTATCACAAATCATGCCTCATCACAAATTTATCAAGAAGCGTGATTTAATCATTCGTAAATGTGCATTGAAATAAGACAAACCCAGTTATAAGAGATTTTTGTAAAAACTACTAGACGACCGGTCTAATTAATGTACAATGCCCACATATGCAAAAGACTGATTGGCTAATATGCTATTGATCTTTTGCACTCAATAAATATTTAACAAAATTTAGGAATATTATGAATAACTTTCAATACTACAATCCCGTTCGTATCGTCTTTGGCGAAGGTCAAATCACGCAGTTATCAGAGTTAGTCCCAACTGATGCGCGCGTTCTGATTACCTATGGTGGCGGTTCAGCGCAGCGTACAGGAACGCTAGATGAAGTAAAAGAAGCATTGGCAGCAAGTGGCTCACGTACTGTGTTTGAGTTTGGCGGTATCGAAGCCAACCCAGAATTCACTACCCTATTAAAAGCAGCGGACATGGTCAATGAGCACAACATTGACTTTTTATTGGCTGTTGGCGGTGGCTCAGTCCTAGACGGTAGCAAATTTGTCGCTTTGGTATCTTCGCTAACTGAAGAAGACGGTACGGTCTCACGTGAACAAGCATGGGACGCCCTAACCAGCTATTGCAAAAATATTGACTCTGCTATTGATCTGGGTGCCGTCTTGACCATTCCAGCAACCGGCTCTGAGATGAACTCAGGTGGTGTTATCAACTACAGCGAACGTCAAGCAAAACTGCCATTTGGCAACCCACTTGTCTTTCCTAAATTCTCAATTCTAGACCCTCTCAAGACGTTGACACTGCCTGAACATCAAGTAATGAACGGTGTTGCCGATGCCTTTGTCCATGTGATGGAGCAGTACCTTACCTATCCTGTCAACGCAAAAGTACAAGACACCTTTGCTGAGAGCTTACTTAAGATTTTGATTGATGAAGGCCGAGCTGTTAAGCAAGATCCAGAGAATCTAGAAACACGTAAGAATATTATGTGGACGGCAACGATGGCACTTAACGGCCTCATCGGTACAGGTGTTCCGCAAGACTGGACGACACATATGATCGGTCATGAGCTAACATCACTGCATAGCATTGATCACGCTCGTACCTTGACTATCGTCCTTCCATCGGTAATGCGTGAATTAAAAGAAAGCAAAAAAGAAAAATTGCTTCAGTATGCGCGTAACGTATGGAACATCACCGATACCGATCAAGATGACGATGCCATTATCGAAACAGCCATTGCCCATACTGAAAACTTCTTCCGTGACCTTGGTTTGCCAGTCAGCTTAGAAGACGTGGATTTAACTGAATCAGCGATTGACCCAATCATTAACCAGCTCGAAGCACACAAAATGGTGAAGCTTGGCGAACATGGCAAGAACGATTTAGCTGTATCGCGCCGTATTTTGCAACGTGCCGTTACCAGTAAAGCGTCTTAAGAAGAAACATCATAGTCATAAGAAGAATATATCGTTATGTTATTTATAGTAGCTACTCAGTCCTGAGTAGTTACTACTTGAACAATAAATACTTAAAAGCAATAAATATAAAAGGAATATTAAAATGAGCTTTGATAAGCAACAAAACCAAGAAATAAATCGTCAGATCAAACTTGCTAGCCGCCCTACAGGTGAGCCAAAAGCTGAAAACTTTGACATGACCACCAGCGCTATTCCAACACCCAATGACAATGAGATGCTCTTGCGCACGGTTTACTTGTCATTAGACCCATACATGCGTGGGCGTATGAGTGATGCTAAAAGTTATGCTGATCCACTAGAAGTCGGTGATGTAATGTTGGGTGGAACGGTTGCTCAAGTCGTCGAATCTAATATTGATAAATTTGCCGTCGGTGATTTAGTGGTTTCGAACTCAGGCTGGCAGGACTACAGCGTCAGTGATGGTGAAGGCGTCCTAAAGCTTGATAAAAATATGGAAAACCCTTCGTATGGTTTGGGCGTATTAGGTATGCCAGGCTTTACCGGTTACATGGGTTTGACCGATATCGGTAAACCACAAAAAGGCGAAACATTAGTCGTCGCTGCGGCTACTGGCCCAGTTGGTGCTACTGTCGGACAAGTCGGTAATCAATACGGCTTGCGTACTGTTGGTGTCGCAGGTGGTCAAGAAAAATGTGACTTTGCCGTTAATGAGCTTGGCTTTGATGTCTGTATCGACCATAAAGCCGATGATTTTGAAGAACAGCTAAAAGCGGCCTGCCCAAATGGTATCGATATCTACTACGAAAACGTTGGTGGCAAAGTATTTGACGCCGTAATGCCTCTTTTAAACGCTCATGCACGTATTCCTGTTTGCGGCCTTGTTGCCCAATACAATGCAACCGAACTCCCTGATGGTAAGGATCGTTTGAGTGTATTGACAGGACTTGTCTTAAGCCGTCGCCTCACGATCAAAGGCTTTATTATTTTTGAAGAGTATGGCGATCATTATCCCGAATTCTTAAAAACCATGAGCAAATGGGTCGAGTCGGGTGAGGTTAAAACCAAAGAACATATCGCTGATGGCTTAGACAACGCGCCTGATGCTTTTGTTTGTATGCTAAACGGTGACAATTTTGGTAAAACAGTGGTCAAAGTGGCAGATGTGAAATAACCACTTAACAACATAAATTGTTAAGACTACCACTGTAAATTGTTGTCACAACAAGAATACTGTTAATGGTTGACCGTTATTTATCGCTAATAGCAGTGACGTTTTAACGACGTTGCTGTTGTTTGCTCTGTGATGGCTCAGTTAATGAATTTGATTACACACTAATAATAAATAAGGATACTTATGAATATTTTAATGGTACTAACTTCACACGATCGTTTGGGTGATACAGGCAAAAAAACTGGCTTTTGGCTAGAAGAATTTGCTGCTCCTTACTACGCTTTTGTTGATGCAGGTGTTAATGTAACACTTGCCTCTCCTGCTGGTGGTCAACCACCACTTGATCCTAGTAGCGATGCTGAAGATGCTCAAACGAAAGATACCAAACGTTTTAAAGAAGACTCTAAAGCCCAAGAGCATCTTGCTCATACCGAAAAGCTGGCCGACATGAAAGCTGAAGACTTTGATTCAGTCTTTTATCCAGGCGGTCATGGCCCATTATGGGATTTGGCCGTTGATAAAAACTCTATTAATTTGATTGAGACTTTTGTTCAGCAAGACAAACCAGTGGCTTTTGTTTGCCATTCTCCTGCTGCCCTTAAAAATGTCAAGATTGATGGAGAATATTTGGTAAAAGGTAAGAGAGTTACTGGCTTTACCAATTCAGAAGAAGACGCCGTTGGCCTCACCGATGTCGTACCGTTTTTAGTAGAAGATGCATTAAAAGCCAATGGCGGCAACTATGAAAAAGCGGGCGATTGGGAATCATTTGTTGTAGAAGATGGTTTACTAATTACAGGGCAAAACCCAGCATCATCAGAAGAAACGGCCAAACGTCTAATGACCAAGCTTCAAGGTTAGTACAAGGCTCAAAGGTTAATATAAGAGACCACGCAAAAGGCCAATATCATGATCCGCTTACATCATCTCAATCAATCACGATCTTTACGTATTCTGTGGCTCTTAGAAGAGCTTGGCGTGCCTTATAAGATCATTAGTCATCAACGTGATACGAAAACGTTTCTAGCGCCAGACAGTCTAAAGGCAATACATCCCCTTGGTAAATCTCCAATCATCGAAATGGATGGTAAGGTTTATGCTGAGTCAGGCGCGATTACTGAGTTATTGATTGAGCGATTTGCGCCAAAGCGACTACGACCTACTACAGATAGTGTCGATTATGGGTATTATCTACAGTGGATTCACTTTGCTGAAAGCTCGTTAATGCTTCCCGTATTGCTTGAATTATTTACCAAAAGAGCAGGCGTTGATGATAACGAATTTTTGAGTGGTTATATCAGTGCAGAAAGGCACAAACTGCTAAGTCATCTAGACAATCAAGTTGCAGGTAAAGCCTTTATCGTTGGCAACAAATTAAGCGGTGCAGATTTTATGCTATCTTTTGACTTAATTATGCTTGCCAAGCGCGAGGCACTAGAAGACTATTTGTCTATCAAACAGTATGCTTTGCAACTGGCTAGCCTTGACAGCTATCAGCGCGCTATGCGTTTAGAAGCGAATTATGATCAATCAATTTAGTGTTTTTGATTTAACTATTAACCAATAATTCTACAGCTAGAAGCATGTTCAAAAAACAGCTCTTAATAGAGCTGTTTTTTGTTTAATTTACTAACCGCATAGCCCAATCAGTACTGTCTATTTATGCCTTTTTTATCTTTAGCAGATTATCCAAGTAAGCTGATCAATTGATGTTGATAGTATGTTTTTAAAGCTGTGCTGGCTTACGGCATCAGTAATGAATTACGTGTATATGACAAAAGCTCAATAAAAATCATGATAAAATTCTGTCCGCCATTTCTAAGTTATTTTTTCGTCTTGCCCGTATTTAATAGCGTTTACCTCAGTTGATACCCAGCTAACGGGTACAATTTTTGTCTGGGCGCTTTCCTATTTTGTTTACTCTCTAACACATATTGTCGTACGCTCATGAATACTGAATATCAATTTAAGCCCCATGAACAACCAATGATGGTGGGCTCTCCAGCCAATCCTGACCATCCTGCACGCCGTAAACTATTCTATTTGATTATTGGGATTATTATTGGCATCACTGCTAGTTTTCAAAACGGTTTATTGGTTGCGAATTTGACGCAAATCCAAGGTGAGATGGGACTTACGCCAGTCGAAGGCGGTTGGATATCTGTCAGTTATAATATGACGAATGTTTGTATTACTGTCTTACTATATAAAATTCGCCAGCAATTTGGCATGTCCCTCTTTAGTAAAATCACCCTGTTTTTTCTATTAGCTGCTACAAGTCTACAGTGGCTAGTCAGTAGCCATCTATTGAACGCTACTAATATCCAGATTGATTCTTATTATCTAGAAATCATTGCTAGAGGCTTAAGCGGTATGGTTGCTAGTGGTATGACCGTACTCGGTTTATTCTACTGCTTACAAGGTATGCCAACCGTCAAACGTACCAGTGGATTGATATTGGGATTTGGCTTAGTACAGTTTGGTATTCCATTATCACGCCTTATCTCGCCCTACCTCGCTATCGATGGCCAGCTTGAAAACTTATTCTTATTTCAATTTGGTTTGGCATTGATTTGCTTTGGACTGATCAACATATTAGAGCTACCACCCGGTAATACCGAAAAAGTCTTTGAAAAACTTGATTTTTTAAGCTTTGCTTTTTTTGCCAGTGGTCTTGCCGCATTAGCAGTTTTTTTGGTACAAGGCCGTATTCAGTGGTGGACAACGCCTTGGCTGATCTACGCACTTATCATTGCAGCCGTTAATATTAGCATAGCACTATGGATTGAAACGCATCGTAAAAACCCTATGCTACAAGTTCGCTGGATGCGTAGTCGCAATATTATTGCCTTCATGGTCACTGGTGCTGTCATGCGTATTTTGCTGTCTGAGCAAAATGTAGGCGCTGCAGGATTGCTTGCCAGTCTTGGCTACGGTAACGATCAGCTGATTACTTTTTATGCCGTCATACTAGCTGCCAGCGTCTTAGCCTTAGTCATTAGCATCTTTAGCACCAATGCGATGGATTTACGCCGTCCCGTCATCTTTGCTATGGCGCTAATTGCTTTAGGGTCTTGGATGGACACTGGAATATCTGTTGATTCAGCACCTTATATGTTTTATCTGAGCCAGTTTTTCATTGCATTTGCTGCCGTGTATTTTATGGGACCGCTGGTTTTTGAAGGATTTTTACGTGCTATCGCCAGTGGCCCTGCCTACATTATTAGTTTTTCCGTGATTTTTGGGATTTCACAAACGATAGGTGGGCTCGCAGGCGCTGCTGCTATTCAGGCCTTCACGACCATTCGTACGCAAATGCATTATGCGAATATGGTCGGCTCCCTTAATTTAGGTGACCCCGCTCTGATGGGGCAAGTTGCTGGTGCAAGTCGGGCTTTGGCGAGTCAAATGACGGATACAACCCAAGTCAATGTAGCCGCTATGAGCCAAGTATTGCAAGGAATACAAAAACAGGCGACAGTTGCGGCGTATAATGACTTATTCTTTTTGATAGCCTGTATTGCCACTTTCACTACGGCTATTTTATTGATCAATTATTTTTATTACCGCTATCATAAACGTAATCCACTAGCTAAAGAGCTCGCTGTGATGGCCAAAATGCGTGAAAACAAATGATTCGACCCATTAACTCAACAGTAGTAAAAATCGTGAAACCTATGTTTAATAAAATCAGGAGCGCGTTATGAGCCAAGAAAAACCCAATGAGCTGACTCAAGAAGCTCAGACTCCAGCTGGCGCTCCAGCAACAGATACACGGATAGAATCCGATATTGATACGGCTCAAACCTCTACTAATGCTATTTATGATAAAAATGAGAAACCAGCCACTCAGCCAACTTCTATTAGTCAGAATGAGCCGCGCATTGATGATACGGTAGACAGTAATGCGCCACCCATGCCGCCCGAAGAACCTATTCCTGACTCGACTGGCTGGTCGCCCAAAAAAAAATCGTATTTAAATCTGGGTTTATTAATTTTGCTAATCGTTATTGGCGTGGCATTGATTTTATATGCGTGGAAGCTACCGCCATTTACACCCACGATACAACAAACCAATAATGCCTTTGTCAAAGGTCAAACCACCATTATTAGCCCCCAAGTATCGGGTTATGTGACTCAAGTGGCGGTACAAGATTTTGCTAATGTAAAAGAAGGTGATTTACTGATAAAAATAGACGATCGAACGTTTCAACAGCAGCTTGAGCAAGCGCAAGCCAATATGGAAGTTGCTATTACCAATCGATCTAGCAATACCCAAGACACTCAAACCAGCCAAGCGCAAATCGAAGCGCGAGAAGCGGATTTGTATAGTGCCAAAATCAATGTTGAAAGTGCTCGTGAGGACTTGAATCGCTATCAAGGTCTTGACGCTATCGGTGCTGTGTCAAAAGCTGAGGTTGCTCATATCAAAGCGCAACTTGCTCAAGCACAAGCAGGCGTGCAACAGGCGGAAGCCAATTTACAAGCTGCCCGTGAAGCCCGTGACAAAACCAGTGGCAGCCGATCATCTTTGGATGCAAATATCAAAAGTGCTGAAGCAGGTGTCAAGCAAGCACAAATTAATTTGGACAACACCATCATCACTGCGCCTGAATCTGGCCAGTTGAGCCAAGTCAGTGTCAAAGAAGGTCAATACGTTAGTGCCGGTACTCAGCTTATGTATATCGTACCAAAAGGCGTGTGGATTATTGCGAATTTTAAAGAAACGCAAATAGCCAATATGGCAATTGGTGAACCTGCAACCGTCCATGTAGATGCGCTTGGCGATGCAGCATTCAGTGGTCACGTCAGTAACATCTCGCCAGCAACGGGCAGTGAGTTCAGTGCTGGCGCTGCCAATCCTGCTACAGGTAACTACATCAAAATCGCTCAGCGTGTCCCTGTACGAATTGACTTAGATAAAGACCAACCAGAGCTTGCGCGGTTGCGACCAGGCATGTCTGTCTCCGTGGATATTGATACCGATAATAATACGAGAAAATAATATTAAGAAAGCCATTCTAAATACCTATGTAACTGGATTTAGAATGGCTCTCTTATCACTACTGCATGAACTATGGCAGTAAGCGTTTGGTCGTCCAAGCTGACGAACTACTATTTTGATCTCGCATATAAACAATGCGATCATGCATACGATTGGCGCGACCTTGCCAAAACTCGATTTTTTCTACCCTAATCTCATAACCGCCCCAAAATTCTGGCGTAGGTACTGGCGAGTTCTCTGGATAATCCGATTGTAACTGTGCAAACGTCTGCTCCATTACTTCACGATTGGACACTTCACCGCTTTGCGGCTGGCTTACCCAAGCGCCTACTTGACTGTCATGCGGACGCTTCTGAAAATACGCTGCAGATTTGTCAGCGTCAATCTTAGCGATACTACCGCTGATACGGATTTGACGCTCAAGTTCATGCCAAAAAAACAGGGCTTCTGCGTTCGGGTTTTCTGCAATATCCTGCCCTTTTGCACTTTCATAATTGGTATAAAAAACAATACCAGTTTCTGTCACTTCTCGCAGCAATACGATGCGGACACTCGGCTTATTGTCTGCACCACATGTTGCCAAGCTCATTGCATACGGCTCTTGGACATTTTGTGCTATAGCCTCACTCATCCAACCCTTTAATAGCTCAAACGGTGATTCAGGTACTGACTGTTGATCAAGCATCCCTTTCTCGTATGAGAGGCGCTGATCGGTAAAGTCCATGCTCATGATTATCCCTCATTTTGATTTTATTCGTTGGACAGCTATTGGTCTAATACTGACTTGATATGATCGGCCAAATCGTTCGCCATCACATCACATTCTATAACGTCATCTGATTCAACCATGACTCGTATCATCGGCTCTGTGCCTGATTGGCGGATGAGTAGACGACCACGTCCTTCCAATGTAGCCTGCGCTTTTTCAAAAGCGGCAACCAGCTCTTCATACTCATAAGGATCTTTCATTTGCGACAAACGCACATTTACCAGTTTTTGTGGTAACACTTCAAAACCTTCAACAAGACTACTAAGTGCACATCCTCGCGCTTGCATGACTGCCAATACTTGCAGTCCTGCTATGATGGCATCGCCTGTGCGGCTCTTATCCAAACATAAAATATGTCCAGAAGGCTCTCCGCCCAATATCCAACCATTGGCTTCAAGCACTTGCATCACATAACGATCACCCACTTTTGCACGCACAAATTCAATATCGGCAGCTTGTAGCGCAAGCTCCAGTCCCATATTACTCATGAGTGTCCCGACCACGCCTTTGGCCTTAATATGACCTTGAGTAGCAAGTAGATATAAAATACCATCACCGTCGATTAAATTGCCAGCCTCGTCCACCATTACGATACGATCACCATCGCCATCTAAAGCGATACCAACATCGGCTTCATGCTCTAGTACGGCTGCCTGTAAACCTTCAGGATGCGTCGAACCACACTCATTGTTAATATTGACACCGTCTGGCGTATTATTAATCGCAATCACGTTAGCGCCAAGCTCACGCATGACCCTTGGTGCCACACTGTAACCTGCTCCATTGGCACAATCGACCACGATGGTCAAATGACTCAGATCATACTGGTAAGGAAAACTGCCTTTACAGAACTCGATATAACGACCTTTGGCATCGTTGATTCGATTGTTCTTACCCAAATTAGCAGGGTCAGTAATGGGCATAATGACAGTATCGCCAGATGTTGCCTGACTCATAACAGCTTTTAGTTTGTCGTTGATAGCACTCTGCATTTCATCCGTTAACTTTTTGCCGTCGGCTGAGAAAAACTTGATGCCATTATCGTAGTATGGATTGTGCGAGGCCGAAATAACAACCCCAGCGTCGGCATTAAAACTACGCGTGAGATGAGCGATAGCAGGCGTTGGCAATGGGCCAAGCAGATGAACATCGACGCCAGCTGCATTGAAGCCCGCTTGCAGCGCACCCTCTATGACATAACCTGACAGACGCGTGTCTTTACCAATCACTACACTTGGCTTGCGTGCCGGATTGTCATTTTTTTCTACCAATACCTGTCCAGCCACATAACCCAATTTTAAGATAAAATCAGGCGTAATTGGCAACTCACCAAATTTTCCGCGAATACCATCGGTGCCAAAGTAGCTCATTATGTATGTTCCCCAAGTCTAAAAATAAAAGCCCGAACGTATACGCAGGCGTTGCTATCGTTATCATAATCCATTGTGTATTTTACAAAAAAAACAGCCAACAATAACAGAGCATTGTTGGCTGTTTGTATACTAAGGTCTCTACAATCCTGCAGATGAGCAATTACCAATACATTATATGAGAATAAAACATATTGCAGGATTAAAAAATGTCATCTAATTCACACGATAGTTTGGTGCTTCTTTAGTGATTTGCACATCATGAACATGTGACTCTTTCATACCTGCTGACGTTACCTTGATGAATTGCGGATTGGTACGCATGTCTTCAATGGTTGCAGAGCCTGTATATCCCATAGAAGAACGCAAACCACCAACCAACTGATTAACGATGCCAGCGACTGGGCCTTTATAAGGAACACGTCCTTCAATACCTTCTGGTACTAGTTTTTCCACGCCGTCTTTGGCGTCTTGGAAATAACGGTCTGATGAACCATTTGAGCCTGACATTGCGCCAAGGCTGCCCATGCCACGATACGCTTTATAGTAACGACCTTGGAACAGCTCCACCTCGCCCGGCGCTTCTTCAGTACCCGCCATCAACGAACCTACCATGATACACGATGCGCCAGCTGCAATGGCTTTTGCCATATCGCCTGAATAACGAATACCACCATCCGCAATCAATGGAATGCTGTCTTGTAGGGCGCTTGCAACATTGTCGATAGCTGATATCTGTGGTACACCAATACCTGCAATGATACGCGTGGTACAGATAGAGCCTGGGCCTATACCAACCTTCACAGCGTCCGCGCCCGCATCACGTAAGGCTTTAGCGGCATCGCCAGTAGCAATATTACCACCGATGACTTGCACATTTGGATAGTTTTTCTTGATCCAAGACACCTTGTCAATCACCCCTTTTGAGTGACCATGCGCTGTGTCAACCACGATAATGTCTACATCAGCTGCGATCAATGCTTCAACGCGAGCTTGCGTGTCTGCACCTGTACCGACGGCTGCGCCAACACGAAGACGGCCTTGCTCATCTTTACAAGCATTTGGATTGTTTTCGGCTTTAGCAAAATCGTTCACTGTGATTAGGCCGCGCAAACGGAAAGCATCATCAATGACGATTACTTTTTCGATACGGTGCTCATGGAGCAATCTTTTGATGTTTTCGTTGCTCTCACCTTCATGGACGGTCACCAATTGATCTTTTGGCGTCATGATTTGGCTGACTGGCAATGATAAATTGGTTTCAAAACGCCAATCTCTATGGGTCACGATACCTACAACGTTATCTGTGCCTCTTTCGACCACAGGAACACCTGAGATATTATTATCGTTGGTTAACTGTAATAACTCACCAATGGTCATCTCTGGATGCACAGTAATAGGATCAACGACCGTACCTGCTTCAAACTTTTTGACGCGGCGTACTTGTGTGGCTTGTTTGACGATATCCATGCTCTTATGCAAGATACCCATACCGCCCAGTTGCGCCATTGTAATAGCCATTTCAGACTCAGTCACTGTATCCATAGCCGCAGAAATCAGCGGTAGATTCAATGTGATATTTTTGGTCAAACGAGTAGAAAGATCAGCAGTTTTTGGCAGGACTTCAGAATAGGCGGGCAACAATAAAACGTCATCAAAGGTTAAGGCTTCATCGACAATTCGCAACATACAGACCCCTAGTGGTGGTTATTTTGATGGGTGGGATTTTGCATTTATCCCTTAAAAATAACGCCACATTATAACAAATAAGTAGGCAGATCGCATGCTTATTTGTTAGCTTATTTTACGGAATGCTGACCAGTCTTGCTGACTGAGAGATTTAAAAGTAACTAGATGTTTTTATTGGCTATTCACTCATCCCTAGTTTTGAGTATTAGGCGCTCGGCTGGTAAGTATGCCTTTTGTTCATGATACAGATAATGGAGCATCTTCTCACGTACTTGACACTCTAAGTAAAACGCACTCATAGGGCCATCAGATGCCATACTCCCACGAAGTTTAATGGTGTTTTCGCTTAATGACACCGTGACCATTTCAGGATCAGTGTCACCATCCCACAAATCATTTGCTTTTACCAGCGCAATAAACTTCTCGCGAATGGCATCAATATCTGCACCATAATCAACGTATAAATAGACCACAGAGGTTTGATGCGTTTCTGTATGGGACCAGTTTTCTACAATTTCGGTAATCAATAGGCGCATAGGGACAATCAATCGACGCTCATCCCATGTTTTTAATACCGCATAGGTATAACGTAAGTCCTCAATCGTCGTCCAATCACCTTCCATCATCACTGTATCGCCAATACGTACTGGCTGAGTCACTGCTACCTGTACACCTGCGATAATATTACCTAATATAGGCTGCGCGGCAATACCGAGGACCACACTCGCAATACCAGCTGAGGTCAATAACGTTCTACCCAGACCTTCCATATTAGTGAATTCACTAAGTCCCATCCAAATACTGCCAAGGATCATGACGAAGATAAAAACACGACGGAAAATCGACACATAGGTACGCCGACGACGCTCCTTATCAAAATGCTCTTCAGCCAAATTTTCAATCTGCATGTTTTGGTAGCGGTTAGCGAAGAAATTAATGATGCGTATGCCCAGCCACATGGTACTAAATACCAAAACAATCCAAATCAGTGGACGAATCGACGGGGCAACTGCATCTAAATACGGGAACCCACCTGAAACCAAGGTAAAAACCAGCAAAAAACTGATGGTAAAGGTCAAAGGTACGGTCAGCTTACTGACCAAATCTGCGACGCCATTACTACTACCGACATACATGCTGTACTTTTCATCATCAATATAACGACTGATGAGCTTTTCGGTTCCTTTACTGAGTAGCCAGCCAAGCCCCATGGTAAATAAAAAGAATATCGTTAACGCAAAAAATTCCCACAGGGCGATACCAAAAAACTTGAGTTTCGACCATGTCGGTAGATAACGCTCAAACTCTGCTGGATGATATTGCTCATAGAGATTGTCGATATTGCCAACTGTCTGAGCGGAGAAAACCCAAATAGAGGGATTGTTTTCTACCCGTACTCGCTGCAAATAGATAGGGACACGGCGCTCCCGATAATCAATATACCCGAGCTGGATGGAGCGTCTAGCGATACCTGTTACGCTACTGTCATTACCAAGCGGTGGCTCAACTAGGCCATCAGGGCGATCCGGCAAATCATCAAATACATAAAGCTTTTTTTCAGACAATAAAAAGTCAAGACGCTTTGTTAATTCAATAGAACGACTGCGTTGCACCTCTTCTTCAATGAGATTCATATTAAGCGCATACACAGCCAAATCATATTGTTGCTTCATCACTGCAGATTGAAAAAACTCTAAGGTAGCAAGCGGTGTGGACAAATTCGGCGGTTCTGACAATGGTGGCAAGCCTGTATTGAGCTTGTTTAATACATAGTAACTCTCATTGTATTCGCCCGTCAGGCCAGAATCACCTTGTAGTGTGCCTGCTTGTTGTACCGCGCTGCGCTCGGTGGGATCAAACATCTCTTCTGCAATTTCAGACAGACCGACGTTTTCTTTTTTAATTGTGTTCATCTGCTGAGTCGCATACTCAACCAAGGTATCAGGTGAGCTTGCATTTTGCTCGCTACTGCTTCGCTCGTCGGTAGCACTGGCAGCCTGTACAGAGACCATAGGTACGCAAATAATACTTGCGACAACGAGCAGATAAGTTAATAGCAGCTGTAACATGCGATAGCGTCGCTGTTTGGATTGGCTGTGAGAACATTGATTGCCGTACAACTCACAGCCTTCAACCTCAATTGCCGTATTGTTGGCTGCTATAGTGCTTTTCTTGAAAGTGTACATATATTTAAAAGCCGCCAATTCATGTAAGGTTTGTATGCAAAAAATTTTTATTATCTACTTAACCTAGTGCAGTCTACAAAAAAAGTCAGCATAAAGCTGACTTTTTTATTACGATAAGTATGTAGGTTGTGTAATTGCGACTTTATGCGCGGCGCCATGTCGTACCAGCGCGACTGTCTTCAAGCTCAATACCCGCTGCTTTTAACTGCTCACGTATCTCATCAGCCCGTGCAAAGTTTTTGTTGGTTTTGGACTCTGCACGCTCAACAATAAGACCGTCGATCATCGCATCTGTTAAGCTGCTTTCAGTGGTATCACCTACCACGGCTTGCAAAAACTGCTGCACTGGTTGTTGTAAAATATTCAATACTTGTGCCAACGCTTTGAGCTGCTGCGCCAATTGCCAAGCCGTCTCTATGTCTTCTGCTTTAATCGCTTTATTGATATCACGCGCCAGCCCAAACAGTACACTAATCGCTGTAGAGCTATTAAAATCATCATTCATCGCTTTGATGAAGCTTTGCCCAACTTCACTGCTGTAAGCCTCATTTAACGAGGCATCGTCGACGGTTAACGTTTGCTGCTTTTGTTGTTCTGCCAATTTTAATGTATTGTAGAGTCTGCTTAGGCTATTATGTGCTTCGTCTAAAGCGCTGTCAGAGAAGTTTACTTGGCTGCGATAATGGCTCGACAATAAGAAAAACCGCACGGTTTCAGGCAAATACTTTGCAGTCACATCGCGGATGGTTGAAAAGTTAGCTAACGACTTAGACATCTTTTCGCCATCGACGTTGATGAAGCCGACATGCATCCAGTTGCGCGCGTACTCGCAGCCAGTCGCTGCTTCAGACTGTGCAATCTCATTTTCGTGATGCGGAAACTGTAAATCATGACCACCACCATGAATATCAAAGGTACTGCCTAGACATTTGGTTGACATGGCTGAGCATTCAATGTGCCAACCTGGACGTCCTTGTCCCCAAGGCGACGCCCATTGCGGCTCATCAGGTTTTGCCGCTTTCCATAATACAAAATCAAACGGATTGCGCTTATCATTTTCGACATCTACTCGCGCGCCTGCTTGCATGTCATCTAGATTACGTTTTGATAATTTTCCATAATCGGCAAAACTATCGACCGCATAATAGACATCACCATTGTCACCTGCATAAGCATAGTTGCCTGTGACCAGCGTTTCGATCATTTGTTGCATCTCATCGATATGATCTGTCGCACGCGGTTCGGCATTAGGTACCAAGCAACCAAGTGCAGAGAAATCTTCGTGCATCGCTTTAATAAAACGCTCAGTCAATGCACCAATCCCTTCACCATTTTCGGCGGCACGAGCAATGATTTTGTCATCTATATCGGTAATATTACGCACATAATTGACGTCATAACCCAATTGCGTAAGCCAGCGTACCGCCATATCAAAACCAACCATCATCCGAGCATGACCGATGTGACAATAATCATAGACGGTCATACCGCACACATACATGCCGACCTTGCCTTCAACAAGCGGCTTAAATGACTGCTTGCGTCCAGTGAGAGAATCGTAAATGGCAAGCTGAGACATAGCGTCTGCAAGTGGTGTGGTCATAACGAAAAAGCCTTTTTATTAAGAGTATGAATGGTTAAGAATAAAATAAAAGCATGAGCAATATATTGTAAATGAATAAAAGCCACTATCAGATAAATCTAATCCCCCAAATAAGGGTGATTATCAACGAATAAGCACCATTACTGATAAATGCTGTTTATAAAGCTATCGTCAAAAAAGATGATCCTATAGAACTTGGCCCATTATCTTAGCGAAAACCGCTATAAAATACTACAATGAGCGCGCAACTAACATTATTCAATCATAAAAACAGTTAAGGATATCAATATGGGCAATCGTTTAAGCAAAATATATACACGTACTGGAGATGACGGTAGCACAGGCATGGCAGATGGCAGTCGCGTCAGTAAGGCAGACGATCTATTCAACGTGATGGGTGACATTGACGAGCTCAACTCACACATTGGTCTTGTTCGCGCACATTTAATGCAAGCAATGACAGATAACGAGATGCCACAAAAGCAACTACTGACACATTTGCCATCACAAACTGTTTCAGACTTTGACCAAGCCTTGGTTATTATTCAGCATCTATTATTCAACATCGGCGGTGAGCTTGCTATGCCTGAATATGAAGGCATTACCGCCACTCATATTGACTGGTTAGAACAGCAGATCGATACCATGAATACGACACTGCCACCGCTAAAAGATTTTATTTTGCCGACAGGCTCAGTGTTGGTCAGTCAGCTGCATGTGGCACGTAGTGTGTGCCGCCGTGCCGAGCGCCAAGCCGTGTCATTACAGCAGCAACGTCCACAAGCAATTCGTGGGACTGCTGTCAGCATTATCAACCGTTTGTCCGATTGGCTTTTTGTTGCTGCCCGCTTTTGTACAGACCCTGAGCAAGTCTCTGAAGTGCTTTGGAACAGTCAGGTTTTACAAGTATTCACGGAAGATAAGTAGGGACTTAAGACCATATCGCTGTTGTTAAGAAGCCTTAAACCATAAAAAAGCCCGCAACATCAATATTGCGGGCTTTTCTTTTTATGACACGCTTATTTAGCCATGACCTTAACTTTACTGATTAGTAAGTCGCACTTTCGTCTTCGATGATTACCATATCGATGCTTTCATCACTAGGCACAACTTTTGGTACAGATGGTGTTGTAGGATTGGCAGTAGGCGCCGTAGCGGACGTGTTGCTACCGTTAGAGCTGCTCTGATTTTGGTTACTGCTTGGACGATTCACAGTGGGTGTTGTCGCAGGTTCAGTAGGACGGATTGGCTCAACTGGAGTTGCTGCTCTAGGCTGACGAGCTGGTGCTGGTTGGCTGTCATTGTTCGAAGCAGCAGGACGCTGGGCGCGTTGCTCATCCATCGCTAATTTGAATACAGAAGCTGCTACCACATCGGCCACTACGTTAATCAAGGCTGGCTGCCCAGCAATACGCGCACGTACCTGACCGCCTTGAGTGCCAACGACATAAGTGAAGGCATCATCAACGAGCATGTTGTTATTAATACGAATATTGTTTTGCGCTAAGCGTGACTGTAAGCTTGGCTGGTTATTAGCTGCTTGGACTTGGCTGGCTTGATATAAATCTTCGCTTGGCAATGTCATACTAACGCTTGCCTGACAAGTTGTCATGCCATTTGCATTGGCTTCTTGTATGACTGCCGCATTTTGCACATCGATCACAATGCCGTTAGTTTTGCTAGTGATAACACCGTTTTCCAAGCTGATTTCTGATTCTTGGGCGTAATTACCAGCCATTGTTTGTGCTTGCTGATTCAGTGTGTTTTTTAAGGCCGCTTTAAGACGATCTTGTACCATTGGATCATCACAGCTAACTGCGGTCGCTGCCGCATTCTCCTTGACTGCTGGTGTCTGCTCCGTCACCTCTGCTGTCTGAGTGGTATCTTCTTTTTCTGAGCGATCGCAGCCTGCAAGCGCCAAACTACATACTATGCCAATGCCCGCAACTTTGTGCCACTTGTTCAAACCATTATTTGCTACGCTCATATTACTTTTGCTCCCGAATTACTGATTCTTACCGCCACTGGTAAATAGTGATTGATATTCAAATCTCAGTTCTAGCGACTACAGATCTGAAAACCCCGTTATTATACGGTCTTTAGATGAAATGGTCATTAGTGTAACCTCTGGATATGCAAATAACGTCACCTAACAAGGAAAAACCTGCACTTAGTTGCAAAAACATAACAAACACACATTTATCAAACTTTGTAAGGCTGGTAAAAGTACTTGGTTATATAGTGAGTCTATTGAGCAAATTTCATTAGACGTTATCAATATGACGCTATATGATTACTCTTGAAAACAGCTAACGCTATGTAGAGCTATGATAAATTTTGAACGCACGCTTTTATTAGGTCATCGCGGTGCTCGTGGTGAAGCAGTAGAAAACACACTCATAGGTTTTCAGTACGCCCAACGGCTCAAGGCACGTGGCTTAACAGGTATTGAATTTGATGTACAATTGAGCGCTGACGGTCATTTAGTGGTGTTTCATGATGATGATTTAGCACGCATGTGTGGTCAGCAATCACGCATCGATCAATTGAGTATGGCGGAGATACGACGACATAGACAATTTGAACATCAAATTGTTGAACTGACCAGCATAGCGCCTGTACTGAACGGTTTTACTTACATTGAGCTTGAGATTAAGACGCATAGTCGTACTGATTATGCCAAATTAATCAAAGCCCTGACGCATGATTTGATTCATAGTCCGTTTGCTACTCTTCCCATTGCTCTAACCAGCTTTGATGTAGAACTACATGCACGGCTCCAAAGCAACAAGCTGTTAAACCATATTCCACGCGGCTTACTCATTCGCACACCCGAAACATTGATGATGGCTACCAACACCGCCATAAAACTTGGCTGTGTTCAGCTAGGTATTCATTACCCTCTTTTAAGTCAGTCCTTTATCAAACACAGTCACCGCTATGGTTTGCCAGTTAGCGCATGGACAGTCAACGATGTTGACACAATTAAACAGCTCATTAAATGGCAAACTGACGTCATTATCACGGATTTTCCGAGTTATTTGCTCACAAACTGACAAACCTATCCTGCCCTTGATTTACTTCAAATAGACTACATATCTATAGTGCTTCTTACACTTCTACCCCATGCCCGATAAATCACCGATTAATTTTGTGAATGCATTCCATAATCCATACAAGTTATTGTTATTTAGCAATATTTTTATAGTGTATAACTGTTCACTTTATTGATTTTTTAAGGTACTATAGGGGCTTAAATTAATACCGCTAGGGATATTATATGATTGCAAAAAAAGCACTTGGCTTCCCGCTTAAAGGCTTACGTTTCGCTATCAAATCTGGTGATACGCTTGTAAAAGCTGCCAGCGTTCAAGTCACACGTTTTAAAACGCGTTTTGATGAGAATAAAACGAAAAGCGCACTCAATGATCAGCCTGTTACCAAACGCGATTACGCGGACGTTGACAGTCAAACTGCTGCTTCTACCAAAGAAGCAAGCATTGATATGCGTGAGTTTGAGTTTACGAAAGCACCGATCAATTGGATTCCAGCGACTATTTTAGTTGCTACGCCTATTGCTGCCGCTATCATTACGCCATGGTATTTATTTACTCATGACGTTAGTGCACCAGTTTGGGGTGTATTTGGTGCCTTTATGGTGTGGACAGGTATCAGTATCACAGCTGGCTACCATCGCCTATTGTCGCATCGTGCTTACAAAGCACATCCAGTGGTCAAAAACTTTTTATTGCTTGGCTCCACCCTAGCGGTTCAAGGTTCAGCATTTGACTGGGTATCTGGTCACCGTACTCATCATCGTCATGTTGATCATCGTTTAGAAGACCCTTATTCAGCCAAACGCGGATTTTGGTTCAGTCATATGGGTTGGATGCTACGCAACTATCCTAGTGGTAAGTTTGACTACAAAAACATTCCTGATTTGACCAAAGATAGAACGCTACGGATTCAGCATAAGTATTATGGTTTGTGGGTAGTGGCACTAAACGTTGGTATGGTCGCGGCTATCGGCTGGCTACTTGGTGATGTTTGGGGCACATTGGTCATCGTTGGTTTGTTACGCTTGGTCTTAACGCATCACTTCACCTTTTTCATCAATTCTTTATGTCATATGTTTGGTACGCGTCCTTATACCGATACCAATAGTGCCCGTGATAACTTCTTCTTGGCACTAGTGACTTGGGGTGAGGGTTATCATAACTATCATCATTTCTTCCAGTACGACTATCGTAATGGCGTAAAATGGTGGCAGTATGACCCAACCAAATGGTTGATTGCTGGTTTATCAAAACTTGGCCTCGCCAGCGAACTACGTACTGTTGATGATACGACCATCAAACATGCTGAAGTACAAATGCAGTTCAAAAAAGCACAGCAGCAGATTGATACGGCAACAGGTAGTGGACTTGATCTCCCTCATGCAATGAAAGCGTTCCAAGATCGCATCAAGTTTGAATATGATGCCTTTACGCAAACTGTGGAAGAGTGGCAAGCGCTAAAAGCTAAAACCATTGAGCTGAAAAAGACAGAGTTTGCTGATCGTTTGCATGAAGTTGATGATAAATTAAAGCATGACTATGCCAAAATTGAGAAGAAGATACTTGAGCATAATAGCAACCTAAAAACAGCGTTTCGCTCTATTGGTCAAAACACCAAAGCGGCTTAATCGCTCACATGTCTATCTTCATTATTCTACTTTAAATTTTCTCCCTCCCTCTATTTGTAATAAATAGAGGGATTTTTTTATGCTTATTTTATGGCAATTTTTGACAACTATTTTTTAAGTAAGACTATTTTTGAAAACCTGAGTAGTGACGCAAACCAGTTTGACACAGCCAAATCTGTTTTTTGTGATCGGTTCGGATGAGCGTGGATACAAGAGAAAGACAGAGCGAAACGATGCCCTATGAAGGCTATGCTATAGTGAGTTTCTAACTTTATAATTCGATTTTTTATTTCAATGGGAGCGGCTTTTATGCGTTATCAAAATACCTATGTCAACTTGGACACACGCCTTTACCATGAACAGCCGCCTACACCATTAGACAATCCGCGCGCTGCTCATTTCAACACACAGGTCGCAGAGCAGTTGGGTTGGACGGACGACGATGAATTAATGACACGCTGGGTGGAAATCTTGGCTGGTCAATATGTGCCAACTGAATTTAGACCACTGGCAATGGCTTATGCTGGTCACCAGTTCGGGCAGTGGGCTGGACAATTGGGCGATGGACGTGGCCTATTGATGGCGCAAGTTCTAGACAAGGATGACAAACTACAAGATTTGCATCTTAAAGGCATTGGATTGACGCCCTATTCGCGTATGGGTGATGGCCGTGCCGTCTTACGCAGTACCATTCGTGAGTATTTATGTGGTCATGCGCTCACTCAACTTGGTGTTCCTTCGTCTAATGCATTGGGGTTCGTCGTGTCTGAGACGCGAGTACGCCGCGAGCGAATGGAAGCGGGAGCCGCATTAATGCGTGTGGCGGATAGTCATATTCGTCTCGGTCATATTGAGTGGATTGCTAGCTTTGCACCTGACTTACTCGGTGAGTTTACCGATTATATGATTGACACCTACTATCCAGAATGCCGTGATAGCGATACACCCGTACTTGCATTTTTGACTGCCGTGGTTGAGCGTACCGCAAAAATGATCGCGGACTGGCAGTTGATTGGTTTTGCACATGGCGTCATGAATACAGACAATTTGTCTATTACCGGTAGTACCCTAGACTTCGGTCCCTTTGGTTTTATGGAGCGCTTCAATCCAGCTTGGATAAACAATCACTCTGACCATACAGGACGCTATGCGTATCAAAACCAGCCTGCCATCGGTCATTGGAACCTCAATATCTGGTTGCCGCACTTTATGCGTTTAGAAGGTGTCACTCGTGAGGCACTGTCAGATTGCTTAGCGCCTTATGAAGCGACATTCATGCAGCATTATCAGCAAGGACTGTGCCGTAAGCTTGGACTGCCACATGAAAAGGACAGTTTAACCTTAGCCTTTGAGTGGTTGACGCTATTAGAAGACAACTTGCTTGATTATAACAATAGCTTTAGAGCCTTACTGGGTCTGGTAGCGCCAGACGAGCACCCTTATGAGCAGCAGCTGCTAGCAACGATGACGGCGGAGCTCAATCAGGAGGCACAAAAAGTGTGGCAAGACTGGTCAATAAGTTATTTAGCGCACTTAGAGCTTGTATCTTTTGAACAAGTCATTAATGATATGAGAACCAATAACCCTGTCTATGTCTTGCGCAATAGTATGGCACAGCGGGCAATCACTGCCGCAGAGCAAGGTCAGTTTGATGAAGTTGATCGTGTGTTTCGTTTGCTTGCCAGTCCTTATGAGGTGCAGGATATTGCCAGCGAGCTTGACACTACGCCTCCTAACACCGACACACCGCAGATGCCAATCAGTTGCTCATCTTAATACAGATAATTAGCTAAGAATAATAACAATAATATAGAGATTATGGTTGATATACGTCCGCAGTCTTTAGTATTATCAAATGGCGAAATGTTGAATATCATTTTAGTATATTATTCATCCAATTCTTTGCCGTTAGCTAGGCCGTGAATTGCCAGTGATGATAGGATGACAGCCTTTATTAGACTGTGTTTTTAATCTGATATTCAACCGCTTATTATTGTTATACCAATGTCATGACTCTCTTCGATCTTCATCATTCAATGATCTTTTAAGGGTAAGACGTTTTTATCACCATTTAATTTAATACAATTTATTCCAACCATGGCAATTATTATGAATGACGATACCAATTTGAATACGGATAATCTTAGTACAGAAAAAGAGCAGTTTGAACAAGCTGCCTTACACTATCATGAATTTCCTCGTCCAGGTAAAATCTCAGTCACCCCTACTAAGCAGCTAGCTAACCAGCGTGATTTGGCACTTGCCTACTCGCCAGGTGTCGCCATCCCTTGTCTTGAAATTGCAAAAGACCCAAAATTGGCGGCCAAATATACGGCACGTAACAACTTAGTTGGCGTTATTACCAACGGTACTGCGGTACTCGGTCTAGGTAATATTGGTCCACTAGCCTCAAAGCCTGTGATGGAAGGCAAAGGTGTTCTATTCAAAAAATTCGCAGGTATCGATGTCTTTGATATTGAAATTGCCCAAAACGATCCAGACAAGTTCATCGAAGCTGTTGCTTCTCTTGAGCCTACTTTTGGTGGTATCAACTTAGAAGACATCAAAGCACCAGAATGTTTCAAAATCGAGCGTGAATTACGCGCACGCATGAATATTCCGGTATTCCATGATGACCAACATGGTACCTCAATCATTGTTGCTGCTGCAATGCTCAACGCTTTGTTGATCACTGGCAAAAAAATTGAAGACATTAAAATTGTTTGTTCAGGTGCAGGCGCAGCGGCTATTTCTTGTCTAGATATTATCTGTGCGCTTGGCGTTAATAAAAACAATATCTTTGTTTCAGATTCACGCGGTATCATTAGTACCAGCCGTGAAAACCTTGATGAAACCAAACAGCGCTATGCCCGTGATACCACTGCGACAACTATTGAAGAAGTCATGGACGATGTTGATATGTTCTTGGGACTATCAATGCCTGGTACGCTGACAGAAGATATGGTTCGCCGTATGGCAAAAGACCCTATCGTCTTTGCTCTTGCCAACCCAACACCCGAAATCATGCCAGAATTGGCGCATGCTGTGCGTCCAGACGTGATTATGGCAACAGGTCGCTCGGATTATCCAAACCAAGTAAACAACGCCCTATGCTTCCCTTATATTTTCCGCGGTGCATTAGATGTGGGTGCAACGACTGTTAACGAAGAGATGAAAGTCGCTTGCGTTAAAGCAATCGCTGCTATGGCACACGTTGAAGCCACGCCAACGACCAGCGCCAGAAATATCGAAACCATGAAAAGTTTCGGTCGTGACTACTTAATCCCAGGCCCTCTAGAGCCTAACTTAATCATTGAGATTGCCTCTGCTGTCGCCAAAGCGGCGATGGACTCAGGCGTTGCAACCTTGCCTATCGATGATATGAGAGTGTATCGTCAGCGTTTGTCTGAGTTTGTTTACAACTCAGCATTCGTTATGAAGCCTATCTTTGCTCGTGCTAAAGCTGATCCTAAGCGTATCGTATATTGTGAAGGCGAAGACAATAACATCCTACTTGCCGTACAGGTCGTCGTTGATGAAGAGCTTGCACATCCTATCTTAGTCGGTCGTCCAGCTGTCATTAACGATCACATCAATAAGTTGGGCTTGCGTCTAAAAGATGGCGAGAACATCACTATTGTAAATCCAGATGACGATCCTCGCTACAAAGACTACTGGCAGGGTTATTACGAGAAAAACAAACGCCGCGGTGTGAGTATTGAGCTTGCCCGTCGTGATGTACGCCGTAAAACTACTCTGATCGGTGCTTTATTGGTCGACAACGGCGATGCGGATGGCATGATTTGTGGTACGTTTGGTCATTATCAGATGCACTTAGAGTATGTCAGAAACGTCATTGGCAAAAAAGAAAGCGTCAGTGATCTTTATGCTATGAATGCCGTCTTGATGCAGGATCGCAACATCTTTATTGCTGATACTTATGTTCATGAAGATCCAACGTCTGAACAATTGGCTGAAATGACTGTCTTGGCTGTCGATCAGTTGCGCCGCTTCGGTATCACGCCGCGTGTTGCACTCGTCTCTCATTCTAACTTTGGCGCATCAAACCGTGCCAGCGCGGTCAAAATGCGTAAGGTTCATCAGTTATTGACTGATATGAATGTAGACTTTGAGTTTGAAGGTGAGATGCAAGGCGATGCTGCGCTTAACGAAGTGATTCGTTCAAACCAGATGCCATCAAGCCCGTTAAAAGGTGCAGCAAACCTGCTTATTTTACCCACGCTTGACGCATCAAATATTGCGTTCAACTTACTCAAAACAGCAACTGGTAGTGCTTCTATCGGCCCTATCTTATTGGGTACGAACCAACCTGTCCATGTTCTAACCCCATCAGCGACGGCACGTGGTATCGTCAATATGACGGCGCTTACTGTAACGGAAGTTCAGGACTTAGAAAGCGAAGGTGAGTAATAGCTCGCCAGATAGCACAAACGTATGGTTAAGAGAGTCGCTGTAATTTATTTTTAGAGACTCTCTGCTATACTAAACCAGTCAATACTTTAAAAGCATTGACTGGTTTTTTTATGAATAAAAATTGAGTCTAAAAAAAGAGAAAATTATGCAAGTGTATCTTGTTGGTGGTGCGGTACGCGATCAACTGTTGGGACGTCCTATAAAAGACAAAGATTTTGTCGTCGTTGGGGCAACGGTTGCCGCTATGCTAGAGGCAGGGTTTCAGCAAGTGGGCGCTGATTTTCCTGTATTTTTGCATCCGACCAGTCATGAAGAATATGCACTGGCACGCACAGAACGCAAACAAGGCGTCGGCTACCAAGGCTTTAGCATTTATGCCAGCCCTGATGTCAGCTTAAAAGACGATCTCGAGCGCCGTGACCTGACCATTAATGCTATGGCAATAGAAGTCATTAGCCTAAATGATGATTCCCCTATTAATGGTGAAGTGATTGATTATTATGGCGGCCTGACTGACATAGATAACAAAACCTTGCGCCACGTCTCAGATGCATTTAGCGAAGATCCGTTGCGAGTGCTACGAACTGCTCGTTTTTATAGTCGATATTATGACTTGGGGTTTACTATTGCCGATGAAACATTAACCTTAATGCGCCAATTGGTTCAATCAGGAGAGCTTACGCATTTGAGTGCGGAGCGCGTTTGGCAAGAATCGAGTCATGCAATCATGCAGCTGTCGCCTCACGTATACTGGCAGCAGCTGTATGAGATTGGCGCGCTTACTGAGTACTTTGCACCCCTACATCATGCTTGGGCTAACGATCATATAAGAGAAACCATACAGACGGCGCTGTATTTTGCAGGTCAAATGCAGCTGAACTTATCACAGCGATGGGCACTGCTAATGACAAGCCTGAGCTCCTCTTCATTCACTCTGAAAAATAAAGACTTAGTGCTTGACGAAGCTATGTATGCAAAAGGTGTTAACGACAAAGGTATTAGTGACATAGGCAATATAGTTAAAGTGCCAAAAGCACACACCCAGTTTGCAAAGTTATTCATTCAACAAATCGAAAAACTAAATACCATAAACCATCTTAATGCTGCCGAAAAGATTGAACTCATACAAGCTTGCGGCGCTCACAAAGAGCCCGAAAAACTTTCACAACTGCTTGTCACCAGCCACGTCTTGCAACTGGCCATACAGCACCGTCAGATGATGATTGCATTAGGTAGCTTTCACGCTATTGGTATGGAGGATATCCAATCAGATTTGAAAGGGCCAGCCATTGGTGAGGCATTACAACAGGCTAGAATTTCGCATTTACAAGCGCATACCATATCTAATCAACACTGCAACCCTTCTTAGACAGTAAAATATTCGATTTATGAACCTAGACTATAACGTTACTCAACCAAATAATGGCAGTACACCAGTCATGCTGGTGACTGGTAGCGCTAAGCGTATTGGTGCAGCCATTGTTAAAGCGGCTCACAATCAAGGCTATAGAGTCATCATTCATTGTCATCAGAGTGAACAAGACGCTCAAGCTTTAGCTACGCAGCTTAATCATACTCGTGCTAATAGTGCTGTCGTTATCGTTGCTGATTTAGCTATTGTCGAGGACAGTAGTGCTTTGGCTGAGTTTATCGAAGATATCATGAGCACTTTTGGACAACTGGATGTACTGGTGCACAATGCTTCGCGCTTTTATCCAAGCCCTCTTGGCGATATTCATCATGCGCAATGGGATGAGCTTTTTTTGACCAATGCTAAGGCTCCTTTGTTATTAAGCCAAGCGCTCCTTCCTTACCTGAAAGAGCAAAAAGGCTGCATCGTCAGTCTATTGGATATTCATGCGCACGATAAGCCCTTTAGTAATTACATTGTCTATAACATGGCAAAGGCGGCTCATCGTATGATGGTACAGTCTTTGGCGTTAGAGATGGCACCAGAGGTACGTGTCAATGGTGTCGCGCCTGGCGTCAATGTCTTACCTGAAGCCAATAGCGATCAGGCAATTGAAGCTAAACAGCAACGAAGTATCATCAACTCCATTCCCATGCGGCGGATAGGCCACCCTGATGAAATTGCCCATAGCGTGCTTTATCTTGTGGGAGCCCATTACGTCACTGGTGAAATCATCACAGTCGATGGTGGCCGCAGTCTGACGCTAGCTGGCAGCCTTGTTTAGTAGAAAAATAGCACTTTATAGAAAATATCTTTACTACTCTCTATCTTTTACTTGAAAAATAAAAAAAATCAGGTATCATTGTGCGTCTAACGTTAGGGCCCATAGCTCAGTTGGTTAGAGCAGAGGACTCATAATCCTTTGGTCGTAGGTTCAAGTCCTACTGGGCCCACCATATTTATATTGTACAAAGAAATCAGGCTTGTTTGCAGCGATGCGGCAAGCCTTTTTTTATGTCATTTCAACTGCAAAACCAAAAACCCCTAATAAAAAAAGCCGAACACTACTTTTCACAGTAGTATTCGGCTCTTTTATACGTACTTTCTAGCTATTAGAAAGACGTACGACGGTAGTTGCGATATCTAGGTAACCAAAAATTGGCTTTTAATCGACGTTCTAAATTTTCCACTGTTACAGGTAAGGCCAATCCATCTTCAATTGCTTGTATTGCCACTGCATAGGCGATTTTTTCGCTGATTTCTCTAATGAATTTAATTGAAGGTAATATTGCACCTGGTGCTTTCTCATACTCCATGGATATATCTGCAAGTGCTTGGCTGGCCGCCATCAACATATTATCGCTGATACCCGTCGCATGCGATACCAGAACACCCAAACCAATACCAGGGAAAATATAGCTGTTATTACACTGAGAAATCTCAAAAGTCTGACCTTCAAAAGTGGTATGAGGGAAAGGACTACCTGTTGCAACAATTGCCTTACCACGACTCCAGTTAGTCACTTCCTGCGGTGTCGCTTCAACACGAGACGTTGGATTTGATAACGGTAATACTATAGGATGTTCGGTATTAGCACATAAAGTCTCGATCACCTCTTGTGTAAATAGACCTTTTTGTCCGCTTACGCCGAATAGTACCGTGACTTTTCCTTCTTTAACCACTTGTGCCAACCCAAGTTTTTGACTCTTATTCCAGTGTGCAATGGCGGCTTCTTTTTGTACTAAAGGCACTTGGAATTTTTGTAGTTCTGTCATGCTATCGGTTAATAGACCATAACGATCCACCATAAACACTTGGCTGCGGGCTTGCTCTTCTGTTAAACCCTCACGCTGCATTTGGCGAATGATATGTTCGGCGATACCGCAACCTGCAGATCCTGCCCCTAAAAAAGCGATTCTTTGCTGGCTAAGTTTTTGACCCTTATTCAAACACGCGGCAATCAATGTACCGACTGAAACCGCCGCCGTTCCTTGAATGTCATCGTTAAAGCAGCATAATTGGTCACGATATCTGTTCAATAATGGTGTCGCGTTTTCTTGTGCAAAATCTTCAAATTGTAATAACACTTCCGGCCAGCGACGTTTAACAGCTTGAATAAACAGGTCGACAAATTCATTATATTCATTACCAGAGATACGTGGATTTCTCCAACCCATATACATAGGATCGTCAAGCAACTGCTGGTTATTGGTACCCACATCTAACAAAATCGGTAGACAGTAAGCTGGGCTAATACCGCCGCAAGCTGTGTATAAAGACAATTTACCAATGGGAATTCCCATACCGCCGATACCTTGATCGCCTAGGCCCAAGATACGTTCACCATCAGTGACCACGATGACTTTTACTTTTTGTTTGGTGGCATTTTGCAGCATATCGTCAATGTTATGACGCTCAGGATAAGAGATAAATAAACCACGTTTACGGCGATAAATTTGCGAGAATTTTTCACAGGCCTGGCCAACGGTTGGTGTATATATAAGCGGCATCACCTCTTCAATGTGCTGCTCAACCAAATGATGAAATAACGTCTCATTGGTATCTTGTATATTACGTAAGTAAATATGCTTATCCATATCGCTCGTAAATGAGCGAAGTTGATGATAAGCACGTAATGATTGCTCTTCAATCGTCTCAATGTTATGAGGTAATAAACCTGTTAAATTGAAGTTATTTCGTTCTTCTGATGAAAAAGCGCTCCCCTTATTTAATAAAGAGGTTTCTAACAAGGCTGGTCCAGCAAAAGGAATGTATAACGGACGTTTGGTTTGCATAATAAATCTTCTTAGTGAAAGTGTATTGTGGTACAAATTTAACTATTTAAATATTTTTGCTCATTCATTAAATAATCAGACTTTAAAGCGGAAGCGATCAAAAGGATAATAACGTCAATTTAAGTGCAACGGTTCAGTCGTTAAGAGCAGCGATGCAAACGTTATCCAAATACCAGAACAAAACCAGCCGAAGCAAGCTTGTTGGCATAGCGCCCTATTATACTGAAATTATGGCCCTACTTGAAAAAATTAAGCAATTTAAACAGTAATTAAGAATGGCTAAAGAGAAACAAAAAGTTTTGACTAGGGAGTATTAAGATTAAATAAATAAAAAACCCGATCATTTTGTATGAGCGGATTTTTTATTTATTAGCGACAGCGGGCTTTTAACCTGCGTCTTCAAGATTCGCTGCCTGCTATATTGATAGTTGCAAACTCTTTCGCCACTAATTAACGTAACTCATCAACGACGGCTAGCATAGCGATCAATGACGCTTCACCCAATTTCGCTGAACGCTCTGGCGACCAGCCTGTCTCTACATCAGGTACATTATCATTGTCTTTAAATGGCATCTCTAACGTATTGGCAAGGCAATCAAAACGTTCTGCAACCCAATTGGTAGCAAGCGTCATATTGGCTGTACCTGGTGCATCAATGTCATAACCAAATTCAGATTGGAAATCGGCGCTCGCAAGCTTTAATACGTCTGAAAACTTATCGCGTAAATTCGCAAGGCGCTCATTATAACTTGGCGCACCTTGAGAACCTGCAAGGAACACATAAGGCAGTGCTTCATCGCCGTGCACATCATAGAACAAATCAACCCCTGTCTCTTCCATCTTATTGATTACGTAGAATACTTCAGGGCTTTTCTCCAAACTTGGGTTTGACCACTCACGGTTCAAGTTAGTGCCTGCTGCATTGGTGCGTAGATGCCCGCGCACGCTACCATCTGGGTTCATATTAGGCACAATATAAAAATTTGCTTTTTCTAATAGCAATCTACTATTGGCATTATCACTGTCTAATAAACTTTGTAGCAAGCCTTCGACCAACCATTCTGCCATCGTCTCACCAGGATGCTGACGCGCCGTGATCCAAATATTGCGTTTGCTCGCATCATTATCACCGATTTTGACTAAGGTTAAGTCACGCTTATCGAGCGTCTCGCCTAGATGCTCTAATGTCACTAACGGATGCTCTTGAGCGGCTGCCAATAAATCTTGATGACGCTCATAACTGTATGGAGCAAAATAAGCAATTTGAATAGTTGCATATTCTAAGTTTGCTACGATGGTTAGCTTCCCCTCTTTATAAGTGGTGGGCAAACGGAACCAATGCTGACGATCATAAGACGCAACCGCTTGGTAATTCTCCCAGCCAGTAGGATATGAGGACTCCCCTGCATTAACAATATTGAGAACATATTGCTCGCCGACCTGACCTGATAGCCGAAAGTTAAACCACTGGAAAAACTCACCGCCGACGTCTGGGCGAATCGCCAATTGAATGTCTTTTTTGTCCTCTAAATTGATAACCTCAATATTACCGGCATCAAAATTGTCAGTGATATGCATAACTTCTCCTTAGTATATTCTTAGAATGGTTTTTATATGACTTTTGCTTACAAACTTATCATTAACACAGACTTAAACCAAATCTATTGACTAAAAGTCTGCCTACTCATTCATTGCTTTCGACTAGAAGTTAATAGACTATTGATAGTACATGTTTAATGTAAAAGGTTTAATCGATGAATAAAACACTGAGTTTCATTGTGTCGACTTTTCTTCTAACTGGCTGTGCGTCAACGAGCAGTATGAAAGACAGTAGTAGTAACATTGAGCCTGATATAGATAGATCAAGTCTACCCAGCGGAATATTTACTTACTATGACGACCCTTCGCGATATTATCTACCCGTCGAATACTTTTTAATAGGTCAGTTTGTCACACAAAACGACTGTTTATTATTTGAGACAAATGCTGAGCTTTATACGCCTGTACTGCCAGCAAAACATACGAAGTATACAATAGGCGACGCTCAGATCACTGTCGGTAATGAAGCGTACAAAATAGGAGAAACGGGAGATATTTCCGCGCATCCTATAGAAAGAGAATACATTCGCAATTTTATCACTGAAGGACCGTCTCAGTGCCTACTTGATCAGTTTATGAAAATAGAAGTCCGAGGTGTAAAGATATAATCTGTTTGCACTACTATTGCGAAGAATTATCCAATCTCTTATGAAGAAACCTACCCGGCTATTGACATAAAACCCAATAGGCGTAACAATAAGAAAAACATTAATGATTATCAATAACTAATCTGCTCTTTCCAATACTATACACCTGACGTTCCAGCCGCCGTAGTCACCAATACACTCACTCATATTGACTACGGCCCCGCTTTTGAGCGCTGTGATGCTATCTAAAAAACCACTATTACTATATTTATAGATTGGATACATACCTTATGGCTCAACCTGTTGCTCAAGATGTTATCAATAAAACCCCACTAATAGTCGCTGACAAAGACCTGTTTGTCGATCATATCAACGATGAGCACCAAGATGAGCTGGTAATGTTCATCAACATTTTTACCAAAGCATCCATACGCGAGGATTCAGTTCCATCAATAGTTGAGCTGTATCCTGATGGGATGCTACTAGCGTTGACAGGCATCAATAACGATCAGGACAATCCTGAAAATACAGCTTATCCAATTGAGCAACACTTTATTAACTTTATGTCCCCTGTTGATGACACGACGTCTTTGAACGAACAATATATAGCCTTGTTACAAAGAGCCGCCACCAAGCTTGGCAAACGCACAATAAAGCTACGCGAGCAGTTATTTACGGTGATTGATGGCTACTATGCCAGTCCTAACATGTATCGTCTGCTGGTTACTGCTCCTGACAATACGCCACTCCATCAGGCTGGTTACGCCTATTTGCTTGATCTTAATGCCTCGTTTGTAGCCTCAAAACTGGCCTCAGCCCAACAAAATGACGCGGATGACAGTGATAGCACTAATGAGTTCCAAGGTGTTTATCGTTATTACTCACTAAGAAAAGCATGGCGAGACTCGGATAGCGCGTCTGTTCACGCTTGGATAGATGTTTATATCCATGGAGATACGCCAGGCGGCAATTGGGCGAGATCTCTCGGTACGGGTGCACAGATAAAAAGTGTGCGTGAATATCCCGAAAAATTAGATCACCTCACTGACGGGCAATGCCTGCTTATCTGCGATGAAACCTCACTGCCTACGGTTGCCAATCTCTTAGAGAACTGGCAAAACCCATTGTCGCCACTCGTCATTGCCATTACTAATGATCCAAAAGACATAAGCTATTTACACAACATCACACTTAGCAAGCGCTTGTCTCATGACAAGGATTTCAAACAAGAAAACCTACTACATATTATCAATGTGCCAAAAACGTCAATTACTGACCAAATATTAACGACTTTAAATACGCGATTGGCCGTAACGTCTACCAAAATCGACAAAGTATGGGGCGCGCTTGAAGCAGCTGATATTAAGTCTTTAAGACCACAATTAAAGTCAGTCCTTGGGCTATCTCGTCAAGACATGACGATACAAGTCTATTGGCGCGTGTAATAGTCATGGTCTTATAAGATATAAAGGCTTTTTAACTTTATCAAGTACCTACAATGACTAACGATGCAGTGCCTACTACTTTGCGAAAGTTTCCGATAAACATATTTTTTAAATAAAAATGAAAATCATTTGCATTACTAAGCTATTTTTATTTAGAATGCTTCATTTACTTTAGACTGCTCACTATGATGTACATCAATGATTTAGGTTTAATACGTCAAAAAAAAGTATTACTGCATCCGACTTCTTTTAAAATTGAACCAAAAAAGCTTTATGCCTTGATTGGGCATAATGGTTCGGGCAAATCCAGTCTTATTAAAGCGATGGCAGGAGAGATGACACCGAGTCAAGGTGACATTCAGATCAATGAGCACAACCTACGAGAATTTTCTGCCAAAGCATTGGCGCAAAATTTGGCATATCTACCGCAAAACCTGCCTGACGCTGGGGCTTTCACCGTTTATGAGCTGGTGATGCTGGGACGATACCCTCATCAAAAATGGCTACAAAAACCCACTGCTCAAGATCATGAGCATGTGAATAAAGCCATCACTCTCACTCAAGTTGACGCTTTTCGAGACCGTCAAGTGTCAACCTTGTCTGGTGGTGAACGTGCGCGCGTATGGCTAGCCATGTGCCTGGCTCAGCAAACAGAATTTCTGCTATTAGATGAGCCACTGGCTGCGCTTGATGTCGTCTACCAAGTTGAAGTCCTAAAATTGATTCGTCAGTTGGTTGACGAGCAAGGGTTGGGTGTGGTCATTATCTTGCATGATTTGAATTTAGCAGCGCGTTTCTGTGATGAATTTATCGCTTTAAAACAAGGTCAGCTTTGCCACATGGGTGATGTGAAAAGCACCATGCAAAAAGACGTATTACACTCGATATTTGGGGTAGATTTCACCCTATTGACCCATCCTGACACCAGTCATAAAGTAGCGGTTATATGAAAGCAATTGCCCCTATCATTGGGCTTTGTGCAGCTTTATGCTCAGGAGTATGGTTGAGCGGTTGCCAACTCTCTGATGCCACACCACCTTTGTCTACACCAAACAATCAAACATCTCCTAAAGTAATGACCCCTGATTGGGGCATTGCTGCGACGCTGGTTGCCATGGGGCACCCGCCAGTGGCTATGGGTGACAAACCTTTTTATAAGGAATGGGTCGGCAAACCCCTCATACCTGCTACGACATACGATGTGGGTACACGTTATCAGCCCAATCCTGAGATGTTCTCCCAACTAGACATAGATGTGGTGATAGACAGAGCATTTTATGAGCACTTGCGTCCTATGTATGGCGACTTGGATGTCCATTCTATTGAACTCAACAGCACCAATAGAGTCGCCGCTTGGGAAGATTTTATAGAACCCACTTTAGACTTGGGCCGGTCTATTAACCAACCTCAGGCCGCCCAGGATTATCTAGATAATAGTAAAAAACAGATAATACAAGCAGGACAAACTTTTCACACACGCTACCCTCATATTAAAAAATTGGCTGTCGTACAATTTGCGGATACCAACAATTTGCGGATGTTTTCATATAACAGTTTGTTTCAGCCAGCATTGGATGCTATGGAATTAGAGCTAGTGGCATTTGCAGATGGTAATGAATGGGGCTTTGCATCCATTATGCTCGGCGATTTAGCGAAGCTGGATGATGATACCTGCCTTGTGGTCGTTGAACCTATTGGCGACCTTCTCAAGTTAGAGCTAAAAGACAGCTTGGTATGGCAGCGCTTGGGATATTCTTTTGATGAAAATCAAACTGCCAATAAAGGCCGATGCCTTGCTTTGCTGCCTGCAACATGGAACAACAGTGGTGTGGCTTCTATGAATGTCTTAGCCGATCGCCTAATGAACGCCACTTTTGTAGGCAATACCGACTTATGATGATTAAAAACAATTTTTTGTCTACCAACCGCATTCAGATTATGGTCATCCTATTAATCGTGATGGCAATGGTAAGCAGTTACGCAGTCGTGCGGCAGCTGTGGAACTTACCTTTCCTCGAATTGTTTACACCGTCATTTGATTTGTCTCTTACAGACATGAGTCTTCAGCTACAAATCGTACCGACTATGTTGGTGGCTTCCACGGCTGGGGGTCTTTTGGGGTTGGTCAGTGTCCTGTTACAACAGTTGGTAAAAAACACGCTCGCTTCAGACACGACATTGGCCGTCGGTAGTGGCGCAAATATGTCGTTGCTGCTTGTCACTTTATTTTTTCCCAGTTTGAACCTAGGCGGTAGCTTTTGGGTCGCTTTCATAGGGGCGCTCAGTAGTATGGCGATTGTATTCATCCTCGCCGCTCCTAGTCGTATGAACCCTTTAGTGTTAGTACTTGGTGGCTTGGTCACCAATATTTTACTGGGGGCAATTGCAGCCTTATTGTTAATCTATTACGCTGAAGAATCCCTCAATGTCATGGTATGGGCAGCAGGCAGTCTCACGCAGAACAATTGGCACGTCTCTACCGTACTAACCGTCGCCAGTGTGATTGCCTTTATTAGCTTATTGCCCTTATTAAAGCCTTTAGAAATAATGAGCTTGGACGATAGGCAAGCAAAAAGTTTGGGCGTGCCTGTCAATCTCATTCGCGGACTGGTGATTGGATTGGTTGCCATACTAACGGCTCTTGTCGTCAGCCGCGTGGGGCCTATTGGTTTTATTGGTCTAGGTGCTGCTACCCTCGTCAACGTGTTTTCGGTCAGACATATCGGTTACCGTCTACTGTTGGGTTATGGGTTTGGGGCGCTTTTGTTGTGGGTGACCAGTAATGTCACGACGATACTACAACATTATTTGAGCTTAAACGTACCTGCTGATGCAATGACCGCTCTCCTTGGTGCGCCTTTAGTCATATGGCTGATCATGACCCAAAGTCGTCAGCATACGGACGAAATTACTCCGACTCTTGTATCGGAACGCCGCGACACACACTTGCTCCGCTGGAGTGTCGCTTTAGTTTTGCTAATAGCCAGCATCCTTGTCTTTACTGCCACCGCGAATGGCTGGCAACTCAATGCTGTCTGGAATTTGATTGTTGATTTTAGACTGCCGCGTACCCTAAGCGCTGCTGCAACTGGTGTGATGTTAGCGACTGCGGGCGTACTGCTACAGACCTTGACTCGCAATCCTATGGCCAGTCCTGAAGTATTGGGCATTAGCTCCGGTTCAGCCATAGGCGTGATTTTGGCCTTTATTTTCTTACCGAACTTTGGCTACACTGGCATTGTACTATCAGGGTTATTGGGCGCATCGGTTGTGCTTGGTTTAATCTTATGGTTGGCTCGTAGAGTGAATCCCGCTTACCTACTATTGGTTGGCATCGCCATTGCCGCATTGATGGGTGGTCTGTTAAGTCTGGTCAAAATATCGGGCGATCAACGACTACAAGCGGTGCTGAGCTGGCTATCAGGCTCTACTTATCTTGCCAGCCCTGAGACTGCTTGGTTACTTGTGATATTTGCTATATCCCTTTTCCTATTGAGTCTTATGGTGATAAAACCATTAGAGATATTAAGCTTAGGTAGCGGGATAGCTCGGGAGCTTGGCGTATCTTTGCGACTGTTTCAAAGCGTGATATTAATTTTGGTAGCTGCCCTAAGTACCATATCAACGTTGGCAGTGGGTCCGCTCAGTTTTGTTGGTTTGATGATTCCTCATCTTGCTACCACGCTAGGTGCAGTTCAACTCAAGCGCCAATTGCAATTGGCAGCTATTTTGGGAGCAGCGTTGATGGTAATCGCTGACTGGCTTGGGCGTTATATTATATTCCCGTATGAGATACCAGCTGGCACCATTGCCGCAATTATTGGTGGTGCGTATTTCTTATACCTGATGCGCCGTATCAAAGCGTAAATCAAATCGTACTGAAAAATCGATGATAAATCATTTGTTACGATCATTTATCTAACGCTATTCATAGCATTTAAAAAAAAGGAGTTGGGACGCGCCTCCTCCTTTTATGCTACCAACATACATAAAATTCACTCTATTACTGAGCCGCTATGTCTTCTCGCACCCCATCTTCTTTGTACCGTATGATTTGGGCATATTATCGCCTACCTTTTCTCAAAGTCATTTTACTCAACTTAGTGAATGCAGCGGTTAGTGTTGGCATTATTGCTTTTATCAATCACACCTTTATCAGCCAGCCTGCTTTTAATACGTTGTCGTGGGTCAGTTTGGGCTATTTTGCCGCTTTGATACTGTTACTGCTAATTACTACTTTTATATCGCAGTATACTTTGACTTGCTTGGGACATAAGTTCGTCTACGAGCTAAGAACCAAACTGGTCAAACAAATCATCGATACCAAAGTCCCGCAAATTGATAATCTAGGAAGCGCACGGTTGATTGCCAGTCTATCCTCTGATATTCAATCAATTACCGTCGCCTTTGTCCGTATGCCAGAGTTGGTTCAAGGTGTGATTTTATCTACGGGAGTCGCGCTTTATTTGGGCTGGTTGTCGCTACCACTACTATTGATTGTCATGTTTTGGATCGTGATGACGATTTGGATAAGTACCATTTTAGTCAAGCATGTTTATCAACATTTAAAGGGATTAAGAGAGCTTAATGATCTTTTATATGAAGATTATCAATCGATCATAGAAGGACGTAAAGAGCTTGCTCTGAATCAACACCGTGCTGAAAAGCTGTATAAAACTGATTTTTTGACCCATGCTAAATCGTATGAAAAAGCAGTAATTAAAGCGGATACGTTTCATTTATCCGCGGTGAATTGGTCAAACATCATGATGTTTGCAGCAATTGGCGTGGTGTTTGCTCTATCAAACTATCTTGACATACCGATGGGCGTTGCCACTACTTTTTCTTTGACGATTTTATTTATGCAGTCGCCTTTATTGCATGCAGTTGGCGCTTATCCAACCATACAAACTGCACAAGTGGCGCTAGACAAAATCCATTCTCTAGAGCTTAGTGACTATAAACCAGAATTTACGACCAATGCGCTTATACAAGATTGGCAGTCTATCTCATTAACGGACATTGGCTATCGCTACCAAGGGAGTGAAGAAAACTCTCAAGGTTTGGTGACTCAAACTGACAACCACGCTGGTGATATATTAAGTGAGGTCAACTTTACCCTCAAACGTGGAGACGTGGTCTTTTTGATAGGCGCTAACGGTAGCGGTAAGTCTACTCTTGCAAAGATTATCACAGGGATTTTCACTCCTACCAATGGTCAAGTAAAAGTGGATGATAAAACAGTTTCAGACGTCAACGCTGTTGATTATAGACAGCTATTTTCTGCTATTTTCAGCGATCAGCATCTGTTCAAACAACTGGTCGGTAGTGAAGGCAATGACCCTGATATGACCTTGGTGACATCTTGGTTGCACAAATTGAACTTACAAGAAAAAGTCAGTGTGACCGATGACCGTTTATCAACTGATAAATTATCACAAGGACAGCGAAAACGTTTGGCTATGTTGATTTCTGTCGCTGAGCAAAAAGACATTTTATTACTTGATGAATGGGCGGCTGATCAGGACCCTGCCTTTCGCCGCGTGTTTTACCAAACGCTTATTCCCGAATTAAAAGCGATGGGTAAAACCTTATTTATTATCAGTCACGATGACGGTTACTTTGAACATGCTGACCGACTGCTACTGATGAAAAAAGGCAAATTAATAGAATTAAATGCTGAAGAGCGACAGCGCGCTAGTGCTGATGCCATATCTATGTTGCACTAAATACCAATGATCAAATACTAGTGATAAAATACGACTAACATTGGGACAACCTACGGGCGCTACATTTATACAGTAGCGCTCCTCAATGAATCATTTCCTCCAATCACTATACCCTCCTCGCTTTATCACACAACGATACAAACCTGCATGCAAATGTGTCAAAAATATTTCTCTATTGTATTGCTAATCATTATCATTATCATTATCATGTACACAATTAATCGTGCCTATCTGTGCACCTTAAATAGCGTGTCCTTTACCAAATCGTTCATTGGTCATTTGAATCTGTACCGAGATAATGTTGGACCAATCCTTCTATTACTTTAATTGAGATACCCTCTGATGTTTATAATTGCACAAGACACAAAGCGACATAAACCCAGCACGTTAAGTTGGTTCGTCAAGCGGACAATGCACCTTTCAGCCATTGCCTCATTGGCGGTCAGCTCATCTATTATTCACGCTGAAACTGTATCGCAAACACCGACTGATAATGGTATCGAAATTAATCGCGCTGACAACGCAGCAGAACCAAGCACTACTTTAGAGACTATCGTAGTCACGGCAAATACCAACTCACAAATCACTGAAAACACGGATCGCTATACCATCCCTGTCGCGACCAGTGCCACAGGCATGGCGCTATCAGCCAGAGAAACGCCGCAAGCGACCAGCGTAGTGACTAATCAGCAGCTTAAAGACCAAAACTCAACCAATCTAACAGATGTCCTCAAACGTGCACCTGGTATTCAGGTAGGCAGTATTGACGGCGCTCGCAGCGGGTTTTCAGCGAGGGGTTTTGGCATTACTGGTTTTCAAATTGATGGGTTAAATACCGATTTTGTTCAGCAAGCGGCAATGGGCGAATATGGTGTTAATACCGCCATGTTTGATCATGTGGAAATCGTACGAGGCGCGACTGGTTTGATGAGTGGCTCAGGCGACCCTTCTGCCAATGTCAATTTAATACGTAAACGTGCCGATAGCAGCGTGCCCGCCACCGAACTCTCAGCGGACGTAGATCGTTTTGGTAAATATGGGCTGAGTGTCGATCATAGCCAGCCTTTGACTGAGAGCGGTGCGGTACGTGGTCGAGTGGTCGCAAGTTATCAAGATGGTGATACCTTTATCGACCGTCAAGAACTGGGTCAAAATCTGATTTACGCTACAGTTGATGCCGATCTGAGCGACAACACCACCGTCAGCGTGGGTGCAAGCCGTCAACATAACAAATCAAAATCGACCATGTGGGGCGGTTTGCCAAGTTACTTAAGTGATGGCTCAAAAGCGGATTGGGACACCAGTAAAAACGGCAGTCCAAATTGGTCAAACTGGGACTCTGACAATACCTACTACTTCGCTGATGTCTCTCATGATTTTAATGAAGATTGGAACCTAACCACTAAAGCCAGTTACAACGAGAGTGATAGCAGCCCAAAACTCCTTTATATGTATGCCAACGCAAATCAGGAAATCGACCCTAATGTTGGACTGGTCTACAACTTAAATCCATTCCACGCTGATACCGAACGCAAACAAGTCAATGTCAAAACTGAGTTAACTGGTAATTTTGATGCATTAGGCAGAACGCATCAACTAATTCTAGGTGGCTCTTATAACAAAAGCGATCTTGATACCTTTACTTATAAAGCACCGCCTGATGGACTTTTACCGATATCTGAATTTGATAACTGGGATGGCAGCTACGCTGAGCCAGCATGGGGCGCTAGAACTCAAAGCTCTGATGTGACTACTAAGGAAAAAGCCATCTTCGCCGCCACTCAGCTTAAGCTCACTGACCCTTTGTCAGTGATTTTAGGGACTCGCGTGTCTGATTATGAGCGCTCGGGTATACAGTATGGCAGTAATGTGGACACCAAATCCGATCATATCTGGACGCCTTATGCGGGTATCACTTATGATATCAATGAAAACCACAGTGTCTACGGCAGCTATAGCGACATCTTTAAGCCTCAGTCAAAGCGTGATATCAATGGTAACTATCTTGATCCTATTGAAGGCAAAAACTACGAGATCGGTCTAAAGAGTGAGTCGGACAATGGTGCACTACAAAGCCAAGTCAGTCTCTTTAAAATTGAGCAAGACAATCTTGCGCAACTCGATGGCAATCAAACCATACCAGGTACTAATGAATTTGCCTACGTTGGCGCAGAAGGTGCCAATAGTCAGGGCGTCGAAGTGGAAGTCACAGGTCAGCTGAGTGATAAGCTAAAGGCCACTATCGGATACACGCATTTTAATGTTGAAGATAAGAATGGTAAGGCCATAAATACAGGCTACGCGGATACCACGCTTAATCTGTTTGCTACCTATGATATGAACGATATCATTCCTAATTTGACCATTGGTGGCGGTGTCGATTGGTCAAATGGCTACTACGGTGTTGTCACAAACCCTATTACCCAGAGATCTGAAAAGTACGGTCAAGATGATGTAACCCTTGCGAGCATCATGGCAAAATATGCCTTTAATGACAATTTAGAAGCACAAGTTAACGTCAACAACTTATTCAACCAAAAATATCTTGCTGGCGAAAACTTCTTTGGATTGACTTATGGTGAACCTATCAATGTAGTAGGTAGACTGACGTATCGCTTTTAGTCTGAATACTGGTTTTTTAAACAAGTAGACCGTCACATGAGTCATCGCCGTAGCAAGCAAAAAAGTAGCCAAGGTTTTTATCTGCCCAGTCTTAATGTACTAAGTCGCATTGTTTTAGCGATGGGTGGCGGCTATGGCGTGGCGGTACTCACGAATCTTGTATTTTTGGCCTTACCAATGGATACGATTTCTGCTATCTATTGGAGTCAAATTGCAAGTATCGTGGTGTACGCGGTCATCATTATCTTGGTATTCTCGCTGCAGCATCTGTGGCTGGCTTGGACAGTCGTCGCTGGCATTGCTGCGATATTAGGAATTATCTGCTATACCACTATTTAGTTTTTTATTATAATCAGGTCATTTTTGATGTCAGACTCTGCTAAAACCCAAACTGTAGCGATGACCAAAACTAAGACAAAAGCCAAGGGGAAAGGTTATCGGGCAACGATGTCCGACGTACATACTTGGTTTGGATTACTATTGGGTTGGTTATTATTTACCATCTTTCTCATGGGTACGGTCAGTTATTTTAATAACGAGCTGACCGCATGGATGCAACCTGACATTCCTGCTGTCTCCCAGCAAACCTCACTAGCGTCCCAGCAACTTCAGTCAACACAGTCACAAAAACTCCAAAATGCGGCAAGCACAGCAAATAAGCCTGAACCATTTAGCGTGGCGATTGCACACTTGCAAGCAACCCAAGCAAACGCCAAAAACTGGTTTATCACCACAGGCCCTAGTAGCACGAGTAATGATCAGCGCTTGCATGTTACTGTCAGTACTGAGGATGAAAGACTACAATATCAATTTGATACGCAAACCCGAACGCTATATACACCAAGAGATACCGCAGGCGGTAACTTCTTTTATCGCATGCACTTTGATTTGCACTATATGAGTGTGATATGGGCGAGAATCATCGTCGGTATTGCATCTATGATGATGTTGATTGCCATCATCGCTGGTGTCATCGTCCACAAAAAGATATTTACCGACTTTTTTACTTTTCGCTGGGGCAAAGGTCAACGCTCGTGGCTTGATGCACACAATGCTTTTTCAGTATTACCCCTGCCCTTTCATATTATGATTACGTTTACAGGTATCATCACCTTAATCACGTTATACATGCCATGGGCTGGCAAGGTCTCCGACATTAACACTCAGCAATTTTTTGAAGAAATTTATTCTTATCGAGCTGCTGATGCAACAGAGCTACAACCTGCATCGATGGTAGATGTCACCCCCCTACTGGCGAGTGCTCAGGCGGACTGGCAAAAACTCAATCCCAATTATGCGATTACGAGTGTCAGTATCAATCATCCCAACACTGACCACAGTATGATTATCATCGATGGGAAAGCCGACCGCCAAATATCGACGATAGGCGTGTTTCGTATCTATGATGGGCAAACAGGAAAAACCCTTAAACAAAGCGAGCCACCACCACTTGCTGTAACTACTCAAACGGTCATGATTGGATTGCATGCAGGACGTTTTGCTGACTATTGGCTGCGCGGACTGTACTTCTTATTGGGCGCGGCTGGATGCGGTATGATTGCGACAGGCTTGGTACTTTGGACAGTAAAACGCCGTCGTCAATTACTCGATATGGACAAGCCTTATGCCGGATTTTGGCTGGTGGAAAAGCTCAATATCGCAACGCTTGCCGGACTACCATTGGCTATGGTAGGGTTTTTATGGCTCAACCGTATGCTGCCTTTAGATATGACGAATCGCGCAAAGTGGGAAATAGATGGCTTTTTTATGATATGGGCAGGCAGTTTGCTGCTGACTTTATGGTGCTCCAATCGTCATGCATGGCGCATTTTGCTGTCATTGGTCACGCTATTGCTCTTGTTCACACCGCTACTCAATAGCCTCACCACTGAGCGTGGGTTTTTTCAAAGTATCTTAAATAGAGATATATTATTTATCAGCTTTGATGTTGCTTGTTTCATTTTAGCGCTACTGTTTGCGTACATCACTTATGCAGCGACTTTTAAAAAAGTGTCTCCCAAACAAAAGACGAAGTCGAAGCACCGCTTAGCATCTCAGATAGGAAACCCATAGTATGTCTAATTTGATGCTGTCTGGACTGCTATTTTTACTGAATCTGCTGAGTATGATTGCCTTAATGATGAGCAGTAAAAGACATAAAGATAAATTTCAACGCAAACTGCCACTACTCTTAAATGAGCAATGGCTACGCGGGCTGGGATTCATACTCTTAGTAATTGCGTTTTCATTGACCTATACTTCAGACCAGACGGGCTATTTTGTCGTGATGTGGTTTGGGAGTTTGACAGCGGCCGCAGGATTGGTTTATTGCGTTATGATGGTATATGAGCAATTGAGACCGATTACCTCTCGATAATTTGACCTGTCTTATCGATATATTCGAAATAACAGAAATCAAAGCCATCATCAATAGCGTCTTAAACCGCATATTTTTTAGCTCCGACCACGCACGCAACTGCGCCCAATGTGCTTATCAACATGCCTGTGCTAACCATCTCATGGAGCAATAAAGCCGCCAATGCCAATCCCATAAAAGGCTGCATTAGCTGTAGTTGGCCAACTGCTGCAATACCCCCTAAAGCCAAGCCACGATACCAAAATATAAAACCAATAAACATGCTAAATAAGGATACATAAATTAAGCCCGCCCAAGCAGTCGCGCTCACCTCTATCAAAGACTCAGGCCATGTGAACCACATAATTGGCAGCATAATAGGTAGAGATAGAACTAACGCCCAACTAATCACTTGCCAGCCACCGAGTACTCGTGATAACCGTCCACCTTCGGCATAACCGAGTCCGCAAGCTATCACTGCACCCAGCATTAACAAGCCTCCTATTAGGGAGGTAGAATCACTGTTTAATGCTGCATAACCTGCCACAAATAAGCTGCCTAGTAAGGCAAACAACCAAAACAAAGCTGGGGGACGCTCATCCCCTCGCCAAACTGCAAAGATTGCTGTAAATAACGGTAGGACGCCCAAAAAAACCATAGCGTGAGCTGAGGTGACATACTGTAGCGCCATGGCACTGAGCAGAGGAAACCCGATGACTACACCTAGAGTAACAATGGTTAACGCTGGCAAATCTGTCTTGGTCGGCAAACGTTGTTTTAACATAAGTAAAACCATACCGCCAAGTAATGCGGCAAGTGTCGCTCTTGTCGCAGTCAGAAATACGGGATCAAAATCCATCACCGCTAAGCGTGTGGCTGGTAGCGACCCTGCAAAAATAACCACGCCAATAAATCCGCTAATCCAGCCTTGAGTCAATTTTTTCATAATCATACCACTGTGTATTTATGTCATGATTAAAACAAAAGCACAGTGGGTTATCTATGTACAATCCAATACAATTTTATCGAACTGTTTGGCTTCATTTACCCATACAGTTAGGATGTTTTTTAATATTTATTACTTTTCGACTCAGTAGCGTTTGGTAGTAAACTCTAGTAGGTAGGCTAAACGAGAAGCAACATAGAAGATGCGTCAACGATGAAAGATAAAATGACAAAAATTGAATTAGTAATGGCAGATATCAAAGCGAAGATAGCCACGGTTATCTATATGCCGGGGACGCGCTTGCCTTCTGTCCGTGCTGCCGCTAAAAGCCATGGATTTTCACCTTCCACTATTATAGAAGCTTATGAGCGACTACAAACAGATGGCATCATCACCTCACGCCCAGGTGCAGGATTTTATATTTCAGACTCCGCAGCACCGCTGTCTATAGCAGATATCGGACCAAATCTTAATCGAGCCGTCGATCCACTGTGGGTATCGCGGCAGTCGCTTGAGATCTCGGAGGACGCATTAAAACCAGGCTGCGGCTGGTTACCCCCTGATTGGCTATATGCGGAAGGTATGCGCCGTGGCCTACGAAGTGTAGCGAAAGCGGATGCCAAGGTAATAAGTGAGTATGCAACCCCACTTGGGTTGCTGGCGTTGCGGGAATTGCTGACACGTCGTATGGCAGGTTTGGGCATTGAGGCCGAGCCTTCACAAGTAATATTGACTGAATCTGGCACTCAATCAATCGACTTGATTTTTCGTTTTTTACTGATGCCCGGTGATACCGTTGTCGTCGATGATCCCTGCTATTTTAACTTTCATGCCTTGTTGCGTGCCCATCGGGTAAAGGTGGTCGGTGTGCCCTATACACCAAATGGTCCAGATGTGGACGCTTTTGCGACAATTTTGGATGAGCATAAACCACGCCTTTATATCACCAACGCAGCCATACATAATCCTACTGGTGCTACCCTATCGCCCGCTACGGCATATCAGGTATTGCGATTGGCACAAGCCGCCGGGTTATACATTATTGAAGACGATATCTTTGCAGATTTTGAGTCCACGCCAGCGCCTAGATTGGCAGCATTAGATGGGTTATCAAAGGTGTTTTATATTGGCAGTTTCTCAAAAACCCTGTCAGCCTCCTTGCGCTGCGGTTACATTGCCGCGCCTCGTGAGTGGGTCGAGCCTTTATTGGATTTAAAAATAGCCACGGGTTTCGGCGGTGGACAATTAGCAGCAGCGGTTGTGTTATCCGCCCTCACTGATAGTGGCTACCGCAAACACATGAGTACGGTACATACCCGCTTATCAAGCGCTCGCGCTCACACCATACCGCGACTCGCCAAACTGGGTATCACGCCTTGGCTAATTCCGCAGGCTGGTATGTTTCTTTGGTGCAAATTGCCTGATAATAATAGTGCCGCTGAGCTGGCAAACCGCTGCCTATCGCAGGGTGTGGTTTTAGCGCCGGGCAACACGTTCAGCCAATCACAACGCGCAGAAAACTTTATGCGCTTTAACGTCGCACAAGCAAATAACGCTAAAGTGTTTGAAGTGTTGGCTCGCGCACTAACGTAAAAGCTGCCAGGTAAAAGACGCACGATCAACACTCAAAGAGTTACTAATCGTCATTAGGACTCATCGCTTATACTGTTATCAAATTTTTCAATAATGATACTTGCGCATTGCTCAGGCGCTTCCATAGGCAGCAGATGCCCATTGTCAAACAACTCAATAATTCGCTTGGTTGGAACCATATTTTTCCAAACCTTACGGACTTTATGGCTGATAAAAATGGAAGGTTTACCAATAATAATCGTATAAGGAAATTCTATCTTATTGAGTTTTTTTAGCGCATCATTAACGAAAGGGGTATCAAAATAACTTGCCAGCTCTTGCTCAGGGGTGAACAGTAAACGATACGCCTCGCCCTCATTTTGGGTAAGACTGTTTTTTGCAAAGACATAAAGATGGTCATCATTAATGCGTTTGAAGGCACGATGCGCCCGCAAGTATTCGTAATAGGCATCAACGCTGTCCCACTTTACTTGCTTTGTGAGCGTGCTTTTAAAAGGTTCTTGGCCTATTTTTAATCTGTCAGGCATCAAATCCATCATAAGCTTTTGCGATTTGGTAAACGTCACAGGCTCCATCAAGTACAATTGTGAGAATAAATCTGGACGTTTGGCGGCAGCAATGGCAGTGGCTGTCGCACCTTGCGAATGCCCAATACCTACCACAGGCTTATCTTGCGTTTGTTCCAAAAAGGCAATCAATGCCTCGGCATCTTGCTCACGGCTCAGCTTCTTTATCGATGGCAAGTCTTGCCAATAGCCGCGCATGGCCAAACTGCTCAGATCAAATCGCTCACTGAGTTTGGTTAATAAGGGTACATAGACACCTGCCGTAAAACCATTGCCGCCATAAAAGTGTGCGGGTGGCAATTTGGTGTTTTTATCCCTTTGCACCAAATCAGAAAAGTCGTAATAACGGGCTTTTTTTCCATTAATACTGATAATACGTTCGAATGTTTGCATAGTAAAAGTCTTATCATTAATGAGCAGTCAGAGCAGTTTAAACATCAAATATCAAACAAGTCGTGGTGGCATGTGCGTACAGTTTGCCATCTGGCCCTACAATCCGTCCCTCAGCGGTAGCAGTTTGACGACCCGCGTGAATGACGTTGCCTTCGGCGCGCACAAGTGGGGTTGCTGCACTCAAAGCACGTATCATATTTACTTTTATTTCTAACGTGGTATAGGCCCTGCCAGCTGGTAAGGTTGAATGAATGGCGCAAGCAACTGCGGAGTCTAAGAGCGTACAAAACCAACCGCCGTGGACACTACCCAAAGGATTGTAGTGCTGCGGGCCTGGTCGTCCCTGAAAAATAGCAGTGCCAGATTCAATGCGAATGGGCGTAAAATCCAGCGTCACACCAATTGGCGGCTGTGGCAGCTCACCGGCAAACATAGCGTTGAACACCTCCATGCCACTCATACCAGCCAAATCAGCCGGTGGGGTAACGCCAGCAGCGCCTAATTTATCCTGTACTTGCAACGCTTCTGCTTCCCAAGCGGCAATTATATCTGCAACGTCCATTTTACAATCCTTGTTCGTTAAAATACGTGTTGTCTCAGCGTTTTGCTTTATCAGTTAACTACAGGGTAATGTAATAGTCGATTCTTATTGCTTTAAACGCTGCACCTCAAACTCTGTTTAGAAATATAGCACAAAAAAATTGGCGATTACTTGAATATTATCTATCGCCTATTTGAAAATAATTTCCTTGCATTTTTATTATAGTAATATATGATTCGTATACGTTTCATATATTAAAGGTTTTTTATGGGTATCGTAAAAATTGACGATGAGCTACACGAAGAGATTCGTAAGGCGAGTACGGTTATGGTGCGCTCTATCAACGCACAAGCAGAGTATTGGATGAAGATAGGTATGCTCGCTGAAGCCAATCCTACTATGTCTTATAGTCAAATCATCAATGAGCAAATGAAAAAAGCTGATGTCAATGCTGAAATAAACATAGGGAATCTTATCGATGGCTAAAATCATTCTAAAAACGCCTGAAGAGTTAGAGGTAATGCGCAAGTCTGGACGCCTGCTTGCCTCTGTTTTTGATTATCTTGATAAGAATATCACCATTGGCACATCGACGATGGAAATCAACGATCTTACGGAACGCTATATCGTCGATCAGCTAGGCGCACGGCCAGCCAGCAAGGGTCAGTATGGTTATGAGTATGCCTTAAACACCTCTGTCAATAATGTGGTCTGTCATGGTATCCCTTCAGACACTCAAATCCTAAAATCAGGCGATATTGTGAACGTAGACATCACATTGGAGCAAGGTGGCTATATTGCAGATTCGAGTAAAATGTATATGATCGGTGAGGTAGCACCGCTTGCCAAACGTTTGGTTGATAAGACTTATGAGGCGATGTGGGAAGGCATACGGATGGTAAAACCGGGTGCAACGCTGGGTGATGTTGGTCATGCCATTCAAACCTATGCTGAAAAGCATGGCTACTCTATCGTACGAGAATATTGCGGTCATGGTATCGGCCGTGAGATGCATGAGGCACCAGAAGTCCTGCATTACGGTATTCAAGGGAAAGGGTTGATGTTAGAAGAAGGCATGACCTTCACCATTGAGCCAATGATCAATCAAGGTAAAGCCAAGGTTAAAACAAAAAACGATGGCTGGACTGTCGTTACCCATGATAAAAAACTGTCTGCCCAATGGGAGCATACCATTGCGGTCACGTCAGACAGTTATGAAGTACTCACGCTTCGAGAGGATGAAAGTGTGTAGATAACGAATAAGATAGACGTTTAAATTTGAGTTATAGAACTCTTGCAAAAGTATCCCCTCACAGCCTAGCACTACGAGGTTTAGCCATAGCTTTTACAAGAGTTTTGTCTATTATTCATTAGAATTTATAACGCTGACCATCGTTTGGCACTAGTGCGCGCTGCTTATCCAAATGCTTTTCTTCAATAAAACGGCGTAGCTCTGCTTTTGTTAGCGTTGCATGATTAACGGTATCCATGTGAACGCCAACGATTTTAGCATTGGGAGAGAATTGATACGCGCGGTATAAATCTTCTTTACCCATGATAATTGAGTCATCAAAATTATCGACTTTTGCATACCCTATGTTAAGAATAACAGCATCAGGCTTATAACGAGTGAGTGCCTCTTCTACCTCCTCGTTCCAAACGGTATCACCCACTACATAGACAGTCTTATAATCAGGTCTTTGGAACACAAGACCCATCGTTTTGCCCAGTGACTCAGCTAACGGCGGTACTTGGTACATCTCATCAGTACCATGCTGCCCTATGGTTTTGTTGATTTTAGTACCATTGAACGTAACCCCAGCTTCAGTCAATACTTTTACATTAGTAAAGCCGTCTTTACGCACAGTTTTTGCATCGGCTTCATTTTGAGTAAAAATTGGCATGTCGCGAGGCACTAAAAAACGTGCGGCCTCGTCCCAATGATCAGCGTGCAAATGGGTCAAGATAATAGCATCCGCATCAAGCACTTCTTCAACCGTTACTGGTAGATCTACTTTAGGATAGCGTACTTCACTGTTTACGGTGCCTGCAAACCCTAGATAAGCGTTTTTAGGCGCGAGCATAGGGTCTACCAAAAATTTGGTACCTGCATAATTCAGCTTAATGGTTGCATTACGGATTTGCTGAAAAGTCACAGTATTGGCACTCGTTTCCTTTTCAGGATGAGAACTGCCAACTGGACTTGTAAAAGTAGTACATGCGGTTAAAAACAAAACGCTACTTAAAATAGTGGTGCTGGTCAGTAATTTGGTTATTTTCATTATTTTATACCTGTTAATAAGGAGATTTTACAGATTCATCCTGCTTGTATAAACAACTTAGTATTAACGCGCAATCCAAGTTTTAGTATCAATCACTTCGCCATACATAAACTCAATGGCAGCCATGATAGTGGCATGAACCTGTGACGCTGGTATTTTGGTTTCCCCAAACTCAAGATCACGCGTGGCACACGCATCATGAACCGTCGTTGTTTTATAACCAAAATCCACTGAAGCACGAACGGTCGCATCAATACACATGTGACTCATAGCACCAATGACTGTCACCTCTTGGATACCGTGTTTGTCTAGCACTTCTTTAAGAGCGGTCTCTCGGAACGAGTTGGGATAATGCTTAACGATGACGGCTTCCCCTTCTGCTGGTCTTACTATCTCATTGATTGCCACTCCATCGCTATTAGGCGTAAATATCGGTGCATCATTTGATGGCATTTCATGTCGCACATGAATGACGGTATGACCTTTTTTGCGGGCAGACTCGATGATCAAAGCAGCATTAGCAGCGGCTTCGTCGATACCCACGAGCGGAAATTTTCCTTGTGGGAAATACTCATTTTGGATGTCTACAACGATAAGGGCTTGTGTGCTCATGGTTATTCCTTTTTTTATGAAAGTAACTGTATAGGCGTACAGTTTACAAGTGCTGTGCTAAACTAACGAGTGGCTGTATCGACATATAAGAGGTTAATAACGACAGATGACACAAAAAGAACCTATAGAGATCGGATTGGTGATTTATGAAAAAGCACAAATGGCAGCCGTACTTGGTTTGACTGATTTACTGGTTGTTGCCAGCAAAATCGCTGCCAAACGCCAAGATACAACTGATCTTCCTCTACAAGTGAGTCATTGGGAACTTAGCGGTTCTGAGCGGCAGCCCACACGCACTTTCTCTAGCAATCCAAATCTATCAGGAAGTGTGTCGGCACTGATTATACCGCCCACTTTAGAGGAACCAATTGGTGCAGAAGCTGCAACACCTTGGATAAAATGGCTTAAAGACCACCATTCAGAAGGTGTCATATTGTGCTCCGTCTGTGCCGGTGCTTTTTTGCTTGGCGAAACAGGCTTACTCTCCAAACGCAAGGCAACCACACATTGGGGTTATGTAGAAACCTTCAGCAATCGTTTTCCAGATGTCGATCTAGATATTGATCGAATCATTATCGAAGATGGTGATATTGTGACCGCTGGCGGCGCTATGGCGTGGACGGATTTGGGTTTGAGGATGGTGGATCGTTTTCTTGGCTCGCAAGTGATGAGTGAGACCGCTCGTACGTTATTAATTGACCCATCAAGGCGTGAGCAATGTTACTACAGTGCGTTTTCACCCATATTGACACATGGCGATGCTGCCATATTAAAGGTACAACATTGGCTGCAAAAAACAGACGCACAGGACATCAGTTTGTCCACACTTGCAAGTTGTGCTCAACTGGAGGAACGTACTTTTTTGCGTCGCTTTCATAAGGCCACAGGCATGACATCCACTGAGTATTGTCAGCGACTGCGCATAGGAAACGCGAAAGACTTTTTGCAGTTCTCACTATTGGCAGTTGAACAAATTGCATGGAAAGTTGGCTATAGCGATGTCAGTGCTTTTCGTAAAATATTTAAACGTATTGTTGGATTGACACCAAGCGAATACCGTTTGAGATTTAACACTAGCCAATAACATATTGGTTTTTCACATGCTTTTTTTAAACAAGATAATAACGTAAATAACAATTATGATTCTTGACAGGTAGATTTAAACTTAATCTTGTAATGATATTATAATGAAAATAATTATCATTATAATAAGCGTTTAAACCACACGCCGGAAACATTCATGCAACTGTCTCGCTTATACTCTGCTCTATTTCGCTCGCCATCTTCACTACGATCACTAGGTTCAACCTGTCTATCTACATCAGTATTACTACTGGGAGCAAGTCAGGTAGCCTGGGCTCAAACCGATCTAAATACGGATGCTCAGTCTGAGCCTAGTGTTGTACTTGATACGATCGTAGTGACCAGTAGTGCCGATGCTTCAGCAGATGGATTGCCAATTGCCTATGAAGGTGGTCAAGTTGCAACCGGTAGCCGCGTCGGAATTTTGGGCAATCAAGATATCATGGACACGCCGTTCTCGACTACGTCTTATACCAATGAATATATTGCCAACCAGCAGGCACAAAGCGTAGGTGACCTGCTCAAAAAAGACCCGACTGTCCGTGTTGCAAGGGGTTTTGGTAACTTCCAAGAAGCGTACTTTATGCGCGGCTTCATTACAACGTCAGATGACACAATGTACAACGGTCTATACGGTATCTTACCAAGACAGTATATTGCGACCGAATTGTTCGAGCGTGTTGAAGTCCAGCGCGGTGCTTCTACCATGCTGAATGGCGCAGCTCCAAGTGGCGGTAACTCGGGCGGTACAATTAACCTACTGCCAAAACGTGCTGGTAATGAGCCACTGCGTGAAGTGACGCTCGGTTATGGTCAAGGCGATCAAGGCAAAGTAGCAGTAGACGTGAGTGACCGCTTCGGTACGGACGACGCCTTTGGTGTGCGCTTTAATGCCGCTTATCAAGATGGCGACAGTGCGATCGACGACGAATCTGCAACATTGGGTCTAGCCGCTCTTGGTTTGGACTATAGAGGTGATCAGTATCGATTATCTGCTGATTTGGGTTGGCAAGACAACAAAATGAATGAGACTCGCACCAACGTCACTCTTGAGGGTGTTTCTAGAGTACCAAAAGCACCAAAGGGAACCAAAAACTGGGCACAACCTTGGACGTATTCAAATGAAGAAGACGTATTCGGTACTATTAGAGGCGAATATGACTTTAATGACGCCGTCACTGCTTATGGTGCTTATGGCGTTCGACGTGGCGAAGAAGAAAACTCATTAGCCAATTTAACTGTCAATAACGTCGATGGTACAGGCTCAACCTATCGCTTTGACAATACTAGAAAAGATTTGGTACAGAGTGCCGAGCTTGGTCTGCGTGGTCAGTGGCAAACGGGCAAGATCGATCATGATTGGGTAATAGCAACAGAGCTTTACGATCAAGAAGAAAAAGGCGCTTATGGTTTTGATTTTACTAACTTACTTGCGACCAATTTATATAACCCTACTAAATATCGTGATAACAGCTGGTCAGATGCAGCGTTTTTTGGCGGCAATTTAGACAATCCAAAACTAACAGGTGAAACGCAGCTACAAAGCTATGCTTTAGCAGACACTTTCTCTTTATTTGATGACAAACTAAAAACTACTTTAGGCGTGCGCCATCAGAATATCAAAACAACCAGCTATGACTACAACACGCAGGCGCAAACTTCTGACTATGATGAAAGCAAATGGACGCCTAGTATTGGGATTGTCTATCAACCCAGTATGGACTGGTCTGTTTACGGCAATTATATCGAAAGCCTAGCTAAAGGAGACACGGCACCATTGACGCAGGGTGAAACAGTTGTCACCAATGGCGGTCAAGATTTGGCACCTTATGTCAGCAAGCAAACGGAAATGGGCGTTAAGTATGACAATGGGATGATTGGCAGTAGTCTTGCTATCTTCCGTACTGAGGAACCTCGTGCTTACGTTGATAATACTGATACCTTCGTGGAGGCTGGGGAAAACCGTCATCAGGGTGCTGAGTTATCAGTCTTTGGTAGTCCAAGTGAAAACATGCGTCTAATCGCTGGCGTAAGCTATTTAAATGCTAAACAGGATAACACTGGCGATGTCACATTGGATGGCAAACGAGTCATTGGTGTGCCCAAACTTCAGAGTAACGTCAATCTAGAATATGATTTAGCGGCAGTCGAAGGTCTAACGTTGACAGGCGACATTATCCATACGGGCGCTCGTTATGCAGATGCGGCCAATACGTTAAAAGTTGACGGTTATACCACATTAGATCTTGGCGCACGTTATCGCACTGTGCTAGCAGGACAAGATGTCACGTTAAAAGGCATGGTGACGAATGTCACTGGTGAAGACTATTGGCAGTCAGTGGGTGGTCTTCCAACCTATGGTTATTTAAATGCGGGTGATCCTACTGCGTTAAAATTGTCAGCGACGTTTAACTTTTAAGCTGTAGCAGTTAAACCATATTTATAAAATTTGAATAAAAAGGGTGTCTTGCTAAAAGACGCCCTTTTTTAATTACAGAAATAAATTATTCCTTTGGTCTAAATGCGGTTTTAGCGAACACTTACTTTAATAGCTTTTGTAAGAAATCAACTCGAGATATCATCAAAAAATCCAACAACGCGATAATTAAGATGGCGATGATTGCTGTTGGAAATATAACTGCCACTACCAGTAAGGGAATGGCAAACGGCCACCATACCGACAAGCTAAGACCACGTGCGGGCGGTTTCAATCCTCTACTCTCGCTGATGCCACGCGGACGACGTTGCCACCACATGACATAGCCTGTCACACAAATAGCAATCACAGATAGGCAAAACAATACATTGGCCAGCACACTCCACCACCCAAGCGTCCCCATATGAATGGCCGTGCCCGCTGCCATAAATTTGCCGAAAGCATTGTAATCGTCATAACGGATATCAGCCAACACGTTGCCTGAATAGCGATCAATATGTACCGTACGATCCGCTGTCGGACTCTTCATATCATAACCCATCGAATCTTGGCTGAGAGTCCAAACGCCTGACGCGCCCTGCGGTAAGTTCAATTGATAACGACCCGTAAAACCAATTTCACGGGCAAAGCGGTCTACTGTGTCTATCATAATAGGTATGTTGGGTGCGATACCTTTCTCACCCCTTGTTGTCCCCGATACTGGCATCGGCGTCAGCTCCAGCACCCAAGGCACATCTTTGGTGTTACCTGAATTTAGGACACTGCCATGTGTTGGCACAATCGCTGGTGTTGCTCCATGAACGTGCGGCGCGGCATTGGCGTTACCCATATCCATACCAGCATGATGCTCATGGCTAGGGTCAATTGAGAGTGGCATTGGAGCAACGCCCCACTTGCCGGCCGGAAACTGGCTCCAAGCCTGAACGACTCTCTCGCCCCATACTCCTGCCCACGCCATGCCTGTGATACAAAAAAACAGCAGCAAGACAGATATCCAGCTACCTAGTGTCGCGTGAATGGTACGAAAAAATGACCGTTTTGTCTGACGTTTGGTATTGTCGTCAGGAATCAACATGGCTTTAAGCGATTTGCGTTTTTGCCACCATAGATACCACCCTGTCAAAATCATCAAAATGGTCAATGAAGCGGTGGTTTCTAAAAGGTAATCCCCAAATTTACCTATCAACAAATCACCATGAATGTTGTAGAAGGTATAATACAAATTACTATTGGCAGGCGTACTATCAACGACATCCGCAGTATAAGGATTAACCGCCACCATATTGTCATGATTTGCTGATTTGATCTGAAACAATGCCACTGTATCAGCCTCACGGGGCGCAGTATATTTGATCAATGTGCTATCAGGCAAAGTATTGAGCGCATTTTTGGCTTGAGTCGCCACTGGCGCTGGTGTCGCTGATTCTGACACTGAGACAGTTAAGCGGTCATCATCTCGGCCTACTGTACTGGACATGAGCAACATACCAAGGGCGGTGCAAGCTAGAATCATTAAAAAAGGCGCTATAAACATGCCAGCATAAAAATGCCATCGCCATACCGTAAAATAGCGTTGATTGCTGACTGATTGATGTGTGTCTTTGTTCATAAATATGACCTTTAACAATCTTGAGTTGCTCAATTAACAATATAGACGTATTGATGATAATAGAGAGCGCGCGATCTTTAGTTCCATCCTCAACGCTTCATAAGACCGATACCTTGGGTCTAATCCTCTTTACGCCAGCCATCTTGTATATAGCTGCGGCTGCATAATACGAGAAAATTTATTCAAACACCACTACTCATAGCAATTGATCTGCATGGTAAAAGGTTTGTTGATTGGCTCATATTGTCTGAAGGATTATTGAAATTGTCACCTTTTGCGCTTTCTTACTTTTTATTTTCGCGGCTTTTGCTTCTTACCAGTCTTTAGCTTTCTACTATAAGTATAGGCAACGTCATTTATTAGCTTTAGCTTTTCTAACAATTCGACCTGCATTCTTTAATGATAATAATAATCATTTATGTTATTATACGTCTGGTTTAGTAGACTCAAGATAAAGTTCAGCACTCAGCATTTTCCTGCAACAGGAAATGGGATACGGTTTACTTTTATCTCTCACTTTATTCAAAAAAACGCCTTATGATCCCCGTGAAAACGCAGCTATCTAACTATCCATAAGTGTCGATCATCAATTTTGTGCCAGCGATATGCTAGATAGTATCGAGGATTATAAGATTGCTACGCTAACGGACGCCATTATTCTTAACCTCACAGCCTACGTCAGTGTGACATCACCAAACATGCTATTTGGTCACAATATTATTGAATACTGAGCAACCAACAAACCGTCCTGCTGGCTTCATTCTTATCAATGAGTCGCAATATAACAGACAACCCTTTTGGCATTACCGTTATAAAAGAAGGAAAATACCTTATGGCAAAACCCAACCCAAGAGTGCTTGAAGTCATTCGCACCACCTACCTTACTCCGCACATGTGCCGCGTGACGCTTGGCGGTGCTGGCTTGGCAGATTTTCCAGTCGATCAAGAAAGCGCTTACATCAAGCTTATCTTTCCTCAAGACGAAGAAGCTCGTCCACTAATGCGCACTTACACAGTCAGCGTCCAACGTAACGACGAAATAGACGTCGATTTTGCTTTGCACGACGTTGAAGGCCCTGCCTCGACGTGGGCGCGAAATACCCAAGCGGGCGATCAAATCTTGGTAGGCGGTCCTGGACCAAAAAAACTGATCAATAATGAGGCAGATTGGTTTTTATTAATCGGCGACATGACTGCTCTACCTGCTATTACTGTCAACCTTGCACAGCTCCCTGATGATGCACGTGGCTACGCAGTCATTGAGGTGACCACGGAGGAAGACCGTCAAACTCTCAAAAAACCAGAAAACATTGATATTCATTGGGTCATTAATGCTGCGCCAAATGCCGAAAGCTGCCCATTACTTGAGCATACTAAAAGCTTGAATTGGTTGGCAGGAGAACCAGCGGTTTGGGCGGCTTGTGAGTTTCACAGTATGCGTGCCCTCTGCCAGTACTTTAAAGTAGAGCGTCCGATAGCAAAAACGCATTTATATATCTCAAGCTATTGGAAAGTTGATAATACAGAAGATCAGCACAAAATTGAGAAGCGCAACGATGCAGAAAGCGCTGCATAACATGTGACGTGCGTTTGTAACTTTAACAGTCTTTTGATTTTGGAAGTCTTAGCAGTCCCTGAAACGATGCGATAATATTTGATTATTTATTACATTGTTTTAGGGATTTTTTTGTCTGCTGAGACGCAGACGTTATTCATCAACATTGTTTAAGATTAATAAACCACTGCTCTTGGCCACTCTATCCTAATAAAAAAGGCATTGGTATTTAGAAAGTTACTTAACAGACATTATCAAAACCGATGTTTGTAATGTCTGATATCGATAGCAACGCACTTCATTATTTGTTAACCTCATCTATAGCATCAAGATATTGACCGCACGCTATAATAGATAAAAGGTAACGTCGTCCAATGATACCATTACGCCAAAAACTATTACGTGAAAAATGGCTTTGGGCAGTGTGCCTTGCAATATTGGTACACGTGGGATTTTTCTTTGTTTTCTATTTGAATGTGAATAAAGAAGAGCCCGCACAAGTGACCAATAGCCGTGTCAATACAGTTAAGCCCTCAGTTGCATCTGATGTCGGTCAAGATTTACCGCCTCTTATTGCCAAAACCTATACTGCAACCAACAATACGGACACGATAGAAAAAATTGGCAGCGATGATAAGACCACTACCCAACTGACACATGACAAAGAACCAATAATCGTCTCAGCGACAGACAAAACACTCTCTACTCAAACTTTGACAGAGGATAGTGTTTCAACGTCTTCAAAACCTGTATCTACGCTTGAAGAGTCTCTCCAAAGAAATGCGAACTTGAGTCCACAAACAGATGACATCTCTAACTCTATGCCGTCAAATACGGTCGAGGCACGAGAGAATATCAAAGCCCGTGCAGGCTTACTGTCTATAGATATTCCAACTGAGCCGACTCACGTCAAAATAGACAAAGCGTATCTTTCGGCAAAATCTGAAGTAGAAGACATTAACGACCAACTGAGCGCCGCCATCAATGAAGTGAAAAAGCGTAATCAGCAAAAAATCGATGAGACGCAGCAATTAAGAAGTGGCATCAATAGCAGTAAAGATGAGAACACTACAGGAATGTCTGAACAAGCGGATCGAAATGACTCCCTATAGCGCGGCGCTTACCACTGCGTTTCTATCTCATTATCGTTCGCCCAGACCTTCTGATAACGTTTTGGTGATGGGTTTCGTGAGATAAGACAATACCGTACGCTCCATTGCTTTTATGTCAACAGAAGCCGTCATACCTGGTTTGATAACAATCTTATCTTCTCGGCCCTCAAACTCCGCCCCCGTGATTACGATCAATACCCGATAATAAGGCTCTTCTCCTTTTGGAGTCTGTTCTATGAGCGTATCTGGACTGATATAGTTCACCGTGCCATTCATTGCCCCAAAGATTGAATAGTCATAGGCATCAAGTTTGACAGTCGCCTCTTGCCCCTCTTGTACATAAGCGATATCGGCAGGACTGACTTTTGCATCTATGACCAGATCACTACTGGTCGGCAAAATCTGCATAATCGTTTCGCCAGGCTTCACCACACCGCCGATAGTCGTCACATTGATGTTGTTAATCTTACCTTCGGTTGGGGACAGTAAGCGTTTTTGTTCTAATACTTGTAAACTGTCTCGCAGTAGCTCAACCTCAGTATCCAGCTCTTCTTGGGCTTTAGTCATCTCTGCCTGAGCTTCTTCAAAATATTTATCACGCTTGTTATTAATTTGCGCTTCAATGTCAGCAACCTGACGACTTAACTTTATGACATCTGCCTGACTGACATCACCGTATTTCAATAGTGGCTCATTCATGCTCAGCTCTTGTTTTGCCAGCACAAGCATTTTTTCAAGGGAGGCAACCTCTTCATTACTCATGCAAATTTATTGAAATAGTACGTTGAAGATTTGACATGTATAGTTGTCTTAGATGGCCCAGATGCAGCTTTTGAAAAGGAGCCCTACCCTTTACAAGTTATAAAACCGTTCGCGAGAAAGTTGCTTACTGAACTGCTTTTATAGTTTGGTGGGAATAAACTTGATGAGAGTAAAAAATTCTTATGAATAACAAGCCATCTTTTATTTGTCTATAAACATAAAAAATGATCCTGTAGCCGCCTTCTAAGAAAGAGTGACTGCCGTAGGATCACTTTAGAGTTGATGTCTTGCTTTGTATGAAGAGATGTATTTATTGCTTACAACGTGCTTTTGTTTTTTTAGACGTTCCTATATTTAACCACTGAAGATTTTAACGCAGTAAAATTACAGGTGATAACGTACTTGCGATAATTTCTGTCGTGGTACTGCCAAGAAACAACTGTTGCAACTTAGAATGCCCATACGCACCCACCACCATCATATCAATGTGATTGTCTACTTGAAACTTTAATAATCCATCAACGGCATCAGAGGCCGATAAGTGATGAGCGTCTACAATGAAGCCAGCATCTTCTAGTTGCGCAGCTGCAGCGCTTAGGCTTTGTTTAGCAGCATCGTTATGACTCCCTATCATGACGATATGACCTTGTAGGCCTTTCAATACAGGGCTTCTTGCAACCATCCATACAGCTTTAATAGCGGTTTTACTGCCATCAAAAGCTATCACATAAGAATTCGGCTCTTTGAACGGTTCTGAACAAATCAATACAGGGACATCTGAGGCTCGTGCGACCGTTTCGATCTGACTACCGATATTGATACGACTGTGCTTATGGTCTTCGCCGCGTCTCCCCATGACGATGGCACGATTCTCGGTTTTGAAGTGTTCAATAGCGGGTAACAGCTTGCCGTGACGTTGATAAAGACGAACATTGATATCAGGAAATCTCTCTTGAATGTGACTTTTCGCGTCTTGTACTAAGGCATTACTATAACTGTTCTCTATCTTCGCTCTTTGTTCGTCCAACTGGGTCAATTCTTCTAACAAAAACTGGCGGCTATTGATACCGATTGCGCCCGACAAATCACGTCTGGTAGATACAGGAACGTCACTAACATGCATTAAGCCAACGGGTAGATTTAATTTACTGGCATACCATGCGGCATAGTCACAAACCGATTCGGTCACTGCCGAGCCATCAATACAAGCCAAAATGTGCTGTGATGTTGTCATAATTCATCCTTAAATTTGGTTGATTAATCCTAGTGCCATCGATGCCTGACCAAATCACCCCTTCAGCCAAAAGCATGTGTTAGATATGCTAGAAACAAACATATCTATTAACTCGATAGTAACCGATTTAAGTCGCTTCTTCCAGTGAGTAGTGAGGATTTTGCCACATCCTAGATTCGCGCCAAGAACCGATGCCCATAATATTGGTTTGCCTTATTAGCAGAGTCATACTTTCTGCTGGCAACATGCCGTAGCAAAGTTTGCTACAATGTATTTTTTAGCATTTATGATTTCGCATTTACGATTCAAGTATCGTTATTTAGGTGATAAAATTATGGCAAAAAATGCCCTACAGGCTCAATTATTGAAAGCGGGATTGGTGGATAGCAAAAAAGCCAATAAAATCAGCAAGCAGGCTCAACACGCTAAGCGTACTGGCGATTCAGAAAGCATAGAAGCCAAAAAAGCACTGGCAGATGCCCAAGCGAAAAAGCTAGAAAAGGATCAAAAGCTCAACCAAGAAAAGCAGCGGGTTTTAGAAGAAAAAATGCTAAGAGCCAATATCGTGCAAATGATTAAGCAGCATCAGATTACGGATACAAGTGGTGAAGTCAGCTACCAGTTTGTAGATGATTCTAAAGTAAAAAAAATCTCTATCACCCAAAAGTTATATGATCAAATTGTGGGCGGTCATGTTGTAATTGCGCGTTTAGAAGAAGGCTATGCCTTGCTGCCTCGCCCATTGGCAGATCGTATAAATACGAAAATGGAGGGCTTCATCGTTGTGTCTAACGATACCTCAGAAGAAGCGTTGGCAGAAGATGATCCTTATGCTGCTTATGTGATTCCAGATGACTTGATGTGGTAATCGCCTAATTTTATAGGGATCGCCATATAATAAATATATGGTCGATCCACTATGAAACGAATACAGTACTGCTAGTATATATTTTTACAGTTTTTGTTTGTCAAAGTACCGTGAGCACGCAACATTATGCTCGCTGTATTTTATAAAAATTGTTTTTTTATTCGAAATCAATTATTTCAAAAACCTTTATATTGCTGTTGGTAGCTCTTGATGTTTTAGCCCAATGGTTCTTAGCTTTCCTTGATCATCAACATCTTTGATGACCAATGACCACTCTTCACTGATTGCCACAGTATCGCCTGACACGGGTGCCGTCCCCAAACTCCCTTTTATGTATTCAGCAACGGTTTGTTCCCACATACTTTTTGGGTCGTCCTCGTTTTCAGATTTCAAACTGTCTACAAGCGATTCAGATTCCATAATACCCGTGAAGAACGGCAAGTCTCCAAGCTTGACACTCGGCGACAGTAACCAATCACCATAAAAATCATCAATGACTTTGCGATCGAGCGTTGTGTCATTGAAAATATTTGCGATTTTACTGGCATGATTGCCTCGCATGGCATACCAAACACTATCGCCGAATTTTAGCTTAGTGTCTTCATTAACTACTACGACTTCCTGCTTACGTAACAGGGCAAAGACACTGATTTCGTCAGGGCTTATGCGGCGGGACACATCCATTGGGTGGCGGCCAATAGCAAACGCACCTGATTGCACTTCAAACTCATACAAGGTAATACTTGCCTTATCTGACACCCAAACTTCCAGCTCTTCTTTTGGGTCTTTGTTATTCGGAATGCGTACTTTAAACAAATTGGCCATAAAAGGAATGGTCGTGCCTTGCAAAATCAAGGATAAGACCACCACACCAAAAGCGATATCAAACAGCATAAAGGCGTTATCTATCCCCGCCATCACGGGCAACATGGCAAGGGTAATGGGCACCGCACCGCGTAAACCAACCCAAGAGATAAAACCAATCTCTCTGTCTTTAAATTTGAATGGTTTCACACTGGTATAAACAGCGATAGGACGGGCAACCAAAATCATAAAGGCCGCAATCGCCACAGAATAATGCCAAACATTGAGAACGTTCGATGGAGTGACCAATAGTCCGAGTACCACAAAAAGCACCGCTTGTGATAACCACGCAAAGCTATCCATCACTCGCATGACATGCTCAGTTGAGCGTACCTTGTGGTTGCCAATCAGTACACCAGTGAGATAAACGGCCAAAAAACCACTGCCGCCAAGCAGATTGGTCGCTGCAAAAACAGCTAAGCCAGCGGACAGTATTAAAATGGCATACATCCCTTCTGCCAAATGCAACTTGGGCAATAATCGCGCCAGCAGATAACCGAAGAGCACGCCCATCCCCAAACCAACACCCAGCTGCTGCAACAGCAAGATTAAAAACCCAAATGCTGTCTGACCCGCTGGATCGACATTTAGGGCAATCAAACCTGTGACCAATAGAATGGCTAATGGATCGTTGCCGCCAGATTCTAATTCGAGTGTGGCTTGAACGCGATCATTGAGCTTTACGCCGCCATTACGCAACAGAGAAAATACGGCAGCCGCATCGGTCGAACCCACGATGGCTGCCATCAACAAACCAAAACGCCAATCGACATCGAGCAGCCAAGTGACGAATACCCCAAGCACCATCACCGTGACCAGTACGCCCCAAGTCGCCAAGGTTATTGCAGGCTTTAGACCCACGCGAAACGACTTAAAAGAAGTGCGTAGACCACCATCCAACAAGATACAAGCCAAGGCTGCTTGACCGACAAAATTGGCAAGCGCATATTGAGAAAACTCAATACCTAAAATGCCTTGCTCGCCAGCCAACATCCCGACCATTAAAAACAATAGCAATAATGGGACGCCCAAGCGTGCTGATAATGTACTTGCCATAATACTGGCGAAAATCAACAATGCCCCTACGAGATACAGGATATTTAAGGTATCCATCTTTTTTAAACCCTATTTTTATCAATTATAATGAATGAAGTTATTGCAAGAATTTTTGCTTTATATTATATGAATGGTGCTCGTGTCTTAGTCGAGATATGACCGTCAAAATACGAAAATGCAAGCAAATTGCACCAAAGTGGCAGTATTGTTTATTGCTTAGTTTTTCGCCTACTATCAGAAGTCTTATTGTTATTTTAGAGCCGACCTTAAGAATAACACTTGCAACCAAATCTAAAGAAATTATCTGTACATGATTTGATATAAGAAACATTGATTTTAGAAAGACTAATTTACTCCTTTATCAGGCTTATAAAATATGATTTTGCTTTATCGATACCCCATGGCTTAATCATGACTCAACGTTGACAATAGTTAAGCCTGAATATATTGCCATGTCATTACTAAAATGGCGGCGGCTATGATCCAAGCGACTACCCCTAGCATCAAGGCTTTATATAGACTGACATAGCTAATACCAATAAATACAACAAGGGTATAAACAAGGTGCGGTATGACGCCAAGTATGCTAAATATCAGTGCGACTCTTAAATCAGCCGGACTACGCTCAGTACCGACAATAAAGTGACTGATCAAAGCAAAAGTGGGGAAAAGTGGAGCGAGCGCTGCTAAATAGAAAAATCGCGTTTGCGCCAATAGTTGAATTGCCAATACCATCAAAGCACCAATAAGCATTTTTAGCCAAATCATGGTGGAGTATCTCCTGTTAAGTGCTAGAGGCTAAATATAGTCCAACTTACCATGATACTAAAGTATGCAAACTGACATAAGGGGCATATCTGTTTAGTTATGCCCCATTGCAAAATTATTTAAAAAAACCCCATTTAGTCGTGAAACTGAATGGGGTTTTTCTTGCCGTGATTCAAACCTAGTACCTATTCTTATTTTAGTCGGTTTTTGGTTTTAGCGCGGCGCTGATATCAGCCAGTAGCGGTGGAATATCATGCTTATCCGCAATCACCTCTATCATCACTAACTTATCTGTAGTTTCTGCTGCTTTTTCGAGCGCAGATTTCAACTCACCAGCGGTTTCTACCTTTAACATCAAGCTGTTTTCTTCTGTGGCGCCAAATGCTTGCGGTATTACCTGCCAATTACATTTAGGGATATCGTTGTAGTATTGGTTTTCACCATGAATCGCGCGCTCAACGGTATAGCCATCATTATTGACGAGCACAATAACTGGATTGATACGCTCTTTTATCATCACAGCGATTTCTTGCACGGTCAATAACGCTGAACCATCACCAATCAGTAACACACTGCGCTTGTTTGGCGAGGCAATAGCGCCGCCCAAGCTGGCAGGTAACGTATAACCAATCGATCCCCACATAGGCTGACCGTAGGAGGTGACGCCTTCTGGTAGACGCACATCGCTGATGCCAAAATACGCCGTACCTTGATCAGAAAACACTAAGTTATTATGATCTAAATGGTCAGCGATTATATGCCAAAGATCGTCTTGACGGATAGGCTCATCGTCTTTGCCGTTTTGCTCGTGCGGCTTCATTTCTCTACAAAATTGCTTAGGTACAATCTCAATACCTGAGGTCATGACTTCATGCAGAGCTTGTAAGGCATCTTTTAGAGCAATTGGCGCAAAGTTCTGACCACTGACTGATGCGCGCTCATAATGCAAATCTACCACCACGTCTTCGTTGATATCTTGGCTAAATCCGGCGGTAGTAGTATCGGTATATTGCACACCAATTTTTATCAAACACTCGCAGTTTTCTACGGCGTCTTTGACGACGGGACGGGACGCCACGCCAGCATATGTCCCAGCCCAAAGCTCGCTGTTTTCATCGAGCAGCGTCTTACCCCATGACAGGGTTGTGTAAGGGATATTGGTATCGGCAATCAGAGCTTTTAGCTGATTTTGTAGTCCTAAGCGATGCACCATCAGATCTGCCATGAGCGTCGTGGTTTTGTTTGGCAAAAACGCGGTTAAAGCTTTTTTGAAATCTGCCAATGCTGCTTGGCTAGTGATGTCCTCTTCGCTGTCGTTTAGCTTGGTCGTTGGCGGATAAATAGGCTGGCGCGCCACATCGGGCGATAGTAGCAAATAACCAGGACGGTGCTTTTTGAGTACCAAGCGAATCACACGGTCAATCTCTGACGCCGCATTTTCGGGCGTGATCTGCGCGCGCGCTACCGTCACTGGCTCTACCATTTTGATAAAATGATTGAATATACCATCACCTAGGGTGTGATGAATACGGCGCTTTGACTCTTGCGCAGCGGTATTGGGTGCACCCACGACATGAAGCACTGGCGCATACTCAGCAAAAGAGCCAGCTGTGGCATTGATGGCGGACAGCTCTCCTACTCCAAAAGTCGTCACCATCGCTGCAAACCCGCGCTCGCGTGCGTAGCCATCAGCTGCGTAACCAGCATTTAGCTCATTGGTGTTACCCACCCAGCGCAGTTTATCAGAGGCGAGGATATTGTCTAAAAATGTTAAATTAAAATCACCAGGCACACCAAATATCTCGGTGGCACCTGCTTCAGCAATACGATCAAATAAATAATCAGCGATGGTATATTGTTGATTCATTTTTTTATCCTTGTGACTTATCACTATAAGTATTGATAATTGAGGTTAATTATAAAAAGCACTCCAGCCTATTTATGTAATACAAAGCTTTTGGAATACATATTATAATAAACCGTTATAACATACATTTGGTGCTAGATAACACGCCTGTTTTACTAACTTTACTTTTTTTCGTCATGAGTGTTGACACGCCAAAAAAACTGCGTATAATACGCCTTCATCATCTGATGTTACTTAAATGATGATTTAGCGGGAATAGCTCAGTGGTAGAGCATAACCTTGCCAAGGTTGGGGTCGAGAGTTCGAATCTCTTTTCCCGCTCCAAATATTTAAAAAGCCTCACTTAACAGTGAGGCTTTTTTTTGTCCGATTTTTAAGGGCTACAGAGTTTTCCAGTATTAGCTATTCACTCTAATTGCTAAGTTTATCTAATATATTAAAAGCTCAAAAATCAGCACCGTGACCAAAACGTGACCATTTCGTGCCCACGCTATAAACACTGATTTCGTAATTGACCCCAACTTATTATTCTTATATTTATAAAAAGTGATGCTAAGAAATATTTTTTTAACATCGCTTTTCCTTTTTTACTGCTTTTGTATATTGAGCTCATAGCGTGACCAAAACGTGACCAAATCATGAAAAATTAAGTTTTAAAAATAACCCCAACCTTAATTTTAGGCCTTGAAACGTCATATATAAGGCTCTACCACTTATTCCTCTGCGCATCTTTTTCAATTTTGTAGATCCTCAAGACTCTTCATCATCTTTATTATTTGGCTTATAAATAAATAAGTCACCCACCTGCACATCTAAAAACTCACATAACTGGTCGATGGTATTGAAGTCAATTCTTGATGACTCTTCATTGTATAGCTTATGAAGTGTTGATTTACTCATACCTGTTGCTCTTACAACATCTGCTACACGCAATTTTTTCTCTGCCAAAATAACAGGAAGTTTAGACACGATCATAAAAATTACCTCTTTTCGGGTAAAAATGCTTTACATTGCAGTAAAAAGGTAATATATTACACAAATCGGTTACTAATTACCTTTAAGCGGGTAAATTATAACTGATTCCTTCAAGATGCATTTTTACAGGTTGATAAAATAATTTTTATTCTATCACTTAATGCAATGACTTAATAACTGAAAAGAGGTAAACACCATGAGTAATACTTATTTAACAACTGATGAGTTAGCCGAACGCATCAAGTACGACGCACGTACTATCCGCAATCAAATGAAAGATACCGTTTTGATTGAAAACATTCACTACATACGCCCTTTTGGTGGTCGTAAGATTTTGTACGTATGGGAGCGTATCGAGGAAGACATGTGCAAGCCGGTTATGAGCGCTATCAACGGTATGGCACTTCAATAAAAAAATAAGGAGATTTACTATGGCTACTATGCGAGGACGGTTTGGTAAGCTGGTCGTTGACTTCCGCTACTTAGGTAAGCGCTGTCGAGAAAAGACCAGTTTAGAAGACAACCTAGCTAATCGTAAAAAATTAGCGCAAGTCATGAAAAAAATGGAAGCAGAAATAACTTTAGGCATCTTTGACTATGCTGCTTACTTCCCAAAGAGTGAACGAGCCCAGGAGATGACGGCATTGGCTGATAGAGCCGAAGCTTGTATCAGTCGTAATCCGACCTTTAAGGAGTTTTCGGAAACATTTTTTGAGGAGAGGAAGATTGAATGGCGACCGAGCTATCGGCAAAAAATAAAGATTATTTTGAATAAGTATTTATTACCTGAGTTTGGTGGTAAAGCAGTACATGCGATAAAAAAACCAGACTTGCTGACCTTCCGTAGCTCCCTCGCCAAAGTTCGTTACGGTAAAGATGGTCAGTCAAATCTGTCAGTAGCACGGATCAACCAGATCATGATACTTCTTCGTATGATACTAGAAGAAGCATCTGATCGCCATGAGTTTGAGATGCCTTATAAAAATATTAAGAATCTTAAGCAAGCTCGTCCTGATGTGAATCCTTTTACACTTTCTGAGGTATGGCTGATTTTAAAGAATGTCCGTACTGATTATAGGCCCTATTACACCATTCGCTTCTTTACAGGAATGCGTACCAGTGAGATTGATGGGCTGAAATGGGACTGCATTAATTTTGATCGCCGTGAGATCAGTATCAGAGGCGCATTAGTAAACGGTGAGATGGGTCCAACGAAGACGTTAGGCTCACAACGTGATATTGCGATATCACAGCTGGTATACGATGCCTTGTTAGAGCAGAAGGCTCGCACCTATGGTAAGTCAGAGTTCGTATTCTGCAACTCACAGGGCAATCCAATGGAGTACCGTAATGTGAATAGGCGGGTATGGAAGCCCACCCTTGCCCTCCTCGGTCTGAAACATAGGCGTGCTTATCAAACTCGGCACACGGCAGCGACGCTTTGGTTAGCTGCTGGTGAAAATCCTGAGTGGATTGCTAGGCAGATGGGTCATAGCAGTACGGAGATGCTGTTTAGGGTGTATAGCCGCTATGTGCCTGATATTACCCGTCAAGATGGCTCAGCGATGGATAACTTACTACTTGCGAGTAAGGAGAAGTTAACAGGCGCATCGAATAGCTCTGGAGCTGAAACACTAATCACGAATGCACAAACTGACAAGGAGACGTCACAATGAAAATCATCAATTATGAGGAGCTGTTTGGTGAGTTTAAACCTGATGGTGCAATCAGTACAGATGCAAACCTTATTGCTAATGCATTGATGCGTGAGTTATATATTTCATCTGGTCATAACCTAGCACGCTTCTTAGGAGTGAAGCGGTGCTTTAACAATGACATGGCGATGCGTATATGGGTACAGAAGCGCTTAGATGCTCAAGATGGGTACTTTATAAAAGATATGAGCAGTCAGCTTCAAAGCGAGCTCTACGAGCTATTACCGCACTCTGATTATGGCAGCTATTGAGGAGAGTATGATGAGTGTCAAACTTCAACCCAATATGACGCAGAGTCCATATGATATCAAGATATGTGAGGATTACTGGGCATACGATAATAAAAGCGGCTTTATTAAACATGTGAAGACGCTTTGTGAGAAGTATGAGGTAAGTCCTCAAGTATTCTTTGAGACAGTCGCTCAGTGTTATGCTTACTTGGACGATGTTATATGTGAGTACTGCGGTTATGCTTGTCCAATTGAAGTACCTGCTGATATTCGTTATATGCGCACAAAAGATAGTTGGTTATGCGCAATATGTGAGCATGCTTTATGGCGGACAGATAAAGAAAATAAATGAGTATGAACCATCGAAAAAGCCAGACAACTTAGGTTGTCTGGCTTTTCTATATATCAAATACCTTCTCTTAAAGATATTGTAAATTTGATGAACCTACACAACCCTCAACATTTTTACTCATTTTTTTAAAATTAAGTTGAGTAGAGTCGCTACTTTAATTAGCTACCTTTTAATAATTATTTTACTTCTTTTATTTAGTGTATTTATAAGACCTATGTTTAAGTGGACTCAAACACCAGCCTTTTCTGCTGCATAAGTTGCTTGGCTTTGACTGTAACCATCACTTTGAGAAAGTGTTTCGATAAGATTTTTGCGTGAGTAGCCAGAGTATTCAAGCCAATCTTTTGCTGACCTCAGTGCCTGCTCGTTCCAATCAATATTCAAACCATCTACTGCTGCAGTCGCATCATCAATAGTATATCCATCACTTTGAGAGAGTGTTTCAATAAGATTTTTACGTGAATAAGCAGAATATTCTATCCAGTCTTTTGCTGCCTTCTTAGCTTGCTTTGCCCAGTTAATATCCAAACTGTCTACCGCAAAAGTAGCATCCTTAATAGTATATCCATCACTTTGAGAGAGCGTTTCGATAAGATTATTACGTGAATAAGCAGAGTATTCTATCCAGTCTTTTGCTGACCTAACAGCATTCTTTTGAGGATTTGTCAGATCGTCTGAATTCTTAGGTGTAAACTCCACCGTTTCTGTTTGGCTCTGCTTAGGCTTGTCACTCTTCGATTGACTCAAGTTTAGGCTATCTACTGCTGTGGTCGCATCACTGCTCGTATAACCGTCATACTCTAGTTGATCGATCAGACCGTCACGCGAAAAACCTGAATCTTGAAGATAAGACTTTGCTGTTTTCTTAGCTTGCTTAATCCAATTCATATCCAAACTATCTACTGCTGTGGTCGCGTCACTGCCTGTATAACCGTCATACTCTAGTTGCTCAATCAGACCATTACGCGAGAAACCCGAATCTTGAAGATAAGACTTCGCTGTTTTCTTAGCCTGCTTAATCCAGTTCATATCTAAACTATCTACTGCTATGGTCGCATCACTGCCTGTATAACCATCATACTCTAATTGTTCAATCAGACCATCACGCGAAAAACCCGAGCTTTCAAGATAGCTGTGAGCAGTTCTAACCGCATTTTTTTGAGCATTGGTTATGTTTGTAGGGTTACTTGGTATTGCTTGTGCAGCTTCTGCTACAACTGGATCAGGGAAGCAAGTCAAGAAAACATCGTTTGTAGGTGGTGGCGCAGTACTGGCTGACGTAGTTATATCAGGTATAGCTTTTAATGAATGCGAATGAGGAATAGGTGGCGGCGTATTTGTATTTGGACGAACCATGCTTATTGACGACTTTGGTGTAACTGCCCGAGATTTTTCATTAAATGACTCAGCGATAGAGACAGGCATATTTTGTGGCAGTGTTGGTGGCATAGCAGGACGTGCCGCAATTTCTGGTTTTGGTATATTATTAACCAATTGGTCATGCGTTAAGCTTGGAACATGATCTGTTTTTGATCCTTTAGAGCGATTACAACGCCAACACAGTACTTGTAAGTTATCTTCTATTGATTTACCACCTTTTGATAAAGGAATAATATGATCAATCTCAAGTAAAAGATTTTTTTCATCCGAAGTGGAAAGAGAGCATATTTTACAAGTAAAGTTATCTCGTACTTTAATTCTTTCTCTCAACTTGGCTGTCATTAATGCCCGTTGACCTGCCACACTATTCTCAAACTTCACCAATTCAGCTAAGTAACCGATAAATCGTTCTAGCTGGTCTAAGTCTAATCTGAAATCAAACCTTGATGAGCTGTTACCACCAGCTGAAACATACTGAAAGGTATAAACAGGAAAATACAACTGAGATAAGTTGACAAGCATAAAGCCTAATTCTTGCTTTATTCTTTCTTCACTAGAGCGCATTACAAATGCCGGTATGGATTCCATTACACTGGCTATCGTAGCATCTCTTTCCTGCACCAACAAAACCTTACCTTGTTCGGCAGCAGAAAAATCATTTAATGCATTCTCAAACTTCTCTAAAGTTTCTTCAGTCGGTTTGATGTTAAAGTACTTACATAGATACTTGAATGGCTGATCGTTAGCGTTTTTCACAATAGATAGAGAGCATGGATGCGTCCATCGGTTGTTTGTGCTTTCAGACCAGTTTTTTCTTTTCATGTTATATCTACTGGTGTCAGACAAATTTCCTTTACCATAGTCGAAGGATTCTATATCAGCATATGAAAGCTTTAGGTTTTGGATATGTTGATTTAAGTCATTACAGTCTTGTACATGCTGAGAGATACTTTCTTTTATGGCAAGAAACTCTTCACTCTTGAAATAACGATCTACAGCATACGGGTAAGCGACATTCTTTATAAAAAGATAAGCAATAACTGCAAAAATAATTGTATAAATGAAAAACAAGATTTTTCTCCATGCATATTTATTAGATAGCTACTAATAACCTTGTTAACCTCAAGGATTATCACATTAAAAAATATTTCTAAAATAAGCAGATAGAGCAAAGCTAGCTATGCTTAAGCTCATTGTAGTCAACTTATGAAACTTTCTACTGCTATGAAATTTCTGCTAGATCGTTAGGGCATCATACCTTTATTTATGTCACTAATAATTAACGGCAGTAGTAGATAAGGATTAAATATAACCCCACCCTTTGATAAAAGTCTTACTCAATAATCGACTGAATCAGTTCTTGAGTGAGCTCTACGTTTGGCTTCAACATATCATCAGCAAGGCTACGCTTACTTGATAGTAGCTTATCCAGTTTAATCTCAAACGTCTCAAAATCAGTTGCTGCAATAGATGGGTAGTACACGTAAACTTCTTTATCCTGCCCAATTCGGTAGGCTCTATCAGTTGCCTGATCTTCCTTGGCTGGGTTCCAACTACGTGTATAGTGGATCACATGATTCGCTTTTTGGATATTCACACCAAAGCCAACTGCAACCGTGGATAAGATAATTACATTAAAACCATTCACTTCTTGGAACTGATCAATAATGCCCTGCCGGGTTAAGCCTTTTCTGCTATTGGTATTTGAATCTCCATTCACTGTAGTAACGCTTAATCCATATCGCTCAAGGAGAAGGCGTTTTAAAAATAATTGAATATCTCTAAACTCAGTGAAAATAATCACCTTCTCATGTTTTTGTTTTATGGTCTCTAAAGTGTCTATTAACCACTCAGCTTTAGGTGAATCTTTGATAGTTGCTTGCTCTTGCAACTTTAGAGGGTGAGCGCAAATCATTCGCATACTATGTAATGCGGTTAACATAACACCCTTATGTCCTTGTTCAGACAAACTTCTACAATCATTTGATACTTGTTTATAGAGTGTGCGTTGCAGCGTTGACATTTCAATATTTTTACAATCATTAACTTCGTGTTTTGCTGGTAGCTCAGCGACATCATGCTTCATACGTCTTAATACTTGTGGCTCAATCAATTGACGAAGCTCATCTATTATCGCGCTATCTTCATCGTCTTTCTTTTCAATAGGACGACGATACTCTTTGTTAAACTCACTAAGCGAACCCAGTAGATTTTCTTGTATAAAATCAAATAAACACCATAGGTCAACCAGTGAGTTTTCTACAGGCGTACCTGTACAAGCAATCTTAAAATCTGCTTTTTGGGCTTTAGCGGCTTTAGTCACCATTGCAGTGGGCACTTTTATTTTTTGTGCTTCATCACATATCATGACACTCCAATTCACCCTTCCTAAAGAGAACTCAAGGTCTCGCATGGTTTCATAAGTCGTCAGTACAATATTTGCATCACCTAACCAATCCTCTTCAAGCAAATTCGTTATTCCGTAATCATTTCTTAATTGAGAGGATATTAAGTGCTTCGGTATTTTTCGCTGCTTTAAGTCATCGCCATATAAATTTAAGACTTTGCCAAATTTTGCGCTAAAAAACCTATTTATCTCAGATTCCCAGTTTTCGAGTAAAGAAACTGGCGCTACGACCAGTGCAGGTTTTTTAGATTCTGCAGTTTCTAAATACTCACCGATAAAACAAAGTAACTGCAATGTTTTCCCTAATCCCATATCATCTGCTAGCAAGCAACCGCTGACTTGGATTGGTGCATACTGATATAGGTTTTGTAGCCAAGCGATACCATATTCTTGATGCTTTTTTAGACTAAATTCTTGGCTTCTAAAACTTGATGGTAATCTGGCCGGAGGTCGATTACTCTCATCAAAATTCAGAATTTCAGCTCGCTTCTTAGTAAAGTCAGCCTCATCGATATTATTGGCAATCAATAAGGTGGACTTTTTCTTTTTTTCCTCAATATCTGCCTGTTCTTGCTCTACATCGTTTTCAGATGAACTCTTATCTTTTGACTCACGAAGCTCATTAAGTAAGTTTTTTGCATCTTCTAAGGCAATAGATACATTGCTGTCTGGGTGTAGAACGAATTCCTTCCCTTCTGCCTCTGCATGCTGGATACGTTGCTCAAGCAGTTCAGTGCTGGCATCAGTATTTGCGGAAGTGAATTGGGATAAGTTGGCTGATTCATCAATAAGGTTCTGTGGTAACCATTCGGATTCGCCGCTATCTTTTTGGATGGCTTCAGAGCTCAGTTTTTCAGCTTCACCAATACCAATCACTCGATCGCTGTAATTGCTTAAATCTAGTACAGTCCTAGCTTGTAACTCGTCATCATACTGTTGAATTTTTTCTAGATCGCTTTTCAGCGCTTCTATTTGGTTATCTAAGTAGTTGGTTCTATCTATACTGTCACCTGCCCACACAAAAATGGGTGATGGTTTTTCATAAGCTGTAATAAAATGCTGGGTCTGCTCTAAATTCACCAAATGTCTTATAATTGGCTCTTGCTCTCGACTCGAGTTTTCATGCAATATTAATTGAGCGGAACTAAAATGTGATAATTCATCATAAGTTTTATCTATTAGCAAACGGTAGCCATAGATTTCTGCTTCTTCTTTGGATTGCTCAAAACCCTCTGAAGAGATAACCTCTACGGCATCTTCACCTAACTGCGCAAAAGGATTATGCAAAAAGGTTTGTGCACGCTCACCAGCTATCCGACGATTTGGCATCTTCTTAATTTCATTGAGTACACTTTTAACTTGCGGATCGATGATGACGTGTGCCAAACCACCTTCTGGTAAGCTGATTGTATACTCGTTTTGAACGTCATTATATTTATCAAAAGTTTGTAGCCAATTTGAAGGCGAGTCTTTAAAGTCAGGCTGCACCTCTACCACTGACTCAGTACTCACTAAGTTTTTACGGAGATTAAGTTGCAGCTCCTCTGGGGCAAGTACAATGGTTTTACGTAGAAACTCATCTAAGTTCGCTTCACTTTTATTCGCTAAACTGCGTATTTGCGCCCAATACTTTTGGTTTAATAATTTGTTTTTATCCGTGACACGAGAGAATTCTTTAATTTTCTCTAATAGCTTCCAAGTCGCCTCACTCAACAGATGCTCTTTACCGGCAAGACTAATGATTGCCCCTGTACGCTTGACGGAGCCTTTGAATTTAACCTTGTTGTTATCACACCAGCCATCCAAAATAATTTGAAAATCCGAATCACTGATACCATTTTCACTACGAATAATCGGGTATAAATCATTTGAGGATGGCAGGTTGAGCAGATCAATAACACCATCATGCTCAGAGTCTTGTTGGATCTGAAAAAGCTCTTCCCATGGTAAGATATAGTTATCATCCGACTGATAGGCGACCTCCTCATCAGCCAAACTCTCCCAATAGAAATCTGCATCTGTTTTAGCCACAGCTGTATAGCAGTGCTTTAAGCCAATATCATCGTATTGCAGCTGTAAAGATATGATACTTGCTACTGTATCTTCTGCAGAAGCAGGCTCAACGGTTTTCTTTCTTTTCCAGAACGCTAGTTTCATATCAGCTCTTTAATAACGTTTTTTGTATTTTGGACTACTGGCTTGGCTGGAAAAAACACCCAACTCAGCGAGTTTTTCATCAAATCTCGCTTCCCAGTTCCCTGAATGACTCAAACCCATACCTTGACCATACTCACCTTTGAAAATGGAATGAGGCTTACTCTTTAGCTCAAAAACCGTTATGTTTTGCTTACTAAGATTAAAAGGTAAATCACTATATCCATAGCAAGCATTTCCAGTATCTGAAAAATCAACAATATGGACGTTATCAATTTTTAGTAAAAAAGCATTATTACTAGGAGTAGAACTCGTAAGATTTTTTAATCTGCCACGGTTTAGTTCCCTGAACTTTCTATGCTCAGCATGTCTAGATTGCACAGCGGCTGGGCCTAAAAATATCTGAGAGAACGAGATTTTATCAATAAACTTAATCCAGTAATCAAAGCGATCAACATCGGCTGTATGGCTAAATAATTTGAAGAAAGCTTCTAAGTCGGCTCTGACAAACCACTGCACCACCATTTTTCTAGTATCTGAACCGACATTTCGCCAGCCGACTGATGAGTCGTATTGTGGGTTACCCCATTGCTTCAAACAGACATTCTTTAAGTTTTCGTTTACTACCGCACGCTTTGAGGTAGCAGCATAGCGCTCAAGTAAAGCTGTTAAAATAGCGGTGGTATAGATTGGATTTCTTTCTAATAGCAGTAAAAAACGTGGAATCACTTTAAAGTAATCCTCTTCTTTCATGGTCTTAACAGACTTGATAGATGTGTTAATCAAACTGTCCCAAAACCAGCTATTTGGTGCAATGCTCAAGCTTTCTAACTGATTGCTAACTCTGCTGTCATCGCTATTCTGTAAAAAATCACGAATGAATCGTTTTGAAGGATCTAGTGAGAGTACTTCAGGATGATCTGTTAACGTGATAAGCCATTTTTTAGGCTTAAGCGTGGCCTGAAATAACGTAGAGCGATTGTTATTTAAGATATTTCTGAGCTGAATCCAGTTATTGGGCCGTTTGTTTATTTCATCTTGTTCTACTGCAAAATAACCGTACAGCAGCGGGAAATAAACAGGCTTTAGTGACTCAGGCCCCATTTTGCTAAACTGCTCAATAAGCTGGCCACCTATAAAGGTAAAAAGGATTTTATCCTCATAATTTAAAAGCTTTTTACTGAGTGACCAAGCTAGGTTCTTCCAGTCACGTTTTGTCAAATAGTCTTTGCCATGCTCTTCTAACTTTAAAATCGAGTTGGCAATCTTTTCTTCGATAGGCTGTGTATTTTCCATATCATCAAACTTACGTTCAATGAGTGCTAATGTCTTCATTAATTTGGTCGGTTTGGCAAATTTATTATGTACTTGGTCGGCTTCAGAAAAATTATCGACACTCCGATTCAGCCTCTGCTTTAATATAGCGATACTCATCACATTCACCTTGCCAGCTGACAGGTTTCAATAGGGGCAGAAACAAAAATCGGCTGCGCCTCAGCACTGTCTTTTTCTTTTAAACCATAAAACTGCATCCGTAGCTCTACACGGCGCGAGGCTTCTTTACTATTTTTTGCGGCATTAAATGACACACCGCCCGCTAGAAACAGCTGTTTGATTTGATTTTTTTGCGTGTCAGTTAAATCCAAATCTTGATTAAATGTGGGATCCAATAAACTACACATCACCCACTCCGAACGACGCAAGCTTAAATTTAGGTTATATAAATACGATCCATCTGTATCTGTAAACCCTTCAATCACGATCTGCTTAAACCATTTTTTACCATTCTCACTATTAGCAGCTTCTAAGACAACGGGCACCAAAGCACTTAGCGCTTTTATACCCTCTGCATTCAATCGGTAGTCGTTGTACCCAAACCGACCCGCTTCACCAAAATTTATACGGTTCTCTTTACAGTCTACGGTGATCAACTGATTCTTTAAAGTAGGGTCATCTTTAATATTAGTACAGATATCTAAAATCTCTGAACTGCGTTCTTTCTCTGCTTGTGTGGCTTCATTAATTTTCTTAGTGACGACCATTAATGATACTGCCATCACTACCAAAAACAGCGTCATTAGCGCTGTCATCAAGTCAGCAAATGAAATCCAAAAAGGTTTTTCACCCTCATCTTTTGAACGATGCTTCTTCGCGTACCTATTACCAATCATTAGCGATACACTCCCGAATTAGCGTCTGGTTTTTTGCGTAAGGTCTTCAAGGTTTTCTACCACATCACCTAAACCTTCAACACCAGTTGCCAGACGTTTGACAGCTTGGTCAAGTGTATTATCAAAAGACACTAGCGAATGATTTAGACTGCTTTCAACGGAGGTGCCGAAACTATCAAAGCTCTTCACCAAAACATCACTCACTTCTGATAGATACTCTTGCATTTCCATCTTCACTTTGTCTAAAGCTGTGGTCATATTCTGCATATCATTAAGCATTTTACTACTCATGCCAGCTTCAGACTTTGACTGCTGAATAAGATTCTCTAGTGTTTCAATGGCAATATTAACGCTGTTTTGAGAGTTCTTATAATCTCGTATCAACTCAATGAGATTACTACTTGCACTGGTCATGTTGGTCGAAGTGGTATTCACCTCTGCAATAAGTTCTGAGGTTTTACCGGTCACTGTGACTAGTGAGCTACCAGCTGTCGTAAACTGCTCAGAGGCTAAGCGCATCTTGTCTGCGCCAGTATTCATACCAGTAATACTATCGGTGGTCACTTGAAACAGTTTTTGGATACTTTCTTTATGACTTTGAACTGCATGTTGGCTATGAACAATCAGCTCTTTAATTTCACTACCTAAGTTATCAATCAATACAGATGACTGCTCATGCAATTTTTGTTGATTGTCTAATATTTGGCGATCCTGATCGATACGTTGCTCTGCCACATTTGATAGCAGGCCTGACATTGAAGTACCTAAACCCGACACCATTTCTGATACTTTGCTATTTAGCTGCTCAACAGCATGCAGTCCTTGATCGCCAATTTTGGCCGAACCTGCAGATAGATTTTCTACCATTTCGTTCATTTGGGTAGACATCTCATTTTGCTTTTGATGAATATCATCCATCATTTTTGCCATTTGTGTCTCTAACGTTTTGGTCGAAACTTCACTGTTAGTTTGCATATCTGTGATTAGCTGAGAAAATCCTGACTGCATCTCACGCATGGCTGTCACAGATTGAGTCATCATCTCGCTCATACCAGACATTTGACCGCCAAACGTCGTTTCTAGCTTACTCATAAACGCGGCTAGTACATCAGTCATAAGTTCTTGTACGGCTGAACCTTGATCACCACTAACTTGCTGCACGCTTGAGGCGATTTTATCTAAAGGCTTTTGAAGACTATCTTTAATCGAATCGCCAATTTGAGTTGCCATCGACTGGCTTGTTTGAGCATAAGAGTCACTTAACTGAGCAGCAAAGGCAGTTTGATTTCTTTTATTTTCTTCGACCAAGTTAGTCATCATGGCTTTTAAGTCATTAACTAAGCTGTCTTTAAGCTGTCTGGCATTGACTTCATTGGCTTGGGATGACTTCAGTAGCTTGGCTAGATATTCCTCACCACTTTCATCAGCAGTAAAGGCGTTATCAATGGCTGTATTCAACCGTTGTAATTGTGCGTAGCACTGTCTAAGCCATGATTTTTCACGCCAAGTAATGACCATGGCAGCTGCAATAGCTAAGCCAGAGGCCATAAATGCTTCTGCGACACCTGTTAGCAATAACGCCAAACTGTCTTGAACCTTGTCAGGATTGCCAGCAGGGTCGAACGCTAACAACCCAATTAGCAGACCAAGAAATGTCACGATAATACCGACACCAGTAATAATGCCTGGCAGATGCTTATAAAAATCCACCTTTAACGGTATATCAACAACAATGGATTCCGTGAAAAACACCTCGCTTGGTACTGTTGCCCGTGAATAAGCTACCTTAGCTTCGCCATCCACTGTTTCATAAGTATCATGGAAGGTTTTTTTATAACTTATCCAAGCTTGCTTCAAAGAAGGGTTGCCATCAAACTTTACGTCTAATGAATCTTTATCAAGATTAGAGTTGTCATTAAGCTTGTCTAAATCATCAGCTAATTGTGATATTTTATTGTTTAATTCCTTAGCAGGACTTAAATAGTTTAGGAAAAACCGCAAACTGATGTAAGCAATAAAGATGAAAATTATTGCAGGAAAAACATAATAGCCTTGCGAAAACTGCGCTACTTTTAACCAATCCATCAATATCACCTATCCCATCAAATAAAAGATTGAAAGTTATATTATTTAACTTATCAATCCTAAATATTACTAAATTAAGGTCAGCTTAAATTCATGGGAAACAGGTACGTCAATAAATATGTCTGACGGCATTACATACCCTTAATTACAAGCTGTAACTTAAAAGATAGAATAGTAACATAAACCAATTATTGTTTATCAAAATTAATCAGACTGGAGGTGACAAACAAATGATTAGGAAGTTATTGACAATAGATGTTTGGGAAATGTCGATAATTAATATCTAAATGCATTTATATTTTTGTTTGAAAAATAGCTATCGTTCAAATTACTGCTAACCTCTCACGACACTAAATGACACATAGCGTTTATTTTTCTTCAAACACCCTTCTTATTTAGCAGTACTATAACTACACTGAGGTCAATACCATTAATCCTTTAAGTCAACCTATACGGTGAGCAAACGAGCGATAATGTGATACCATTCTTCGATAATTTCTTTACTAATAAAACCTCTTCTAATCATAAGATTTATAACTATGGCACTTAAAAAGACCGAAATTTATTCTACCCTTTGGGCAAGTTGCAATGAGCTACGTGGTGGTATGGATGCGAGTCAATACAAAGACTACGTATTGACCATGCTATTTATGAAGTATGTGTCTGATAAATATAAAGACGATGCTTTTGGCGATATCGTAGTACCAGAAGGTGGTAGCTTTGAGGATATGGTCGCACTAAAGGGTGATAAAGAGATCGGTGAAAAGGTCGATAAAATTATCGCTAAGTTGGCTGAAGCTAACGGTTTACGCGGTGTCATTGACGTTGCGGACTTTAACGATGAAGAAAAGCTGGGTAAAGGCAAAGAGCATATCGACCGCTTATCGAAGCTAATCGGTATCTTTGAGGGATTAGATCTATCGGGCAACCGTGCTGATGGTGATGACTTACTAGGTGATGCTTACGAATTTCTAATGCGTCATTTCGCTACTGAGTCTGGTAAGTCAAAGGGTCAGTTTTATACGCCATCGGAAGTGTCACGTATCCTAGCCAAGATTATTGGGGTAGATGACGAGACACCACAAGACGCAACGGTATATGATCCGGCCTGTGGTTCAGGATCTCTGCTACTAAAGGTCAGTGATGAAGCGCCACGCGGTTTGACTATCTATGGTCAAGAGATGGACTTTGCCACTACTGCATTGGCAAAAATGAATATGATTTTGCATGGGGCAACAGGCGCTGACATCTACAAAGGTAATACCCTATCCTCTCCGCACTTTGTAGAGGGCAGTCAGCTCAAGACCTTTGATTTTATCGTGGCAAACCCACCCTTTAGTAATAAAAACTGGACCAGTGGCTTAAACCCAGAGTCGGATGAGTTTGATCGTTTTACTTGGGGTATTCCGCCTGAGAAGAACGGTGATTACGCTTTCCTCCTGCATATTATCAAAAGCTTAAAAAGCACCGGCGTGGGCGCAGTGATTCTGCCACATGGCGTGCTGTTCCGAGGCAATGCCGAAGCGCATATCCGACACAACCTAATCAAGCAAGGCTATATCAAAGGCATCATTGGCTTGCCAGCCAACCTCTTCTACGGTACAGGCATCCCTGCTTGCATCATCGTGATAGATAAAAACACCGCACAGAGCCGAGCCAAAGGTGATGCGGGTCTGTTTATGATAGATGCTAGCCGCGGCTACATGAAAGACGGTAATAAAAACCGCTTACGTAGCCAAGATATTCACAAAATCGTCGATGTCTTTAACTCTCAAGCTACTCTAGATGGATATAGCCGAATGATACAGCTCGATGAAATCATTGATAACGACTATAACTTAAACATTCCACGCTATATCGATGCCAGTATTGATGAAGATCAGCATGATTTGACTGCGCATTTAAAAGGCGGTATTCCTGTCACAGATATCGACTCACTAGAGTCTTATTGGCAGGTATTACCTAACTTACGCAAAACGCTATTCTCTGAAATGACGCACAGTAGAGACGGTTACCGCGAGTGCCTCGTGGCATCGACCGAGGTCAAAGCGGCAGTATTGGCTCATCCTGAGTTTATTGCCTTTGCTGAGCAAAGCTTAACGCCGTTCAATGACTGGTGGCAAGCCATACAGCTGAATGAAATAGCCAAAGGTGATAGACCTAAAGCGCTTATTCATAAAATCAGTGAAGATTTGCTACAACGCTACGAAATAGCACCCCTACTCGATAAATACGATATTTATCAAATCTTGATGGACTACTGGAGTGAAAGCTTGCAAGACGATGTCTATGCTATTAGTCAAGATGGCTGGCAAGTGGGTAGTCAGCTGCGCAAGCTAGTCGTGGCCAAAGGTGAAAAGCTTAAAGAAGAGCCTGACCTGATTATTAATAAGGTGAAGTATAAAGCGGAGCTAATCCCGCCTGCGCTTATCATTGCGCGCTACTATAGCGATGAGCAAGCCCATATCGATGAAATGCAAGCTGAGCTAGATACTGCCTCGAGTACCATAGCTGACTATACGGAAGAGCATGGTGATGAAGAAGGCTTACTAGCGGATGCCGCCACTGATAAAGGCAGCTTTACTAAATCGAGCGTCAACGCGCGTCTAAAGCTTGCGCGTGATAGCGATGAGATCAATGCACTTAAGAAATTACTCGCTTATTTTGAACTAGAAGCCAATGCGAAAAAGTCATTAAAAGAAGCGCAAGAGGCGTTAGATCTGGCGGTATTTAAGCACTACCCGACTTTGGATGAATCGGCTATCAAGACGCTACTGATCGAGAACAAATGGCACGCCACGCTACAAGGGCGTATCGAAGATGAGATTGAGCGTATCACCGCTCAGCTTGCCAATCGTATCAAAGAGCTAGATGAGCGTTATGCTGAGCCTTTATCGCAAATCGTCGATGAGGTGGAGACGTTAAGTCAGAAATTACAAGCGCATCTACAAGCGATGGGAGTGGCATAATGACTGAGGTTAAGATACCCGAGGGCTATAAACAGACTGAGGTTGGCGTTATTCCTAAGGATTGGGAAGTCGAACCTTTGAAATCTTTGCTTAAAGAACCTCCTAAATATGGAATTAATGCCGCAGCGGTTCCTTTAACTGGAAATTTGCCAGTTTATATTCGTATTACAGATATATCAGAGGATGGATATTATTCACCTGAAAAGGTAGTTGGAGTAAACAGCCCTTTTTCGAGCTCGTATATTCTAAATGAAGGCGATATCGTATTAGCGAGAACCGGTGCAAGTGTAGGTAAATCCTATTTATATAGAAAAGAAGACGGTACTCTTATCTACGCTGGCTTTCTGATAAAAGTATCACCTAATGAAAAGCAGCTTAATCCGAAATACTTACATCAATATCTAAAAACTGAGCAGTACTGGGCTTGGGTAATCGTCAATTCGATGAGAAGCGGACAACCAGGTATTAATGGGAATGAATATGGTAGATTATTGATTCCGTTACCAAGTATCGAAGAACAAACTGCCATCGCCACTGCCCTATCTGATGTCGATGATTTAATCCAGTCACTAGAAAAACTGATTGCGAAAAAAGAAGCGATTAAGACGGGTACGATGCAGCAGCTACTCACTGGCAAAACTCGCCTGCCAGAGTTTGCCACTCGTGAGGATGGTAACCCTAAAGGATTTAAACAAACTGAATTGGGGCGAATTCCTGAGGATTGGGAGACTATAAATTTTGACGAACTACTTGAACCAACTATTTCTAAAAAGCCTATAAAGCCTTCTACATTAGTAACGTTTATAGGTATGCAGGATGTTACTGGAAACGCCCAATTGGCTAATCAAACTGTTGTAAGTCATGAAAAGGTTAAAAATGGATTTACCTATTTTGAAAATGGTGATGTGCTTCTAGCTAAAATTACACCTTGTTTTGAGAATGGTAAGGGTTGCCATACTGAAACTCTTAAAACGAAATATGGCTTTGGAAGTACAGAATTTCATGTTTTAAGAGCTACAGAATATTCAGATTCAAAATTCATATATTTTTGGACTACTCGCAATAGCTTTAGGATAGATCTTGAATCCACAATGGTCGGAAGTGCAGGTCACCGAAGAGTCCCACTCTCAGCAGTCAAAAGTTATCAGATTCCCTGCCCTACAAGTAAATCAGAACAAACCGCCATTGCCACTATTCTCTCCGATATGGATGCCGAAATTCAAGCATTGCAGCAGCGCTTGGAGAAAACCAAAGATATTAAGCAAGGCATGATGCAGCAGCTGTTGACTGGGAAAGTGCGTTTAGCGCATTAAAATTATAAGGAAGTAAGATGCAAAATAATAAATTAGAAATGAAACCAATAGTCGACCTATTGGATGAAAGTTTCTATATCCCTGCTTATCAACGTGGCTACCGCTGGAAAGAAAAACAAGTTCAAGACTTATTAGAAGATATCAGAGAGTTTTATCTGACCTCACTGAACTCCGAAAAGGATACTTTTTACTGCTTACAACCTGTTGTCGTCAAACAGCGTGAAGATGGCTCTTGGGAAATCGTCGATGGACAACAACGACTAACCACTATTTACATAATTTTAACCTACTTATTGGAAGTCGATGGTGGTGACAATCTATCACGATATCGCATCAGCTATGAAACAAGGAGCGACTCGGCTGAATTCTTAGAACGTATTGATCCAAGCAGACACAAAAGTAATATCGACTTTTTCCATATTTATAAAGCTAAAGAAGCCATCAAATCATGGTTTGATGAGCAAGAGGACTCAGATAAATATAACTCTATAAAAACGCCTTTACTCAATTTAGATAATAAGAGCGTAAAAGTAATTTGGTATGAGCTCAGCGACCATGAGGTACCCACCCAAGTATTTTCAAGACTTAACGTCGGAAAAATACCGCTGGTAAGTGCAGAACTTATTAAGGCACTGTTTTTAAAATCAAGCAATTTCACTTTAGAATCGAAATCGAAGGATGCCCAAAGTCTATTGCAGCTTACGCTTTCTCAAGAATGGGATGCCATTGAAAAAAGTCTTCAAAATGATACTTTTTGGTATTTTTTGAGCAACGAAACCCTTGAGTCAAACCGCATTGATTTATTACTCACTCTTAGAGCATCAGATCATAGTGAAATAGAAAATAACAAAGATGAGTTAAACACTTTTTTGCAATTTAATGAGCTGCTAAAAGAAGATAACTTTGACATGGTTCAAGAATGGCAAAACATCAAGCGTTTAATGATGACATTAGAAGAGTGGTTTAATAACCGCGAATTACTCCATTTAATCGGCTATTTAATAACTGAGGGCAAAACGATTCCTGAAATTATGCGACTTAGTAAAGATAGCCGAGATAAGCAACATTTAAGACATAAACTTATAGGTCAAGTTTTTAATCTTACTTTTGATGCTAAGTTCAATGCCTTGTCATCATTTGATGAAATTGAATCAAAAGTCCGTGATCACTTATCAGAGCTTGATTATGAGTCTAAGAACTTGAGTAAGATTCGCCGTATCTTTTTACTCTTTAATATTGTCAGCTTATTGAGTAACCCCAAATCAAACTCTCGCTTTCAATTTGATAGATATAAAAGTGAGAATTGGGATGTCGAGCATATACGTTCAGTAGCCTCAAATATACCTGAAGGCATTAGCAATCAAAAGAAATGGCTAATAGATGTTAAAGACTATTTAGACAACTCAAAAGTTGATACAAGCCCTTTCAAGTTTAATGACGCTGAACAAAATGAAAAGCAACTTATCAATAGTGAAATTAACCAAATCCTTCAGGCACAAACCTTTCAACAAGATAAGTTTGAGAATGTTTATAAGAGTATCATAGAGATCTACGATCCTAGCAATGGCGAAGCAGTAGACAACTCAATCGGCAATCTAACTTTGCTTGATAGATACACCAATCGCAGTTATAAAAACGCCATCTTTCCAATTAAACGCAAGCATATTATTGAGCTTGATAAAAAGGCTATATATGTGCCTTTGTGCACCAAAAATGTCTTTTTGAAGTATTACAGTCAAAATTTAGATAGCATGCTTTACTGGCGCTCAGAAGATAGCCAAAACCATCAAGATGCTATTATAGAAACCATAACAGAATACTTTTTTAAAAATGGAGCTCAATAATGAACATGGGAGAAAGAGTAACCTTTAATGAGCTATTAGATATAGTAAACTTTATTGAAATTCCAATTATCCAACGTGACTATGCCCAAGGTCGCAAAGATCAGTCAGAGGTTAGAAACGCTTTTTTAGACTCCCTTTTTTCAGCTCTTATCAGAGACAAAACTTATGATGATCAACCGTCTCTAAATTTAGATTTTGTATATGGCGACATTGACAATACTGACACACTTTCAGTACTAGATGGCCAGCAGCGTCTTACAACTTTATTTTTATTACATTGGTTTTTGGCAGTAAAATACAACCATTTAACAGAGTTTAAAGCACGTTTTACCTTGAAAGGTAATTCACGCTTTACCTATAAGACCCGCCCTAGTTCATCAGAATTTTTTAATGCTTTACTATCTAACGGTACTATCCAGCAGCGATACCAGGCATTAACTAAATTTCATATAGATCAAACAACCGGATCTAGCAAAATCAATGATTATACTATTGACCAACTCATTGCTGACAGCACTTGGTTTTTTTCAGCTTGGAAACAGGATCCTACTGTGCAAGCTTGCCTTAACATGTTAAAGGCGATTGAAGAAAGATTTGCACTCTGTAATGAAGATTTGTACCTGCGGATTGTGGATAGCAATAACCCTTGTATCACTTTCCAATTTTTGCCCTTGAGCAAGTTTGGACTGTCTGATGAGCTGTATATCAAAATGAACGCGCGAGGCAAGCCCCTCACCCCATTTGAAAACTTCAAAGCTAATCTACAACAAACTATAAAGTCGTTTTCTAAAGAACTGCCTAATTATGATTTAGCCGCTAGAGGTGGTGTAGTCAATGGTTATGAGTACTTTATCCATAAGATCGACACCGACTGGGCAGATCTGTTTTGGACGTATCGGACTGTTGGTGATAAGCATGATTCCTATGATGATGAGCTTATGAACTTCATTCGCTTAATTATTCTATACCAATATATTATCGATACTAAGAACAATGATAGTAAAAGTGAGGATAATCTCAATACTTTTTTTGGACAAAAAGCCAAGTTACAGCACTTAACAATAGCCCAGTACACTAAACTAAATTGTTTTACACCTAATTTTGTAACTAATCTCATTGCTCTTTTAGATCTGCTTGATCTAGATGACTATCACAACCATCATCTCAAGACTTACTTACCTGACGCATATAATAAGACACATTATTCAGAAGTGTCTATGTTCGAAAAGGTATTAGCAGATAATACCAGTTATCCTGAAAAGCTACGATTCTATGCTTTTTATCGTTTTCTTTCAAAAAAGCTCAAATCAGCTAACAGCATTGATGCTAATGACATTCAATCTGAGCTCGTTGAATGGATACGTGTCATTTATAACTTAACTGAAAATACTATCTTTAATACTTCAAAAGATTTTTTAGAAGCTCTTCTATCCATTGAAAAGCTAAGTAAGTTTGACTCTCCTATTTTGGATACACTGACTAATAGACCTGGGCTCGTCTTGAGTAGAATCTCAGAAGATCAGCTTGTTGAGGAGAAGATTAAAGCTCATCTCATACTAAAGTCAGATGATTGGAAGAACGCAATCCTACAGGCTGAAAACCACCCCTTCTTTAATGGACAGGTAGGTTGTCTACTCAACTTCTCCGGTATTCTTGAATACTATCGCAATCATAATAACTGTAATTGGGACGCCTTTGAAAATAATAGTTTACTGGATACTTTTAAGAAATACGATCAATCGCTAGGTTCTGTTTTCAACCTCATAGCTGCTAGCTCATCAGACATAGAGTACTTGTGGGAGAGAGCGACCCTGACTAAAGGTATGTATTTTACCAAAAAGAAATCGTATGACCGTTACAACTTGCTCAGCACTCGACTATTCAAAAACAATATCAATCGTGATCACAGCTGGAAAAGATTATTACGAATTGGCTCTGAAACCATGGAAATCAGACAGTCTTACGTAAAAGCCGTACTAGATGATCCCGATTTCGATGCTAATGATATTAAACCTTCACTACAGAGTATTTGTGATGTAGTGCTGGCTAATAATGATTTTGATAAATGGCGTGAATATCTCATTCAGTATCCTCAGCTTTTCGACTACTGTGAACAGGGATTTATTGAAATTAGTGAGATAGAAGTACTTTTATTATGGCAATCTCAGCGTAATCATTATCATAGTGAGCTTTACACAGTCGTATTAGATATTCAGCTAAAAGATGAACTTGAAAAACTAATGCCCTTCTCTAATTTAGAATATCAATACGTTAAGTCCACACAGGAGCAGGCCTCTCTTAAGATTGAAGGTTGGAATTATGCGAATAGTAATTACTACTTCGAAATCTTAAAAGCGCCAGAGAACTTCGTAGTCCAGTTTAAAAACGGCTCATCAAACGATTACCCTCAAAAAGTTACTGATGTGCTTGAAGGTAATGGACTTCAACGCAAACATATCACAGATGAGGAAATAGGCGATGAAGCAGTGCACTACGAGATTAGCTCATTAACATCAGTAGATGACGTGATTAGTCAGCTTATTCAAACTTGTAGCTCATTGAGGAGTATTGAGAATGAGTAACGTCACCGACATAGAAAGACTCACTCAGAACCGTGTCGTACGCTTTTTCACCCATACACTAGGCTACCGTTATCTAGGCGACTTTAAAGACCGTCCTAATAACAAGAACATTGAGTCCGAGATTTTAGCCGCATGGTTAAGCTCACGTAATATTAGCCGCACCTTGCAAAACCGAGCCATTAACACTCTAGAAAAAGCAGCTGCTCTAGGCAGTGGCGTTAAACTATACGATGCCAATAAAAAGGTCTACGAACTACTGCGCTATGGCATCAAAGAAAAAAAAGGCACCGGCGACCACAAAGAGACCATTTGGCTGATTGATTGGAATAATATTGAGGCTAATGACTTTGCTATTGCCGAAGAAGTCTCCATCATGGGCGAGAATAAAAAACGCCCCGACATCGTCCTTTATGTCAACGGCATTGCCCTTGGCGTGATCGAGCTTAAACGCTCAACCATCAACGTCACCGAAGGCATTCATCAGAACCTAGACAACCAAAAGAAAGAATTTATTCGACAATTTTTTAGCACCATACAATTGGTTATGGCAGGTAATGATACCCAAGGCCTGCGCTATGGCACGATCGAAACGCCTGAGAAGTATTATTTAGAATGGAAAGAAGCCAACCCCAATCATACACCCCAGTCTGATATTAGCGTACCGACTCATCTTACTTTAGCGAATGCTGATTTTACGGATCAGCCCTTAGACTTCCATCTGTATTATATGTGCAATAAGCACCGATTCTTAGATATCATTAATAACTTCATTGTCTTTGATTCAGGTATTAAAAAGACCTGCCGGCATAATCAATTCTTTGGTATACAATCCGCTAAGAAACATATTGCACAGCATAAAGATGGCATCATTTGGCATACGCAAGGTTCAGGCAAAAGCTTGACCATGGTTTGGCTGGCTAAATGGATACGGGAGAATGTCACCAATAGCCGTGTACTCATTATTACCGACCGTACCGAACTGGATGAACAGATTGAAAAAGTATTTTTCGGTGTCGATGAAGCGATATATCGCACCAAGAGCGGTGCTGATCTTATTACCCAGCTAAATCAGCCTAACCCTTGGTTGCTTTGCTCTTTGGTTCATAAGTTTGGTCGTCATGGCGATGATGACGATAATACAGAGGACACAGACGACTTTATAAAGGACATTCAAGCCAGCCTACCATCAGACTTTACTCCTAAAGGCGATTTATTCATCTTCGTTGATGAATGTCATCGCACTCAGTCTGGTAAGCTGCACAGTGCTATGAAGGCGCTATTACCAGAAGCTATGTTTGTCGGTTTTACAGGAACGCCACTACTCAAAAAAGATAAAAAGAAATCTATCGAAGTGTTTGGACCTTTTATTCATACCTATAAGTTTGATGAAGCAGTCGCTGACGGTGTAGTGTTAGACCTTTTATACGAAGCGCGTGACATCGACCAACAGCTTACCTCCTCTAAGAAAGTTGATGAGTGGTTCGACGCCCATACTCGTGGTTTGACCAATATTGCTAAGAGCCAGCTCAAACAAAAATGGGGAACCATGCAGCGGGTTCTGTCTAGTCAGTCACGCATAGAATGTATCGTCAATGATATTTTGCTCGATATGCAGCAAAAGCCAAGACTTATGGACGGTCATGGCAATGCCATGCTTGTCTGTAACAGTATTTATCAAGCCTGTAAATCTTATGAGGCATTTGAGAACTCGTTCTTAAAAGGCAAAGTGGCAATTGTGACCAGCTACTTACCGACTGCAGATAGCATCAAAGGTGAAGAAACTGGCGAAGGTATGACAGAGAAGCTTTTCAAATATCGAATTTATCGCAGGATGATTGCTGATTATTATGATATCAGCGAACAAGAAGCGGGCTCTAAGGCAGAGGACTTTGAAAAAGCAGTTAAAAAACGCTTTATAGAAGAACCAGGTCAAATGCGACTGTTGATAGTCGTAGATAAACTGCTGACAGGATTTGATGCACCTTCTGCCACCTATTTATATATTGATAAAAAGATGGCTGACCATAATCTGTTTCAAGCCATTTGCCGTGTTAACAGACTCGATGGTGCAGAAAAAGATTATGGCTATATCATTGATTATCAGGATCTATTTCAGTCTTTAAACAGTACTATTTCTAATTATACGCAAGGCGCATTTTCAGATTATGAAGATGAAGATATTGACGGGCTGTTAAAAAACCGCTTAAGTGCGGCAAAACAAAACTTAAATGATGCCCTAGAGATGGTCAGAGGGCTGTGTGAGCTTGTTAAGTATCCTAGGAACATACAAGACTACGCTGCTTACTTTTGCCCTATTGAAGATGTGACTGAAGCTGATAAAATAGACAAGGAACAACTGCGGCTTACCTTATATAAAAGCGTCTCCAAGCTGATACGTGCTTATGGAAACATCGCCAATGAAATGTCTGACGCAGGATATAACGACCAAGAAATCAAACGCATCAAAGACGATGTAAAGCACTTTGAGTCGGTTCGTAATAACATCAAGCTTATGAGTGGCGACCATATCGATATGAAAATCTATGAGCCAACCATGCGTAGGATGTTAGACACTTATATTCATGCCACCCCTAGCGAGACGGTTATCGACTTTGAAGATTTAGGACTTATTGAGTTAATTGTCAATCAAGGGCCTGAAGCTTTAATCAAAGCCATACCTGAGGATATAGCGAGCAACCCTGAAAACGTCGCAGAGACCATAGAGAACAACGTTCGAAAAACGATTGTCGATGAAAACCCCGTTAACCCAAAGTACTACGAGCATATGTCTGCCCTACTCGATGAGCTCATTGAGCTACGCCGACAAAAAGCCATTGCTTACGCTGAGTACTTACAAAAAATACGCCGGCTAGCTTCTAAAGTAATCAATCCGACTGGCACAGCAAGCGGTGACTCGTACCCTGAGACTATCAACACTCCTGCTAAGCGCGCGTTATATGATAACTTGAATCAAAACGAGGACTTAGCAGATAAAGTAGACGCTGCCATTAGGCTTAATAAACAAGCAGATTGGCAAGGTCATCTAATCAAAGAGCGGCGAATCAAAAACGCGGTACATCAGACCGTCTCCGAGTATCAAGTTGATATCGATATCGACGCATTGATTAACTTAGTTAAAGCACAGCAGGAATATCAGTGATTGCTCAGTCAGCCTTTATTAAGATTGGTGAGCTAGATATACATCTGACTCGCAAAGATATTAAAAACCTACATATCAGCGTCATGCCACCTGATGGACAGGTCAGAATATCTGCACCTGATGCCATGACTGAAACCGCCATTCGTATGGCTGTTATCCACCGTATACCTTGGATTAGGCGTCAGCAGGCTGCCTTTAACAAGCAAGAGCGCCAATCGGCTCGAGAGATGGTAAATGGCGAAACGCATTATCTATGGGGAAGACGCTACCGACTTGAAGTTATTGAGAGTGATACCCTCAAGTCTCAGACGGTAAAACTAAAAAGTGGTAAGCTTATACTAACCGTAAATAAAGGGCTATCTGATGAAGTAAAACTTAAGCTATTGACTGAATACTATCGGGGCCGACTAAAAGCTAGAACTCCCGATCTTATCGATAAATGGTCGAAGAAAACTGGCGTCACTATCAGCGATTGGCAAATCCAAAAAATGAAGACCAAATGGGGCAGCTGTAATATAGAAGAAGGCAGTATACGGCTTAACTTAGACCTGGCCAAAAAACCACTGCTTTGTTTGGAATATATTATCTTGCATGAACTGCTACACTTCAAAGAACGGCAGCACAACGATAGATTTAAAACCCTGCTCGACACTCACATGCCTGATTGGCGATCTAGAAGAGAGTTACTCAATCAAATGCCATTAAACCAAGAAAACTGGAAACATCAAGATTAGTTCTTTAATTATAGACTAACGCTTAAATCTGAGCCTATACCTACCCCTCAGCATACATTGCCCTTAATCGAAAAGATTCAGGCTCATCGCTCATACTTGTGCAGTAGTACTTATATAATTCATCAGCCATAACGTTCTTTTCAATAAATGCCACTATATAAGAAGTAGTATCTAGTGAGGGGCTTTCGCTACTCTCCATACCTAGCAATAGCCCTTTAATATTAAGGTTTTTAGGGAACTGACCAACCAACTCATTAGCTGCTTTTTTTGCCATATCTGTTTCAAATCCATCTGTTATATGAATTTGAATAAATTTATATAATTTTTCTCTTTCGAATAAGCTTTTAATATCGATAACATCTATACCTATTAAGCCACGTGGACAGATATTCAATAACTTAACTACTTGACTTACGTCTTCAGGCTGACACCTAACAATGCCCTCTATAATATCTAAGCGATCAAAATCCATATCATTTATGTGCAATCCCACTAAAAACCAAGCCTCTGACTTCTCTTTTAGCTCTAGTAGCGCCTGCTCATCCCAATCCTCACTGATAACAAAACAACCGATAACAGACTTAGGGTAACGATTTATAATTCGTTGGTATAGGAATGCATTAGGTGTGTCATCTATATATGATTCGTCCAGATGGTATTTCATTGCCATACTCACTGATAATTAATGGTGTTTGATGTAGTTAGAAGTATCAAACTTTAGCACTAGTTAAATCATATTCGGTTTTATTTACTTATATTGCTGGTCATTGATTTGCTTTAGCATCTTGATAGTGTTTATATCGTAACTGCCTGCGTAGAACTGGTATAAAAGCTGCTCAAATACACACTTATTACCAGCGGCAAAGGCAAACAACGTTAGCGAAGATTGCAGCTTCAGATTGTCCGGTGAACCAAAGATATCTAAAGCGCTTTTGTCAGGGTGCAGCAGTAGTAATTCAGCACACTCTATTAACCGTACTCCAAGGACCTCATGCTGCAAATATGCTTTTGCTTGCTCCAGACTCTCTATTGCAAATCGTCGAGACATTTTACTGTGCCCTAGCCCTTTCACCTGTGGAAAAATAAACCACATCCAATGCGTGCGCTTATGACCTTGGGTCAGCTCTTCAATCACTTGTGAATAGATAGTATCTTGAGCTTGGATAAAATCATCAAATAAATCTTTATCAATCGTTGTCATTTTCTGCACTCCTTGCGATTTAAGTAATGAACGCTCATTTACCCGACACGCTCACAACGTGAGTAAAACCATGTATAGTCAATGCTAGGCTAACCAGCCACATATATCGCCCCCATCCAGCAATGGTCAGGTTTATCAATCATCCTATTGCCGTAAAACACTTCTGAATCATCAGAAATCCGACTTTCAACAGCAGTTGTGATACTAAAAAACTCATCAAGAGATAGTTTATGATCGCTTTCAATATCAAGCATCATATACTGGGTACTAAGACCTTCAGGAATTTGATTGAGCAGATGATTAACGGCACGCCTTATTTGTTCTGAGTCTGGCTTACCGATTACCCTAGCTTGTATAAACTTAGCAGTCTTTTCAGACCCGCAGGATCTTTTGATATCATTAACATCTATACCAACCTTATCGCGATCAGATAGTATCGATTCAAATACAGTTGTTACCTGCCCAACCTCATCCGCTTTGCAAATAATAATACCGTCTATAACCTCGAACCTATCGATACATTTACCTGTGGTTTGTAGCGCAAACAATATGTCCAAACCTGTTTGTTGTTTTAACGCTAGCAATAGCTGTTCATTCCAGCCATCTTCGATAACAATAAACCCAACCTCAGACAAGAGGTAGCTATCTGCTTGTGGCGTATATAAAGTAGCTAAAGGTATGGGCTTTATCTGAAGCTCATCACTACGTTCTTCGTTAATATCGTTTTTTGTAGTCTGTTTATCTGTAAAAATACTATCTGCTGTCATACTCGGCTCCTCTTTAAAGTGAAATCATTAATTACGGTTATAAAGCTGCATCCCACTTTCTAGGCGCTCAAGAATAACTACCTTTAGCTCTAATGGTTCAATGACGACGGACAATTGCGACATACTTACCAGCCAATCTTGCAGACGAGTAGTATTAGCAACCGTAGCGCTGACTTGATTCCAAGTGTCATCGATAATAGTAATCTTCTGATCTATCGATAATGAGCGCTCATAAAGATGCTGACAGGCATACCTTTGCACCTTTAAAATCAGTTTAATTTGGGTATCGTCGGTCGGCTCTAACCTACCCAGTTTATGCAAACTCTTTAACGAAAAAGTGTCTCGCCCTACCCAGTCAGGTACTGGCTTATTCATGATTACTACCTCGATAATACGATTGACCGCAAAATTACGATG
>NZ_JBQSYC010000003.1:0-517488 GCF_052378885.1 Psychrobacter sp. AOP22-C1-C5 | reverse complement strand
AGTACAAACGTATAGGTCATCACAACTGGCCTATTTTAAATCATGCTACTGCCCTACCTATCTCTGACTTGGCCAGAATTTCTTATGAAATCTACGCATTCCTCCAATTTACCCTTATGGCTGGCAGTCATCCTAACGTCGTCGTTGGTCATTTTTGTCCGTGAGTCAGCCGTGATTATCTGCCAATGGGCAGGTATCGAAAAAGCCGCCAACATCGTCGGACTGGTTGCTATGTTTTTTATCCTAATGACGTGGCGACTGCTCAGAGGTTTGCCTAACTGGCTCACACACGCCAGTAATACCTTATTGGTCGATAGTGGTTTTGCCTTCCTACCCGTTTCCGCTGGGGCAGGCTTATTGTTGTTTGCTTTAGGAGATGAGCTATGGGGCGTGATGATCACAATTTTAATCAGTACGTTGATTCCCCTTTGGGGGCTGGCCATACTTGCCAACCGCTGGTTGAATCACGGTGCTGGTATCGATAGCAGCACGATTAATGAGCAGAAGGGACAGCGTTGAGCTGGGGAGAGATGTCATGATTTTTAATAGCATGTTTATGGCGACCCTTGCGGCGATATTATTGACCTTAGCGGCGCACGTAATCGCTCGAGTACTGGCACGTAAGCTTTCATGGCTGCCAATGGTGATTACCGCCCTTGCACTAGTTCTTGTATTTTTATTCGTTTTGCAGTGGGATTATAATCATTATTATAGTGCTGCCAAGCCTGTATTTGATCATCTTTTAGGATACGTCACCGTACTATTGGCAGTGCCACTAGCAGCGATGAACTTTAAAGGGTTGCCGATTAAAAAGCTTACTTTAATCGTCGTCATTGCGAGTGTCGTCGGTGCTTTATTACCCATGTCATTGGCTTATCTATTGTCGTTGAGTCATGATACGATACTTGCCTTTGCTACGCGGTCAGTCACCACACCCATTGGCCTGAGTGTGGCTGATTTAATCAAAGCCCCACTGGCAATGGCCAATTTGATTATCATTGTTTCAGGACTTATCGGCGGTACTGTCGCGCGCTTTTTGTTTCGCGGTGTTGATGATGACCGCGCCAAAGGCTTGGCACTGGGCTTGGCGGCTCACGCTTTTGGTACGGTAGAAGCATGGCAAATCAGTCATACCGCTGGGCGTTATGCAGCTTTTGGACTGGCGGTAAATGGTCTTGTTACCGCTGTCTGGGTACCTATCTTTATTAGTACGTTTAGCGGTTAAATGAGTAAGATGTCTTGCATAGATGGCATCCTATCCTCTCTTAACCGTTTTACTCAGATGAATGAGAGTCTGAGCCTCAATTTTTGAGTATGGGTAAAATATACAATACCGAAATACCGAAATACCGAAATACCGAAATACCGAAATACCGAAATACCGAAATACCGACGAGTGAGTAAATCAGACTGGTAAAATAAAAAAACAATATCCTATTGATTTATTTACAGTTATTTAAAGGATAATTTTGATATTTAGTGCTTATTTCTATAATTGAATGCGCTGAAAAGTTATTATATGTTATAGTAAGCCACTATTGTTTTTTGTATCTATCGCAAGTGGTTCTTAGTTAGACGTGGTTTTTGCTAGGTCGCTATATCCCTTATGGCTGTAAAACCCTACAAACACAATGACCGCTTAAACGCGCAAACCAACACGCCTATAAGCAAAGCAATTTGCTATTACTCGAGAAAAAGTGATAACCCTATGATAAATCTTGTAACCTTAGTTAATCGCTGCCTGCCTCCTGTTTTATTCACCACTTTCGTTCTCTCTAGCTTTCCCCTTGCTGCTCAAGCGGGCAATATGTATATCTACAAAGACAAAGGCGGACAAGTTCTACTGACCAATGTCAATCCAAGTGGTAACTTTGATAAATTTACCAAAAAAGTCAAAGTCACTTACTATAAAGACTCCAAGATGTATGACGGCAGCGCTAGCAGTAATGACTACGGTAGTAGTGCTGCCAGTAATAGCGGTAGCCGTAATGCTTATGACAGCTATATTCGTGCCTCCGCCCAGCGACATGGCGTGGATCCTGGCCTCATGAAGGCGATGATGCACACCGAATCAGCGTTCAATCCGAATGCACGCTCGCCTGTTGGCGCCCAAGGTCTGATGCAGCTAATGCCAGCAACGGCGCGCCGCTTCAATGTAAGCAATCCTTGGAACCCTGCTGACAATATTGAAGGCTCTGCCAAATATATCGCTTGGCTCATGCGCCGCTTCAACAACAATATTGAACATGCAGTTGCAGGCTATAATGCAGGTGAAGGTAATGTCGACAAATACGGCGGCATCCCTCCTTTTAAAGAAACACGCAACTATGTTCAAAGAGTAATGAGTCGTTATCATAGCTTATATAAGAATGATGTTGGACTTTCAGGTGGTGGCATGAGCGCCAGTAATCAAACGACCAACTCCAATATGAAAGATGGTTTACAAAATGTCAGTTATGGCACCAGTAGCAACATCAATAACGCCAGTTATACCAACTCAGCCTATGCTGCCTTACGCTAACATCAAGGCAAAGCGATCAATTAAATAACCAATATCCAAACATAAAAAAAGCCCGCTAATAAATTAACGGGCTTTTTTTATGTTGGTAGCTTTATCCTATATTGATGATATTAAGAATAAAGCCAAACAGTGAGCATTAAAGCTTAATTAATACTCACCATCATTCCAAGCATATTAACACTTACTTATTTGCCGCTTGTGTGGCAGCAACTTCAGCAGCAAAATCTTCTTGCTTCTTCTCGATGCCTTCGCCAACTTCTAGACGTTTGAAACCAAGTACTTTTACGCCTTCAGATTTTAGTACGTCACCAACTTTTTTCTCGTTGTCCATGACGTATGGCTGACGTAGTAAAGTTACTTCGTCTAGGTACTTACGTAGGCCACCTTCGATCATTTTTTCAACGATGTTGTCAGGCTTACCAGACTCTCTTGCTTTGGCTTCGATGATATCTTTTTCACGTGCTAATACATCAGCAGCAACGTCTTCATCATCTACAGCAACAGGGTTGAACGCTGCGATATGCATGGCAAGGTTTTTGCCAGTGTCAGCATCGCCGCCTTCATAAGATACTACAACGCCGATACGTAGACCGTGACGGTATGAAGCAATATTAGCACCTTCTAGCGTTTCAACACGGCGGATCTGAATGTTTTCACCGATTTTCTGTACAAGTGATACACGTGCTTCTTCAACAGTTTGGCCATCGCCGTAAGGCAATTCAGAGATAGCAGCTACGTCAGTGACGTTGTTTTCTAGCGCAAGATTGGCTACTTTTTCTGCGAAAGCTGTGAAGCTGTCATCTTTTGCAACGAAGTCAGTTTGGCAGTTAACTTCTAACAAGAATGCTTTGTTGTCACCTTGAGCAATGATGATAGCGCCGTCAGCTGCGATATTACCCGCTTTTTTAGCGGCTTTCGCTTGACCAGATTTACGTAGGTTATCAATGGCAACTTCAACATCACCGTTTGATTCTTCCAACGCTTTTTTACATTCCATCATGCCAAGACCAGTACGGTCACGCAATTCTTTTACCATTTTGGCAGATACTTTTACTTCTGTCATAAGAGTTACCTTAGTATTGTTATGTATGGGAGTGCTTAACTTATACTTGATGTTTTTACTGTTTATTTGTGCGATGTCGCTTTTATCTTAATTAAAATACTCATCATCGATCATTGATCATTGTAAGAATACTATATGACCAATACTCACTTATTTACGAGCTATTCATCAATAATAAGGCATGACGAGTAAAACTACATCATGCCTATTATAAGCTTGCTTGTACGCTGTTAATAACCTGACATGGATCATGATAGACGAACTACCATGGTATCCTTATGAGGTCAAACCCTACGGGTCAGCTATTTATTCTGCTGGAGTCGCAGCTTCTTCTGTTTCAGCTGGCGCTTCTTCAGTAGCAGCAGGCTCTTGCTCGGCTTTACCACCAGCTTGAGTTTGAGCGTATTCTTTACCAGCGATGATAGCATCAGCCATAGAAGTTACATACAAAGTCACAGCACGGATTGCATCATCGTTAGCTGGAATGATGTAATCAACGTTATCTGGGCTAGAGTTTGTATCAACGATACCGATAACTGGGATACCCAAGTTTTTGGCTTCTTTGATAGCGATTGCTTCATGATCTACGTCTACAACGAAGATAGCGTCAGGTAGGCCGCCCATATCTTTGATACCGCCCAATGAACGCTCAAGTTTTTCCATATCACGAGTACGCTCTAACGCTTCACGCTTGGTTAGTTTAGCGAAAGTACCATCTTCTGCTTGCTTCTCAAGCTCTTTTAGACGGTTGATTGACTGACGTAGTGTTTTCCAGTTAGTCAACATACCACCTAACCAGCGATGGTCAACATAAGGCATGCCAGCGCGGGTAGCTTGCTCACGTACGATACCGCTTGCAGCGCGTTTAGTACCAACGAACAATACTTTGTTTTTCTTAGCAGCTAAGCCGTTTACGTAAGTCAAAGCTTCGTTAAACGCTTTTACAGTATGCTCTAAGTTAATGATGTGAATCTTGTTACGGGCGCCAAAAATATATGGACCCATTTTTGGATTCCAAAAACGTGTTTGGTGACCAAAGTGAGCGCCAGCTTGTAATAAGTCGCGCATTTCGATTTTGGTTGGATTCTTTGTAGCCATGTGAAAATGTCCTATTGGTTGGGTTATGCCTCCACATCACAAAAACTGCCTATCTAGCGACACGCATCTGCTTACGGTTAATGTTGCTTAAGACCCCACTAACTTTTTGCAAATTAATCAAGTCACCAAACACCCAGCAATTTTTTGCCATGATGTGTGTGTCATTGGTTGGTTTAATGAAAGCTATTATCAGACTTGAAAAAAATGTCCAAATCTAACGATAAAGAAAATGATAAAAATAGCTGTGCTGTATTTTATCATACAATCCATTGAAACCTCTAGCAGTTTATCGCTCTAATGTCATTCGAGTAAGGCCGAAATATAGAAGTATCAAACGATAAAAAAGGCGACACAAATTGTGTCACCTTTTTAAATTTGGCTTCTACGTTTAGTATAGCCGATACTGACTCATCTTAAACAGCGCATGATTCAGTTTTTAGGAAGTTTGCTTTAGATTAAGCGATACAAATTCCGATCACTGCCTTATAACCGCGCCAAGTAAATGGCGTGATATAGCTTTGACGATCTTTTGGCAGATATGACACGCTTGGCGCACCTTCAACGATGTGCGGCGGTGAGATAATGAACTCCGAGCCAAACTCAGTACGAGCGTTACCAGAAATCGTATTGGCCATCTCACCCAGCAGATCTTTCATCATCGTGATTGAAGAGTCAGGCTCTTCCATCATTTTTATGACTTCTCGCAACATGGAGCTTGGCGCACTCACATACACGCACCCTTCAAGCGGCCCCGATATTTTGATAACCCCACTGTAGTCGTAACCAATAGCACTTTTATTGCTGTTTAAGTAGGGGGTATCAATCGCTACTTCTGAGCTATTGATCTGCACAAAAAATGCGTTAATCGAACTAAGAAACACACCCAGCTTTTCTACTTTAACCATAATATATTAATATCCATCTTTATTAAGCGGCAGAATAATTAATCCTGCAAACAGACCACGATCTCGCCAACTTGAGCGTGCCAAGTGATGGGAATGATAAAAGAACGCTCATCGTTTGGCAACACGATGCTTTGCGGCGCCCCTTTGAATACAAATGGTACAGAGATATGAAACTCCGGACCAAACTCATTGCGTGCATTGCCTGCGATTGTATTGGCAACTTCACCCGCCAAATCTATATAGTTTTCTTCACTTTTATCGGTTTCGCCCATGCTATCCAATATAGAAGAGAGTAACGGATGGGTTGCCGAAAAATACACCACGCCTTTTTGCTCACCTGATATACCGATAACACCTGTATAGTCATGAACCTTTGGCTGTTTGTTTTCTAACAGATATGGGGTATCAGCGATAAGCTCTTCTCCCCCAAACTGATTAAAGTAATTACTAATAATGCTCAAAAAAATCTGTAGCTTTTGTTCTTTCATAATGACATCTACTTAAGTCGTTGAATGGTATTAGTCTTGCACCAGCTCATACAAAGCCTCAACAAGCTCTTCTTCTGAGAAGGGTTTGCACAAAAAGCCGCTGGCACCCAACGAAAGCGCTTCGATACCAGTGGATTTATCAGACAAAGCTGATACCACCAAGATACGAACATCAGGATCGATAGCGATGATCTTTTCAATACATTCAAGTCCATCCATTTGCGGCATGGTCAAGTCCATGGTAATCACATGAGGACGATGTATATTGAACTTTTCAATGGCCTGAACACCGCTGGTGGCAGTTGCTACCAGCATGAACTTTCCTGAATCGTATGCGCGCTGAATACGGTTTCTGATAATATTTGAATCATCAACAATCATTAACTTATGCATAACTTATCTATTACCTTTAATGAAGTGCTTGTCGTCCTTGACAATATACCTGCTGTTGTTAATTAAGCTTTAGGTAGTGTAATAATAAATCGCGTCATCTGACCCAGTTCACTATTTACATTAAGCTTGCCATCATACTCTTTCACTTTTGCTTTAATGATGTCAAGACCAACACCGCGGCCGCCATCTTCGTCTGCGTGTTCTTTGGTCGAGAAACCAGAAGAAAACAGGTGTTTCAGTAAGTCATTTTGGCTAAGTAGGCTGGCCTCTTCTGTGCTAAAACGACCTTCTTGACTCAATTTGGTACGGATACTATCGTAATCAATACCTTGACCATCGTCTTGCACTGTCAATACGATGTCTGAACCCGTGTCTTTTATGTCTAAATCAATGGTTCCTACCGCTTTCTTGCCAGTCGCTTGGCGAGCTTCTGGCGCTTCAATACCATGTACCACTGCATTACGTACTAGCTGAATGCTAATCTCTTTGATCGGCTTTTCAAGATGCGCTGGTATCTGCACCTGTGCCAGAGTAGCACTTGTTAGTTGTACTTGCTTGCCTTGTCTTGCTGCAATGTCTTCAGCAAACGATTTATAGAATCCCAACTGATCGTCTGCTACATCACCGCCCAAATCGATGTTTTGACTGCCATCATTATCTAGGCTTACGACATCTTTTGCGATACTATTATGTGCAAGATTATCATTTAATGTAGCCGAGGCTTTTGTAGTGGCAGGCTTAGCGCTCGCTGGTGCTGAACGGTTGATGCGCTCACCCAAGGTTGTAATAGTATTCGATAAGCTGAGCAAGTCATCCAAGTGTACTGCCAATGGCAAGAAATCATTACCTGATAGCTGGCCTTGATTTTGTAAACCGTGTAACTTGTCTTCCGCCTCTGACGCAATTTTGGTAAAGCTGTGCAGTTTTAAGGCAGAAGCTTCGCCCTTTAAGCTATGCATTTCACGATAAATGGCTTTTAGTTTGCCTTCAAGCTCATACTGTGAGCTACCAGGATTTTTCAAGATATTGTTCATCTTCTCGATATGCAACTGAGTATTGGCGATAAACTCATTAATAATCTTCGGGTTTACATTCAAGATAGTGGTTAACATCTCAATCTGCATGTCATTTTCTGAACGTTCTTTTTCTAGGCGCTGCTCTAGATAAACAGCATCAGACACATCGTTAACGTTGACCAAAATACGGGCAATGTCTTTGTTGTCATAAACACGTGAGAATTTGAAATCTAAGAAGCGCTCATTAAGCGTCTTATTACCAGAGGTGTTATGTAGCATAACCTTGTGCAAAGGATTAAGAGAATCTACCAACTTTTCTTTAACGCGCGGATTATAAAGCTGCTCAATAAACTGCTGCGTAGTCTTTAGATCTTTATCAGAAATACGACCGCGTAGGACATTGGTAAAGTTCTCCCCTGCCAAACGATCAGCACCGATAATATCGTTTAGTGCTCGAGAATGCTGCTGTCCAATACGCAAGTCTTTATCAAGTAGGAATAGACCCGTATTTACCGTTTCCATAATTTCTTGAGTTTCACGACGCGCGGCTAGTGCCTCAGCATCTGTCTCACGCAAACGACGTACGAAGAAGAATACGAAGATCAAGAAGTAGGCAAAGATAGCAACAACCCCTAGTGCCTGAATAAGACGAATAGCAGTCGCTTCACGTTTTGCGGTGTTAAACACGTCGTTAGTAAGACTGTCTAAAGAATCGTTAATAAATAGACTCGATGTCTTTGCCTGCTCAACGGCCTGCGTCAACGCATCGGCAGAGGGTACCATAACGTTATCTGCATCTTTAAGATAAGCCTGAATCTTAGGCTCTAAAGCTGCCCATTCTTTATTGGCGGCAGCAATATTTGCCTGTGCATCACTATCAATTTTCGGCAGGTTATAGCTGTTGCCTTCATTGTCAGTAACCTTGCCACCTTGTTCGATAGCAGCAATAGTGCTGGTGATCGAAGCGGTGTTTTGCTCCAAGCGCTCTAACACTCGTTGCATGTGTGGGGAGTTGGTATCCTCACCATAACTTGCATCTAAGTCAAAAAGATCTTTAATTACTGCCTGTGCGCTGTTAGCGACTTGGTTGGTCTGGTCAATTAAAGCTGTGTTTCTTACTAATAAGCTTGAGGTAAAAAACGTAAACGCTAGCAAGGCACCAATCAAAGATAAGAATAGTGCAATTGAAATGATTAGACCTTGATAGCGCTTATTGTCAATATTTGGTGTGGTTGCCATCTTTAGAATTCCTTAGTTCAATTGCTTAGTAGTATCAGAAGCGCTCTTATCAGCAGAGGTATCTGCACTCAACCAACGCTCTTCAATCTTTTTAAAGGTACCATTCGCTTTTAGCTTAGTAATACCTTCATTCACCTGATTGATAAGCTTACTATTGCCTTTCGCCATCAAGATTACTTGCTGAGCGGCTGGATTATCTTGACCTTCATAAGGAACAATTTTGACGTCATACTCTGGGTGGTTTTTTGCCGTATATTGCAAAATAGGCAAATCATGCAATATAGCATCTACCTTGCCTTGTACGAGATCCTCATACATTAAAAAAGGAGTAGTTCTGGTAGTTAAATTACTGTAACTACCCATTGCTTTAAGCTGATCCTCTTGCTTTGTGCCTTCCACAATCCCTACATTCATACCTTGCAAATCTTCTAAACTATCGAGATTCAAATCGCTTTTAGCATACATGATTGCTGCTGGATTAAAAAAGTAAGGGACTGATAAGCCGTATCTTGCGGCTCGGTCATCTTTGTAAGAAATACCTGCAATACCCAAATCTCGGTTGCCTGACTCAACACTGTCAAACAAGTTTTGCCACGTCTCTTTATAGAATTCGACCTTGAATCCTTGTTCTTCGCCAATAGCACGAATGGAGTCAATATCAATGCCCTGCATATTGCCATAATCATCTTGGAACGAAAAAGGAGGCGTTGTACCAGTTGTCGCAACCTTAATAACGGGCGCAGTATCAGGTAGTTTGCTGACAAAGCTGTCTTTATTTTCTGTTACTGATGTACCAGCAGCGCCAGCATTTTCTTGAGTGGAGTTATTACCGCACCCAAATAATCCAACACTCAATATGATTGGTAGTACTCGATATAACTGCTTCATGATGTACCCTTTAAGCTCAACGTTGTTCCAAAATTCAGTGAATGACATTCTAGTGAGGTGAAGTAATATCTTCACAACATTTAATTACAGAAAGTTACGTAGGATAATACTTCTCTAACTTTGTTATTGCAATAATTATGTTTGGTTGTTACAAAGAATTTGCCCTATATAGCAAAAAAAGCTGAAATTTGGCGTTTATAAACTACTATTTTCGTTAAATATATAAATTTAATCAGAAAATGTTAGAGAGCTATATAAATATGTGAGACATAAAAAAAGCACTTATACAGAGTCAATGTATAAATGCTTTTCAAATAGGGCGTAAAAATATTAGCGGCTTTTAGTTATTCTGCATCATCTAAATTTAAAGTACGGTCTATTTTCCAGACTAAAAAAGTACCTAAGCTCATCAACGCAAACATGGCAATACCAATTTTGAGTACGGGGTTAACTGGAAACAGATTCAATAATAAACCGCCGAAAATACCAACTGAAAACATGAGTGAGCCTTGTAGCGCACTTGCCATACCAGCGCGACGTTTTTGAAAAGCAAGCGCAATCGCAGAAGCATTTGGCTGAGTCAAACCCAGACCTGCAATACAAAAGAAAATGCAGGCGAGCACCAATGGCAACCACGCATCTGTACCTAAGAAAAGACCAATAACGAACAGCACACCTGCAGAAATAACCTGCATCATCGCACCAAAACGCAAAATACTTAAAATCCGAAAACGATTGGTGAGCCATTGGTTTAATTGGGTGAGCGCCACAAAGCCTGCTGCATTCATGCCAAAGAGCCAGCCAAAATGCGTCGCTGATACGCCGTAAGTATCCATAATCAACTCAGAAGCTGAGCTAATATAGACAAACATCGCACCCATTAGTAGCCCGCCACCAATCGCTGGATAATTAAAGGTTGGGTCTTTTAACAAATCCCAATATTGACTCAGAACTTCTCTGGCAGGACGCACATTGCGATTTTCTTCAGTCAAGGTTTCAAAAAAGAAAAACTTGGTGAGTAACAAATTCAACGTACCAAAAGCTGCTAAAAACCAAAAAATAGAGTGCCAGCTAAAAAACTGTAAAAATACCGCTCCAAGCGAGGGCGCTAATATCGGTGCCAAGCCCATTACCAAAATCATAATAGAAAAAGCTTTTGCCGTTTGTTTGGCCGTTAAACGATCACGAATAGCAGCACGCGTCACCACTGCCCCCACACAAGCGCCAAGTGCCTGCATTGTCCGTCCGACAAACAACACATACTCATTATTAGTCGTTGCACAAATGATCGAGGCAATCACATATAATGTCATACCGATGTACAAAGGCTTCACTCGGCCTACCCGATCACTAAAGGGCCCATAAAATAGCTGACCGAACACCAAACCTAAAAAGTACGCAGGAACAGAGTTGGCCATAAAGGCAGTTGATACTCCAAAGTCATCGGCCATGGAAGGCAGCGCTGGCAAATACATGTCGATGGACAATGGCCCTACCGCTACGATAAGTCCAAGCATCATGATCCATGCAACAGGCAAATCAGCCGATCGCACTCGCTCAGAGGCGATGGGTCTATTGGGTAGGGAGGATTTTGGAGCAGACATATTCAGACCATTTTATATAGTGATTGTTTTATTATTCATGCGTTCTTACCTATCGATGTTCATTCGCTGTTAAAAGTGACCGCCATACATGATAAGACAACGTTACTTTTATATAGGTGCGCGTATATCGACAAGCAGACAATGCTATATTGCACTATACGCCTGTATTTCAATGTTTATATGACATTAACAAAACAAATCCTAACAATTATCGATTCCATGCGTTAAAAGATTAATTGGTTGTAGTGAAAATCTATTAGCGAAACTGACGCTTGGCAAAAGCGGTACTGGCTTGTTTGGCTTTTCTCAAGGCAAGCTTACGGTTACGACCGAGCATCATCTTAAGCTGCCATATTTTTTCTTTATATAAGGTAGTTGTCGATTGCTGATACATGGCATTGACGATTCGCTTACTCGCCAGCACAGCATCAGGGGAGCGCTCTGCAAATTCAGCGGCAAGCTTTTGTGCGTGTTCAAGTGGGGTGTCACTGCAATGACTGACCAGACCCAGCTCTCTGCCTTCAGTAGCGTCAATCATACGCGCACTCATTGCCAGCTCTTTTAGAGTATCTTCTCGCACCACTCCAAAGGCAGATTGAGTCAGTCCCATGTCTGGTACTAAACCCCATTTGGCTTCCATAATAGACAATTTGCAATCAGGATGACTAATACGCACATCGCACGCCAGCGCCAATTGTAGTCCGGCGCCAATACAATGACCTTCTAGGACAGCAATGACAGGTACTGGTAAATCGCGCCATACAAGACACACTCGTTGGAATGAGCTCTGACATGGCTTGATCAGCTCCCAAAGCGCAAATGCTTGGTTCTTTGGATGATTCAAATCGCTCAGATCAATACCTGCACAAAATGTCCCGTCTGCCCCTTTTAAAATGACTGCTCGTATCGTTCTGTCTTTAGCGATGTGACCTGCTACTGCAATCAGCTCATCCATTAACTGGAAGCTCATGGCATTTTTTTTGTTTGGACGATTTAAAGTAACCGTGAGTATCTGGTTAGTGATACTTACTTGTAATGTCTCATATTGGTAAGTGGCAATCGCGTTCATAATCGTCCTTATTAAAGAATAAATATCGTGTTGTTAATAGCAATATTATCAGGCTTACCCTTATCCCACCGCGGCAATCATTGACTGCCACGTTATTACTCATAAGCCCTCTATAAACGCAACTTTTTACAGGATAATAAAAAAACAGCGTTGCTCCATTCTAAATGAAAGAATGTAAACCTTTATAACGTGCTGTTAGGCCACTTTTGGCTACTAGGCCTAGGTAAACAAAAACTGCGAGTTTATATCATCTTCCATGTCATGTCGTTTTCACTCAAACGGTGATAATTGAGCTGAGGGTAAGTAGACAAATCCAGCGTTTGCAAATTGTTCAATGCCGTTAAGAGCGCTACATAATAAGGCTCAAGCATAGCAAACTGGGCAGGTGTGGTATGTTGCAGATTCAACAAACACTTATCTTCCAAGTCTTGACTGGCTTGTCGCAATTGCGGAACACCTGTGTAACGACTGCCCCCCAATATACGATGAGCTATTTGTGCCAGCATATGACGGTCACGGTTGTCCCAAGCTTGGGTCAAAGCCTGTTTTTCATCATTAATGGTATCAAGCATCATGATAATAAGCTTGGCTGCCAGATCAGGTTTGTTCGCTGAACGAGTAAGCGCGTCTTGCCAATCCAAAATATCTAAGGAATGGCTATCATCAACCCTTGGATAATGATGACTTGGATGATGACTACCTAAGTTTATTTTTTCTTGTTCATAAAGGGCTGACCCCATACTTGCTGTGCTTCCTTCATTGGCACTGTCCAGAGTATCTTTTGATGAATATAGTGATGAAGTAGCGCCCTGTTTGTGTAAGCGTAAGCTCTCATAACGTGGCTGGGTTTCGCGCGGCGTCTCTCGTCTATAATCCTCACGTGGCTGGCTATCGCGTAAGTAATCATCACGAATTTTTTTCAGTGATAAGGGACGCGTGAGTTTGCGCTGATTCGCCATATCAGGCACACCTTCCATACGGTTTTCATCACCTTTAATAATTGGATACGCCATCATCGTAGAATCTGATGGCCATGTCGAATAGTCATCAACATTTTGGCTTTGCGCAGGATTTTCTTGCAGATCCATGCCTTGTAAAGTGGTATCGGGCAATGCCGTTAATTGCGGCGTGGTCGTCGTACGTCCAAGCCATTTTTGTAATACTTGTAGCAACTGTGGCTGACTAATGGGCTTACCTACATAGTCATTGATGCCGCTTGCGATGAGCTTGTCACGCTCGTCCGCCAAGCCATGCGCGGTCAAAGCAATAATGGGCACACGGTTATCATCACTTTCGATATTACGAATTTGTCTTGCGGCCTCATGTCCTGACATACGCGGCATCTGAATATCCATAAATATTAGATCAATGTTACTCTTATCCTGAACCGTTCCTTTATCTTCGCTACTGGAATCTTCAGTATAAAGCGCACTATTTGATTTTTTGCTGATCTCATCACGAGCTTCAGCTTTGGAGAGCTGGGTTTTATTCGAAAGACTGCGCTTGTCACTCTTGGCTGTTTTGAGATTTTTGGTTTGTTGCTTGCTAATAATTTCAATAGCATCAAAACCACTACTCGCGGTGATAACCTGAATGCCAAGCTCGCTAAGTAAAGCATCAAGCACCAATAGATTGGGCAAATGATCATCCACTGCCAGTACCGTCACCCCCTTCCAGCGTGGTTCTTGCATACTATTTGGCACACTACGGTTTTGGGTATCGAGCATGGCGTAGAGCTGCCTTTTGTCCAGCGGCTCATACAGTATGTTAGCGTGATAACGGTTTAACAGAGCTTGGTCAGCGGCAACTTGATAACCAAATACCGCAAGCTTGCCTTGATAATGCAAACGAATCTGTTTGAGGAGCGCCATCATATCGTCTTGGGTGTCATCATCGACGATGACCCAGTCCCAATAGTTACCTCGCTCTTTTAAAGACTCAAGGACACCCGGTAACGAGTTGGCTTGGGTCAGTTTAATCGGTAAGTACTGCAAGCTGGCCTTGAGCACTTGAATAGAAGCAGTATGATTGATCCATACCAGTACATTGAACTCATCGGTGTCACTTGCAAGCGGTGCCAAAACTGGCAGCTCTATCGTCTGACCTGTAGCAGCTTCCAACACATCGACATGCGCTGGCATGCGAAACCAAAACGTCGCACCCTGATTGGCAATGTTTTCTTGAGCATTGTCATGAAAACCAATGTCGCCGCCCATCAGTCGGGTCAATTGCTTGGAGATGACCAATCCCAATCCTGTACCGCCATATTGACGGGTAATTGATGGATCACCTTGGCTAAAGCTTTGAAACAGCATTTTTTGATCGGCCAAAGAAATTCCTTTACCGCTGTCTTGCACGCTAATCATCAAATAGTTGTCGCGGTGATCGTCTAGGCTAACGCGCACGACCACATCGCCACTGTCAGTAAACTTAATCGCATTGCCAACAATATTGGTCAATACTTGCTTGAGCCTCAGGGCATCACCATTGATACGCATCGGCACATCGTTATAAAACAACACCGCCATGCGCAGACCTTTTTCTGCGGAAACAGGTGAGAGCATATCGACCACATCATAGATGGTGTCATAAAGATCAAACTCGTGACGATCAAGCACCAATTTGCCGGCTTCAATTTTAGAAAAATCCAAAACATCATTCACCAGTGCCAGTAAGTGTGCCGAGGACTTACGTATGGTTTGTACATATAAGTCTTGTTCTGGATTCAATTCACCATGACGTGCTAATAGGTTGATAAAGCCATCGATACTGTTTAGGGGCGTGCGCAGCTCATGGCTGATGTTGGCCAAAAACGCGGATTTGGCTTGGCTGGTTGAGATAGCGGCATCGCGCGCATTACGAATAGAGATGTTTTGCATCTCCATCTCATCGAAAGCAAGTCGCAAATCATCTTCAGTTTGCTCAGCGTGATCTTTCAGTTCTTGAAAGCTTCTGTGCAACCGGCGCAAGGTTTTGACCAAGTCTTGCTGCAACAAATTCAGCTCACCATCTGACTCCACCGGAATAGGCTGATACAAATTGTCGACATGGGTGCGTTGCAGCTGCAAACGTAGCTCATAAATGGGCGCAATCCAACGCTTTGAATAGATGTTTAGGCTGAGTAATAAAATAAGAATGGTGAACAAACCAGTAATTACCAGTGCCATGGCAATACGATAACGCGCAATATAAAGCGGTTCATTGTCCATATCCACTAGCAACCACAGCCTTCGCCCTTCAAAGTCTCCTAACACACTGCCATAAGCCGTACCGATCGCCGTTGGCTTTTGCGACACAAAATTCTCTTTTACATCTGAGCCGATATCTAGCGGCGGCCACTCTTCATTTAGCCCATAGCCGACCGCCATAAGTACTTCATTGTTCTCATTAATAATCGCAATACGCTGTACGTGTTGCTCTGACTGCATACGACCCAGCTTATCTCGAATGCCTTCAAGCTTGGTTGCCGCGGTCTCATCTGCAGCGGCCTCGCTATCTGTTTGTTGGCGTTGTTCTTGCTCTAATAGTTCAGGAACCAACTCGGCAATTGCTGGAGCATGGCGAATCAATACGGCTTCAGCCAATACCTCTTGTTCTGAATTGCTGGCACGCATGGTTTCATAAAAAACCAAAATACCGCCGACAGCTGCTAGTACACAGATTGGCAAAAACACCAATATGATGAGCTGACCATACGCACTACTGGTATCAAAACGTTTTTTGTATGCCATGCTCGCTTTACTCTCTACTGGGATTTGTGCTATCTATAAATAACAGAGATAGATTGCTTTTATTTATAAGCAAATGCTAAATAATTCAGGCATTTTAACAGTATTTATGAACGCCGATACTGTCATCGCACATCGTTGCTGACAAACGAGATCGCTCAAATATATTTTAGCTGGCTTGCTATTTTTAGACCCTACTCATTTATTAAAATTTCTGGATGCCATCAGCGTAGCCAAAAACAAAATGATATAATGACGCAACTTATTCCTTGTCGGTATTTTTTTGTGAAACTCATAATATAATTACTTACTAAATCAAAAGCTTACGCCGATAGTCACTTTATTAAATTATTTACTCAAAAACCAGAATTATATTTGAAAAATAAACCGTCATTTGAAAATCAATTTTGCAAACCAATAAGGATACCTTATGTCCGCTACGGCCATGTCAAACGCCAACTTTATCACTCAAGTCACTGTCCTCGCCGATTGCGTTGGCCAGACGCCGTTGGTTAAATTGCAACGCTTGCCTGAGCAAGCACCAATAACCAATGGTGCTGTACTACTAGCCAAACTTGAAGGGAATAATCCAGCTGGCTCTGTCAAGGACCGTCCTGCTTTCAATATGATTTATCAAGCAGAACAGCGCGGTGATATAAAGCCTGGTGACATGTTGATCGAAGCCACCAGTGGTAATACAGGCATTGCCTTGGCTATGGTTGCAGCCATGCGTGGCTATCCAATCACCCTATTGATGCCAACCAATTCGACTCAAGAGCGCAAAGACGCCATGATTGCTTATGGAGCAACTTTAATCGAAGTCGATGAAGGCATGGAAGCAGCACGCGATTTGGCATTGCAAATGCAAGCAAATGGCGAAGGTGTCGTTTTAGATCAGTTTAACAACCCTGATAACAGCCAAGCGCATTACCTAACTACAGGCCCTGAACTATGGACACAAACGGACGGTAAAATCACTCATTTTATCAGCTCAATGGGTACGACAGGCACTATTACGGGTGTCTCACGCTATCTTAAAGAGCAAAATCCAGACATCAAAGTTATCGGTCTGCAACCAGATGAAGAGGCTTCTATTGCTGGTATTCGTCGCTGGCCTGCCGCTTATATGCCGGGCATCTTTGACGCAGATTTGGTCGATGAGGTTATGGATGTCGATCAGCATACTGCAGAAATCTATATGCGTAAACTGGCCAAAAACGAAGGTATTTTCGCAGGCGTCTCTTCAGGAGCAGCTGCATGGGCTGCGATACAAGTGGCTAAAGAAAACCCTGACGCTGTCATCGCTTTTATCGTTTGCGATCGCGGCGATCGTTACTTATCAACAGGTCTGTATAGTGTTAATGACAGTCATGTCGATGATGGTAAAGAAGTTAATTAACGTACAGAACGCCGTTCAGTTTAGTTGGTTCAATCAGGAATCCTTATGCCACAAGCCCTACCATCCGACCCTATATTGGTCTTTGATATCGAGACTGTCGCTGATATCCAAGCAGCGCGCCGTATCTACCCACAATTGGCGGATCTCAATGATTCAGATACGCTAAGCGCGTTGACCGCGATACGCACACAAGAAGCGGGACACGACTTTATGCGCTTGCCGTTGCAGCGTATTGTTTGTATTTCCGCGTTGTATATCAAGGATGGCAACTTATCATTATTTTCTTTGACTGCCGATAAGTTTAGTGAAAAAGACATACTTGCTAAGTTTTTTCGAGCATTTAGTGATCTTGAAAAACTGCCTCAGCTCATCAGTTGGAACGGCTCGGGTTTTGACATTCCTGTATTGATATATCGCGCTATGCAATATGATTTGTCAGCGCCATGGTTGTTTGAAGAAGGCGAACGCATCAAAAACATGCGTTTTAACAATTACGTCAATCGCTTCCATACGCGTCATCTTGATTTGATGGACAGATTCAGCCAGTACGGTGCTAGCCGCCGCGAAGCCATGGACGTGGTTGCCAGCTTATACGGATTGCCCGGTAAGACAGATGTCGATGGCAGCATGGTAGGCGATCTTGTCAACAATGAGGATTGGCAGACGCTGTCTATCTATTGTGAGTCTGACGTCATGAATACTTGGCTGATATATCTGCGTTGGTTGCGTCTAACAGGACAGTTGTCCTCACCAGACTTTGAGGCGTGGCAGCAACAAAGTTATGATTATTTGGCAAAATATACCCAAGCAGATGGCAGTGCACGTCATCAAGATTTCATTGCTGATTGGTCATTTACGCCTAAATCTTAACAGACCATATTTTAAACAATCGCTTTCATACTTATTTTTTAATTATTTATCATTTATTACTAAGGCAGGTTTATGCAACCCACCGATTCAAAAACGTCTACAACACTTGATGCTCCTCAAACATCCAATGACAACCAAACCATTGCGATTCCCCCTAATAAGAAAAAGTCTAAACCCTCATCGAAGACGCGTCGTCGTCTAAAAGATGCAGAGCCTCTACCTTTTACTATTGATGGTTTGTCACATGATGGTCGCGGCGTGGCAGTATATGGCAATGGTTTTGGTGTAGCGGATGGCCATGTCGAAGACAAACATGGCAAAAAAGTGTTTGTGAGCTTTGCTTTGCCGGGTGAAAGTGCGGTGGTCAGGTTGACCAACGTTCGTAATAGTTTTGAAGAAGGCGATGCCATTAGTATCACTGCCAATCCAAACCCTGAGCGTGCTGTACCACCCTGCCCGCATTTTGGCGTTTGCGGTGGTTGTAATTTGCAGCACTGGGCACCTGAAGGACAAATCAATTTTAAACAATCTGTATTGGCTGAAATGCTTTTGCATCAAGCCAACATAGCGCCCGATCATTGGCTTGAACCAGTCGTTGGTGATCGTCTAGGCTATCGTACCAAAGCCCGATTGGGCGTACGTTATGTCGTCAAAAAAGAAACTGCCTTGGTTGGCTTTCGTGAGCGCTCAAGTAATTTCTTAGCGGAATTGAATGAGTGCCATATCTTAGATCCGCGTATTGGTTTTGAGATTGAGAACTTAAAAGCGCTGATTGGCAGCCTAGAGAGCCGTGACAAGATTGCTCAACTCGAATTGGCAATGGGTGAGAAAATCTCTGAACTACCCGACGGCGATCAACCTGTTGCCCTGATTGTACGCAATTTAGAGCCGTTGTCAGACGCTGATGTCGATAAGCTAAAGGTATTCTTTGCTGCTCGCAATTGGCAATTATACTTACAGTCTAAAGGCGTTGATAGCATCCAGCGTATTGCCTTGACGGATGCGGACGATATGAGCCAGCAATTCGGACGTTTGTATTATCAATTGCTAGAATATGACCTTACTTTTGAGTTTATTCCTACTGACTTTACTCAAGTAAACTTATCTGTCAATCGTCAGATGACAAAGCTTGCTTGTGACTTGTTGGATTTAAAAGCGGGCGAACGCGTACTGGATTTATTTAGCGGTCTTGGTAACTTTAGCTTGCCATTGGCGCGACTCGTTGGCGAGACAGGGTCGGTTGTCGGCGTTGAAGGTAGCGAAGCGATGACCGCACGTGCAGCAGATAATGCACGTCGCAATGGCATCAATAATACTGAGTTTTACAGTCAAGATTTGACACAAGATTGCACTGATAAACCTTGGGCCAATCAAGGCTTTGATGCATTATTGATTGATCCGCCACGTTCTGGCGCGTGGGAAATTATGCAATATCTACCTAAATTTAATGCTGAACGAATCGTTTATGTGTCTTGCAACCCGGCCACACTTGCTCGCGATACAAAAGCGTTATTAGAGCAAGGTTACCGCTTGACTCACGCTGGCGTGATGGACATGTTCTGCCATACAGGCCATGTTGAATCCATCGCACGTTTTGAAAAAATAGCTGTTTAACACTTACTTATTTAACCAAATCCTTCGAAGTAGTAAATGGCCGTTTTTTCAATAACTTATGCTTAATCAAAACCTTGGTTAAGCATGACTAATAAATGACGGCTATTTATCTTATTCACAACAGACATTACACATAGCCTCGCTTGATTTGTCATCTTAAAATGAGATAATAATAAACAATCTTCCTATATTTGTTTAGTCAAAGCATAGTGAATGTTTATACTCATAGCTTTATATACTGCACACGCATTTTATAACTGCTAAAAATAGAGATTTTTAGCAGTTATATTGATTTATGGTTGATGTTTTTTAGTATTCATAAATCGAAAGTATGTACATAATAGATGAAGTTATATTTAATTCAGGATAGCTAAGAGGAGTCGGCTATGGTAAAAATTCGTGAAGGATTGCCACTAGTGGATGGACAGACCACACAGGCCGATAGTGCAGCGCTTGCGGCACAACTGGTGGCGAGCCAACGCTCTCATCAGTCTGCGAACAGCTATGCCCAAATCCCGCTCGATATCAAATACCAGCTGTCTACCAATAAGCTACATACCACGTTTGATCGCTCAGCCTTGCACTCTTTTCACAGTCACGATTTACGACTCGAAAATGGGTATGACGATAATCCCTTTTTAAGCAAAAACAGTGCCCTTTCAGAAAAAGAGCTTGAGACGATAGATTTAGATCAAGTAAATATTGATGTTCCTACTTGGTTAGACAATGTCGCCAAGCGTATCGGACAAGAGTCAGTACCCAACTTAAGCGCTGCTTGTGAGTTTATTCGCAATCATATGAATACCAGTAAATCTGAGCGTTCAGGCGCTTATGTGACTGGTATCGGCATGACTGACATATTGACCTATCTTTATCAAGACGAAGATGCCCTTGTCGCTGCCATGCTATATCGAAGCGCCCGTAAATCAGTTATCAGCCTGGCTGATATAGAAAAAAACTTCGGTGCGGACATATCCACCTTAGTTAAAGATACTCTGGCCATGGGGCAGCTATCTGAGATTATCGAGAGTAATAAACGCTTAGAAGACCACTTTGTTAATAACCAACGCGACCAGCTGTCTAATATTTATAGCATGCTCATCTCTGTCACCAACGACGTGCGCGTGGTGCTCATTAAGCTTGCTGAACGTACCTTTGCCATGCGTGAACTGACTTTTTCTAATGAAGAGCGTCAAAGCCGCGTGGCACGTGAAGTCATGACTATTTATGCTCCTTTAGCCCATCGCTTGGGCATTGCGCAGCTGAAATGGGAACTTGAAGATTTAGCATTTCGTTATCTTGCGCCTGAGCGCTACAAAGAGATTGCTAAACTGTTGTCGGAGAAGCGTAGTGAACGTGAATCCTACATTCAACGGGTGCAAGATAAGTTGAATGAAGCGTTGGCGGAAGCCAACATCGAAGGTGAAGTCTCGGGGCGCGTCAAACACATCTATTCTATCTATCGAAAAATGAAGCTCAAAGGCTTATCGTTCGATCAGCTTTATGACATTCGTGCTTTGCGAGTATTGGTCACCAATCCTTCGGACTGCTATCACGTGCTCGGATTGGTACACGGTTTATGGCGTTATATTCCTGAACAGTTCGATGATTATCTCACTAATCCTAAGTCCAATGGTTATCGCTCCCTACATACAGCTGTTATCGCCGAAAATAAGTCTCTTGAAATACAAATTCGTACTCATGAAATGCATTTTGAGGCCGAGCTTGGCATGTGCGCGCATGTCAACTATAAAGAAGGCCTGAAAAATAAAAAAGACAACTATCTTAATCAAAGAATCAGCTCTCTACGTCAGCTCTTATCTATCAACAATGAAACGCGAAATCAGCCACGCTCGTCTTTATTAACAGGCGAAGATATAGATGATATGGGCTTTGACGAAGAAGAACAGCTTGTCGATTTTGATGAGCTTGAACGTATTTATATCTTTAGCCGCGACGGTGACATTACTGAATTACCAAAAGGCGCGACCGTTCTTGATTTTGCTTATTACGTACATACGCAAGTTGGCAATCGCGCCCAAGCCGCTCGAGTCAATCAGCGCTATGTGCCGCTGACCTATCAGCTCAAAACTGGCGAACAAGTTGAAATCATTACCAAAGCCTCACGCGAGCCAAACCGCGACTGGCTAGTCGCTTCGCTTGGTTATATACATACTAACCGCGCTCGCTCGAAACTGCGGCAATGGTTCAACAAACAAGACCGTGATAAAAATATCGAAATTGGTCGGCATATGCTTAGTAAAGAGCTTGAACGATTGTCAGTGCATCCAAACAGTATTGATTTAAACGACTATACTCAGCATTTTAATGTCAATAATACTGATGATATTATCGTTGGATTGGTTACGGGCGAGATTGGTCTCAACCAATTGACCAGCCATATTTCTCGTCAGCTACATTTAGAGCCTGAAAAACCACCAGAAGATTTTGTCCTAAGCATAGATACCAGAGATGTCGGCAAACTCGATGCTTATAAAATCCGTATTGATGGACTGGATAACATCGAGATCAATCTAGCAGGCTGCTGCCATCCTGTACATGGGGAGCCAATTGCTGGCTATATCACCTTGTCACGCGGGGTTAGCGTCCACAATCGTGGTTGTCCTGAGTATTTGCGACTTATCGAGCGCGACCCTGAGCGTGAGATAGCAGCGGCTTGGCGGGTTCAATCTGGGCGCTATCAACCAGTAGATATTCATGTAGAAGCGTACGACAGACGTGGATTGTTGCGTGATTTGACACAAATTATCGACAAAGAGAATGTTAATATTCGTCAGGTTGAGACATTAAGTAATGACGACAATATTGCCTTCTTAAAGTTTCATATTGAAGTATCAGGACTGGCACATTTATCTAAGTTGCTAGCCAAACTAGAGCAACAGCATGGTATCTTGCATGCCCGGCGTGCCGTTGCTTAAATATAAAACTGAGCGAAAATACATTCATTAAACAATAGAGTCATTATAAAATATCATGCCTGAATTGCCCGAAGTCGAAACAACGAAAACCAGCCTTGAACCATTATTAGGGCAACGTATTACTGATATTAGAGTATTTCAACCAAAGCTGCGCTGGGCGATGCCGGACGACTTGGATACGCTAGTCGATTATGTATTGGACAGCGTTGAGCGCAGAGCAAAATATCTGATACTCAATTTTTCACCTTTGCTGCCTGGTCCAGTTAATTCTGTTAATACCGCCTTTCAAACTGACCTACTGGCGCCGCGACAACTATTGATTCATTTGGGAATGTCAGGCAGTCTACAGCAGCATAGCTATGGCACTGACAAGCGCAAGCACGATCATCTGATGATTGAATTTAGTGACATCAACAATAAAAAATCGCAGCTACACTATTATGATCCAAGACGGTTTGGCTCAGTGTTATGGTATAAAGACTATGGAAATAAATTATTAGATCATCTTGGTCCTGAACCTCTTTCAGATGAATTTACGGCAGACTATTTATATCATTTTATTCAACGTACAAGCATAGCCGATAAGAACAAATCGAATAAACGACTTCAGCCTATCGCGCGCCCTATTAAATCAGTCATTATGGAACAGCAAGTTGTGGTTGGCGTTGGCAATATTTATGCCACAGAAAGTTTATATCTTTCAGGTATCAATCCCGCGACTCCTGCTCATCAATTGTCTTATGATCAGATAGCAGTGTTGGTTGGACATATTAAAGTCATTTTAAATAAGGCTATTAAACTGGGTGGTTCAACTTTACGAGACTTCACAGTTGCTGATGGTCAAACCGGTTATTTTCAACAGACGCTGAATGTCTATGGCAGACAAGGTGAAGCATGTTTGCAGTGTGATACAGTGCTTGAAAATATTAAATTAAATGGTCGAGCAAGTGTTTACTGCGCTAAGTGTCAACCTCTCCTTTAAATGCTATACAGACTTAAAACGTATCCAATTCATTAACCTACATATTTATCTATCGTCGATGTATCCTGCGTATTTTTGTTGCTTATTAATACGCATCTTGCTTTAATAGGACAAGCACTTACATAAATAGTGCAAAGTGTTAATTTATCTGTAGTATCCATTCTATTTGTCGCTATAGAATATTTCTGAACAGAAATAATAAAGCCCGTAATCATACTCATTGTGAATTTTAGGATATCGTCATGATTGTTAAAGCCAAGAACCCACGCACAGTAAAACAGAAAGTTTTTACTGTCGCTGCAAGCTTAAGTCTAATGGCCATTAGTATGCAGCCTGCCTTGGCAGCAATAGAAATCGATGAGACGGACTTCGGACCCTCTTACGAGACGATGGTGGTTGACACTGTGGTGGGTAAGCCTCTACAGTTTGTAAATGCTGTTGCTGGTACTGCCGCTTATCTTGTCAGCCTGCCCTTCTCTCTTATCGGTGGCAACGCAGATCAGGCGCAGCAGAAGCTGTTTGTTGAGCCTTGGAATGCAATGGGACGCTGCTTAGGATGTACTGTTGCCGAAGACAATTATTACAAGTCGCAAGTCACCAATAACAGTGTTGTACGTATTGTTGTCGATCAACCGTCAGAGATTTTGATTAATACCAACGATTATGTAGTAGTGAAACCATAAACGATTGTCTTAAGTTTTTTGCATAATACATATGTACTAAATGCTCAAACTTTATCAATCGACAAAAAAAAGGCTAACTTTGCGTTAGCCTTTTTTGTTGCTTGATTTCAGTCAAATCAAACGATTACGCACCTTTTTTGCTACGACCGTGACGCTTACGCTCACTTTCAGTCAAATAGCGTTTACGAATACGAACCGCTTTTGGTGTTACTTCCACCAATTCATCGTCCTGAATAAATTCAAGCGCTTGCTCAAGAGTAAACTTAATGGCTGGTGTTAGTGTCAACGCTTCATCAGTACCACTAGCACGAACGTTAGTTAACTGTTTAGCAGTGGTAGGGTTAACGGCCATATCGTCGTTACGAGAGTTAAGACCGACAATCATACCTTCATAAACTTCAAGCTGTGGCTCAGCAAATAGCTTACCGCGCTTCTGAAGGTTGAACAATGCAAAGCCTAGGCAAGTACCATTCGCCATAGAAACCAATACACCGTTAGAACGACCACCAACATCACCGATCTTTTGTGGACCGTAATGAGAGAAGCTCGACGTCATGATTCCGCTACCTGATGTCAGTGTTAGGAACTCTGAACGGAAACCAATCAAACCACGAGCTGGCATTGTCGCTTCAATACGCATACGACCTTTACCATCAAGCTCCATGTTGGTCATCTCGCCTTTACGCAAACCAACCTGCTCCATGATAGAACCTTGATGCTCGTCTTCAATATCAAAAACAACATTTTCATAAGGCTCTTGTAGCTTGCCATCTACTTCTTTTACGATAACTTCTGGACCTGATACACCAAGCTCAAAACCTTCACGACGCATGTTTTCAATCAATACAGATAAGTGAAGCTCACCGCGACCTGATACTTTAAATTTATCAGGAGACTCAGTATCTTCTACACGCAATGCCACGTTATGAATCAATTCACGCTCAAGACGCTCACGAATATTACGTGACGTTACGAACTTACCTTCACGACCAGCAAAAGGTGAATTATTTACTTGGAAGTTCATAGATACTGTTGGCTCATCTACCGTTAGTGCTGGTAATGCTTCAACGTTATTAGGATCACAAATAGTGTCTGAGATATGAAGCGCATCAATACCAGTAATACAAATGATATCGCCTGCTTGTGCATCTTCTACTTCGATACGGTCAAGACCATGATAGCCCATAATTTTTAAGATACGGCCATTACGTGTTTTGCCATGCTTATCAATAACAGTAACTTGAGTATTGGTTGTAACTTTACCACGCTGAATACGGCCAATACCGATCACACCAACGAAGCTATTGTAATCAAGACTTGAGATTTGCATACGGAATGGTGCGTCTGCATCAACTTGTGGCGGCTGTACAACATCAACGATTGTTTTGAAAAGTGGCGTCATGTCGTCAGCCAAATTATCAGCTTCTAGACCTGCAACGCCGTTCAATGCTGAAGCATAAACAACCGGGAAATCCAACTGTTCATCAGTCGCACCTAGGTTGTCAAACAAATCAAAAATTTGATCCATTACCCAATCAGGGCGTGAACCAGGACGGTCAATTTTGTTAATAACAACAATCGGCTTTAGACCTTGCTCAAATGCTTTTTGCGTTACAAAACGAGTCTGAGGCATTGGGCCATCAACAGCATCAACAACTAGAAGTACGCAGTCAACCATTGACATAACACGCTCAACTTCACCACCGAAATCGGCGTGACCTGGGGTATCTACAATGTTAATACGATATTCTGTATCTTCTGTGTGATCCGTCCATCGGATGGCTGTATTTTTAGCCAAAATAGTAATACCACGTTCTTGCTCAATATCACCTGAATCCATTGCACGTTCAGCAATGTTTGCGCGGTCGCCAAAAGTACCAGATTGATGTAATAACTTATCAACCAAAGTCGTCTTACCGTGGTCAACGTGGGCAATAATTGCAATGTTACGCAGGTGTTTGATATCGTTCGCCATATAAAATGCTCGTTTTGTCTTAAAAAAGTGCAGTAGCAGTAAGCGCCGCTGGATAAACTTTTATCATAAATCAGACAGATATTGAATACTTTCTTTTATTAAACCTTATGTTAAAAGAGGTTCATAAAATAATTTCAATATAATCATATATCTATGCTGATAAATTCATCATACAGATAGCTATGCTAATGTACATTCTGTCAATTTACAGAATGTTTCGGCAGCTAGTATAACATTATTGCTTCACAAATTTATGTAATAACTCACTTTTCTCTAGTCATAAACAAAAAAAAGCCACCCGATGGGTAGCTTTTTTTGTAATTAAATATTTATTAATATAACCAATTAACGGTTACTTATTGAACAACCATATCTTTAGTTTGTTCAACAGTCATTGTTTTGTCACCAGTGATGATGGCATAAACACGACGGTTCATAGCGCGACCTTCTTCAGTGTCGTTTGGCGCGATTGGGTTGTCATAACCATAACCAACTGTTGACAGACGGTTTGGAGCGATACCGAATTCATTAGTTAGCATAGATTTAACCGCAACAGCACGAGCTTCAGATAGGCGTTGGTTATAACGTGCTGAAGGACCAGTCTTAGAAGCATGGCCTTCGATGCGTGCTACAGAGTTAGGATACTCGCGCATCTTCTCAGCTACTTTAGCGATCTCTGGCTTGTATTGGTTTTTGATAGCTGATTTGTCGTTATCAAAGAATACACGTAGTTCCATTTTCAGCTCATCAGTAATATCTACTGGTACTGGGCAACCAACTTCATCAACAACCACATTCATCGGAGTGCCTGGGCACTGATCGATGCTATCAGGTACGCCATCGCCGTCAGAATCAAGATCAGACTCAACTACTACTACTGGAGTAGGTGCAATTGTTGGCTCTTCCATTGGTGGTACAGCTACTGTAGGTGCTAAATGGCCACCAAGTACAACTTCTAGACCGGCCAAAGCCATGCCTTCCCACCAGTTGTTATCAAAGTTGTGAATCGCACGAGCTTCACCACGTAGGCTTAATGCATCATTGATACGATACATAGCACCTAGACCTAGGTTACCGATAGTGTCTTTAGAGCTTGATACTTCAGTACCAGCATTAACAGTACCACCAGCAGGGATACCCGCTACTTCTGAGTCAGCAACATAAGTTTCTTGGTTTTCTACTTTAATCTTAGATTGACCAGCACCAACTAGTACGTATGGTTTGAACGCACTATCAGTGTATCCAGTGAATTCTTCAGTTCCGATTAAGAAGTTACCAGAAAGCATGGTTTGTTCTACGTCAAAACGGTTGATACCTGCTTGTGCAGAATCTTCAGAAGCTTCACCATTAGCGTTAGATACGCCATATTCTACTTGAAACTGAGTAGAAGGAGTAAGCTCGATACCTAGTGCAGCACCAGTGTATAGGCTGCTTTCTTTAGCAACGCCACCGTTGTTGTTACCACGAGTACCATCACCAATTACATCGCCATTAGCGTTTTCATATAGGTTTTTACCAGTACGCAAGATTTCACGTTGCTTATCAGCTGTATCACTGAAATCTTCAGTGAAGTGGTAACCTAATAATAGTGGGCTGATAGTAACGCCAGCATTAGCTGCTAAAGGGGCAGCTGTTACGGCAACCAGAGCTAGAGCAATTTTATTCAATTTCATGGACTTCCTCCAAAGGATAATTTTAGTGATGCGTTAAGCAAAACCGATTTTCAAGACGCTCTAAAGTAGACATCTTTACGCATTTCAAGTTACAAAGCAAAACCAATTACGAAGTAGCTTAGCGATTATCAATTCAGTTTACAACTTTTTTCGTTAACCAGCTACACATTATTACACGATAATGTTGTAACTAAAACACAATAAGCAGCTGAAGTTACCTAGAACTAACACACCTTACGCTTTTTATCTTTTGTATGTCAGTTCACAATAGATAGTGAACATAACAGTATCTATTGTCTGAGCGTATTTTAATACAGTTAGTAATTTTTCTCTATTATTAAAATCCTTTGTTCACTAATTGAAACATTTTTTGACAGTAGACATATATTCTGTTTATATTACAATAGTCAACATAATTTCATATTCACTTTGATTAGTAATTATTTGAGCTCATAAATCCTTACCTTTTAAGTTCTGAATTTTTAGTGAGTTTCTTCAAATAGTTAGCAAAACAAGGTGAGATAAATCAGGTTATTTATTATAAACAGTCAAACCTTATGACATTACTCTTTAAAGAATCGTTACGTTATAAAAATTTCTCTACAGGTATCTTGTTTAGGTACACTTTAATTAAGAATAGATTGATTCTTACTCCATTCTCCTCTTGCAGCAGCAAATCTTGTATTGCCCCTACACGCAAAACTACATTTGCCGAAAATGCCACAGTAGATACAATCATCCTTAGAGATAAAGTCACACAGGGTTTTACATTGGTTGAACTTATTATTACGGTAGCGATATTGGCGATTATCTTGGCTATCGCAGCGCCCAGTGTTCAAACAAAATTGGCAAGCATAGAAGCCTTACGTATCAAAAATCAGGTAGAAACCTCGCTCGCTATAGCGAAATCTGAGAGTTATATCAGAAAGGAAAACGTGCTTGTCTGTTTGTCTAATGATGGAGAGCACTGCCAAAGAGATGATGACAAAATGCTTTTGGTATTTATAGATAAAAGTGACAGTAAGAATTACGATGCCCAAGTAGATTTATTAATCACTCAGCAATCCTTAAATCCTAAATACAGTAAGCTAAGCTTACGAGTGGGAAATAGGCGTCATTACACTAAGTTTTGGGGTGATAGTGGGACGCCTCGAGGTCATTTCGGTCATATTAAGTATTGTCCAACTGCTGCTTACAATAAAGCAATGTACCTCATTTCTTTTAACCAAGCAGGCATCGTTAAACAAAAACTTGACGAAAACCATCCCACTCAATGTGATGAATAGTAAGACGGACAAGACGTGTTTTTAGTCTCTTTCGTGCATGGCACTTTTCATCATAATAACCGCTTGCTCAAGACCTACAAATATCGCATCTGCAATAAGCGCGTGTCCAATATTTAACTCGTAAATACCATCAATTTGCGCGATAGCGTTGACATTATCACGTGTCAGACCATGACCTGCATTAATAAGCAATTTGGGCCTAAGACGTTGTGCGCTAGCGACAGCTTGTTGAATCCGTTTTAGCTCAGCAGCTTGTATTTCCACATTACCGGTCAAACCAGCTTCAGCATAAGCGCCTGTATGCAACTCGATGGCATCTGCTCCACAATCAATGGCAGCTGCAATTTGAGTTTCATCTGGGTCAATGAATAAAGAAACCTGAATGCCTACAGCTTGCAGCTTTTTAATATAGTCTGTTAGCCAAGTTATTTGCCCTGAGACATCGAGACCGCCTTCTGTGGTCAGCTCTGCCCGTTTCTCAGGTACTAGGCATACCCAAAATGGTTCGACCTTACAGGCAATGGCTAGCATCTCAGTAGTAGCTGCCATTTCTAGATTCATTCTAGTTGTCAACTGCTCTGCTATTTCATAGACATCTGAATCTTGTATATGACGTCGGTCTTCACGCAAGTGTATGGTGATACCATCCGCCCCCGCCTTTTCACACAACAAGGCCGCCTCCAAAGGACTGGGATAACTTACACCACGCGCTTGACGCAATGTCGCCACATGGTCAATGTTTACCCCTAGCAACGGTTTCTTTGAGGCGTTTGCTGATAAAGGTGATGAGGAGATGGTCATAAGAAATCCTTTTAATAACCAGACCCAATTGACTGGTAAATGATCGTAAACAGCTGATATTTTATATGGTTGTTACTTTAACCATAATAGTCTTAAAATAATGAAATATTCATTGGTAACGTTGCTGTTGTTGCCACAATAAGCGACTGTGCAGCGGTTGATAATCAAGTAAATGATCAATCAGATGACGATGTATTTTCGACCAATGATTCAGAGTGTTGTCAGTAATGCCTAACTGTGACATTGCCATAATATCACTACCCATAAAAACACTTTGTCCAGTCGCGCTTTCTAGGTGTTCAGACTGTATATTATTTTGTGAAATAGCTACCAAACCTACATCTGGCAAAAAACGATAGGAAACGTCAGGCTCAATAGCATCTTGGACACTATCATGTGTCAGTGCCAAGCTGAAACCTAGCTCGCTGAACAAGTACTGCTCAAACTTGCGCAAGCACAAACGCAATTCGTCAGCACTCAAAGGCTGCCTAAGTTGCTGTAGACTGTTTTGATAATGTTGCCATAGTAGTGGCATTGGGTCTTCAGTAGGCAATAGCCGCCACAGTATTTCATTTAAATACAATGCCGAGTATTGATGTTGGCCAGTGATGTTTTCGTAAGGTAGTGCGTTTATAGCCGCAGCGTCATTGTCTTTTTCTATAGCGGGTTGAGCCGAGTGTTGCGATGCGATACCAATTTGACTGAACGTTTTTAAGTCACGTTTGCCCGTAGCAAAGAGCTGTAACGGCATAAATAATGGTGCGCCTTTTTTTCCAACACCATGTATTAGACCATGTTGTTGGGAAAACAAATAATATAAAGCGCGCTTTTCTTGATAAGGACGCTGATGTAATAAATAACCGACTAACGCTTCATTACGCATTTCTTATTACCTCAGCATCTAGCCCTGCGAATATCGATACGAGTGTCAACAGGCTATTCCCCAATCGCTACTCTAAGCTATCAATACCCTAAACTGGTCAATGCACGTTCGTCATCAGACCAACCGCGTTTCACTTTTACCCACAGTGTTAGCATGATTTTTTTGTCAAAAAGTTGTTCCATGTCTTTACGAGCATCCATACCGACTTGTTTGATACGTTGACCTTTATCGCCGATAACAATGGCTTTTTGACCACTACGCTCGACATAAATAGTCGCATCAATAAAGGTACATGCTTTACGCGGACGACCAGTCTTTGGATCAATATGCGCAGGCTCATCTTTAAAAGCATCAATTTGTACAGTTAGATCATACGGTACTTCATCACCCGCACTACGCATGATTTTTTCGCGGATAATTTCACTTGCCAAGAAGCGTTCTGAGCGATCGGTAATTTGCTCTGTATCATAGATAGGATCAGCGATTGGTAGATGAGAAGCGATCACTTCTTGCAACCGATCTAAGTTCTGATTTTTTAGAGCCGATACTGGTACGATATCAGCAAAATCGAAACTGTCATTAAAGGTCTCTATAAGTGGCAATACACTGCCTTTGTCCTTTAAAGTATCTGACTTATTAATGACCAGTACCACGGTCAAATCTGTATTGCCAAGCTTTTGCAAGGTCAATAAATCATCATCACGCCATTGGTCTGAGTCAACAACGAACAGCACCAAGTCTACATCTACCAAGGCAGACACAGCGGCTTTATTCATACGTTCATTGATAGCACGCACTTCATTACGGTGAATACCTGGCGTATCCACAAACACAGCTTGCATTTCATGATTGGACAAAATCCCGTGAATGCGGTGGCGAGTTGTTTGCGGTTTGCGTGAAGTGATAGACAGCTTTTGACCCAATAAGTGATTCATTAGAGTCGACTTACCAACGTTTGGACGTCCAACAATGGCAACATAGCCTGCTTTGAAGTTATCAGCAATACGACTCTGACGGCTAGGAGCGAAAAACTCTTCAATTGCCATGTCGTTTTCTAATGCGGCATCCTCTAAATGATGGGCTTCATCATTCGTTATACCAGTATTGTCTTGGTTTGAAGTCATGTCTGTATTTTCGGTCATATCGTTGGCACTATCTTCATTGTTTGATGGCAAATCAGTATGATTGTGCATGAATTAATCCTATAAGGTTTATAACCAGCCAAATGACGCTTGATAATATATTGGTTATATCAGCACTAAACAGGCAAAACCATCATTAGCTGGCGAGTATTTGAGTTTTAAAGCAAGTAAGGTTTTAAATAAATAAGTGGTTGCTAAAATAAAGAACACTTGAAAAATTTTCACAACGTTGTATTGATACTTGCAGCGAACTTTATATCAACTATGAGCGTTTCTTGGCGGAACTTGGCAGTTTATGTAACTGATTGATCATAAGCTCTGCAGCTTTTTGCTCAGCAATACGGCGGCTTTCGCCTGATTCAGTGATATCGGAGCAGTTATGAATATTGACATGACAACGCACAATAAAAATTTGATTCGGTGCATTGCCACGCGTTTCCATAAGCTCATAGGTTGGCAAATCGAATTGCTTAGATTGTAACCACTCCTGCAACCGACTCTTGGCATCTTTTAACGCTTTTTGATCATTGACGCTATCAATCAAATCGCCATACCATGAAAGAACACAGTGACGAGTAATATCCATATCTTGGCTGTCTAGGTAAATAGCACCAATCAAAGATTCTACTGCGTCAGCCAAAATAGAAGCACGATTTCGACCACCACCTTTACGCTCACCTACCCCTAATATAAGGTGGTTAGACAGTTCTAAATTTTGGGCAATGATAACCAGTGATTCTTGGCGTACCAAAGTCGCACGCATACGAGTCAGCCGCCCTTCGTTTTGACCAGGATAACGATGGTATAGCGCTTCTCCAACGATCATTCCTAAAAGTGCGTCGCCCAAAAACTCTAAGCGCTCATAATTTTTTTTGCTATCAAACGATCGATGCGTCAATGCAAGTTTTGGCAGACTCAAATCGTTAAAAACATAGCCCAACTTGCGCGTTAATACCGCTAACCGTTGAATAAATTCTGAGCTAACAACAAGCGTGTCGACAGACGTGCTATTTTTCTGGGGAATAGGAACCGCTTGGGAATGTTGCGAAGTTGGTTTCATGCGTGACTTATGGTTATCCCTTCTGTTTTACTGGTTGAATAAGTAATGGTATATGATGATTGGGTTTATAAAGAACATTCAAATGTTATTAAAAAGAATTAAAAGTGGTTTAACAACTGCTTAAATTATTTTGCAGTTGTCATATCAATATCACCTTCGAAACGATTGAGAATATCAATATTGCCAAAAAAATTGTTGGTTACTGCATATTGTTTACGAATAGCCAATTGACCTGTCTTCTTATTAGTGAAGATAAAAACATCTTCTGCTTTTGTATCATAATCGGCATTGATAGATAACTGTTTATCAACACGTTCCACAAACTGTTTGGCCGTCTCATTATTGCTATTTGCTTCTTTGAGCTGCGAGCTTAACGTTTTGGTAAATTGATAATCGCCAACTTGCGCGGGTATGATGGCAATCATCAATTTAATCGCCACGCCCAAAAAGATAATCATTAAAACGATACCAGTCACACCAGCACCGCGCTGCGTGGCCAACCCAGATAATTGCTGCATTACCGTATTCCTCTACTGGTCAATAACTATTTTTAGTAGATATCTTTTTTCAAAAGACACCCAAATGCTAACCATCATTATTTGTTAAATAGTCACAATATTAGCATAAAACTATTATTGGTAAATCAACCAATAAAGACTCTTGCAGTCTTAATTAATAGCACCGTTGCGTTCAAAGGTAGGTAGATTCAATCCTGGTGGTTTATGCATCCAAATATAAACCGCCTTACCTGCTAAATTCTCATCAGGGACAAAGCCCCAAAATCGACCATCAGCACTTCTATCACGATTGTCACCCATAACAAAGTAGTGACCTTCTGGAACAGTAATACGCCATTCCGTACCTTCTGAACTAACAACCTCTGGTGCTTGCTGCTGCAAAAATGGTGCATACTGAGCACTATTCATACCAGTCAAATAACGAACGAGGTGCGTGTTGTCGCCTTGCGTCTCTTGAAGGTACCGCGCGTTCTCTTCTTCTTGTTGACCCATCGCAGCTGCGCTTTCTTCTGTAAGCACTTCATTTGGCCCAACTTGTCCTGGCAAATAAAGCTGTGAAGTCAACTCAGTACTTGCCACAAAATCTAGTGGTGTCGTATCGACTGGTACGTCATTGATAGCCAGTATGCCTTGATTATAGCTGACGGTATCGCCTGGCAAACCAATGACACGCTTAATATAATAAATGCTGGGATTTTCAGGATAACGGAATACGGCTACGTCACCATGTTCAGGTTCGCCTGTATCCAATACTTTGTTGTAAGACAGTGGTAGTCTGACTCCATAAGCATATTTATTAACAGCAATAAAATCGCCTGTATATAGTGTTGGCACCATCGAAGAGGAAGGGATGTTAAAAGGCTCGATCAAAAAAGAGCGCACTATCAAGACCACGGCCAGTACGGGGAAAAAATCATAAGCCCAGCGTACCAGTAAACTTTCCTTACCAGGCCCACGTGTTTTGCGTTGTTTGAGCGCCAGCTTATCCAATAGCCAAACAATACCCAAGCCTATAGTCAACGGCACTAAAATCAAATTAAAATCAAAATCCATACCAAATTGCCTATTAACGAGCCGCTTATCTCATTGTATTGATGATAAAACTGGCTACATTTGACGTATTATGTGCAAAAACTGAATAAAGTTGACGCTAGTTTTAACTATCCGCTTTTAGCACCGCTAAGAAGGCCTCTTGCGGGATTTCTACATTCCCCACTTGCTTCATACGTTTCTTACCTGCTTTTTGCTTAGACAGCAGCTTTTTCTTACGTGAGACATCGCCACCATAACACTTAGCTAATACGTCTTTGCGCATGGCTTTGACCGTACTACGGCCAATAATCTGGCTACCGATCGCAGCCTGAATGGCCACGTCAAACATCTGACGCGGAATCAATTCTTTCATCTTGATCACCAATTGATTGCCACGGAAACGGGCTTGGTCTTGATGCACAATCATCGCTAGTGCATCTACTTTATCACCATTGATTAGCACGTCCACCTTGACCAGTCTATCCACTTGATAACGCTCAAAGCTATAATCCAATGACGCAAATCCGCGCGAGACAGACTTTAGACGGTCAAAGAAATCCATGACCACCTCACCCATCGGAATATCAAAAACCAGCTGAACTTGCTTACCCATAAAGCGCATATCGACTTGCACACCGCGACGCTCTATACACAAAGTCATGACGTTACCCAAGTAATCTTGCGGTACCAAAATCTGGCAGCGAGCAATCGGCTCACGAAACTCTTCGATATTGTTAGGCTCAGGCAATCTTGATGGATTATCAATGTGAATCACATCACCATTTTTCTTTTCAATCTCATAAATAACCGACGGTGCAGTAGTGATTAAATCCAAGTCATATTCGCGCTCTAGGCGCTCTTGGATAATCTCCATATGTAGCATACCTAAAAAGCCACAGCGAAAACCAAAGCCCAATGCGTCAGAGGTATCCGGCTCAAAAAATAATGACGCATCATTAATTTGTAACTTTTGTAGGGCTTCGCGGAATTTTTCAAAATCATTAGAATCGACTGGAAACATACCAGCGTACACTTGCGGGGTAATCTGTTTGAAACCAGGGATACGATCAACATCAGGTGTCTTAGAATGAGTAATCGTATCGCCGACTGGTGCGCCAGCAATGTCTTTAATACCGGCAATAATGAAACCTACTTCACCCGCCTCTAGAATACCCGTGTCTAAAGGTTTAGGAGTAAACACACCGATAGAGCTGACTGGATGCGCCTCTTTAGTCGATTTGATATAAATCTTATCGCCTTTTCTAACGGTACCTTGACGCACACGTACCAGAGAAACCACACCCAAATAACTGTCAAACCAAGAATCAATGATAAGTGCTTGCAAGGGCGCTTCACGATCGCCTGTTGGTGGTGGAATGAATTCGACCAACGCCTCTAATAGCTTATCAACGCCCAGACCTGACTTGGCAGATACTCTCGGCGCGTCTACTGCATCAATACCGATAATGTCTTCAATTTCTTGAATCACGCGTTCAGGTTCAACTTGCGGTAAGTCTATTTTATTCAACACCGCCATGACCTCTAGACCTTGATCAACAGCAGTATAGCAGTTAGCCACGGACTGAGCTTCTACCCCTTGCGCCGCATCAACGACCAAAAGCGCACCTTCACAAGCGGCTAATGAGCGCGACACTTCATAAGAAAAATCAACGTGTCCTGGGGTATCAATGAAGTTGAGCTGATAACGCTCACCATTAGGATGGTCATAAAATAACGTGACCGACTGCGCTTTGATAGTGATACCGCGCTCACGCTCAATATCCATGGAGTCAAGTACTTGCGCCTGCATCTCGCGATCTTGCAAGGCACCGCACATTTGAATAAAACGATCGGCAAGCGTCGATTTGCCGTGATCAATGTGGGCAATGATTGAGAAGTTACGAATATTGGCTAATGCAGTCACAAAGCGCCTACTAAATTAAGGGTGATAGAAAAATAAAACCAACGGGTATTCTAGCAGTTTTCCACTATAAAGTAAGGCGATTTTATTAGGAGAGATGTGATTAACAAATGAAGTGATAAGCTAAAAACGGTAAAGATAGAAAGCGAAGTACTTAATAAAGCTTCGTGAATTTCTAATACTTTACCGCTGAGTCACAAATTGAGATAAATAGACTAATGAGGCGTCTTAGTTTCAGAGAGCTCTACAGAGCTATCCCCCTTTTGATGTAGGTATTTATACATCCAAGGCGAACGACCATAGAATGCCCCATTTAACTGTGTTTGCTCTATCAAATACTCGCGAAATCGCAGATAAAACTCATTATCTGGACTACGGGGCTGTTTCCAAAAATCATTGAGTGACTTTTGATCAATCAATTTAGGTGTATCGTAAATCGCGCGGCCCATAATTTTGGTGGGTTTTTTGTGGTAGACCGACTGTAGACCTGTCGTACTGTTGATAGTTACCATACCAATACTATGCTTCATCAGAGTTGGCAAGTGCATGTCACAACCGTAAAAAACACGATGTGCGACTTGATAGCGCTCAGACAAACTAGAAACCAATTCGCGATAGTCTCGGTGACCGCGATCTAAGGGATGATGCTTAAATACCAATAGCTGTTTTTCATCAGCATAATCTGCAAAACTTGCGATAGACTCATCGATAAACTGCACCACATCACGATAATCACTGTGATGCGTAATCTGCGAGTCATTATGCACTTGTAAGCTAATCAGAAAATAATTATCACTGTCTTGATTGGTTAGCCTATTTTGCAACTGTTTATCAGGCAAATACCCACGCAATTTGCGCCATGGTGCTTTTAACCAAGCGATGGCTTCTTGCCATGCGGTCATACCGCGATAGTGTGAATAATGGGGATAACGGCTTTTATATATCCAAGCGATAATGTAATAGACAATGGCGGCAATACTCAATCGATAAAAACGATTGTGCGTATAAATAGGATGGTCATTGGCTTTTTTGAGTGCTTTGATATCGGCCGTATTCAAACGTGAATAGCCATTGATACCGTATTCTTGCAGGGTAATATAATCAGGACGCAAGTACCCTTCTTCAAACACAAAAAAAGAGATGCCCAACTGCTCACTGATACAACCAGCTTGAGTGTGATGCGGTCGGCAATCACCAAAGCATACAATCGCATCAATGCCATGCTTTTTAATAAAAGCATGCAACCAAGTAGAAAATTGCGCTAATGTGTCGGTGTATTCATACGTATTGGGATGATGGTAGAAAAACGCATCACCAGCATTAAAGTTAATTTTACTAACTTTAATATCCTGAGTTTGCAAAAATGCTGAGAAGCGGTTAAAGAATCCGCCCATTTTTCCTTGTAGCAGCAAAACGTGTCGATGAGTAAGTAAATGAGACATCGAAGCTGCCATAGAATTGAATTACCTTTAGCTAAAAGACAAAAAATGAAAACAAAAATAGTAATCAATTGCATGAATACATACAATTGACAAGTGGTTGATTATACCGAAAATTTCCATGCTTGTCGCAATGGATTTACGTTGCTAGTTTCGAGCGAACTAACGAGACAGTTTACGCAGCTTTTGTTGCCATCGATGACGCTGCTGCATAAAACGCGTGGCAGCGCGACGTTTAAAACGTGTAGGCAAAGTTAATACCACTGAAGTCAAAGTGTGATTTGAACTCTCTTGGTTGCTAGATACTCCAATTTGAGATTCTGCCTTATGAGTGTTTTTCAGCGGATATAAATAGTCAATCACTTGCTCTACTTGCGCAAGCCCGTACCCGTTAGGCAATCGATATAGTGGGTAGCAAATCAACGCACAATGTAGCAATTGCTCAAGCGTCAACGCAGTCTCCCGTTTGCGCCTTTCTAGATATTCAGCTTTTGGTGATAGCTGCGTATCAATGTCCGTCGTCAAACTCCAACCTGCATAAAAAGGTAAACCATAACAAGTCACGTTTAGACCACGCAGCAATGCCTCAAAGCCAGTTAATGAACTGATAGTATGAATGTCATCGACATATTCTAAACAGTCAGGCATGGCCGTATCGTAGGCGACTGCTTGTACCTGATGTAAGCAGGATTCTAACACCTTACCGGCTCTTAGCCCCGCTTCAACATCGGGGTGTGGCTTATAAATCAAATAAGCATCAGGGTTATCTTGGCGCACACGCTCAATCAAACCACTGTTGGTTTTGATGTTTGAACCACAATACTGTACGGACAAATCGTCTTCTACTTGACCGATGATAAGAATACGAGGTTTTCCAGACAGCTTCGCTTCTTGCATCCAAAAAGTCTTTTGACCATCGGTATTATCTACATTGGTACCAACATTGTATTTGCTGACGCGCTGCGTCAACAGTTTGGCTTGAAGTTTTTGTACACGTACATTCTGAGCTGCGCTCAATGGTCTACATTGACGCAATAACGTTTCTAAATCTGAAGACTGCGTAGCATCGTAATAAATGCCCTGCTTGTCTATGACAACGGACAATGGTGCCAATAACGTAGCGCCCAAACCATTGGAGCGGATAAACCCATCTTCCATACAGTAGATAGATGGCGTGTCTGAGTGCGACTGAGCCAACTTGTTTTGTCGTTGTTTTTGTACTTGTTGGCGTTTGGCCAAACCCCATACAAGTAGTGGTTGCTGATAATTAACCCGAAAATGATCAGGGTGCAATAAGTTTTTTAAACGTGGCTTTGGTTTGATAAACAATGTCGTGCGAGGTAGATTAACAAACGCTTTAACGAAGGGGAGTTTCCAACGACTGAATTCAAATACGGTCAAACTACCCTCAAGGCGTACTTGCCAGTAACGATTGGCGACCAACCACTCAATTGCCGTCTCAATATCGCAAGCTTGTCTCGTCGCTGGATCAACATAATGACTATAATCTATGTAGGCACTGTAGAATAATGTTTCTAACGTTGCATTGACTTTATTGTCAGAGGATAAAGGAAACAGCGCCAAGTTTGTACTTTTGCTATTCTTTAATACAGTGGCTGCCAGTGCTTGCCGGCGTTGCTCGACGATTTTTAGCAAACGTTTGGGAGCCCCACTATCATCTGTCAGCCCCCAGCCACTATACCAATTAACCCCAAAGCAGTGAACCGTTTTCCCTAGCATCAATGCTTCAAAACCCATATGTGAGCTGACGGTATAGACATGATCTACTTGCGTTAACAACTCAATAGGATTGAGCGCTTGATTTAATAATCGGACGTTTTTTGGCAGGTTTAAAGAGGTAAGGTATCCTGATGTTGCTGCAGGGTGAGCCTTGATCCAAATGTTAGCATTGGGGTGATTGCGACAGGCGGCTTTTAACATCCGTCTAAACTGACCCTTGTTTGCACCAGCGCCCTGAATAGAGGCGTCACCCGCAACTTGATCAATCAATAAGACATGGGTTTTTAAAATATTTTTTGAGGCATCGGCATTACCTGCCCCAGCCAGCGTATCTAATGAAGGACAGTCAATTACGGCATTATATTTACTAAGTTTTTCGTCACAGATACGCTTCATTAATCGCTGAGCATATTTGTTATCTAACACCCGTGTCTCAGGCTTAGTATCACCCTTAGTACGTGCAATGATCAATTGTTCAAGACGTGAACGCTGTGTCAAATCGAAGTAAATACCGATATCATCAACGACTACGCTTAACCCGTGACGGCTGCTTATTCCTGAATCTAATGAGCGCAAAAAGCCGTCTTCGATACTCAAGGTCGTAAGCTTTTGACGCGCGGCCACTTTATTAGCTCTTTGATAGCTTTTTTTCTGGCCCCAACCAATAAAAGCGTCGGGTTGCTGTTTCGATAAATCACCAGTTCGATAAGGTAGACTCGATTTTAGACCTTGTTGTAAACGCGACCACGGATACCAGCGCTGGATATCTGCTTGTAGAGCTTGGGATAATAGCGCATTGTTATGACGCATGCCTTTACCAATGACTGCCAGACGTTTCGGTATTTGCGGCTCGGTTAATGGCAAAAGTGACGCATCTTCAGAGGCAGATATGACTGCTACCTTACCCTTCTTATCTGCGACACTTTTTACCATTTTTACCACCTTTGTTCATTATGTTTACTTTAACCAATAACTCTGTGGTTGATTATCATAGATCTAAGACAACTTTTGCGGCAATTGCTAACTGATAAACAATCTGTGATAAACCACGAGTAATTTCTACACGCTTGGTTTTGACTTTTGGTAGAACCATAATCTCATCACCTTGCTGTATACGGTAAGCAGTATTGACCACCTCACTAGCACCATTTTGGTGAATGATTAGGATCTCTTTAGTGTCTGCATTATCCGAGAAGCCGCCAGAATTGGCAACATAATCACCAACGGTATAATCTGGATTGAAGGTAAGCGCGCCTTGTGCTCGTACTTGGCCATTTACCGTAACCACTGAGGTTTGCGCCGGTATCTCAATAACATCGCCTTGCTGCAGAATAATGTCCTGCCATGAGTTTGGTACGACGACAATCTGCCCATCAGTCTGTACATTACGAGCTTTTGCCACAAACTGTTTGACCAAATTCGCATCATCTTGACGAAGTGCAGCCTCTTCACGAGTCGTTGACTGGCTTGCAAGAGTTAACTCTTCTAAGCGATCAAGCGACTCATTAATCATGCGTTTTTGTTGCTCAGCAACCGATTCGCGATAAATCGTCAAATGAGTCAACCTTGCTAAAGGACTTGGTTGCAATTGTGGCACAATGTCTTTAAGACGCGCGCCATATGGAACAACCATCGCACCATTACCAGTATGGGCGCCCTTTACTTGTACAGCGATCGTACCAGCATAGCGATCTGAGGTAACTACCATTTGATCGCCATTATAGACAGGAACGTTTTGTGCCTCAACCAGTGAGTAATACTCTGCCGTTTGAGCACGCCCTGCACTACGAGTAATGCTAACGTTAGTGGCATTTGCTTCTGGATTGGCAACTTGTAACACATCACCGATGGTTAAATCGTTTACATCAAATTCAAAGGTATATTCGTTCTGGACTTGACCGCTTACCTCAAACGTTTTCTTTTGCGGCGCAACGGTAATCACATCACCATCGCGGAAGGAGAATGCCTGCAACTTACCTGCCAGTAAAAAATCGTACAGATTGACTTGCTGTAACATCTGACCATTACGCTTGATCTGGATATCAATATAACTACCACGAGTTGGGTCAACACCGCCGGCTCTATCTAAATATGACAATACTGAATCCGCTGCAAGACCGCCATAATAGCCAGGCTGTTTGACAAAACCTGTAACGAACACTTTAACTGGCTGCGCTTGCTCTAATGAAGCATATACACCAACGTTTGAGCGATAAATGCGACTGACAGCATTTTTGACTACATTTTGTAGACTGCCATTTTGCACACCAGAAATACGTACTGGACCAACATTAGGTAAGAAAATATTGCCTTGTGGGTCAACAGTCATGGTCGCGGCGTATTGGTAAGCACCCCACATCCGTACTTGAACATTATCGCCAGGATTAATCACATAACTGTCATTAAAAGTAGAACCAGATGTCGTTGAAAACGCGCCACGAAACAGCTGCTCACCAAACATTAAGTCTTGAGTATTAATATCTTGATAAGGTCGTGTAGTATTGATAACCGACTGACTTGGCAAACTTGCTGCATTAACGGCTTCTTGCGTTGTGGCTTGCCCTGGCACACCGCCAGCAAACGCTTGTGTTGAGACGTTAATATTATTGCGATTTTGATCCTGACTCATATTGTTATTGCTAGTACCGAATCCCGATCCCGATATTTGATCGGCATAACTCGTGGCTGCCATGACTGACATGCTCGTCGTTGCCATTGCCAAACTTATCATCATCACGATAGCACGTGGTTTCATATTCATGCGTTGTATTCCTTTGCTGATCTATCGATCATTACTGATATCTGGTTGAAAACTAGCTGCGATGATCACGAACAACCGCCATTACCAAGCGTACAAATCCATAAAGCATCAAAAGCAAAGCTAACGATGTCCAAATAATGTAAGCGCGACGTGGATAAGTTGCTTCTTCAGCCTCATAAGGGGTTGAGATGACAATCAAGTTTTTCATTTTCTTGAAAGCTTCTAAGCGCGCTTTTTCGAGTGATGATAAAGATAACTTATACAACTCGGTCGCGAAATCAACATCGGCTTTGATAGTCTCAAACTGTACAGCTTGACGATTTAACTTAGTCGTATTTGGTGATGTTAGTTTGGTTTGTTCTTGAGCAATTTGCTCCTCAACGGCCTTTATTTGACTTCTTAGTGAAACCACTTGCGGTGCATCTGGGTTCAAATAACTGAGGAGCTGTCGCTCTTCAGTACGTAATGAGCTAAGCTGAGCTTGCAGACTGCCGATTAGCTGATTAACGATCTGAGCGTTGGATTGCGGATCATAAATTTCATTTTCATTTTGGTATCTTAACAGCTGTTCTTTAGCCTCATTTAGACGATCTTGCGACTCATCCAATTGGGTCTCAGCGAATACCAACTGATCGCGCGCAACCTCTTGCGAAATACGGTTTACGAACTGCTCAGACTCATTCAGAATCGTTTTATTAAGCTCAAAAGCATATTTTGAATCAAAAGCCTCTGTCGATACTGAGAGCACATAGCTCTGTTCATCTAAATTGATGTGGACACGTTTTTTAAAATATTCTAGTAGCTCTTCTTGCGTGGCATTAGGATCGATCTCATTGATCGGATCCGAACCATCTACATGATAAGCTTCGCGAAACTTAAACTTATTATCAAGTCGCTTCACCATATCATTGGATAGAATATATTCTGTCAGATAGGTCGCGTCTTCTTTGCTCGTACTGTTGACACCTAATAAAGCTGATAGCCCGCCGCCAGAGGGCACACTAGTATCACTCACCTGCTTAACGACAACATCAGCAGTTGATATAAAACGCGGATGTGCAAGCGTCATGACATAAAATATCACAAGCACCCAAGGAAGTATCACCAAGCCGATAAACAGCGAGAAGTTGATTATGTTATTTTTTCGCTTTGTGGACATGCTCTTCATATATCTCAATCGCTTCTGTTGTATCGTCAAAGACGTGTGCTGTTTGATCCATTAGTACAATACCAATGTCACAGTTGCGCTTAATATCGCCGATGTTGTGCGATACTATTAAAAATCCTGCTTGCGCACGGCGCGCAGCCAAAATCTCTTCACTACGCTTACGAAAAGCGGCATCACCAACCGCGCCCGCTTCATCAAGCATATAGTAATCAAAATCAAAGGCCAAACTTAAACCAAAGGTTAGGCGTGCTTTCATCCCGGACGAATAGCTTTTCACTGGCATATCAAAATAATTACCAATATCTGCAAACTCTTCGACAAAACGAATTTTTTCGTCAATATAAGGGCCACTTGAATATAAACGACAGACAAAACGTACGTTTTGACGACCCGTTAGGCTACCCTGAAAACCTCCAGCTACCCCTACTGGCCACGAAATCGTAGAATTAGTAATAATTTCGCCATGATCGGGCTTATCTAGTCCGCAAATAATGCGTAACAAGGTTGATTTACCTGCACCATTTCGCCCTAGCAAACCCACACTTTGTTTGTCACCAATGGTCAGGTTTAAATCTTTAAAGAGATAATGTCGACCTTTTTTGGTCATAAATGACTTAGACACATTTTTGACTTCAATCATTTGCTTGCCTTAAGTTAAAACTGGTATCACACCTAACAATTTATTTAGAACGTATTAAATCTCTTTCTACTGCTTTATACATTAGAAGACCCAAGAAATTTACTGCAACCGTCCATTTTAGAAAATAAGTCATATCAATATGGTAGGCTGGGTAATTCGGGGCAAGAGCATGACGTATTAACTCAATATTATGAATAAAAGGATTGTATAACAGATAACTGAAATAAGGCTCAGGAACAATATGAATAGAATACATAATTCCAGAAACGAAATACAAAATAGTAAAAATTAAAGTAATGATCTTACTAATCTCACCGCCATAGTAACCTACGACCATCATGATCATAGCTAAACCAAAACCAAATAAAAACAAAGTTATCCAACAAAACAGCACTATATGCAATTGTGCGAAACTAATCGGGATGCCAATAAAAGCTAGCATAACTAATAGCAGTACGAAGGTAAAAAAATAGATTACCAATTCTAAAAATGATCGTGCAATAATTACATCGATATGACGTACTGAACGATACATCAAAAGTCCTTGATTAGCTTCTACTGCTCCCAATGATCGCGTTGCTATCGTACTCATCATACGGAAAGGAACTAAGCCTGCTACCAGAAACAACATGTAGTCCATTCCTGGCAAAACTCGGGACATAATAGCCCCAAATATCACCAAATAGATAATGACCTGAAAAAGAACTTCTAGCGGTGCCCACAAATAACCCAGTCGATAACCACCAAAGCGCGTTTGCAGCTCACGCATCAATAACGCGTGGAATGCCGCACCCATGACTTTAAGGCCACTGCGATGCTTGATAGGACGATAAGGGGGTAATTGTACAGACATAACGTTACAGGGCTTTACCGAAAACAGTCCCTATGATAAGTAAGCGGGACATAAGTTACAACAATTAATCTGTGTCTACACAGATATACCTGTGATTGAGCAAGAAACCAGTAGGGATTAAGTATAGATTCTGCTGAAATATTAAAAGAGCTTGAATATTATATACAATTTTCAAACCTTTATTTGAGCCAAAAAAAAACCAATCACGAAGGATTGGCTTTTTAAATACTACAGTCTTGCTATAAATGGTGGCGATGAAGAGACTTGAACTCTTGACCTCACGATTATGAGTCATGCGCTCTAACCAGCTGAGCTACATCGCCATTTTAGGCTCGGTATTATGCCGATACAGGCATTGGTCGTCAACCCCTATTTGGCAATTTTTGCAAAAAATATGAATATTTCTTCAAATTAATGCAAATATTACTACCACGAACGATAAAAAAGTTTGGTAAACCGATAAGCCGGGTTCTGTCGTGGACAATCATTCCTCTAGGCGTATCATCGCTAATACGCTCAAGCAACCTACCCGCATCGAACGCGGGCCGCGCCATACCGATGCCTATTTGGTCTTGCTACGCGTGGAGTTTACCATGCCGTGAACTGTTGCCAGCCACGCGGTGCGCTCTTACCGCACCCTTTCACCCTTACCGATGATATCTAGGATACCAAAGGCGGTCTACTCTCTGCTGCACTGGTCGTCAAGTTACCCTGCCCAGCCGTTAGCTGGCACGCTGCCCTATGTAGCCCGGACTTTCCTCCCCTGCATGTCTGTTGCCAGTGTGCAGCGGCGATTGCCTAGTCTACCAAGCGCGATAGTATAGCAAACCTGATAGTTGGCTGGGAACCTCTTTTTGGTTTATTTTTACCTATAAGCATAAACCCTTTTAAATAAAATCGTTTGGTAAAGATAAATGATAAGCCTCTGACAGTCTTTTAGTATTAGCCAAGGATTCATTGTCTAAATAGGGTATTTGTAGCCAATGGGTGGCTGGATAATGCTGTTTGAGATGCTGTTGTAAAAACTCAACGGTACTGTTTGCTATTTCGGCATCCGTATTCGCACTGCTATCATGGATGTGATTATAGATGATAGTGTGAACCTTTAAACCACGCGATGTGATGGCTTCCAGACTCAGCAAAGTATGATTGATACTACCCAAGCGGCCGGAAGTGACCAAAACAATAGGATAGCCTTGAGCGGCAACATAATCTAAGGTTAGCAACTGCTCCGTTATTGGTACCAATAACCCACCTGCGCCTTCTAACAGCACCACGTCATAGTCTGCTTGCAAGCAGCGCGTTGCATTAGTAATCATGTCAGGATTAAGCGTTTGCCCTGCAAGTCTTGCAGATAAATGCGGTGATGCAGGCTTCTCATATCGATAAGGACAAGTGGTGAAATCAAGGTCACACGGCTGTAGCGGCATGCGCATCAACTGACGATGGGTAATAATATCGTCGGCAATGCCTATATCGCCGCTATAAGCATCCACTGCTACGCCCGTTTGTACGAGCTTTTGGGTAATAACATTAACCCCTTGCTGCATGAGCGCTTTGGCCAGCATCCCAGTTGCATAGGTTTTGCCAATGTCGGTATCGATACCAGAAACAAATAAAACACTCATCATTGACCTTGCTTTGTTAAATAAGTGCGCACCACTTTTGCCAACGCTTGGCATAAATGAATAAGCTCATCATCAGTGATCACGTAAGGCGGCATAATGTAAACCAGTTTGCCAAAAGGTCTGACCCAAATACCATTATCAATCAGTAAAGACTGAAAAAGTGGCATATCAACAGCCTTATGCAATTCAATAACGGCGACCGCACCAAGACAGCGAACATCTTTCACACCAGTCAAAGTCGCAGTAGAAGCAAGTTGCTCTGTCATTATGGCTTGCATATTGGCCGTGCGCGCTTCGATGTCATAAGACAATATCAAGTCAATTGACGCACACGCGACGGCACAGGCCAGCGGATTGCCCATAAAAGTAGGTCCATGCATAAGCGCTGGATAATCACTATGATGAATCGTATCCGCAATCTTGCGAGTACATAAGGTTGCAGCAAAGGTCATGTAGCCGCCCGTCAACGCTTTGCCAATCGTCATAATGTCAGGACTGATATCGGCGTGCTCACAAGCAAAGAGCTTGCCGCTACGACCAAAACCCGTCGCAATCTCGTCCGCAATCAATAGCACCTCATGCTCATCACACAGCTGACGCAACAGCTGCAAATATTCAGGGCTGTAGAAGCGCATTCCACCTGCACCTTGAATGATTGGCTCAATAATAAAGCCAGCAAGCTGCGAGCCATACTCTACAAAGAACTGAGAAAGCGCAGCGCAATCTTCTCCTGTCAAAGGACGTTCAAACCCTAATGGCGGTGCAAAGACAAAATGTTGCATCGGTAATTGCTTACCATACAAGCTGTGCATACCGTTAACTGGATCGCAAACACTCATGGCATGCCACGTATCACCATAGTAGCCTGAATGCGTAGAGGCAAACTGCTGCTTAGAGGGACAATTGGCGGCGATTTGATATTGCAAAGCCATTTTTAGCGCCACTTCCACTGCTATACTGCCACTGTCCGCATAAAATATCGCATCAAGTCCAGCAGGCACAATCGAGAGCAGTTTTTTGCCTAAATCTATCGCTGGTTGATGGGTCAAACCCCCAAACATCACATGTGCCATCTTGTTTAACTGTGCAACGATAGCTGCATTCAGTTGTGGATGATTATAGCCATGCACACTTGCCCACCATGACGACATACCATCGATAAGACGGGTGCCATCTTGCGTGACAATATAGATGCCATCAGCGTGGTCAACAACGATATTAGGATACGTTGGCGGCAGGCTGGCATACGGATGCCAGAGGTGTTGTTGATCAAAATCGCTCGTTGACTGAAGTACATCTGTCGTCATGGTTTTATCCCTAAAACATTTTTTATGCTAACTGTTATCCATCTTCTTTCAATAATTTATTGACCAGTAATACGCTTATACTTGGCCAACAAATCATTTTCGGTTTCGACATGGTTTGGATCATGAGGAATACAGTCCACAGGGCAAATCACCACGCATTGTGGCTCATCGAAATGACCCACACATTCGGTACACAAATCAGGGTTAATGACATAAATATCATCCCCTTCTGAAATTGCCTCATTCGGGCAAGCAGGCTCGCAGACGTCACAATTGATGCATTCATCAGTGATTAATAGCGCCATAAACCGCTCCTTTTTAATTTGCTCAAATCATTTGTCATATAGTTGATGCTAAATAAAGTAGGTACAAGAGATTATAACGCGTGACTGGAATAAATTTTTCTCGCTTGCTGTTCGCAAGCGTGACAGAGGCTTCGAAAAATTTATTCCAGCCCTGCTATCTCTCTTTTGTACTGAATTCTCTATAGTAAAGTCCATCAGCGCATATTCTATCTACTTAGTAATTAAATCTATTTAAGATTCAACTTTTCAATAAAGGCTTGCGAGACACAGGGCGGGACAAACTTATTCACATCACCGCCAAGCTTGGCAATTTCACGAATCATGGTCGATGAGATAAAGGAGTAGTTTTGAGAAGGCGTTAAAAAGACAGCTTCAAAATTTTCATCAAGCTCACGATTCATATTAGCCAGCTGAAATTCATACTCAAAATCTGACATGGCACGTAATCCACGCAAGACGGCCGTGGCGTTTTTTTCACGCATAAAATCAACGAGCAGCCCTTCAAAGCCAATCACTGATACTTGCGGCAAATCCGCAAATACGGTTTTGACTAAGGCAACCCGCTCCTCAAAATTAAACAAAGGCTTTTTGTGATGACCTGAGGCGACGGCTATCACAACCTCATCAAACAACTTAGTTGCGCGTGTGACCAAATCCACATGACCATTGGTAATAGGGTCAAAAGTACCAGGGTACAAAATCTTGGTGTGTAGCTTTGAAGACTTGGAGGAATGAGAAGAAGTAGGAAGGCTCATAGCATGGCTAATAGGGTCGGTAATATTGGACTATATGCTAGCAAATTTTGCTCAAACTTAATACTTATCTGCTACATTTGTCCTAACAGCTGACTTACAATTTCACCAGAGGCTTTGCTACAATACTTGGTTCGACTCATCCGTCTTACCAGTCAAAGGTAAGACAATCCTAATGGTAGGGTTTAGATGAGGAATTAGTGGGACTAGTCAGATAAGAACGCTGTTTTCTAGCCCGTTCTTATGGAGAAATTATGTCAAAAAAATCAAAAAAACCGGACAATCAGATTTGTGCCAATAAAAAGGCGCGTCATGAGTACTTTATTGAAGAGGCATTTGAGGCCGGTCTGGCGCTACAAGGCTGGGAAGTCAAAGCGATTCGTGCTGGTAAAATGACCATCACGGAAGCTTATGTTATCTTCCGCAACAACGAAGCTTTCTTATTTGGTGCGCATATTCAGCCGCTGTTATCCAGTTCAACGCATGTCAGCCCAGACAGTATTCGTACGCGTAAGCTATTGCTTAATCGCCGTGAAATTGAAAAGCTATTTGGTGCAGTCAATCAAAAAGGTTATGCCTGCGTGCCTTTGTCTTGCTATTGGAAAAACTCACTGGTGAAATGCCAGATCGGATTGGCTCTGGGTAAGAAACAGCATGACAAACGTAAAACACTAAAAGACCGTGATTGGGAACGTGATAAGCAGCGCGGCTTTAAACAGCATTTAGATTAAAAGTCGTTTTACTTTAATCTAACGCAAAAAAGACGATTTAACATTGAGTTAGATCGTCCTTTTTTATTAGCTCGGTCGGTTATTCGGATACTATTTTAGACGGCTTCAGCCATTTTTTTCATTTGTACACCTTTACTAGCACAGCGTAATTGACGTACACCATGGACAATCAAGCAAGCAATACCAAGCCAAATCAATCCATAACTGTAAATCATCGCTGATTCAAAAGGATTACCCAATACCGTTATCGCCAAAATAAACAACAATGCTGGTTCTAAATAACTCATCATGCCATACACATTCACTGGTAGCATTTGACTGGCATCCACGTTGGTTTTCATCGCTAAGACACTGAGCACACCCAATCCTGCCAGCATTATGATAAAAAACCCTGAACCACTAACGAGCGTCAAACTGCTGGGCGCAAAGAAAGATAAGTAAGCCAAAGCAAACGGGGCAAAAACCGTCAAATCAACTAATAGACCTGTCACTGCGCCAATACCTTGCTTGCGGCGTAAAATATAATAGATCGGATAAGACCCGCAAACCCAGAGCGTGGCCCATGACACGCTTTGCGTGCGCACAATCTCACTGCCCACCCCTAAGGCCGCAAAGCTGACGGCCAGCCACTGTAAACGGCTCAATTTTTCACCAAACAAGACGCAGCCAAATATCACCATCATAAGTGGGAAAAGAAAATAACCCATCGCCGTTTGTACGCCTTGCCCATTGACGGGCGCCCACATAAACAACCAAAACTGACTCAAAAATATCGGCGTTGGCAATAGCAACCAAGCCCATTGCTTTACTGTACCAAGCGCTTTTAACTTACTCACGTGTAAACCCAAACGTCCACTAATGAGCAAATATCCTACCAACGCCGCCCACATCGCTAGCATGCGCCAGATGAATACTTGCGTACCTGATAACGGTGCTAAAAAACTGCTATAAGCGTAAAGCACGCCAAACAAGAGATTTGATACTACCGCTAATACCACGCCCAATATTAAGGTGCGTTGCTGGGCGCTTCCTGCTGTCCAAATCGCAGGCAAAGGCAATCGCGAAACCGTATTCGCTAGCGTATTAGCAAATGCATGAGACAGCATTGAGGTAGACATATAAGCACCATAAGGTTAAGTAGACGTTGAAAAGGACAAGGATTTTTTACAACTGAGCATCGCTTGTTAGGGTTTATTCTACTGAAGCAGCATGCAAAAAATTCTCTTTATAAATTTATATTTGAATTTATTTTTCAAAATATCTGTTAATTTCTAAATTATTTATTAGTTATAAAGTTATAGAGATAATAATTATGAAAATATAAATTAGTAAGATTACGTATTATTAGAGGAAATCCCATGAGTGAGAATCTAGATGATATCGACAAAGCCATTTTAAATTTGCTGCAAGATGATGCGACGCTGCCATTAAAAGCAGTGTCAGAAAGCGTTCATGTCTCTATCGCCACAGCACAACGCCGTATTCAAACTTTAATCAACAGTGGTGTCATTACCAAGCAGGTCGCTATCGTCGATCCTCATAAGGTCGGTTACGGACTGACGGCGGTGGTGATGATAGAAATGGCACGCTCGAATACTTCGATGCAACATCGGTTTGAGCGCTTGATGAATGCACAGCCACAAGTGATGAGCTGCTATGAAGTGTCAGGTGATGCGGATTTTATGTTGATGGTCAATGCCAAAAATATGAGCGATTACCATCGGTTCACTACTGGTCTGCTCACCTATGAAAACAACGTGCGCAACTTTAAAAGCCAGTTTGTAATGAATTTCACCAAAAGTGGCACGAAGATTTTATTGGATTGATCTGTCTATAAATTATGAATCATTTCTAAAGTTAATTATGAGTAGATATGTCGTGACCAAACGAGGTACGATATAAACGAAAGTTTAGCAATAACTATTAAATAAAAAATCAATCGTCATAGACAAGGAAATCCTACCATGACCGAGCACAAAAACACCCTAACGACACGAGTTAGTTTAAAAACAGCCATAGTTGGGGCGTCAATCGTCACATTGCTCGCAAGCTCAGGCTGCGCCACCAGCTCATTATTGGAAGACAACAAGCGCGTCGACACCAAGACCACTAAAACTGTCTTGTCTGAAGATCAAATTGTCGCCTTTGGTCGTCCCGCGCAAGCATTGCCAAAAATGCCCAACGCGACGATGGTTATCGTTGGCGAAAAGAACAGCTATGTGCTGACCCAAGGCGGGACAGAGATGGTGGGTTTATTGACCAATCTGACACCAAAAAATATCCAAGTCGATAATGACATGAATTTTTATGTGCCCAATAACGATGGATATTTTCAAGGAGAAATGAAGCTATCTTATGCCAAATTAAAGGACGAATTTAAGCGCTCAGATTATCAGTTCTTTTTACAAAATGGTGGCCGAGAATGTACCTCAGCCAGCGACCAGCGTATCAATGCTCAGCGCTTTTGCTTCAGCGTTCCTGTGAAAGGCGCTATCTATCCGCAAGTCAGTAATTTAAGCCTCATCCAGTCGAATTATCGCGCCTTGACCAAACCTTATACGGTAAGTTTTTATACCCAAAACCAGCAAAGCCAAGTGTCTCGTGGTGGCACAAATACGGCTCAGAAATTGGTACTGCTACCTTTTGCGCTCGCTTTTGATGTAGTGACCTTCCCCTTCCAATTGTTAGACAATTAGAAAAGTAATCGCCCGACTAGAATTTGGTCTCAAGTAAGAATAGTTTTTAATGTTTAAAAGCTATTCTTATCTATAGATTATCTTACGCTATCAATAACTTATCCCTACCTGAGTGCAATTCATGTTAAAATGAGCGCTTTTAAATTCGCCATGATTATTGCTTATCAATAATGGCTAAATTTTAGTGCCACTTTTCTACTTAACAGGTCCGCTCATGTCTGCCGATACCATCGCCCGCACCGCCTTTAAACAAGGCACCAAAGCCCTTTATGACTACGACAAACATTGGGCGAGCTGCTACGAGCCAGCCCCTTACCTGCCCATGAGCCGCAAAGAGATGGACGATTTGGGCTGGGATGCCTGTGATGTTATTATCATCTCAGGTGACGCTTATGTCGATCACCCAAGCTTTGGCATGGCTATCATCGGTCGTTTACTTGAGTCACAAGGGTTTCGTGTTGGTATTATTGCCCAGCCAGATTGGAAGAGCAAAGACGCCTTTATGGAACTTGGCAAACCCGTCTATGCTTATGGCGTGACGGCAGGCAACATGGATAGTATGATCAACCGTTACACTGCCGATCGTAAGATTCGTAGTGACGATGCGTACTCTCCAGGAAATGTCGCCAATAAACGCCCCGACCGTGCAGCTATCGTTTATAGCCAGCGTTGCCGTGAAGCTTATCCTGATGTGCCTATTATTTTGGGCGGTATCGAAGGTAGCTTACGCCGCATCGCGCACTATGATTATTGGTCAGACAAAGTACGCCGCAGTATCTTGATGGATGCGCGTGCCGATGTCTTATTGTATGGTAATGCTGAGCGTGCCATCGTCGATGTGGTACATGGTCTATCAAAAGGCTATACCTTTGAGCAGATGAGTAAATTGCGCGGTACGGCATACTTGTTGACCCCAACACGTCGCCACTGGCAACAAGACATGACGGAAGTTGCGAGTAATGATGTCGATACTGTGGGCCGTGTTGATCCGATTATCAATCCATATGTAATGACCGAAGACGTCGATAGCTGCAAAATTGAGCAAGAAAAGCCGTCTGATTCGCCCGTTGGTCAAGCCATGCCAGCGCTGTCATCAATGTCATCGCAGTATCAGGGCTTTGTGGCCGAGCCAGTGACCAATAAAATCATCAACGCTGACCAAGTCGATGAAGAGACGCAAGTGGTGCAAATGCGCGGCTTCGACAAACCAATGACGGCGCGTAAGCATAAACTGAAAATGCCACCACGCGAGCAGACTGTGATTCGCCTCCCAGACTATGAGCACGTCAAATCTGACCCTGTGCTATACGCGCATGCCAGTCGTATCCTACATCTTGAGACCAATCCGGGTAATGCACGTGCTCTTGTGCAGCGTCATAGTAGCGGTGCGGGTAATTCGCACACGTCTATCGATGTTTGGCTTAACCCACCACCCATTCCTCTCTCAACTGAAGAGATGGATTATGTGTTTGACTTGCCGTATGCGCGTTTGCCGCATCCAAGTTATGGCGATGCGCGTATCCCTGCTTATGACATGATTAAGTTTTCGGTCAACATCATGCGCGGCTGCTTTGGTGGTTGTACTTTCTGTTCTATCACGGAGCACGAAGGGCGCATTATTCAAAACCGTTCAGAAGACTCGATCTTGCGTGAAGTAGAAGCGATTCGCGATACCGCGCCAAACTTCACAGGCGTTATCTCTGATCTTGGCGGGCCAACTGCCAATATGTATCGTCTGAGCTGTAAAGATGAGACGATTGAAAAAAATTGCCGTAAGCCATCTTGCGTTTATCCTGATGTGTGCGAGAACCTGCTGACCGACCATAGTAATTTAACCAAGCTGTATCGTAAAGCGCGTGACATCAAAGGCGTAAAAAAGATTCTTATCGCGTCAGGCTTGCGTTATGACTTGGCCGTTAAAGATCCTGAATACGTTAAAGAATTGGTCAGCCATCACGTCGGCGGCTATCTAAAGATCGCGCCTGAGCATTCAGAGGAAGCGGTGCTATCAAAAATGATGAAGCCTGGTATGGGCAGCTACGATCAATTCAAAGCCATGTTTGAGCAGTACAGCCAAGAGGCTGGTAAAGAGCAGTATCTGATTCCTTACTTCATCGCCGCGCATCCGGGCACCAAAGATGAAGACATGATGAATCTTGCCCTTTGGTTAAAAAGTCATGGCTACCGCGCGGACCAAGTACAGGCGTTTTATCCCAGCCCAATGGCGACCGCGACCACCATGTATCACACGCACAAAGACCCGCTACACAAGATTAGCCGTAGTGAAGGCGACATGGACATCGTCAAGTCCGGCAAACAACGTAAATTGCACAAAGCCTTCTTGCGCTATCACGATCCCAAAAACTGGGTCATGCTACGTAAAGCATTGCAAGACATGGGTCGCAGTGATTTGATTGGTAAAAACCGTGGTTGCTTGATTCCGCCGTTTAATGCCAGTTTAGAAGGTCGCGATGCGGCGCAAGACAGCTATCAATCCGCGCGCAAAAAGAACAGCCGTCTTGGTAATGACTCGGTAAAACGCAGTAATAATTCAGCGACCAATGCTGCGGGTAAAAACTCTAGTAGCAACAATAAAAAGAAAGTGAGTAAAGGCAATTTCCAAACTCAACATACAGGTCTACCACCGCGCAAAACCAAATAGTTGGAATAGTAGTTCACACTTTTATGCTAAGATTGTGCAACTAGGCTAGTGTGTCTTAAAGAAGTTCAAAACAAAGCGCCTATCGGCTACAAAGTCGATAGGCGCGTTTTTATGGAAGCAAGTTTGTCGCCTCAGCTTTCGCAATAGCCCATTCTCGTTATTCCAAAACCCTGTGAAAGGAGTGTTACATTAGTCAATGATCGAGTAACGAAGCAAACATGTAACAAACAATTTCTAACATTCTCTAAGAACCGTTTTGGTTACCATATGCGCTATATGCTTAACGCATAGTTAAAAAGAAATACATGATAACCCTAATATCTTTGGAGAACACCGTGAATACATTGACTAAAATTGTAACCGCCCTACCTGCTCTTGCTTTACTGAGCGCCTGCGCAACCACTGCGCCTACGACGCCAAATGCTTCAGAAACGCCTGTCAAAGACAGTATGCCTGATGCGGCTTATGACCGTATGGCAGCAGCCCCTTATACTTGTACTGATGACAGCAAAATCATGGCAAAGCAGTCTATTAATAAAAAACAAGCCATGGTTAATGCTACTTTACCTAAAGTAAAATGGGCAGAGCAAAAGATCGTCTTAAATGGCGGTGTGCAAGGTGATGTCGCAAGCTACGTCAATGACTCAAACCCAGAAGCGACTTATGCATGGCACATGAAAGGCGATAAAGGCATCTTCGCCATCAAATGGGCAAACGGCAAAGAATATCAAGTAAACTGCCAAATCTAGTACGCTAATCATTTTCGAAAAGTAAATATAAATATAGAACAGTCATCATAGGGTGGCTGTTTTTTTGTGCCTGCATTATCTAATATTTAAATCGAAAAACTGATGTAAGAAACCCCATTTTTGACAATTAACTTTATTAGAATTGATGGCTTGCTGCTTTTATCTAGAGAAGCGGCAAGAAACCTGTCAAAATAGCGCTTATATGACAGGATTTATGACCAATAATACAAAGGATACGTCGATGGCTAAGCGCTTAATAAATGGGATAATCATTGCTACTGCAAGTGTATGGGCATTGGCAGGTTGCGATAACAGTACTAATACTACTGAGCAAGCCGCTGAACCAGTAGCAACGACAGCAAAATCTCCAGTGCCTGCTAAAACTACCGTAGACTGGTCGCTAGTCGCCAGTGGCGAAACGCCTGCAAATCTTGCAAGCTATCAGTATCCATTTGCGCTTGATAGCCGAAATGTGCGTGATTACGCAGAGTACTTCGATGTGGATAATGCCACCGCTCAGCACAATCTGACGATAAGTATGGCTAGTAATGAAGCATTATCAAAAGCCTTGGATCAGCTGAGTGACAGCTATGTCTCCCATGAGCTAATCGATGGCGAAGACATGAAGCTCATCATTCATACCACCCCCGATGTCGCTGCCAGTCGCTATGATTATGTGCTGTCCGATGACTTTGCTAAAGGACTGGTATTACCCATTGAAATCAAACCTGATGGTAAGATAGGTGATGTGAAGGCGCATGGGGAGGTGGTGGAGTAGAAGTAGATAGCGTGTGGTTTAATTGATGTGACACACGCTACTCAAAAATATTAAGTTTGACGGTAAGGGTTGTTTGAAAGTTCTATTTTCACGTTAGTGTCACAAAGTAGCTTAGCTAAATAAGGCTGGTATTGAGTAGCAGCGGGTGCGATATAAATTTTATCAAGATTATCTTTAATATCCGTTTCATATTCTATATATAAAGCTTGTCCATATACCATCTGAACTTTCGAATTATTGATTGTAGTTATATACATCATTCTGCATTCTTGCTCTTCTTGAAATGCAGAATGCTTGATTAGATATTTTAGAGGTAGTAAAATTTCATTTAGAAGAACGTCTAATTTCTTACCTAGCTTAGGGTTTTCTTCAAGAGCCTGATTTTTAGCATTAGTAATACCTAAATAGCTATTCTTCAAATCAGTAAGCAAGCTTTGAACCTTATCAGTCTTAGAATCTATTTCTTTCTGATAATTTTCCCAACGCTGTTGAGCATCTTTTTTGTCACTGAATTCACGATAAAATGTTAGCTTATCTCTTTGAGCTAATCTAATATAACCACTATTAGGTTCAAGATATACACAGCGTAATAAAATTTGTTTTGAAAAAGAAGAGTCTTCCTCACTATTATTCTCAACTTCAAAATCCCTATTGAATCTACGTGGTAACTCAAGGTTGCTCACTTCGTTGTAATAATCAGTTTGAAAATAGCTATTCTTAAAAATCAAACTGACACCTGATGCTTCTCTGTTGTCCTCTTTACCATACAAGCGAAACTGATTCAGACTATCATGATTGAAGGTAAAACAACTTACGAATACTTGATTGTTTTTTTCAAACTTTAGAGTGTTGACATTACTTTCAGTTAGATAGTTAAAAAGCACTAATCCTTCACTTGGATCATTAACATTATTGATAGTATTTAGTCGGAATTTACTTCCTAACTCGCAAATATCATTTTTATAGTCGTGCTTTAAAAGTAAATCAGCTACATAGGTACTAGTATAGTGTGCAAACTTACGTTCAGGAGCTTTCTTAGTACTATCAAGATATTTTGAATAGATTGTTAACTCTTCAATTATATCTAGGATTAAAATAAAAGATGTCAGAAAACCATTGGCTATTTCTGAGTTTAGATCCATTCTAAACAACTTATCAATCTCTCCAAAGCAATTCATCTTAAATGAATATTTGTTGCCAAATTTGATACTTCCACTAAGCTCTTTCCATATACTATATGCTTTGTCTATTTTACCTTCTCTGAAATAACACATCCCGATATTACGTTTAGCAGTTACATAATGTTCGTAACCATACTGTAACTTTATATTTCCCCAAAATTGAATAGCCATATTAGTTTCATTTTGGCTGGCATATAGGTCAGCTATATGTAGCTGAGCCTTACTATATGCTTCTGTATTATCTTCAATCCTTATATTTTCCAGTATAGTTAACGCATCTTCTTTTTTTCCTAGCTCGAGGTATACAATTCCTGTATTGAACTGTGCTTCCGCATAAAATATGGAGTTGTCTTCACGTATTATTGACTGCCAAGCTGTCAAAGCACTATCTACATCCTGTTTTTTTTCAAGAATTGTTAAACCTAGGTGAAAAGCTGCAGCACCAAAAATTTCAGAAGAATATTCTCGTTTTACTCTAGAGAAATATAGTATTGACTTTTCAATTAAATTTAATTTGTAGTATATAATTCCTAGACGTAATTGTGCCTCTGCATACACTCCCACATCATCTTTTAAATCAATACTTTCAAGTATACTAACAGCTCTTTTTACATTGCCTTTTTTATAATAAGCAACGCCTATATGAACCTGCAACTCAATATAGGTTTTAAAATCATCATTCTTTCTTATTTTACCCCAAGCCTTTAAAGCTTCATCATACTTTTCCTCTTGAGCATAGACTATTCCTAAATTAAACTGTGCGTCTACAAACGTTTCTTTACCCCACTTACGCTTCACTTTACTCCAAAAAGCTATAGCATTCTCTGTATCTCCCAATTTTGCACATGCTAACCCTTTGTTATATAAAGCGTAGCTATAAGCTTCTAGACCATCGCTTTTCTGTACATTTTTCCAAGCTTCCATTGCTTGTATTAGGTCATCATGGCTAGCGTAGATATTTCCAAGACTGTGTTGAGCATTTACAAAAGCCTCTACCCCATCCTTTTCACGTGTTACCTTCTGCAACTCTTCAATTTCTTTCCGTGTCGCCTCATCTACACCTTCCATGTCATCAATATTCATCATTTACTCCCCAACCAACGCCAAAAACTCATCCTCGCCCACCACTTTGACGCCCAGCTTTTCCGCTTTTGCCATCTTGGAGCCAGCTTTTTCGCCTGCCAGTAGCGCAGTGGTTTTTGCCGAAATGCTGCCCGAGACTTTTGCTCCTAGAGCTTGTAGCTTGGCTTTGGCTTCATCACGTGCCATGCTACTAAGCGCGCCTGTGATGACCCACGTTTGCCCGTCGAGCGGCAAACCAGTCGTCGCTTTTCGCTCAACCTTATCCCAATGCACGCCCGCTTCTCGTAACGCCGTGATGACTTCGATATTGTGTGGCGCGCGGAAGAATTTATACGTCAGCTCGGCGGTGATTTCGCCAACATCTGGGGTTTTTATCAAGGTTTCAATATCGGCATTCATTAAGGCGTCAAGATCGCCAAACTGCTGCGCGAAGTTCTGTGCCGTGCCTTCACCAACGCCGCGAATACCAAGCGCATAAATAAAGCGAGCCAATGTCGTATGCTTGCTGGCATCGATGGCAGTGATGATGTTTTGAACCGATTTTTCGCCCAATTTTTCAAAGTTAACCATCTCGTCCTGATGCTCATGCAGTTTATAAATATCAGCGACCGTCTTGACCAAGCCATGCTCAAAAAAGCTGATGAGCCAGCTTGCACCTAAGCCATCGATATCCATGGCGCGGCGTGAGACAAAGTGGATGAGAGCTTCCTGCTGCTGCGCGGGACAAAACAAACCGCCAGTACAACGTGCCAAGGCTTCATCTTCGGGCAAAACCACAGGCGAGTCGCAGACAGGACAAATCGATGGTAGTGTTACAGGTTCAGAGTTTTCTGGACGCTGATCTGTCCAAACGCGCGTGACTTTGGGAATGACATCGCCTGCACGGTGGACGCTGACCATATCGCCTGCGCGTACGTCCAAACGCTGAATCTCGCCAAAGTTATGCAAAGTAACATTGCTGACGGTGACGCCGCCGACTTTGACCGGTTCAAGCTTACCGACTGGCGTGATTTGTCCTGTCCGTCCGACTTGCCATTCAATCGAGTGCAAGCGCGTCATGACAGTTTCGGCAGGGAATTTATAAGCGGTAGCCCAGCGCGGCTCACGCGATAAGAACCCAAGCTGCTGCTGCAATGCCAAGCTATTAACCTTAATTACCATGCCATCGATCTCAAACGGCAAGTCACTGCGCGTTTCAATCATCGATTCATAATAGGTTTGTGCCTCTCGTGGATTTTTTACCACTTTCACGGCACTGGCGCTAAAGCCTAGCGCCTCTAGCCACACTAGAGCGGCTGACTGGGTCTCAATAGTCTCAGGCAGACCTTGATTGACTGAATACACATAAAAAGCCAATGGACGACTGGCCGCCACATTAGGATCTAATTGACGCAAACTGCCGGCTGCCGCATTGCGCGGATTGGCAAAGGTCTTGTCACCGCTTTCGCTTGCCAAGCGGTTAAGGCGCTCGAAGCCTGCTTTTGGCATCAGTACTTCACCGCGTACTTCTAGCAACTCGATATCGGCAGCATCGGCGAGCCAAAGGGGCAGATTACGAATGGTTTTAGCATTTTGAGTAATGTCCTCGCCCGTTTGTCCATCGCCGCGCGTGACGGCTTGCACAAACTTGCCGTGCTCATATTTTAATGACACTGCTAAGCCATCTAGCTTTAGCTCCATTTCATACTCAGGGTTTTGTTGCGACACGCTAAGACGATCATTGACGCGGCGCATAAAGTCACGCAGATCATCGTATTCAAAGACATTGCCCAATGACAGCATCGGAATATCATGAGTGACTTGAGTAAAGGCAGACAGTGGTATGTCACCGACTTGATTGATCGGACTGTCAGGCTGCACCAAATCTGGATAGGCTTCCTCTAACTCAAGTAGTGTGCGACGCAATTGATCGTATTCGCTGTCTTCTAACGTGGGATTGTCGAGCACATAATAGGCATAGTTATTTGTTTTGATAGCATCAATAAGCGTGCGCATCCGCGAGACAATCTCTGTACTATTATTTGTACTGTCATCGGTCGAACTGGACATAGTAGATTTCGCAAGTGTTTGGGTTTCTACTTGAGTAGATAGGTTTTTAGAATTATCTGGTGAGTTAGAGTCGGTCATAGTCGGCGTCTTTTTTGCGATTCAAGATGTCGATATGATAACAAGTTTGGTCGATGCTCAGATACAGTTTTATCGAAAATCAGGATATAAGCGGAACACCTTAAAAACAGCTATGGTACGGCTGGTATGCGTATTTATGTACTGAGGGTTTTGCAGCCTCTGTCTATAACGGCACAGCAAGCAAGAAAAAGTTATACCAGCAGTACGTGATACATTGATATCACTTTTCTCAGACTATACTTAAAAATAAACATGATTAAAAAGTAAAAAAAGGCAAATAACGTCAATCGCTATTTGCCTTTTAGAATACAGTTAATATTTTTCAGTACTTAGTATTCAGCGCTTAACCTTCAAGCTCTTAACCCTCATAGTCACGAACTTGGTTGCGCAGTTGTTGCTTATATTCTGGCGTGATTGGTTCGTTTTCTTCATCCAGCATAATGGCGTCCAAATCACTTGCCATCATGTAGGCAATGCTCATCATACTATCAAAACTACGCAAGGCTTGTGGATGCGGTAAAGATAAGAACACCACCACGCCATTGTAATTATTGGTCGCCACGCTGTGTGGATCAAAAGGTGCGATTCCATCGTCAGTAATGCCCATCATACTGAACCATAGCATGCCAGTACCGTCTTTTTGCTCATAGCGATGGAACATATTCATTGCGCCATAACGCAGACCGTATTTATCAATCAATGCCAATAAGTCACGACCACGAATAATAGACACAGGACGATCACGGTATTGGTGCGGCAAGATGGTGATGTTAATATTATCTTTAGCATTAATTAATGGGCCATTTTGAGCTTCATCAACTGGCTCTGACAGATGCTGGTCAAGTATCGGACTGTTGTTATCAAAACTTGGCTCTTCTGCCGTGTCAATCGTTGGCATCAGGCTGTCAGTGGCTGACACCAAGCTTGAAAACGCATCAGGCTCTTGTTCGATATGCATTTGCTCAGCAGCTTCTACAAACTCTGCATTATCAGCGCGTCTTTGCTCTTCCTGCCAGCGCGTGTAGTCATCACTTTCTACTATGTCGCTATCAACGCTTACATCACTGCGCGCAGCCGTCAGCGGTGCATCGACTTTGGTATGTGCTTGGGTCACAGGCTCTTCTTCCACAACCGCATTTAAATAACTTCGATCAGGACCAATGCTCGTCTCGCCAGCGACCGTATCATCTAAGTCTGGCTGATCGATAAGATTGCGCTCGTGACGCGGTATGATGGGAATACCGTTTTTATCATAATTGACCGCTGCAGCTTCAGCATCTTTGCGGCGCTTAAAGCTACGAATGACCATAAATAGCCCTGCGAGCACGATAAATGCAGCAATGGCAATCAATATAAACTGAATAGCGGTCATGAGAAATACATCCTAATATACGACAAAAGGGAATACATAAGAGAGGATAAATGGCAATAGTCTAGCATGGCTAATTCATATCGTCACCATATAGTCATCGTTTATCGTCAGCCCGACACACTTGCGTGACCTTACCATCTAAACCGTAACTGTATCATAGCAATCCCTGCTATCATTTCGTTATTTATACCAATCAACGACGTCATTATTGCTAATAATTATTCTTACTAATAATCATCGGTACTCATAGTCATTGGTGCTAATCAACAACGCATTTAGTCAGAAATGCACTTAGTCAGAAATAGCATTAATCAGAAACGTAACGCGCGGCCTCATCGAGCGAGACGCTGACCAAAGTAGAAATACCAGCGCTTGGCATGGTAACGCCTTTTAACTCATCCGCAATCTGCATGGTCAGCTTGTTATGACTGATAAAAATGAACTGCAAATCGTCCGCCAACTCGTAAATTAAACTGGTAAAACGAGCGACATTGGCATCATCAAGCGGTGCATCGACTTCGTCAAGCACACAAAACGGTGCGGGATGCTGCTTAAATATGGCAAAAATTAAGCTCAAGGCCGTGAGGGTTTTTTCGCCGCCTGAAAGCACAGCAAGACGGCTATTACGCTTGCCTTTTGGCTGCGCCATCAATGTAAGTCCTGCCCGCCATTGCTCTGACTTGTGTTTATCTGCGGGGATATTGGCTGGCATATCATCTGTGTTTAAAGTTAGACTGGCTTGCCCGCCGCCGAAGACTTTGGCAAACAAATTGGACAGTTCTTGATTGACCGCCTCTAACGTTTGCATAAACAAGGTTTTGGTCGTCTCATCAATTGACGCAATCGCTTGAGTCAAAGTTTCCATACTCGCAGCAATGTCTGTCGTCTGCTGCTCAAGTGGCTCTAGACGCTCATTGACCTCTGCCAATTCTGCCACAGCCGCGAGATTGACCGCGCCAATCTTACTCAACTGCTGCTCAAGCGTGGCATGTTCTTTTTCAAGCTCAGCAATTTTATCTGGCCGCACACGGCGATCATGCACAATAAAATCTGCCAACAGATTAGAGACACTCAGCGTTTGCTTGGGTAAATCGGATGGCGCTTTATGCTTATTACTCACACTAGAATATGCTGCTATAGCCTCTTGTGTGTGACGACTAGCATCGTCCAAACGTGCTGCGCTCAGCGCCAGATCGGTGGCGTGCTGCGCAAGCGCGCGTTGCTGGCTTTGTAGCGTCTCTTGTTGCGTCTCCAGCAGCGTTTGCTGCTGAGCATAATTTTGCTTAAGCGCGCTCAATACAGACTCGCGTTCTATTAACAAAGCTTGCTGTTCATCACGCGCGCTCTGTGCTTTTTGCAATGCCTCTTGCAACGCTGGCAGTTTATTCTGCTGTTGCTCATAACTGACTTTTAGACGTTGCTCACTTTGTAGCGACTGCTCATGCTGCTCGGTTGCTCGTGCGAGACTGTTGACACTGTGTTCAAGCCGCATCTCGCTTTGCTGAATGCGAAGCTGCAATGCTTGCCAAGCATCTTCGTCTGATTGGCGCGCGCGATTTATCTCACTGCGCTCAGCTTGCAACTGCTGACTGGTCGTCCGCGCCTCGGCTATTTTGGGTGTCAGCGCTGCGATCTCGCTGTCAATATGCTGCTGCTCTTGACTCAGCATTTGCTGCTCTTGCGCCAACTCGTGCTGCTCTTGCTCGAGCGCTACTTTGTCACTATTAAGACGCAGGCTATCGGCGCTCAGGCGCTCAGCATTGGCTTGCTTGGTGGTAAGCTTTTGCTGACACTGATGTTTATCACGAGTCAATTGCTCAATTTGAGCGCGCGTTTCTTCTACATTCACCGTTAAGGCATCATAGTCACGTTGGCTTTTGGCGATAGATTTTGTCTGGTCTTGTATGCTGGTTTCGATTTCATTAAGCATGTCTTCTAACGCTTGCAAACGAATACGCTGCTGCAAGCGCTGCGTCAAGAACTGGCTGCTTTGATCGTTTTGCGTGCCAGCAAATTTGCTGAGATTGATCGTTCCTTGGCGACTGATGAGCCAACCGTCAGTGGTGAGCAAAATGGCTGATGAGGGTAAGGCTTTTAAGACATTTTTAAGCGTTGTTTTATCATCTGAGTCAGATTCTGCTGCGTATACATAACACTGCTGCCAAAGCGCCAAAGTGGGCTTCACTATCAGCTCAGACAAAGGCCATACTTTATCGATCACTGTCTCTGGCAAAGTGGCAATAAACGCGCTTCCTTTTGTCTCACTTTGCTTAGCCGATAGCCACAAGCTATGACCACTCTTTATAGATAACTTATTGGGTGTATTAGAGCGCAGGTTCTGCTGCGTTTGGTACGTCAATAAATCCGCTACATTGGGTTCAAGTGTTTGCCACAAGCTCGACACCTTTTGCGAGTTTTCATTAGTGTTATCAACGCTTAATTGATTAATTTGATTGGTAACCAACAGATGACTGTCCAGCCAAAGCGAGAGTACGCTATCAAGTAGCGCGGCTTGCTCTTGTCCTTTTGGACTCAGCTCAATTTGCTCGCGCAAAGTCGTGATGGCAAGCTCATTATAGTTATTGGTGAGGTTATTTTCTAAGCTCGCTTCTGCATGATTGGTTTGCTGTTGCGATTTTGGCGTAGGCTTGGGATGCAGTATCTGATGCAAGGTATCGTACTCACCTGCCAATAACGCATGACGTTTTTCATGCTCACTCAACTCGCGCTGCTGTACCTTCAAAGTTTGCTGTAAATGGTGCGCTTGCGGTTGCAACTCAGACAAGCGCTCATCGACGCTGTCTTGCTGGCGCTCAATCTGCTGCAATTGTTTATTCAACTCATTGATTTGCAACTCTAACGTCTGCTGGAAATTTTTTACGTCCGTCTGCTCGTTGGCCTTATCATGCATCGATACGGACTGGGCTAATTGCTGCCACAGATTCTGCCAATTCTGCTGACGACGTTGCCATTTATCATAACTTTGTTGATGGCGTTTTTGCGACTGGGTATTGATGGCTTGCTGCTGTTCAAGCGTACGCGCGTTGTCTTGTAAGCGTGATAATTGATTTTGTGCGTCGTGCCATGCGCGCTGTAATGGTTGCTCGTTGCGCCGGTAAGCTTCGCGCTTATTTGTTAATTCAGTGAGTCGTGGACGCAAGGCTTCTAGTATATTTTGCTGGTCAGCTTGCTCAGCTTTTAGCTTATCAATCTCATCCACGGCTTGCTCGCGCTGCTGATCTACGCTTGCCAGCTGCTGCTCAATCGCTGTCAACTGAGAGGTTGCATCGCTCAGTTGATGTATGGATTGTTGGTGGTTCAGCTGCTGCTGATAATGGGCGCTTTGGGCATCGTCTTTTAACCATTGTTCTTGGTTGATGTGGGCGGCAAGCTTGTCTTGCTTAGTCTTTAACGCTTCATATTCAGCTTGCAAAGCTGCAACCTCAGCTGTGCTGTGCTCATGAGCGATTTTCTGCTGCTGCTGATTGTGTTTGGCCTGATACAGTTGTTGAATGGCAAGCTGTTGCTTGATGTCTGCAAGCGTTAAAGCCAGCTCTTCATAACGCTGGGCACTGGCGGCTTGCTTCGATAAGGTTTTTTGTTGACGCACCAACTCACTTTGCATGTCATGCAAACGGGCTAAATTTTCTTGGGTTCTCTCTAGCTTTTTTTGGGTCTCTTCACGGCGTGCTTGATAGCGCGACACCCCAGCTGCCTCTTCGATAAACTCACGCAGCTGCAAGGGACTCGAGTCCACAATACGCCCAATCATACCTTGCTCAATGACGGCATAACTGCGCGCGCCAAGCCCTGTCCCTAAGAATACATCGACCACGTCACGGCGGCGACAGCGCGTGCCATTGATGAAGTAATCTGAGCGTCCCTCCAAATTCACTTGACGGCGCACGGACAACTCTTGATAAAGATTGAACTCATGGCGAATGCCGTTTTGCTCATCTTGCGTGTGCTCAAATATCAGCTCGACGCTAGCAACGCTTTTGGCGGCTTTGTCCTGCGTGCCTGCAAAGATGACATCGCTCATCGCGCCGCCGCGCAGTTGCTTGGCGGAAGTCTCGCCCAGTACCCAGCGAATGGCATCAATCACGTTGGATTTGCCACAGCCGTTCGGCCCGACGATGGCGGTAATACCATGACGAAAGGTAAAAGTCGTTGGATTGGCAAAGGATTTAAAGCCTGCCAGTTTTAGAGATTTTAAACGCATGAATAATCGATGAACTTAGCAAAAACAGGCGGCTATTCTACCTGAAATTGTGGTGGGTTTTTAGGGTTAACATTATAAATGCATAAACGATTTTGATTGCAGGCTTTGATTAAATCCTCGTAGCAGTTTCTGTTCTACTTGGCAGAGGTCATTTTCTGTTAAATAGCGATAATTGAACTCAATCAGTGATGACCACGTAATACTTGCAACTTCTGATTGCATAACAACCTCTAGCAACTCCTCTCTCAGCAAATTTTTATATTTTTTAGGCTTCTTTTGACACATTGCGATTTCTTGGGCCACGAGACACTGTTTGTCTGCTCCTAGTATATTATTACCAATAAACAATAATAAAAACTTTGCGCCTTCATTAATAAAGCCTTTTTCTAATAGGTGTTCATACATTAAACAATACTTTAAAATCTGATCAACATTTTTCTTACCGTTAAGCTTAAGTTCATTAGCAACCAATATGTTCGCTTGATGGTTGTAGGCTAAATTGTCCATAAACATGGCTTTTAGCTCTGTACTGAATTCAAAAATACCACTATTACCGTGTGTTGACCACAAGCCACCTTGATCGAAGCTGATGAATTGCCCATAAAACTGATCTAAATAGTGATCGCTACACAGATTTAAGAAAATATCGAACTCTTTATTCAGATAATCCTCAGAAAAAAACTTTACTCGGCGTACTGCTTCTCTAGCATTACAGATGCCTACCGTTTGCCCTGAATAAGTATCTAATTGCTCAGACTCACTCATTTTTTGATTAAGTTTTTTGCTAACTACGCTCTCTATTTCTTTTAAATCTTTATCTTCCAGTTCTGGAGCTCTCGCCCATTCGATAATTTGACGTACATATTGTTTTTTACTAACACCAAGCACACGCTGTGGTTCCCATACCAAAAATTCTACCATGTTGGACAAACCCATAGTCCATGGTAATGACTCTTTTAGATGTTCGATTGACCCAAAAACACGGCGATATTTTTCTGCAGCTTTCATACCAATAATCATTCCAATTTAACAATTTTATGTGTATTACTATCTAAGAACTTATCTTAATCCAATTCTACTCAACAATCACTAACTGCAAACGTGATTGAAGTCACCAACCTCACCTATAACATCGCTCATTTAATCCTCCTTAACCTGTAAGCTTTCTCAAAATTTTCTTTATCTAAATTTTTTTGTTGCAGTAACTGACGCAAATGCTCAATGAATTATATTTGCCAAATTATAAACCGACCTTTATGCTGTTTACTCTATATTCTTCACCAATCTCAAATCCATCACATCGACCAAATTTATGCCGCTACCTGACTGTATATACGAATCTGAATCGCTTACGCTTGACCATTTGCCCGAGCTTAACCATCGTCATCTTGTGAGTAGTGGCTCTACCAATAGCGAGCTTATTGCCGCGGTGCAAGCTGGCACTTTAGATCAGACGCAAATGCACTTATTGACCGCCGAAACCCAAAGCTCAGGTCGCGGTCAACACGGACGCTCATGGCAGTCACCGCGCGGCAATGTCTATCTGTCGCTATATCACCCCGTGCATATGCCCATTAGCGGATTGTTGTCGTTAATCATTGGTGTTGAGCTAGCAAAAATGCCGGTTATCCAATCGTTAAATGAGCAGTTACAGGCGCAAGGTCTGATACCAATTGGTGTAAAATGGGCCAATGATTTGGGCTTTTATCAGCTTTCAAAGCCGTCTAATAATCAAGTCGGAGACCAAAGTCATCATCAATTTGACCGCCAATCCGCTTTAGATAATCCTGAATCAGACGCACAAAAGCTGCCCTTTCATAAACTAGCAGGCATCTTGATAGAGCCAGTGACACAATCTGGTAAATTGGTTGGCATCGTGATAGGTGTGGGTCTCAATGTAAAAGCCGCACCAAAACTGACCGTGCAAACCTCCGAAGGGATGAGTTACCAAGCTATTAGCTTGCAAGATATTTGTGAATTGCTAACGCCAAAGGCAGAGGCTATCAATCTACCAAGCTTACGCGTGCTCTATCAGCAAATGAGCAAGGCGTTAATAGCGGCGATGACTCGCTTTGAACATATGGCACTGGAAAAACCCACAGGTCATACGTATTACTTGGACAGCTTTTTAAAGCAGTTTGATTCTATGGACGCATTGGCTGGTCTGCGCTTACGCGTTACTCAAGATAATAATGAGGCAGGCCAAATGGTGACAGGGCAAGCCTGCGGTATCGATACACACGGATGTTTGCAATTGCGCCAAGATAACGGTAAGATTTCTGCGCTTTTTACCGGACGCATTGACGTTATGCATCAAGCTTAAACCGCTTATTTGGCGAGCACTCACGTGAGTCAAGTATCCACTTGGTTTATTGATAATTGGTTCACTGTATATAAAGGGAATTTTATGCTCTGGCTTGATCTTGGTAACACTCGTCTAAAATATTGGCTCACCGACGATATCGGACAGATAGTCGCACATGATGCCAAACAGCATCTACAAGCGCCTGCCGAATTATTAATGGGTCTAACCGATCGGTTTGAGCGTTACGCCCCCGACTTTATTGGCATATCTTCTGTGTTGGGTAATGATCTGAATCTTAAAGTCTCAGATACGTTGGGTCGTCTGAATACGCCATTTGAGTTTGTTCATGTCGATGCCGCGCATCCGCTGATGAAGAGCGCTTATAATGACAAGCAGTTGGGCTGTGATCGCTGGCTACAAATGCTGGGCGCCGTCGATAAGAAAAAACGACAATGTATCATCGGCTGCGGTACGGCAGTAACGATTGATTTGATTGATCATGCTGAGCATTTGGGCGGTTATATTTTTCCGAGCATCTATTTGCAACGTGAGTCGTTGTTTTCCGGCACCAAGCAAATCACCATTTCTAATGGCACGTTTGATAGTATTGGCCAAGGGCTGACCACACAAGATGCCGTACATCGCGGGATACTATTATCGATTGTCGGGGCAATCAATGAAATTAGCCATCGACATCCAAACTTTGAACTGATTATGACGGGCGGTGACGCACCTATTATTGCCCAGCACATCAATCGCCCAGTGCGTCTGCGCGATGATTTATTGTTAAATGGGCTGGCGCGTTATTTTGACCATACCAAACAGTCTTAATACTCAAAAAATACTTTTACATTGAGAATAAAAAAAGCAGTACGTATAAGGCGTACTGCTTTTTTACAATTACTAACGGTATCTAATCTTCCCAATCCCTTATCACAAATTTCAGTGGTAAAGTGACTCGAATCTTTACTTTATCTCCTTTAAAAGTCAAAGGCTTTAGTTGCCCTCTTCTTATTTGCTTGAGTGCCATTTCATCAATACAAGCATCGCCACTACTTTTGATAACTTCTGCACTGATTATCTTGCCTTGCTCATCAGTCATAAAACTTAATAAAGCGTTAAGCTCAGTTCTGTTATTTAGATGTCTTAGACAACGCTCATTAATTCTAAAATTTGGCTTTATCAGCCAATTAGCATCTTGAGTAGATAGTTGAATCACTGGTTCTGAATCAGACAAATCAATCAACTCTGCCTGTGCCGTCATCGTACTTGCTATACAAGTGAGAAATGCAAATGAGACAGCTAATAAACTGTGCCTAGTAATATTTTTTGAGTACTTGATAAACTTATGAAGGGTGTTAAAGATGTGTTTAGTATGTAATTTACTAGTCATGATAAAATCTTTTATATTAAGTCATTGAAGTGTGCGACGCATCCTATGCATAACGTAACACACTCCAATACCTTAAAACAAAAATTATTCGATAAAAGTTAGGTTTTAAACAGCTTTTAATAGTTATTTAGTCTCATTAAACAGCTCACGGCCAATCAGCATACGGCGAATCTCACTGGTGCCCGCGCCAATCTCGTACAGCTTGGCATCACGCCAAAAACGACCGAGTGGATACTCATTGGTATAGCCATTACCGCCAAATATTTGAATGCCCTCGCCTGCCATCCATGTGGCTTTTTCGGCACACCATAAGATCACGCTGGCACAATCTTTACGCACTTCTCTGCTGTGACCGGCACCGCGCGCATCCAACATATCGAGGTTTTTGCCCACCGTATATAAGAAGCTGCGTCCTGCTTGCAATATCGTATACATGTCAGCGACTTTACCTTGAATCAGCTGAAACTCGCCAATTGCTTGACCAAATTGTTTACGATCATGAATATAAGGCACGACGTTGTCCATCACCGCTTGCATGATGCCGATGGGACCTGCGGCCAGTACGGCACGCTCATAATCCAGCCCGCTCATCAGTACTTTAACGCCCTCGTTTAGTCCGCCTAGGATATTATCTTTTGGCACTGCAACATTGTTAAAGGTCATCTCACCCGTATGACTACCGCGCATGCCAAGCTTGTCTAGCTTTTGCGCTGTGCCAAAACCTGCCATGCCTTTTTCAATAATAAAAGCCGTCATGCCTTTCGCGCCCAGCTCAGGATTGGTTTTAGCATAGACCACCATTACATCGGCATCAGGACCGTTGGTAATCCACATTTTGCTGCCGTTTAGCACGTAATGACCGTCTTTTTCTTCTGCTCTTAACTTCATACTAACAACATCTGAGCCAGCGCCCGTCTCACTCATTGCCAGCGCCCCAATGAATTCACCGCTGATAAGTTTTGGCAGATACTTTTGTTTTTGCGCTTCAGAGCCATTACGTTTGATTTGATTGATACATAAATTAGAATGTGCACCATAGCTGAGTGCAACGGAGGCAGAGGCGCGACTGATTTCTTCCATCGCCACCATGTGTGCGACGTAGCCCATGTTCGAGCCGCCGTACTCTTCAGGAACGGTGATGCCGTGTAGACCAATTTCTCCCATCTTTTGCCACAAATCCATAGGGAATTCATCACTGCTATCAATCTCGTTGGCACGCGGGGCGATCTCATTAGCGGCAAACTGCTGGACGACATCGCGTAACGCATCGATGTCTTCACCCAACTGAAAATTCAATCCAAGTAAACTCATAACCATTCCTTGTTTTTTGGTATTTTAATTTATTCATAAAGTTAAAACGTTTTAAGGCAAACATAGCAAATGGAGCTGGGATGAATTTTTCGAAGCCTCTGTCGACAGCGGTACAGCAAGCGAGAAGAATTCATCCCAGTTACAAAGAATCCATGCCATAAGGCCTTTATAGTAATCAATCTGTTAGTTAAGACTGCCGCTTATTAATTAAGGCGCGAGCCACGTTGGAACCATTTGCACGTCCCAAGAACGCACTGATGCGCTCGCCTGCAACGACCAATTTGTCTAAATCAATGCCCGTGGTGATACCCATGCCATGCAGCATGTAGACCACGTCTTCAGTGGCGACATTACCCGTGGCGCCTTTGGCATACGGACAGCCGCCCAGTCCAGCGACGGACGTGTCAAACTCCCTAACACCCATTTGTAAAGCGGCCAAAGTATTACTCAAGGCTTGACCGTAGGTATCATGAAAATGGCCTGACAGCATCGTAATATCGGCATACTCAAGTGCTGCTTGTAGCGCCCGCTGTACTTTGAGTGGCGTACCGACACCGATGGTATCAGCGATGCCAATTTGTTCTGAGCCAATCTCTACCAAACGTTTGGTCACATAGGCCACTTGGCTGGGATCAATCTCGCCTTCATAAGGACAACCAACCGTACAAGAAATAACGCCGCGTACCTTAATGCCTTGTGCTTTAGCCGCCGCTGCAACAGGTGCAAAACGTTCAATACTTTCATCGATACTACAGTTGATATTTTTTTGACTAAATGATTCGCTGGCTGAGCCAAAAATGACGATTTCATCTGGGCGGTACGCAATCGCATTGTCAAAGCCGCGCATATTTGGCACCAGTACCGAATAACAAACTTCTGCACGACGTGTGGGAGCTAGTGCTTCGAGCAGCGCGCTGTTGTCACCCATTTGCGGCACCCATTTTGGCGACACAAAACTGGTCGCTTCAAGCTTTTTAACACCTGCCGCGATCAAATCATCGATCAGTGCTTGTTTAACCGCCGTCGGCACTGTCATGGACTCATTTTGTAAGCCATCACGTGGACTGACATCAACGATTGAAACGTGATCTGGGTATGAAATACTCATTTTTATTGTCCTTATTACTCACTTTCTTCACTATCAATACGCAGTAACTCATCACCATCTGCAACCACATCGCCTGCTGAAAATAATAGCTCTGCTACCACACCATCAGTCGGCGCAGTAATGGTATGCTCGATTTTCATGGCTTCGATGACGGCAAGTGGTTCGCCTTTTTTGACCGTGTCGCCAACAGCAACTTTAAAGGCCACTACCTGTCCCGGCATCGGTGACTTTAAGCTGCCGACAGCCGCTGTGTCTTCGCCCACATGCGCCATGATATCAATCAAGGTGATTTCATCACGTCCCATATCGGTAAAGACATAGACTGTCTCATTATGTACCCAGCTTTGGGCACTGATACGGGCGTTCTCTAACCATAGAGTATGGTTGTGAGCATCAGTGCTGACATAGCTGATTTGCCCTTCATAAACTGTCTCTGCTGGCTCGTCTTTGTTGTCGATGCCTTTCTCAATAATGAGATCAAAGTGACTGAGAGTGTTCGCGCCCTTTTTGCCATTAATGTCTTTAGCATTGTGCCAATCACTGATACGAGCGCGGTAAGACTGCTCATCATAAACCAAGTGGAACGATCTTGTGTAATCACTATAGGCTCGAAAGCCTGTTGCTTTACTAAACGGATCAGAATCCACGCTTTGCGCTGCCGCTTCACTGGCAAGCTGCTGAACAATCGCTGTCACCGCCAATGTCGATAGGGTAAGCGGATGCTGATTAAAAAGCACCTCACGCTCGCGCTCAATCAATGCGGTATCTAGGTTGGCGTTGCTAAACGAATCCGTATTGAGAATATAGCGCAAAAACGCCACGTTGTTTGGTAAACCTACAATACGCGTTTGTGCAAGCGCCCGATCGAGTCTCGCCAACGCTTGCTCGCGCGTGGGCGCATGGACGATCAGTTTGGCAATCATAGAGTCGTAGAACGGACTAATGACATCGCCCTCGCGCACGCCATCATCGATACGCACATCATCAATCTCAAAGGTACTGTGTTCAGGTTTTTGATAAGTGAATAATGTACCTGTCGCTGGCAAGAAATTGTTGTCAGGGTTTTCAGCACAGATACGCGCCTCAATCGCATGACCGTTAATCGCCAGTTCGTCTTGCGTTTTGGGTAACGGCTGTCCTGCTGCTACCAATAATTGCCACTCGACCAAGTCAACGCCTGTAATGGCTTCACTCACAGGGTGCTCAACTTGTAGCCGCGTATTCATCTCCATAAAATAAAAATTCATCGAGCCTTCGCGCTGCTCAACGATAAACTCAACCGTACCTGCGCCAACGTAATTTACCGCCCGCGCGGCTTCAATCGCCGCTGTGCCCATCGCTTCACGCATGGCGGCATCTACGCCGGGTGCGGGCGCTTCTTCTAATACTTTTTGATGGCGACGCTGCACTGAGCAATCCCGCTCAAACAGATGCACATAATTACCATGCGTATCACCAAACACTTGGATCTCGATATGGCGTGGTTTTAGCGCATATTTTTCAACCAGTACTTGATCATTGCCAAAACTGGTAATCGCTTCACGGTGACAGGAATCTAGAAGATCAGCAAAGTCACGGCTTTGCTCGACGATACGCATACCTTTACCGCCACCGCCAGCACTCGCTTTGATGAGGACAGGATAGCCAATACTATCTGCTTGCTGCTGCAAAAATTCTGCATCCTGATTGTCACCATGATAACCCGGTATCAATGGCACACCAGCAGTTTCCATTAAGCGTTTGGACTCAGACTTGCCACCCATCGCACGGATAGCCTCAGCTGAGGGACCGATAAAGACCAAATCGGCATCTTGACAAGCTTGCGCAAAGTCCGCATTTTCACTTAAAAATCCATAACCTGGGTGGATTGCTTGTGCACCTGTTTTTTTGGCAATTGCAATGATAGCATCGCCTTTTAGATAGCTGTCTTTGGGTGCTGAACCGCCCAAATAAATCGCTTCATCGCAAACAGCCACATGCTTTGCCTCACGGTCGGCATCAGAATAAACAGCGACGGTACGGATACCCAAGCGCTTGGCAGTCGCCGCTACTCGGCAAGCAATCTCACCACGGTTGGCGATTAGAATTTTAGTAAACATAACTATCCCTGTTTCTTGTCGTTTTTATTGATTATCAACAATAAAAGTAAATCCTGATGAGTGCATGTACCTGTTTTATACAAGACAGCATTTATTGCTCATACCTTCTTAATTTACCAAACGCTTTTTTATGCGTTGTCTTTCGTCAGCCAGTTGGGCTTACGTTTTTGCAAAAATGCTTGTACGCCCTCGCGGCCTTGCTCTGACGAACGGATATCAGCAATGCTTCTGACAGTATCGGCAATCAATTCGTCAGTGATGGGCGCACCTGCGACTTCATGTAATAAATGCTTGCAAGTCTTGACCGCATCAGGACTGTTTTTGACCATTTTGGCGCAAAACGTCGCTACCACATCCTCAAGCGACTCTTCGCTGACGCGCTCATGAATAAAGCCTAATTGACGTGCCTTTTTGCTATCGAAAACCTCGGCACTTAAGAAATAACGCTGTGAGGCGCGAGCACCCAACGCTTTTATGACATAAGGGCTGATCGTCGAAGGTGCCAATCCCAAACGCACTTCACTGAGACAAAAATTTGCGATATTAACCGCAATGGCCACATCGCAAACGGCCACCAACCCCATACCGCCTGCATAGACATCGCCCTGAATAGCCGCAACCGTTGGCTTGGGGCATTCATAAATGGTTTTGAGCATTTGCGCCAATTTTTCAGCATCGGCGAGATTCTCTTCGTAACTATAATCTGCCATCTCACGCATCCAGTTAAGGTCAGCGCCCGCACAGAACGTCTTTCCAGCCGCCGCTAAAACAATGACCCGTACCTCACCGTTCGCGCCCAAACTATCAAAAACGTCTGTCAGTTCTGCAATCATCTCATCATTAAAGGCATTACGTATCTCAGGACGATTTAGCGTCACAGTCGCCACATATTGTTCGATATTAACCAATAGGCTTTTATAGTTATTCGTCTCTTTTTGCATGACTCTCTCTTTCTTTCATATTGTTATGTTCTAATAAGAATTGTATAGCTGGGAGATTCTATTTTCTCAGCCCCGTTTGTTTAACATACGCCAATATAAACATAAATTTTGACTTCTTGATGACGGACATAGCCAATAGCGTTTTTCAGACAAACAGTTATATAAACAACTACATTCTAAACACACCGTACGTCGTCTCTTCAATCGGTGCGTTGTAAGCGGCGCTCAACCCCAGTGCAAGGACATTGCGGGTGTCAGCAGGATCAATCACGCCATCATCCCACAGACGCGCAGTGGCATAATAAGGATGACCTTGCTCTTCATACATCTCACGGATAGGCGCTTTAAAGGCCGCTTCATCTTCCTCACTCCACGCCTCGCCTTTACGGTCAAAGTTGTCCCGTTTGACTGTGGCCAATACGGATGCTGCCTGCTCACCGCCCATGACTGAGATGCGAGCATTTGGCCACATCCATAAAAAGCGCGGGCTATAAGCGCGGCCGCACATACCGTAGTTGCCCGCGCCAAATGAACCACCGACGATGACGGTAAATTTTGGCACTTTAGCATTGGCCACGGCCATCACCATCTTGGCACCATGACGCGCAATGCCTTCGTTTTCATATTTGCGACCGACCATAAAACCGGTGATATTTTGCAAAAAGATTAAAGGGATTTTGCGTTTACAACACAGCTCAATGAAGTGAGTGCCCTTTTGTGCCGACTCACTAAATAAGATGCCGTTGTTGGCGATAATGCCGACTGGCATACCTTCAATATGGGCAAAGCCGCAAACCAACGTCGTTCCAAAACGCGCTTTAAACTCGTCAAAGGCACTGTCATCGACAACACGAGCGATGATTTCTCTGATATCAAATGGCTTGCGTTTGTCGGTTGGAATCACGCCGTACAGCTCTTTGGCATCATAACGCGGCGGACGTGGCTTGATTTGATTGGGGATGTGTTTGGCTGGACGGTTTAGGTGGCTGACGATATTGCGTGCGATTGATAACGCATGGGTGTCGTTTTGTGCCAAATGATCAACCACGCCTGACAGACGAGTATGTACATCGCCGCCACCCAAATCTTCTGCGGTGACTTCTTCACCCGTTGCTGCTTTTACCAATGGCGGCCCACCCAAAAAGATAGTGCCTTGGTCTTTGACAATAATGGATTCATCGCTCATCGCTGGTACATAAGCGCCGCCCGCCGTACAGCTGCCCATTACTACTGCAATCTGCGGAATACCTGCGGCACTGAGATTGGCTTGATTAAAGAAGATACGACCGAAATGCTCTTTATCTGGGAACACCTCATCTTGATTGGGTAAATTGGCACCACCAGAATCGACCAAATAAACACATGGCAGATGGTTTTCTTGCGCAATCTCTTGTGCGCGCAAATGTTTTTTGACCGTCATCGGAAAGTAAGTACCGCCTTTTACGGTGGCATCATTACAGACAATCATGCACTCAGTGCCATTGATGCGTCCGATACCCGCAATCACGCCAGCCGCTGGAATGTCTTCACCATACATACCGTGCGCTGCCATGGGCGCCACTTCTAAGAATGGCGTACCGACGTCTAGCAACTGCTCCACACGCTCGCGAGGTAGCAGTTTGCCCCGTGCTAAATGCTTGGCTCGTGCCCTCTCTGACCCACCCTGAGCGACTTTGCGTAGATGTACATACAAGTCATCGACCACCGCTTGCATAGCGGCGCGGTTTTGCTGAAAGTCGCTTGCGTTTGGACTCAGTTTACTGGTTATGATAGCGCTCATGACATCCCTTTTTTAATACATAAATGCGAGTATTTTTTAATTTTAGTCTTTACTCATCGTGTTAGTTTTTATTCATACCAAAGCTTTGCAGCAATAGACCCGATAACTGCTTTCTATAAACCCAACTCTTCTTTCATCTGTTCAATAATTTTATACTTCTGAATTTTGCCAGTAATGGTCATCGGGTACTCGGTCACGAAGCGATAGTAGGTTGGCACTTTATAATGGGCGATATGCTCATGACAGAACTGACGCACCTCTTCTTCGGTCAAGCAGCCGGGTTCTTTTGGAATGATCCACGCAGCCAGTACTTCGCCATAACGCTCATCTGGCACGCCAACGATTTGTACGTCTCGAATCTTGGGATGACGGTATAGATAGTTTTCGATTTCTACGGGATAGATGTTTTCGCCGCCACGAATGACCATGTCTTTACTACGACCAACGATTTTGACATAACCGTCCTCGTCCATCGTTGCCAAATCACCCGTATGCATCCAGCCATCTTGAATTGCCTCGCGCGTTTTAAAACGGCTGCCCCAGTAGCCTTTCATCACAGAATAGCCACGGGTCAATAGCTCACCCGTCTCGCCTAGCGGTACAATCTCACCTGTCTCTGTATCGATCACTTTAACTTCAAGCGCAGGTTGAACAAGCCCTACGGTCGATACTTGCTTCTCAAGTGGCGTATGTTCGTTGGTTTGGCAGGAAACCGGACTGGTCTCGGTCATGCCATAAGCGATGGTGACTTCCTGCATATGCATCTTATCAATGACGCGGCGCATGACTTCAATCGGACAGCTGGAACCTGCCATAATGCCCGTACGCAAAGTCGACAAATCAAAACTCTCAAATTCAGGATGATCCAGCTCCGCGATAAACATCGTTGGCACGCCATGCAAACCGGTACATTTTTCCTTTTCAACTGCTTGCAAAACGGATAATGGCTCAAACCCATCATTTGGATAAACGATACAACCACCGTGCGTTAAGATGGCTAGGTTGCCAAGTACCATGCCAAAACAATGATACAGCGGCACAGGAATACACAGCCTGTCTTCCTCACTGAGGTTCATGGCCTCACCGATAAAGTAACCGTTATTTAGGATATTGCGATGGCTTAAAGTCGCGCCTTTTGGTGTGCCAGTCGTGCCACTGGTAAACTGCACATTGATGGCATCCGTGTTTTTAAGCTGGGCTTGACGCTCTGCCACGCGCGGATCATTGGCATCGCCCTCACCCATCCATGCGGAAAACTTTTGCATAAAGCCAAAGTCTTCATCGCTGTCTGGCTCATCAATCCAAATAATGCGCTCAATCGTTGGAATCTCGACCAAATCAAGCTGCGTATAATTTTTATGATATATCTCAGGACACAACTCGCGAATAAGACTGGCATAATCGCTGCTCTTAAAGTGGCGCATAAGCACAAGCGCCGAGCAGCCCAATTTATTCAAGGCGTATTGCAACTCAAACGTCCGATAAGCAGGATTGATATTGACGAGAATCACGCCAACTTTTGCAGTTGCTAGCTGCATCAATAGCCACTCAGCATTATTATGCGACCAAATACCGATACGATCTCCAATCTCAAGCCCCATCTCAATCATACTACTTGCCAACTGATTGACCTGTTGTTGCAACTCATGATATGTCCAACGAATGTTTTGATGGCACACGACCAATGCTTCACGTTCAGGATATTTGGATACGATGGCATCAAAAAAATCACCGATGGTCGCTTCAATCAGCGGTACATCAGGGCCTTTGTCATAGCTTTGGGTGAGAGGCGCATTTGCCGAGCGCGCGCCCATATTGACACTTGGAATGTTTTTAAGAATGGTATCGAGATCGGGGGTATGAGTCATAACGAGTCCTTTCGTTTTACTTTTTATGGTGCTTATGGATGGCCTGTAGACAAATCACTCTTCCTTGAACAAGTCTTACATAGCGTTAGCTACTATACCGCCATCGATGAAAGCCTGTCAATCATATCAATACAGTACGTATCATTTAATTAGAGTCAAAAATAGTGGTTCAGTCAAAGATAACACAACAACATGGCAAATATTTGACAAAAAGAAGCCAGCCATACTATGTCGAGTATGGCTGGCTTAGCCGTTAAAACTAGCTGTAAATCAGCGAGTTTAGAGTTTGTCTAATCAAGCTTTGAGTGTTAAGGCGCTTTCGGCGTTGGGGGCATTTTGATGGTCACTGTAGCGCTGATGTCATTATTGTCATCAAGCAGTTCCATGATAAGTTCATCATCGTTTTCACTCGTGACTTGCCAATTACCCTGAGCCTGCGGTGTGCCCGTTGCCATCACAGAGATGGCTTTGTTTTTTAGGCGAATCATCGGTGGCTTGTGATCATAACCACCGTGCTCTAGACCTAAGATATCATCCGCGATGGTCGCAGCCTGCGCGCGTAATGGTGCTACATAACGACAGGCAACCCCATTGATCGACATACAGTCGCCAATAGCATAAATGTTATCCGCCGTGGTACGCAGCGTTGGTGCATCCACCACGATACCAGTGCGACGGTTATAATCAATACCCGCGGCGGTTGGTAAGGTGTCATCAACGGTCAGACCCGTACTGGCAATGACATGATCGACGATCAAGGTTGCAGGTTGTTTAGCATCTGCATTTTCTGTTGTCGATGGTACTGGCTCATAGCGGACTTGCAGCTTGCCTTTGATTTCATCGTCATTGTCATTGTCACTACCGCTATTATTAATACGACTGACGCTAGATACCTGATACCCGCCCAAGAAGTTAATGCCTTGTGACTTTACGGCCTGAGCGATACGAGCCGTTGCTTTTGGCGGCAGCATTTGCGAGAGTGGCGCATCATTTAGATCAATCAATGTCACTTGATGCCCTGCTTTGAGCAAGTCTTCGGCAATCTCAGTGCCAACCATACCAGCCCCGACGATGGCGACGTGCTGACTGCCTGTGGCTAGCTTTTCTTGGAGCTGCCCGAAGCGCTCAATGTGGTTGACATGCCAGACCAAATCCTCTGGTAGACTTTTTGGAAAAATAGGATGCGCTCCCACTGCCAATACCAGCTTGTCATAGGTGAAAACAGCGGGCGTGTCTACCTGTTCAGTCGCAGCAAGTTGTACGGTTTGCGCCGCAGGATCAATGTCTACAACATGGGTGTTGGCAAGTAGCGTCACTTGTGCCGCCGCTGCCGCATCAACACCCGTCGCTCGCACCAAGTCAGAAGCGCGTTTGTTTTGACTGATTGCCATGGTCAACATTGGCTTATGGTAGCGATCGCCACTGTCAGTCGTAATCAACGTGATGGGAACGTCTTTGTCTTTTGCACGAATGGCATCAATGACGTGCCAACCTGCCAAGCCTGCACCAATGATTACGATACCGTTAGCATTATTTTGGGTTGCGGCCAAATTTTCTACGCTCATATAAGCTCCACTATCATTTATGAATTATTTTAATTATAAAAATATTGAGGGCTATTGTATCAGTAAACAGATAGTCACTCACCTTAACATTCCAGCACATCCAAATGCAGACATTTATATCCACAAAAAAACGCCTATAAATAGACGCTTTTTATCAGTTATTTTGTAAATACAGTCGGACAAAACAAGAGCAATAACTCAATAGCCAGTGCTGCTGGTATAAATTTTCCTTGCTTGCTGTCGATGCAAAGGCTACGTAAAATTCATCCCAACAGCACTATATTCTTTTTAAACTACATCAAGCACTCTTTAATTGAAATATTAAAACTATTTTTTAATGATTCAAAATCTTCGATAAGAACAATTGCGCGCGATCACTTTTTGCGCCTTCAAAGAACTCATCTTTACTACAGTTTTCGACGATATTACCTTCATCCATAAAAATGATCCGATTGGCTACCTGACTGGCAAAGCCCATCTCGTGAGTCACACACATCATGGTCATGCCATCACGAGTGAGCTCCACCATCACATCAAGCACCTCTTGAATCATCTCAGGATCAAGCGCAGAGGTTGGCTCATCAAACAGCATTGCTACAGGATCCATCGCAAGTGCGCGAGCAATCGCTACCCGCTGCTGCTGACCACCAGACAACTCGGCAGGGTATTTCGCCGCTTGTACTGTCAGGCCAACGCGGTCTAGATATGCCATGGCCTTTTTCTTGGCCTCATCCTCTTTGCGTCCCAACACCTTGATTTGCGCGACTGTCAAATTGTCAATAATGGTCAAATGCGGAAACAGCTCAAAGTGCTGGAACACCATTCCGACACGGCTACGCAATTTTGGCAAATTGGTTTTTGGGTCACCAACAGAGATGTCATTAACCGTGATCTTACCTTTTTGAAAAGGTTCAAGCCCGTTAGCAGTCTTAATCAAAGTTGACTTACCACTACCCGATGGGCCACAAACGACAACCACATCGCCTCTATGGACGTGGGCAGTACAGTCTTTTAGCACTTGGAAGTCACCATACCATTTGCTGACCTCACTCATCTGAATGACTATCTCGTCACTCGCATGACCATTATTGGTGACCAGTCCACCAAAAGCATTTATATACGTATCAGCATTGCTCATCACTGGCTCCTAACCACATTATTTTCGATAGTTTTTACTACTAATAGTTATAAAATAAAAGTCTTAACGCGCAAAAGCATCGAAGAGATTACTAAAATCTTAAACGCTTTTGCAGCTGTTGTACGCCAATAGAAGCACTCAAGCTGATGACAAAATAAACGGCACCAGCACCCAAGATATAAGGCGTAAGCAAACCCATCAGCTCACCGCGAACGTAGGCTGCGCGGAAAAAATCTGTCAAACCAATGGCAAATACCAGCGTTGTGTCTTGGAATAAAATAATACACTGCTGCAACAGCAATGGCAGCATCTTGCGAAAGGCTTGTGGCAAAATCACCAGACGCATGGTCTGCCCATAAGTCATCCCCAAGGCTTTAGCTGCATTGACCTGTCCACTACCAATAGACTGGATACCTGCCCGCACCACTTCTGAGAAGTAAGCGGCCTCAAACATCATAAAGGCAACCACACAAGACGCAAATGCGGCATCGAGTTGTAGATACTTACCCGCTATCCAAAAATAAATCATCGGTACGGCAAAGTAAAACCACAACAGTACTAATAGCAGTGGTACTGAACGAAAATAATTCACATACAGCTTGGCAGGGACTTCGAGCGCTTTAATACCAGATAAGCGCATTAATGCCAACACTGTCCCTAAACTGATACCGCCAATAATTGCCAGAACCAGCACTTTTAAGGTGGTGAGCATACCGCCCATCAAACCCGGATAGGCTGTTGCCAACTCGGTCATCATGTTCATTTCTGACCTCCTGCAATCAGTCCAGGCACGCGCAGCTTACGCTCAATCAAACCCATAATTGCAATCAAAGACAGATTGAACACAAGATAAATAATCGTCGCGTACGTATAAATCTCAATGCTATTTTGGGTATATTCACTGATAGTCTTGGTTTGGCTAATCAGCTCCATTACTCCGACCAGCGATGCGACAGATGCGTTTTTAAAGCAGTTGGTTAGTTCAGAGCTGAGTGGTGGCAAGATGATGCGAAAGGCTTGTGGCAGCAATACTTCTTTATAGACCTGCGGAATACTAAAGCCAAGTGCGTAAGCGGCATTGACCTGTCCAGCGGGCAACGATTCAATACCAGTACGTACCTGCTCAACGATACGAGCGGCGGTAAATAAACCAAGACCAATACTGGCTGAAAGCATGGCTGACGTATTGGGTGATAAATCCTTATACCACCAATCTTGAATCGCAGGGGTGAGCCAGCCTGGCGCAATATAAAACCAAAAAAACAGCTGAACAAGCAGTGGAATATTGCGAAAAAACGTCACATAAGCCGTACCGATGGCACGTGCGGTCTTATTGGGTAAAGTGCGCATAATGCCAAAGATCGTACCCACGACCATGGCGATAACCCAAGCAATACTACCAATCAATAACAGCCAGCCAAGACCGGTAATCATCCAATGGATATAAAGCTCGTTACCGATACCAGTTTGCTCAAAGAGCACACCCCAGTTCCAGCTATAATTCATGATTGTCTCTCCGAGCAACGATTGAAAAGCCGACGCGCCAGACTGACTATAGTGTCAGTCTGGCGCGTAAGCGACGCTATATTGAAAGACAAAGGGCTTATTGTGCTGCCGCTGCTTTTGGCTGAGCACTGTCATGCGGATTGGCAATCAATGCTTTTAAGTTGTCAGACATCTCAAAGTTTAGATTGACATTTTTTGGTGGAATTGGGTTCGTGAACCACTTGTCATAAATGCTATTAATCTCGCCTGAGCTAAAGACATTGGTAAGTGCTTCATCGACCACCGCTTTGAACTCAGGGTCGTCTTTACGCATCATACAACCATAAATCTCAAATGACTGCGGCTCGCCTACAATAACCCACTCATCTGGATTTTTTGCTTTGGCTTTTTCGCCAGCCAGCAAGACATCATCCATCATAAAGGCATCAGCACGGCCATTTTCTAGCATCAAGAAGGCTTCGCCATGGTCTTTTGCTGAGATGATATTCATATCCATCTTGTTGTCGTCATTGTACTGGCGGATGTAACGCTCTGACGTTGTACCTGCCGTTGTGACCAAAGTCTTGCCTTTTAGATCAGCAAAATCTTTGATGCCTGAATCGTTCTTGGTTAATAGACGCGTACCGATTTCAAAGAAACCATTAGAGAACGCGACTTGTTTTTGACGCTCTTCGTTGTTGGTGGTTGAGCCACACTCAAAATCGACCGTGCCGTTTTGTACCAAAGGAATACGAGTTTGCGAGGTTACCAAGTTATAACGGATTTTGAGGTCTGGCATATTAAGCTTTTCTTTAACTGCCTCGACCACTTTCATCTCTAAATCGTGTGCATAGCCGATAGGCTGATTTGGATCATCAGCAATATAAGAAAAAGGAATAGAAGAGTCACGGTGACCGACAACGATGGTGCCAGAGTCTTTGATTTTTTGGAGCGTGCCGTTGGTGTTCGCGGCAGGTTCTGTCGTCGCTGATGCGGTTTCGCCTTCTGCTGGTGCAGTCTCAGTAGCAGTTTGGTTGCTGTTATTACAACCAGCTAAGCCAAGCGCCATAAAAGCAGCCAACGTCAACGGTTTGGAGAATAAATAACTCATGAAATACATCCTTTTATCACATTACACAAGATTGAATGAGTGCTTTGACGACACAGGTCATAATCATCGACCTTATTGCCACGCATCCCTGTGGTTGTTGCTGGTGTTTATCATAATGCAACTTAATGTTACTGTACAACAAATTAACAAGCGTAGGGAAATTTTTTTTAATGAGAATGACATTTTATTTTTTACTGATTATTTGCTTAGTCACTACGCAATAAAATAGGCGTTAAGATCAACGATACTTATCATTATTTAATGAATTCATAGCGTTATTTCTCTTTAACAAATACAGTTTAACCGCGCATCAATCTGCAAGTGGCAATTGATAAATCACGATGAATCCCCATAAACCTAACAACTTCTTAATACTACAAATGACCTATGACTCAAGATACTCAAGTCCCCAATATGGACAACCAAACCGCTGACAACCATAACAGCAACGATGTACGCCAACGCTTCTTTATAAAAGACTCACCTGTACGCGGTGACGTGGTACGCCTATCACGCAGCTATGCCAGCACAATCGCTCAAAAGCCCTACCCCGAAGCCATCAAGCGCTTATTGGGCGAGATGCTGACGGCGGCAAGTTTGCTTATCGGTACTGTTAAAATCAATGGCCATCTGTCCATCCAACTTCAGTCATCAGACAGCGATAGTTTGCTCAATTGGGCGATGGCAGAATGCGACCAAGACGGCGTTATTCGCGCGCTTGCTAGCTGGAAAGGTGAGACCGAAGAGCAAGTGCAAGCGTGGGACAATATGACGCATGCCAAAGAAGCATTTGCAGAGCTGGGCGCACCCGGACAAGGTGTATTGTTTATCAATATTCAGCCTGAAGGCGGCGAGCCGTATCAAGGCATCGTTGAGCGTAGTCACGACAATCTGGCGGATTGCTTGGCTCATTACCAAAAGCAGTCGGCGCAGATTCCAACGCTGATTAATTTGGCCTCTGATGGCTTGCAGGCTGGCGGGATATTAGTACAAATGCTGCCTCGTACCGCTGAGGAAACTTATGAAGTTGAGCAAAATGAAGATGCTGGTATCGATGATGATTTATGGATACGCTTGAGTGTTTTAACACGCACACTCAAAGCAGAAGAGCTGAACACGCTTGATACCAACGAAATTCTTTATCGCTTGTACCATGAAGAAAATGTCGTCGCGCCCGACCCTATTGCTTTGTCATTTGGTTGCACCTGCTCACGCGAGAAATGTGAGATGGCAATCGAGCAAATTGGTGAAGCCGAAGCATTGGAAATCGTTGAAGAGCAAGGCGGTACGTTTGAGATGGATTGTGGATTTTGCGGTGAAGTCTATAAATTTAATAAAGACGATGTGGCAGCGATATTTGCTGATTGATTTTTTACGAAAGATTTAAGTTTAAACGTATATTGAAAAACCCCTAAGTGTGATGCTTGGGGGTTTTCTGTTTTTTTCATTGTGAGTTTCTTAGAAAGGAGATATAAAACGAATTGTCATACGGTTTTATATAACGAAGATGAGAATATTCGTTTTTTATAAAGCTAACGCCAAGCTTTTCGGGTAAGAGTATATCCGAGGTCTGTCCACATAGTCGCTTTGACCATTGTCTAGTAACCACTCCACTACTTGCTCACGCACCCTTCTACTATTGATTAAGTTCATGTGACTCACACCATAAAACACCGCTTTGTGACCATCTGGCACAAACAACGCATGCTCAACGTCATCTTCCCCAAGCGCCGATGCGACCGATACGAGACCATCGCCCAATAGGCTGGTCATTTTGGAATCATAATGAGTTTCAAGTAGCGCGCTGGCGGCAAAATAGGTTTTGATACCACTTGGTAGACGCGCAGGATGGCGAAAATCTTGCGGCAACACGCTACGTCCTTCTAACGCATTCCAGTCGGCATCGCGAATACTGCCATGACGCAGATCAATGATGCCTGCACTACGCATGTCACCCAGCTTAGCAAGCGAACCGGCAAAGGGTAGCTTAGCAATAATATCTTGCACATGATTGCCAATACGTTCAAGGACAGCACCATGATGCGGTGAGCCGAGCGTAATCAGATTGCCGACGCGCATGATCCAATCTAGGTGCTCTTGCTCTGCATAAAACAGCGCACTACGAGACACCAATCCGCCCATACTATGACCAACCAAATCGATCTGACTAATATTGGGGTTATTATCGACCAAATTTTGTAGTAACTGAGAGAACTGACGGCCGCTACGCGAAATACGCCGACCGGTATTATAATCCAGATATAAAACCGTCGTATCTGGCTGACTCTCACCAATGGCTTCACCTATCCCATGATCATCCGCTGATTGCCAGCTTAAGTGGCTCATACACAGACCATGACACAGGATGACAATACGCCCTGACAGTGTATCGCCTTGTGGATTACCCGCTTTGTCATAAAGCATCATCGGAATAGCGAGGACATTTTTATGATTGACAAGGTGATCACCCATGACACCATTGAGCACATGCACCAGTTTTTTTAAGGAGTCAGGCAGAGGTTGAGGCGTCTTTTTGCTGATAGTGTTTTTATAAAAACGTAACACTGATGCCAGATTATTACCCACGAGCAGCACGATGCGACGTACCGTACCGTAGATGCGTCCAGTGATACCGCGCTGCCACTTATTGAGATATTTTTCGTTAAAATGACCCAAAGGACGCAAGATAACTTCGCGGTGGATAGCCTCCACAATATCAGTAATCTCAACCACGCCCATTGTCGCAAGCTGCGCCAATCCTTCAAAAAAGTCAGCGAGCGTGACAGACTTCGTGGTTGTCTCATCCCCTCCATCTGCGAGCAACTTAACCAGCTCATCCACATCGATGGCTTCGAGCTGGTCTATTTGCTCATACAGATCACCGTGCACAGGCATACTGGTATCCGAGTCCAACTGCGTCTCAAGCTTATGCCTGTCATTGGCGTCATTATTACCATTATTGGTATGAGCATCACTATTATTGCTGCCATAGTTGATACTGTCGTTATAAAACAAGTTTGGACTGCTCATAGTATTTATCACATTGGCATATTACGCTGATACATCACAATCGCACATTCAGCGAAAAGAATAGTTGCCTATACTATCCTTTAAATACAAAAAATAGAAGACAATGATTTGACCTGTAAGTAGTTTATTATCAAAGGAATTTAATAAACCACTCATGGGTTTGACTTAAAAGATACGATTGATAATTAAAATTATTTCGCTTAAAAAAAGAGACACTATTGGCACTCGTCTTATTTACCGCTCTTATTGTTATAGGTATTATTTTCTACTGTCATAAAAGTCGTTAAAAACAAAAATCCCAAGCCGTAACTTGGGATTCTTTTTTTAATGCTATCTGATTAAATATTGATACGTTTTCTATGTCGTACTAGTTGCTGAATCAAACGACTCTGCCAATATGACGCCGCCATCTTCTTTAGTGATCATCACCGTCGCTGAGCGCGGTATGCTGCCTCCTGCGACCGCGCCCCAAGAATTGCCAGGATGCTGGATATTAATAAAGAGGGTTTTGAAGTCCGGCGTTAGGGTAATGCCTGTTACTTCACAGCCTTCTGGGCCGACAAAAAAGCGTTTGATATTGTCGTTACTCGCAGCCATACCGACGCGCGTTTGTTGTCCTGCTGAAGTAGTCGCAGTTGTACCATCACTCACTTTACCGGGTAGTGCGGCCAGTAACATACAATTGGTAGTATCGGTATAAGCGCCGTCATCCGTCTGAATCCACAACACGCCACGTGGATCGAAGTACAATCCATCTGGTGAAGATAAGTCGTTGCTCTCGCTAAGTCTTGATAAGTTTTCGGCGCTCAAGTCATAAGGCGTGGCAAATAGATAAATGTCCCACTCAAAGCTCAACGCTGCATGATCGCCGCCTGCTTCTGCCCAGCGAATGATATGACCATTTTCATTACCGCTTCGTTTGCCATCTACCGTGTAACTACGAGGGTTAGAAGCTGAAAGTGGCTGGTCATCTTTGACACCGCGATTGGTATTGTTGGTTAAGGTTATATATACCTCGCCTGTAATAGGACTGACCGATACCCATTCAGGACGATCCATCTTGGTCGCACCAAGTACGTCAGCAGCTGCACGGGCAAAGATCAATACTTCATCTTGTCCATTGAAAGGCAAATCGCTATTAGAAGCATCCAAGCCGTTTTGACCATGGACCAACGCTTTCCACTCACCGCTACCGTCTTCGTTGAAAATGGCAACGTACAGCGTACCGTCATTCAGGTATTTGTCACCTGCTTTTAAGCCGCCACCGATATCACTATTCGACCACGTGGCTTTAGATACAAACTTGTAGATATATTCGCCGCGAGCATCATCACCCATATAGAAGACGACAGGTTTGCCTTGCTCAACTGGCGCATAAGCACAGTTTTCATGAGCAAAACGTCCCATGGCTGTACGTTTTTGTGAGATAGAGTTCTGATCAAACGGGTCGATTTCTGTGATATAACCAAAGGTATTAAAGTTATTGCGGTAATCTTCAACAGCATTTGCACCAGCGGCTGTCATGTCCCAGCGTGAAAACTCGTCTACTATTGTGGCATCTTTAGCATCAGGCGTATGCCATAGATATCTTGAGCCTGGCGTGTTTTCTTTCGCACCGTAACGCACACGGCCGTAGTCATGCCCAGCACTCAATTGACTGGCATCTTGCCCACGCGCAAACACGCCTAAGAAGTTTTCTTCTGTGGTCAAGTATGTGCCCCAAGGTGACAATCCTGCGCCGCAGTTGTTGTTAATACCGCGAGTCTGATAGCCTGTTGGATCAAACTTGGTCTTCACCAAATCTGAGCCTGCCACAGGACCAGCCAACTGCGCGGTCGTGCTGCTCGTGACGCGGCGATTGTATTTTGAGTTTGGTACCATCTCATAGCCTTTGCCATCAGCGCGGCGCTTCATCTCAACCACGGCCACACCGTGACAGTTGACTTCACGGCGCACGTCACTTGCAAGACGACGGTTTCGGAATAGAGGAGCCGCATCCTTATCTTCAACGACATAATAGCCAAATGGGCTTAACTCTTCACTGTTCACGTATTCGTGATTCATGACCAGCAGGCCGTTTTCTGAAGCTTTGGCGTCATAGGCATTGCCTTTTTTGCCAAAGAACCACATACCATCATGATTGTCACCCATGCGCCATTCAAATGACTCTGCTGACTGCTCGCGATTGTCTTTCCAATCCTCAATCCCAGACATGAGTGGTGTGCCAAGCGGTAATATTATCTCCGCTTTATAGCCATCTGCTACAGTCATTGTCTCAGCGGTTGAATGCGCTACTGCGTTAAACTTTAAGGTTTCAGGACGTTTTAAATCGCCTTGTGCAGGGATAGCGGCATCGTTACCGTTATCTCCAATAGGGCTGCTGATATCATCATCGTCGTCGCTACAACCAACCAAAGGTATCGCACCAAAGAACGCAGCAGCTGTCAATCCTGTGCCACCTTTTAAAATACTACGGCGGTTTAGACGACGACTAATAATGGTCTGAAAGTCGGTATTATTGGTAGGGTTCGAATCTTCAACGATTTCGTGGGCGTGCTCTAGCTTGTCATTTAATGATGTCATTATCAGTCACCTTGCTGTTGGGCTGGATTGGCATAAAAGATAGGATTTCGGCTTGATAACACTAACCGCCAAAATACGAATTACGACTTAGTCTAATGCTAGTTTGTGACAGTACGTTGACATTCTGAAGTTATGCTAACGAAAATTATCATAATGAGAAATACACGGACATAAAAAAAATCCCAAGCAATCACTTGAGATTTTTTGTGTTAGAGCATTTATTTAAAAAAGTATGACACCGCTAGAGTAAACGCTTATCGGACTTGAACCTGCCATTCATGAGCACCAAGCGTTAATTTTAGCTGGTCATTTGCTTGCAAGACGCCAACACCGCTTGGTGTACCCGTCATAATCACATCACCTGCTTGCAGACTAAAAGCATGGCTAATCTCTGCCAGTAACTCATAAACCGGAAACAACATCAAGGCACTATCGCCATCTTGTCTTAGCGCATCATTGATGGTGAGTTGATAACGCACTTGACTAAAATCACCAAATGCTTGCGGCTCAAGCCAATCAGCCAGCACACACGCGCCATCGAAGCATTTAGCGCGCTCCCAAGGATAACCTTTTTCTTTTAGCTCACTTTGAAGATCACGTAGGGTCAAATCAAGTCCCACCGTCACACCGCCAACGGCTTGTTTTGCCTGTTCAACCGTTGCCGCAGATAGATCCGCTGAAAGCTGAATACAAAGCTCGGCTTCATAATGCGTATCGCCATATACCGATGGGTTGGGACGGACAATATCATTACGCACACTGACCACTGATGAGGCAGGTTTCATAAACAAGATAGGCGTCTTAGGGACTTCATTCCCAAGCTCGCGAGCATGCTCGGCATAATTGCGGCCAACGCAGACGACTTTACCGATAGATGCACGTATGCCTTTATTGGCGTTGTCGATGCTCATATCATCATTGACACTTCCAGCAATCGCATCAACTAAAGACATATGTGGTGATTGACTCATATTATGCACTCCCAGCAAATTATTAATAGTTTAGGGATACATACTGCCCTATCTGTGATTATTTTTCTAACACTATTTCCCAAACAAACTACTAAGGTATGGTGTTGGTAATGACATCTGGCGGTACATAGCTTGCATGACGATTCATTCTTTTTTCAAACAGTCTAAAGCTAAATAAAATCACCCACGACAATAGAAGGTAAATAATACCGGCGGCGAAAAACAGCTCCATCAAGGTATAAGTACGCGCGCTGATCGTACGCGCGACGCCTGTGATATCCATCAATGCGATGGTTGATGCTAGCGCACTGCCTTTTAGCATAAAAATGACTTCGTTACTATAAGCTGGAATCACAATGCCGAAAGCGCGAGGCAAAGTAATGCGCGTAAGCTTTTGCCATTTCGACATGCCAATGGCATCGGCTGCTTCCAACTCACCCACAGGAATCGTTTGAATCGCGCCGCGAATGATTTCGGCTAAGTACGCGCTGGTATTCATGGTAAATGCGATAATAGCACACCAATATGCTTGGCTAAGTACAGGTTCCCATAAGAACGAATTACGCACAGCCTCAAACTGACCGAGACCATAATAAATCAAAAATATCTGCACCAGTAGCGGTGTGCCACGGAAAAAGAAGATATAAGAAAACGGTAGTATCTGTACCAACCAGTTTTTTGACAAACGCAATTGCGCTAAAATCAAACCAAAAAACAGCCCAATAACGCCTGAGACAACGACCAGCTGTACGGTCAAAACAGCACCGTTTAATAATTCAGGAATATTATCAAAAATGACCTGCCAATTCCAATCCATAGTATCTCTCCCCTATCCTATGGTCGATTGACGGTGAGTTGATTGACGGCTCAGCTTTTTGGCATAACGTGCCGCTGGATTGGCGCGCCATTCAAGCCACATCATAAAGCCTGTAATCAACATGGTCAGACCCAAATAAATAATCGCCGCTGCCATATAAAAAGTAAATGGCTGCTGCGTTGATTGGGCGGCACGCGATGACTGATACATGATGTCTTTTAGACCCACAACCGAGACTAAGGCTGTATCTTTAAGCAAAACCAAAAACAAATTGCCAAGTCCTGGCAACGCAATTTGCCAAACTTGCGGTAAGGTGATGCGGTAAAACGTCTGAAAAGGGCGCATACCAATGGCTTGTGATGCCTCACGCTGTCCTATCGGGATCTCTTGGATCGACATGCGAAAAATCTCAGTCGCATACGCACCAAAAGCAATAGACAGCGCCATGACGCCACCCCAGAAGGCACTAATCTCAATATATTCGTTATAACCGAATTTTTTGAGAATCGTCATCAGCAGTATGGAGCCGCCATAATAGATAAACAGTACCAAGAGCAGCTCTGGAATACCACGCATGGTCGCTGTATACACAGTCGCAATCTTACGCAGCAGCCAAATATTAGACAGCTTAGCTGTGGCGCCGAGTAGCCCTAAAGCCATACCGATGACTAAACTGGTCATAGCAAGCTTGATAGTGACGGTAGCGCCGCTCAGTAATAGCGCGCCAAATCCTTGTAAATCAAACACAATTATCCACTCAGTCTCTTTATATTAGCAATTTGCAAAATATGAGTTAAAAGAATCAGCATCAATGGCTGAGCGCTGCTCATAATCGTAATTGATCCCAACCAAATAGTGGTCGTTTGCGTCATAAATTGACGTCAAATCCATACGATTATTGCTGCGAAAATTGACACGGTAGAAATGAGCGCTGATTTTATCATAATCGCTGCACGCTATGTTAATACTCACGCGTAAAAGCTTCGTTTAAATAGACACTTATTTTTTTAAAAGTGAATTAAATCAGCTATATTGGCACAAACCGCATAGTTAGTATTGGCAAATCAGATCATTTTGATAAAAATAAAAAAGGATATTGCCATTAAGACAATACCCTTTTCCTTAAACGGACGTAATCATCACTATACGATTAGCTAAGGCGTTCAATGATCACTCAGTCGGTTTTTGCGTCGTTTGCGTCCCGACTGCCGATACTACCTTGGGCGCCGCAAAATACTTCTGATTGATTTTGTCATAAGTGCCATCGGCCTTGATATTGGCCAACGACTGATTAATCTTCGCTTGTAATTCATCGCCTGGACGTACCGCGATGGCAAAGTGATCGTTGATATCAATCTCATCACCTTTGAGCGTGTACTTACTACCCGACGTGGTACCAAGCCATTCTAATGCTGGCAGCTTATCCGATACCATTGCATCAACACGATCTGAACCTAAATCCAAAAATGCATTGCTCAGCGTATCATAAAGCTTCATTTCAGCCTTTGGATAAGTCGTCTCAAGCCACTGTGAAGAGATGGTTGAACGCTGGGCGGCGATAGAGTTCGAATTGATATCATCACTGTTGCTCGGATCAAAGGTGCTGTCATTTTTGGCTAAAAAAACCAACGTATTGCTAAAGTATGGTTCCGTAAAGCTCACTTGTTGCTCGCGTTCAGGCGTGACTGACATAGCAGCGACAATCGCATCGTACTTACCCGCTTTTAGACCCGGAATGATACCGTCCCAATCTTGTGCGCTAATGTCACAAGTCATTTTCATATCAACGCAGATAGCGTTGGCAATATCGACATCGAAACCGCCAAGCGTGCCATCAGCATTGGTATAGTTGAAGGGCGCGTATGCCCCTTCTGTAGCAATACGCAGTACCTTGCCCGCCGCAGCTGAACCTTCAGTAGTTGCATCATTTTGATTATTACTACAACCCGCCAAAGTCAAGAAGACCGCTATTGTGGCTAAAGGCACTGAGAGCGGCACTGAAAAACGTCGTGCCTTTGTGTCATTAACGCCAGTTGTCTTTGGACGTGCTTGATATTGGCTAAAACAGTGGCTCATGATCATCCTTGATACTTGCGGGTAAAAACGCTCATCCTTGTTGTCTAACTTTGCGACGAAGAGATACCGATAGACGTCTCAATCTTAGTTGGTAGTCGTTTCTGCTGGCGCTTCTGTGGCAACGACCGCATTGGTATCAGCATTGGCATTGTCACCTTCAACTACCACAGCTTTATTTACGTCTGGCGTTGCCACGGCTTTTTGCGCTGCAGCCGTTGAGCTGGTGCCAAAATAGCTGCCCGTGATTTGGTCATAAGTACCATTGTCTTTTATCTCAGCCAATGCTTTGTTGAACTTGGCGACCAATGGATCCCCTTTACGGAACGCAATACCCATGGCATCTTCGTCAGTGCTGATTTCTTGTCCCTTCACTTCATAGTCTTTACCAGCATCCGTTTTTAACCAATCTATCCCAGTCACTTTATCAGACATCATCGCACGCACACGACCTGAGGTCAGATCCAGATACGCATTGTCTTGGGTATCATAAAGTTTGATATCAGCATCGCCATGCTCATCCTGCAAGTACTGCGAAGCAACGGTTGAGCGCTGTGATGCAATTGGCTGGCCTTTTAGCTCTGCAACACTGATGTCGTCGCCTTTTTTACCAATTAAAATAATACCAGTGTGGAAGTACGGGTCAGTAAATTCAACCACTTCTTTACGCTCAGGCGTGATCGACATACCAGCGATAATTGCATCAAATTTTTGTGCGTTTAGTCCTGGAATCAGACCGTCCCAATCTTGTGAGATGATGTCACATTTTGCCTGCATTTGCGCACATAGAGCATCAACCAGCTCAATTTCATAGCCAATCAATTTGCCATCCGCATCGGTATAGCTAAATGGTTTATAGCTTGATTCGGTGGCGATTTTTATACTCATTGGCGCGTCGGTTGCGGTATCAGCTGTAGCGCCCTCTTCTGGCGTTGAGCTATTGTTACAACCAGCCAGCATAAGCATAGCCGCACTTAATGGTGCTAGCCAAAGTGCTTTTTTGGTCAGTGACTTCTTGTTTAAGGCGTTGTTTTTTAATGATGATGCTATTGATATTGTCATGTTTGCTATTCCTTCATTTTTTAATCAGAATATTATTGATCAACAGAAGACTATTGGCCAAAGTTCGCTTGTTCAAGACGTGCCAGCTCACCGCTGCTACGGATTTCGCTGAGAGCTTTATTAAAGTCGTCTCTGAGTGCGTCACCTTTACGAACAGCAATGGCAACATTATCGTCGTTATCAATTTCATCACCAACGATACCAAAACCTTCAGGGTTGTCTGCTAACCATGACTTGGCAGATACTTTTTCCGCCAATACGGCATCACTGCGACCAGATTTTAGATCCAAATAGGCATTGTCATAATTGTCATACAACTGCACGGTATTACCGTTTTTGCCTTCATAGTTGTCTTGTAGATATGCGCCAGGCGTGGTTGAGCGTTGACCACCAAGTGTCAAATTACTGATCGCCATAGGATCAAATTTGCTGTCGGTACTGGTCAGCCAAACCATGGTGTTGGCGAAGTAAGGTTCAGTGAAATCGACTTTTTCTTGTCGCTCAGGTGTGATGGACATACCCGCCACGACCGCATCGTATTTTTGTGCCAGTAGCCCAGGAATAATACCGTCCCAATCTTGGGCAACGATCTCACATTTGGCTTGCATCTGTTTACACAAGGCATTGGCAACGTCTATATCGTAGCCTGCCAAGCTGCCATCAGCATTGGTATAGTTAAAAGGAGGATAAGCGCCCTCGGTAGCGATACGAATGGTCTTGCCAGACGTTTCTGCCGCTGCATCAGCGTTGGTATCAGCAGCGTCATTAGCAGGTTGACTACAAGCACTAAGCATCAACGCAGCGGTAATGGTCATCGACGACCACAATAGGCGAGAATTCGACATCATACATTCCTTAAATTCTGATGGGTTTTCGTATGGGGTTCTGATATTTTGTTTTCTGACGTCCCGGTCAGACAAGCAATATAGAGAGTAGAATTTACTAGCAGCTATCACAATTGGCTGCCTATAAGCTTTCTGATAATACCTGAGTAAAATATCAAAAACAAACATTTTGCATACCGTCTGTCATTAAAGTGTAATAAACAGTCAGTGTTACTTATTAAGCAGTGATTTTATATATGAGACGACAATAGGATGATCAGAGATTGATCATCCTATGCATTTGAATATAGAACTAGTGTTGACGATGCGATGCCATAAAGTCTTTGACGCGCTCAGAGGTAGGATTATCAAACACTTGCTCAGGTGTACCAATCTCTTCGATAACACCCTGATGTAAAAAGACAACTTTGCTCGATACTTCTCGGGCAAAGCGCATTTCATGGGTGACAATCAGCATGGTACGCCCTTCTTCTGCCAGCTCTCGCATCACTGCGAGCACTTCATTGACCAGCTCCGGATCTAGAGCGGAGGTTGGTTCATCGAACAAGAGCACTTGCGGCTGCATGGCAAGCGCACGAGCAATCGCCACACGCTGACGCTGACCACCAGACAAATTCGCAGGATACGCGTCCTTCTTATCAAGTAGTCCAACTTTATCGAGCAATTTTTCAGCATCGCTAATAGCTTGGGCTTTTTTGATTTTTAAGACTTGCGTTGGTCCTTCAATAATGTTTTGCAGAATTGTTTTATGCGGCCATAGGTTAAAGTTTTGAAAAACAAACCCCACGCGCGCACGTAGACTTTCTAACTGCTTGGTGTCTGCCGCTTGCAGTTCACCTGACTTAGCAGGCTTTAGGATAAGTTCATCATTACCAATAATGATACGTCCTTGATTTGGCTGTTCAAGCAAATTGATGCAACGCAACAAGGTGGACTTGCCAGAGCCTGATGAGCCCAAAATAGAAATCACATCGCCATCGTATGCGGTGAGTGACACACCTTTTAGCACTGCCAATGAGCCATAGCTTTTATGGATGTCTTGTAAATCTAAGGCGATAGGCCGAGTCGGATTTTTTGCAGTATCAAGCATGGTTTAGCAGACTTCCAATAAATATGAGTGAAAACGTGAGTAAAAGATAGCTGTATACGCTGTATATATAGTACAACCGTCAACCATAGCGTTGTAGCGATACTGCTATGATCTATAAGACAAAAATAAAAAGTCTCTATTGTCTCTTATTCGGCACTCAAAAGGCAAATCTTGTGTAAGCTCATGAGTTGCCAAACAGCTTATGCCATTGCAAAACAATTGACATAAAAAACCCAGACTGCATTGGCAGCGCTGGGTTTTATTTTATCACTTAAATGTATAGGACGTGGTTTTATCTGAGCAATGACTTAGTAGGTTGAGACATGTTCTTGGTCTTCAGTGCCATCTAGTATTTCTGCATCATCTTCAGGGCCAACTGTGACTTCATCAGTCGTACTTACTACCGTACCGTCATTAGTACTAGCGACAGCCACATCATCCGTGTTACCTACAGCTTGGCCATCATTGGCACTGGCTACAGCCACGTCGTCGCCCGCTGTTGCAATACCAGTGGCCTCATTCTCTACCGCTGTCTGTGCATCAACGGGCGATTCTGTCTCCATTGGGGTTTCGTCTTTTTTACCACAAGCCCCTAGCGTCAGTGCTGCTGCAACCAATCCAACCGTTAGCCAGTTTTTCTTAGTATTGTTACCTTTAATAATCATTCTTCTTCTCCGTAAATAATAATTGGTACTCAATGGATAACTTATTGGTACCTTTTATGAGGCGTCAGCCATGTAATGAGGACCTATACTCATAACGTTTGTACTTATAATAGCAGTACTCACTATAGTCATGATTGATTACGGCTACCTTAGTAGTTACAGCACAGTTCTGTTAAGGCACGTAACAGTAAATCTGCGTCTTACCTGTTTTTCTGAGCGGTTTTGGCTTAATAAAAAATCCAAAACAGAACGAAGAAAATAATAGTAAAAAATTGATGATAAGAGCGTCGTAGCGCGAGCGCTGTTCACAAATTCGGCTTTACTATCGCCACAATCTCCTCTATGTTAAATAGCATACTACCTCACAGGTATTAACATCATTTTTTGTCAAACTTTCGCCTTTTTGGGCGCTTTTATTATTAAGACTGTTATAACATTAAGGAAAATAATCTATGAGTCAATCGAATACCGCAGACGTCACCACCTATATGCAAGCTGTCGGCAAGCAAGCACGAGCCGCATCGCGCGCCCTCGCTGCCGCAAATACGGGCGATAAAAACTCAGCCCTAATGGCGATTCACGATGTGTTAAAAAACGCCAAACCAGACATCTTGTCCGCCAATAAGATCGACATGGACAATGGTCAAAAAAACGACTTAGATGCGGCTTTACTTGACCGTCTTGAACTAAATGACGCGCGCTTCGATAGTATGTTGCAAGGGTTAAAGGACGTGGCTGCGCTGCCAGATCCTATTGGTGAAGTCACTGATATGACCTATCGTCCCTCAGGCATTCATTTGGGCAAAATGCGTGTGCCACTCGGTGTGGTCGGCATGATTTATGAATCGCGTCCTAACGTGACATTAGAAGCCGCTTCATTGGCATTAAAATCGGGCAATGCTATTATTTTACGTGGGGGTTCTGAAGCTTTCGAATCCAACCAAGCGATTGCTAAATGCATTTTAGAAGGCTTACAAAAAGTTGGTCTGTCTGAGCACAGTGTGCAAGTACTACAAATGACCGATCGCGCGGCTGTCGGCGAACTTATTACTATGACTGATTATGTCGATGTCATCGTGCCACGCGGCGGTAAAGGTCTGATTGAGCGTATTAGCCGTGACGCGCGCGTCCCTGTGATCAAGCACTTAGATGGCAACTGCCATACTTTTATTGATAGTGACGCCGATACTCAAATTGCCATTGATGTCAGCGTCAATGCAAAGACCCACCGTTATGGTACTTGTAATACCATGGAGACCTTATTGGTCGATGAATCAGTTGCCAGCGAGCTATTACCAAAAATTGCTGAGGCGATCATAGCCGCTGACGATGCGATGCAATTGCGCCTTGATAATTCATCACAAGCTATTTTAAATGGTAACGCGACACTCGAGGGGCATCTGTCTGCTGCGACGGCAGAGGATTGGGACACAGAATATTTGGCACCTATCTTGGCCGTAAAAGTCGTCTCAGGTATTGACGAAGCGATCGAGCATATCAATACCCATGGTAGCCATCATACCGATGTCATCATCACCGATAACTATACTAAGTCTCAGCGCTTCATTCGTGAAGTGGACTCTGCCAGCGTGATGATTAACGCGTCCAGCCGTTTTGCCGATGGGTTTGAATATGGACTGGGTGCCGAAATTGGCATCTCGACCGACAAAATCCATGCCCGTGGTCCTGTTGGACTAGAAGGCTTGACCTCACAAAAATGGATCGTTTATGGTCATGGCGAGACACGCGCTTAATGTGCTATTTTTTCATTTTGTTTTGCAATCTATCACCTAGCGTCTAACTTGCCGTATAATTTATCAAAAAACGTCAGCCCAATAGCTGGCGTTTTTTTATTAGCAGCCAATATATTGTGATATGGCATCACCTTATTTGCCTCATAACAGAAAATTGTATAGGAACCTAGGCTCATGCAAAGTGGCAAAATCAAACGCTGGAATCAAGAAAAAGGCTACGGCTTTATTGATGTAGACAATCAAAGCGAAGACGTGTTTTTTCATGTGAGTAATGTGCGATTGTCACAGCCTATTAGCGTGGGTCAAAACGTTTATTTTAATAGTGAACGCAATGCAAAAAACCAGTTGAGAGCCACTGAAGTCACATCCACTATACTGAGCATACAAGAAAGTACGGATACAAAAGCATCCAAACGCTCGTCCACTCATACTGGCCGCAATCATCCTTCGCGGAACGCTCAAAGACCTCAAAAGGCTCAACGTAGTACGCAATCCAAAAAGAATCCTTTATCGACCCTATTTGCCCTCATAACCATTATCGCTGTTGCGGTGTATTTTTTTGGAGACTTGGGCACTACCTTTTTTGGTGGTAACACTGAACAGGTAACGATATCGCAATCGTCTTCTGAAAATGCAGCCCAAACATCTCCTGTTGATATCACGGGTGATGCGCAAATAGACAATACCATCGCCCTCATTCGGCAAGGCGGTCCTTTTCCTTATCCAAATAAAGACGGCACGACGTTTTATAATCGCGAAGGCAAACTGCCCACGCAGTCGCAAGGGTATTACCGAGAGTACACAGTGCCCACACCTGGCGTTTCACATCGCGGTGCGCGCCGTATCGTTACTGGTGGTAATCCACCAACCATCTATTATCTGACGGTGGATCATTACGATAGTTTTAGCAAACTACAGGTAAATTAATATGAGCCAAGCCATTTACTATGTTAATCAACACCACATTAACCAAAAAGGTACAGCACTAAATGCGAGCATTCCGTCACAGGCTGTTAACATACCTGTAGGCGAGATACTCGATAAAACTACCTTGCTGACCAGCTTGTCTCAGGCTTGTGATTTTCCCAGCTATTTTTCACATAACTGGGATAGTGCGTGGGACTGCCTAACGGACAGTACGGTGTCTCATCTAGTGCTAGACCTAACGTCCGTAAAAATAATCAACACCCAAGATCTTGATAACTTCAAAAGCATGATTGAAGATGCTTACAGAGATTTTGGCAAGCCGCAATTGTGTATTATCATGCCGCCTGCGGACACTATTTAAGCTTACAAACGTTTGAGCCTAAAAACATTATTAAAAAGGGCGGTTACTGTTTAACCCGACAGACATTGCTTAACCGCCAATCAACACAAACCTGAATTCGAGATAAAACCATATTTATCCCGAATTTGGGTTAATTCATTTGTATAGAAAGGATTAACATATGGAAATTACCTTAAACGGCTATTACACGCTGATATTAGCCACTCTCGTGCTGCTGCTCGGGCGCGTTTTGGTAAAAAGAATCAAGTTCTTAGAAGATTTTAATATTCCAGAGCCAGTGGCTGGGGGTCTGGTTGCAGCGATTGTGGTTTATGCTCTCAATATTGTTTGGGGATACAGCTTCAATTTTCATCAAGGGTTGCAGACAGCGACCATGCTGATGTTCTTTGCATCCATCGGTTTGAGCGCTGATTTTAGTCGATTAAAAGCAGGTGGGACACCGTTATTGATCTTTACCATCGTGGTCTCTGTGTTCATTGTTTTGCAGGACATCGTTGGGGTCGCTATGGCAAGCGTGCTGGGCCTTGATCCCTTACTTGGATTGGTAACAGGTTCTATCGCTTTGACTGGAGGTCATGGTACGGCTGGTGCATGGGGCATTACCTTAGAGCAAGAATATGGTGTGGTCGGCGCGACGACACTTGGTATCGCAGTGGCCACTTATGGTTTGGTCGCTGGTGGTATTATAGGTGGTCCAGTGGCAAGGCGCTTGATTCAAAATCTTGGTCTAAAACCTACCCTTGCCAACCCAAACCCTAGTGATATCGAAAAAGTGGCTGGCGCGCAGTCACTTTATAGCACCAAGCATGACGAAGACTCAGCACACAGCAATAAAGAGATTTTCGAAAGACCTGATAGTATGCGCTTTATCACTGCCTCCTCTACCATCGAGACGCTAGCATTGTTTGCAGGGGCATTGGCTTTTGCCGAGGTGATGACACTCGTGGCTCAAGGCACGTGGTTTGAGCTGCCCACCTTCGTTTGGGCTTTGGCAGGTGGCGTTATCATCCGTAACGTCTTAACCACTGTATTCAATTTTGATATGTTTGACCGCTCGATTGATGTGTTCGGTAACGCCTCTTTGAGTCTGTTTTTAGCAATGGCGCTGTTGTCTTTGAAGTTATGGCAGTTGACTGATTTGGCAGGTCCTGTGCTCGTTATCCTGCTCGTACAGACAGTCATTATGATTATTTACGTTTACTTCATTACGTTCAAAGTCATGGGTAAAGATTATGATGCGGCTGTCTTGTCAGCAGGTCATTGTGGGTTCGGTATGGGTGCAACCCCAACGGCGATTGCCAATATGCAGGCAGTCACGGATCGTTATCTGCCTTCACCTAAGGCGTTTTTGATCGTACCAATGGTTGGTGCATTCTTTGTCGATATCGTCAATGCTACGGTATTGCAGATATTCACTAAGCTGCCATTTATGTAAGATTAGACCCGCTATATCAGCGTCAGTTAAATGACATAAACCCCAATTATATTTTAGGTAATTGGGGTTTTTATTTTTCACAGTTTTTATTCAAATAAGTCAGACATGAGTCATTGCGTCCTAGTTACGCAACTTATAATGATTTGAAAACCATTAACCGTTATCAATACCGTAGCTAAAAAGATTGGGGCGTATTATGCTAATGTTTGCAATTATTGTTGTGGTGTCAGGTGCGCTCATTGTAGGCGCACTTTGGGGCTTATATGGTCGTTTGCCTAGCTGGTTAGAAGGTAATTTACTGGCCCTCGCTGGCGGGGCGCTCATGATATCGGTCGTGGTTGAGCTGGTACAGCCATCGCTCACTAACAGTGGTATCTGGCTCACAGCGGTGTTTACTCTACTGGGCGCTTTGGTATTTGCAGGCGTTGATTACTTGATTGATGAAAAACTGAATTCGGGTGGTGGTGGCGGACTGTTGGCCGCCATTACGCTTGATGGTGTGCCAGAAAACTTAGCATTGGGTGTGTCATTAATCAGCGGGAACGTAATGCAAGTTGCTGCGCTGGCAGGCTCTATTTTGCTGTCCAATCTGCCGGAGGCCGCAGGCGGCGCTAAAGAGATGCGCGAAAGTGGCAACAGTCATAAAAAAATATTGATGCTTTGGATTGGGGCTGCCGCTTTGTTGTCCCTTGCTGCTATCTTAGGTAAGATGCTGCTTGCAGACGTCGATAAAGGGATACTAAGTGCCATCAATTGCTTTGCAGCGGGCGCTGTCATTGCCTCACTTGCGACCGAAGTATTTCCTACCGCTTTTAAACATGACAATCACTGGGCAGGCATTAGTACTGCTGTTGGTTTGATTATGGCGTTGGGTTTAACCCAGCTTGGTGGTTAGGGTTTTAGCTTTTGTAATCAAATAATGGTAACGATACGCCTTGGTTATAAAATACAGTTTTTAGAACCACAATAATGAAAACCGCTCAGTATAATTGCTGAGCGGTTTTTTATTATATCGATGTACTCAAAATTCTCTAAGCATAACAATTAAAATATTTCTTGTACGTTAGTAGTCTAAAAGAGTTGGCATAAACATCAAATTGGTTACTTCATCTAGAGGTAATTTCAATTCTTTAGCAAAAGATTTTACGCCCAAACCTTCCTTAGCTAACACTGGCATTATCTTTTCAAAAATTAAGGACTTTTCTCTAGGAATAGGCTGAGGCTCTTCCTTTCTATAGCCTCTTATTGAAGCTTCTTCCATAAGTGTTCTATACTGCCACTCCGTAATAAGATTAGCTTTATACAATCTAAATATTAGGCTAACAGCAGATACCGACCACTTACTTTTTAGTTCAATAATGTCCTCTATAGTTATATAGTTGGGAACAGAATTTGCGACACTTACCTTTGGCATTAGAAATGCAGAAGCAAAATTATCAGCTTCTTGTTCAGCGACCCGACTCGGAGATAATGAAACGTTAATAGGGTCATCAAAAGGTGAGGCATGCTTGTGCAGCAGTAAATGTCCCAATTCGTGAGCAGCGTCAAACCGACTACGCTCTGCTGACTTCCTATTATTAAGAAAAATAAATGGCAAGCCATCTTTCCAAAAAGAAAAAGCATCAACATCTAGAGTATTTTCTGCCAATGAAAAGACACGAACACCTTTAGATTCTAACAGATGAATTAAATTACCTATCTTCTTACTTCCGAGCGCCCAATGCTCTCTGATTGTCTCTGCTGCTACTTCAGGATCACAACCTCTTAAATCTATAAAATCTTGTTTAGGGAGTTCAAAATTATCTTGTATATAATTGTTGAGGATGAGACTAAGTCTTCCAGCAGATATAGCAGCATCTCTTTGTGCAGCTGTCATCTTACTTAATGCACGAAATGAAACCGTCTCCGTAGATATTTCATCAATATCATCTTCAAAGAAGAACTGTGCAGGATAACTAAGAACTTGCGATATTTTCTTCAAAGATTCACTAGAAGGTGGGTTATTAATACCATCTTTCTCGTATTTAGATATAGTTTTTGAAGACAGTCCTGTTTGCTCAGCAAGCTTCCTATATGTCATCTTGCGTCTTAGTCTTGCAACTTTCAATCTATCAGGATTAAACTCTTTATCCACTCTTTCTAGGCACATCAAAATCAACCCCTACAGTTGAGTCTTCTTCACTCTTCACGGATGTAACTTTAGGCTTATTCGAAGTATCAATAGGTGACAAAATAATTCGCTTTTTATAGCCAGAAATAATTCTATTCTCTATCTTCGTAGGCAATAATAGCTCAAATCTAATTTCTTCCTTCTTCTCGTCAATATAAAAAAGAAGTAACCATGTTTGATTTGGGTCAGCAGATTCCCCAGTAATAGCATTTGCGTCAAACAAGTCGTCACAAGAAGTGAATAAATCTAAATTATCACTCATCAGAATGTTGTAGCCCGAACCCTTTTGATTCTTAGGCTTTGGCTCTTTATCTTTGATACCAGTATTCGTATTACCTGAATTAACAATAATTGTAATTTTTCTCAGTGAACTTTTAATACCTTCAATACCATTACTTTCGAAAGGCTTTCCCCATTTGTGCGCTAGAGCCTCTAGCCTTAGTTCTTTTACAGCATAATTCCAAGCGTTGTATCCTGCTGCAGACTTTGTAGAAATACCCTTATGCTCACGTCTGTGCGCTCTAAATCCTGCATCTACTGCCTTCGCAAATACTTCATAAGGAAGACCAATTTTCTTAAAGTCACTATCATCCTTAGGCTCATCTAACTGGGTTATATGTTCAATCTTATAAGCGTGCATTTTTCTTCCTTTATTAGCATTAGTTCCACTATTTTAACCTCAAATGAGGTTAAAAAACAAGAACTAACTACTTTCGAAGTATGTACTTATGCAACCACTAATTATGAAGTATATATTTAAAATTTTGTACGTAAGTACGTATAAAACCGCCTAGCAAACGCTAAGCGGTTTTTTTACAATCCTAAGTCACTTACTTTTCTGTCATGCTTTCCATGTTCCCATCTTAAAAATGCTCTTTCCACAACTCATTAATGTCATTTTTCCAGATTATCCAGCATCATAGAAAGCCACGCATTGTTGTCTGTAATGTACTTATCACCTAGCGCTATTATCTTCTCTCCTGATTGTACTGAGTCAGGATAATCAGCTATTGCCTCTTGTATATAAGTTTTTCCGTGCGCCACCATATCTATCATACTTTTTTCAGTGACTTCAAAATGACATTGCCAGCCCATCACCCAAGTGCCCAACGCTTTATGTTTTGGTGTTTGGTAGATAAATCCTTGATTTGCCCATACTTGTGACGTTGCAATTGGAATAGCACCTTGAGGACATTCAAAACCATCGCCATGCCAATGAAATACAGTAAACGCCTCCTTTGGCAAATCTTTTAGCAATGGATGATCTATTCCTTGCGTGGTTAATTGGATTGGCATCCAACCAATCTCTTTTATGCCTGATGGCGCAACTTTTGCACCCAAACTGTCTGCTATCAACTGCCCGCCTAGACAAACACCGATAACCGTTTTACCCTCATCAATACTCCGCTGAATAAAACACTTCTCATCAACCAACCATGGAAACTCCGTTTCATCATGGATACTCATGGGTCCACCCATAACAACCAACCAATCAAAACTGTCTTGAGCTGGTAATGGGTCATTTTCATAAAATCGTGTCACCGTAATACTATGACCTTGATTGTCTGCCCACTGTTTAATATAGCTAAGTTCTTCAAAATCGACATGGTATAAAGCATGAATGCGTAGGGTCATCGAACTATCCTTTTATGAAAAAAGTAAAAACCACCTAGCAAAAGCTAAGCGGTCTTTTTGTTATACAACTCTTTATAAGAGAAAATTAAGAATTACTGATTTTTTTCGTAAACTGGAAGCTCTTTGCAGATTGCTTCTACTTTACCGCGTACTTCAGTCGCTACGGCTTCATCACCGCGACTGTCTAGCACGTCACAGATCCAACCTGCCAAATCACTTGCTTGCGCTTCGTTGAAACCGCGAGTGGTGATCGCTGGTGTACCAATACGAATACCAGAAGTCACGAATGGAGACTTTGGATCATTTGGTACGGCGTTTTTATTGACAGTGATGTGTGCATCGCCAAGCCATTTGTCCGCTTCTTTACCTGTCATTTCTTGCTTAACCAAGCTGATCAGCATCAGATGGTTTTCAGTGCCGCCAGAGATGATTTCATAGCCGCGATCTTGAATGACTTTTGCCATTGCTTGCGCGTTTTTGACCACTTGCTGCTGATACGTTTTGAAGTTGTCTTCTAGCGCTTCTTTAAAACAAACCGCTTTCGCCGCGATGACATGCATCAACGGGCCACCTTGATTGCCTGGGAATACTGCTGAGTTAAGCTTTTTCGCCAGTGCCTCATCACGAGCCAAGATCATACCTGAGCGCGGGCCACGTAGGGTTTTGTGCGTCGTCGTCGTGACCACATCAGCGAACGGTACTGGGCTTGGGTAAACGCCACCAGCGACCAGACCGGCCACGTGGGCCATATCGACTAACAGATAAGCGCCTACTTCGTCAGCGATGTCGCGGAAACGCTGCCAATCAACCACTTGTGAATACGCTGAAAAACCCGCAATAATCATTTTTGGCTTGTGCTCACGCGCTAAGCTGTCTACTTGGTCATAGTCGATAAGACCTGTGCCTTCTACCAATCCGTACTGTACGGCATTGTAGTTCAGACCTGAAAAGTTAATATGCGCGCCATGCGTCAAGTGACCACCAGCGTCTAGGCTCATGCCAAGTACGGTGTCGTTTGCTTCAAGTAATGCTAAAAATACCGCAGAGTTTGCTTGGCTACCTGAATGCGGTTGGACGTTGACGTATTCAGCACCAAACAGCTCTTTTGCACGGTCAATGGCCAATTGTTCAATGACATCAACATGCTCACAACCACCGTAGTAACGCTTACCAGGATAGCCTTCAGCGTACTTGTTGGTTAAATCAGTACCTTGAGCTTCCATCACCGCTTGTGAGCAGTAGTTTTCAGAAGCAATCAATTCGATATGGTTTTCTTGACGAACGCTTTCTGCGGCCATCGCTTCAGCAAGAGCAGGATCAAAATCTTTGATAGAAATATCTTTAAACATAGTGATGTCCTAGGTAGTGACTATTATTAAAAAAATGCCATTAAAAAATTGTCATTGAAAAGAAGCTTATAGCTTGCCCACAATAAAACGACTACTGTGTCAACGTTGCTCAAAGTACGATCGGTACTCTTACACTCGGTTTTATAGTATTAAATTATTGTCAATGGCATCTATGAGCAAAAATAAACAGGAGTAAACGCAGGCAATTGGCCTGTTGTTAACTTGTCCAATTTGGCAATAAAGCCGATACGCACTGGCATCGAAATCATCGCTAAAGATTAAGTGTAACATGAAAATTTGCGCGGTGAGCGCAAAAAAACATCACCTTAAGTTAAGTAAACCCAATGGTCATATAACATAAATAAATAGCCAATAAAATAAACGGCTTATCAATTTTTAACGTCGGCAATCTGTATTTTATATACGGTCATTTAATGATTAGTGGCTATCGACCATGTATCTATCTAACTTCACTAGACAAAAACGCAGGCAAAAATATTTCACTGATCATAAATTTTCGACCGTACCAATCATAATGGGTTTGCCGCTGCCAGCCCTCGCTCGTATACTGAATGACGCGTTGATTAGGCAATGTACGACTGCGCTTAAACAGTACATAGCCGATAGGCGTACCTTTGAGCTGTTGCAAGCGCCGCGCCCGACCTGTCAGACTGGGCAATGGAAAAATGCTTTGTGCTTTTACCCACGGCTGCTCATCATTACCATAGAGCTGCACTTCACGCACCCAAGCGAGCATTGGGCGATTAAGCATTGCACCCTGCACGCCCAGTTGCTTTTTTTGTAATAAGGTTAATCGACGATACCCCTCAAAGACACGCTCGACGCGCAACGGCTGCCCTGCTTTGACTTCTAGCACGGCAGTTAAAGAGCCATCGACACTGAGCCAAGGTAGTAGTATTGCAGGCGGTGATAGATGAGAGGAAAATAAGTGAGTGCTGGACATAGTTAATGGCTAATTGAGAAAGGTTAAAAAAGAAGATTTAAAAACCAGGCATGTTATCGGCGTTGAATGGCAACGCTTCAAAAGCTTGCTGACGATACTGCGCCATGTGCATTCGATCTTGAGTACAAAACTCACTAATCGCGGGTACAAAACGCGGATCATAAATGCGATGTAAGGAGTGAGTCGTCGTTGGAATAAATCCTCGAATCAGCTTATGCTCGCCTTGCGTACCTGGATCAAAATACGTCAAACCTTGCTCAATGGCAAACTCAATGCCTTGATAATAACACAACTCAAAGTGCAAGCTGTCGTACTCGCCAAGCGCGCCCCAATAGCGGCCATACAAGGTTAGCGCTTCACTAATCCTACCGCTGTCAGGCATATCGTATAAGAATAAACTGCTGGCAATGATATTACCCTGCCCGTCTAATGCTTGCGCCAGCATCAGATGCTCAGACATGTCTTGCGCCAAGGCCATAAAAAAATCAATCGTCAAATACGGATGCTGACCCCGCACTGCATACGTCATCACATAACAATGATAAAACGCCTTCCAGTCCTCATCAGTGATCGCATCGCCGCGTTTGCGTTGACAGCTGATACCTTGCTCGGCGACCTTGCGACGCTCAGCACGAATGGTCTTACGCTTTTTGGCTTTTAGGGTCGACAAAAACGCCTCAAAGTCTGCAAACGGCTGATTGTCTTTGAGTAAGTCTTTATTTTGCCACAAAAACTGACACCCTTGCCGCTCAAGTATCGGCATGTCGATAGTGACTGGCTCCATCCCATTGTCTTCTGCCGCTAAAGCCAGCGCCACATCGATATCCGTCGGCATGGACGTGGTCGCGATAGACGCCATCTCAGGAGTGACAAAAAGCCCATGCCAGCTCGACGCGCCTACTTGCTGCGCAATATCATCGACACCTGCAATCGCAGTTTTAACGATATCGTCATTTAGTGTCTCACCTTTTGCCAACCAAAAGCGCTCACCTGTAATGGGCGTATAAGGTACGCTCGTGACCAATCGCGGATAGTAATCGACTCCGTAACGCGCGTAGGCTTCTGCCCACGCATGATCAAACACAAACTCGCCGCGATGATGACCTTTTATAAAGACCGGCAGTACCGCAATTGGTTTTGAATCGCCTTGTCCTGCGGGCTGGTTTTCACTGAGGCTATCGCTGCTTGCTAAACTCTCTAGTGATTGGTCAGCAACGCGATATACCAAAATAAATATCGGTAACCAGCCAGCCTCTTCACCAATGGCACCTGTATCACTGAGCGCCTGCCAAAAAGCAAATGACATAAAAGGCGTATCTGGTGTTTGCCAATCAGCTTGACTCTGCCAACTGGTGTCGTTCATCAATGCGTATTGTAGATTCATACTTATGCTTACTCTATGTTTGCCGATATTCTATCGATCAGTCATCTAGCCTAGCAAATTTTTACTCGCTTGCTGTCACAATTTGCAAAAATGGTGCACTCTTCGGCAAAAAACCACCTACAGTTATATAGGTAGTTTTTTATTATGATTATTTATTATATTGATATAGAGGTTTAATAAAGCTTCGTTGAAAGGTAAACATAAAGACAATATAGGCGATCTAAAATAGAGGGGACGCCATTAAAACCATGTTGTGCTGGGCTAACTGCACTTGCCTTTTATAAGCGTTATCACTCAAAGACTTCAAAAAAATCCTCTTAGCTATACCGCCTTTTTCGTCAGACAAAAAGGCAGGGGTTGTATGGAAAAGATGATATTGAAGCGGATGGCTGGTAGAATAAGGTTGTTCTTAGCTTAATATAATTCAAACATATAGGATATGAGCGAAAACAGTATACTTAGTTCACTATACGAGATTGACAGAAAAGATGATTTATAGTGGATTAACGGCCCAGTAGTAGCATACGGTCTCAAAGCACAAGTTTAGTGAAAATTAAAAAGAGACCTGTCCAGCAGTTTCAAAAGATTTTAAGAGGCCAGATATGATGAACTTGATCGCATCGTTCACCATTGCATAGTACCACTCACGTATTTTTGACGTCATATCTGAGCTTTATTTTTAACTCCAGCCTAAAGGAAGACACTACTAAAATGTCAAAAATTATTTATACAAAAACTGACGAAGCCCCAGCGCTTGCGACACTATCATTTTTGCCTATCGTTAAGGCGTTTACACAAACCGCAGGTGTTGCGGTTGAAACCAGTGATATCTCTGTTGCCGCCCGCGTATTGGCTGAATTCCCTGAGTATTTATCTGAAGAGCAACGTGTTCCTGACAATCTAGCTGAGCTGGGTCGTCTGACGCAAGACCCAAACACCAATATCATCAAATTGCCGAACATCAGTGCTTCTGTACAACAGCTAAAAGCGGCGATTAAAGAACTACAAAGCAAAGGCTACGCCATCCCTAACTTCCCAGATGACCCAAAAACTGACGAAGAAAAAGAGATTCGTAAGCGTTATGGTAAAAACCTAGGCAGCTCTGTGAACCCTGTCTTACGTGAAGGTAACTCAGACCGCCGTGCACCAAAAGCCGTCAAAAACTTTGCTCGCAAGCATCCGCACTCTATGGGTGAATGGAAGCAATGGTCAAGCACGCACGTATCGCACATGCATAATGGCGATTTTTATGACGGCGAGCAGTCTATGACTTTAGACAAAGCACGCACTGTACGCATGGAGTTGTTGACGGATAACGGCGATACCAAAGTACTAAAACCTGAGATTGCTTTGTTGGACAAAGAAGTCATCGACCTTATGTTCATGAGCAAAAAAGCGCTGCTTGAATTTTATGAGCAAGAAATGGAAGATTGCCGTGAAGCCGGTATCCTATTTTCATTGCACGTAAAAGCCACCATGATGAAAGTATCGCATCCTATCGTGTTTGGACATGCGGTCAAAATTTATTATAAAGATGCGTTTAAAAAGCATGGTGCATTGTTTGACGAGTTAGGTATCAACGTTAATAACGGTATGGCAAGCTTGTACGAAAAAATCGCAGAGCTACCAGCCAGCAAACGTGAAGAGATTGAAAGTGATTTGCATGCTTGCCAAGAGCATCGTCCGCGTCTTGCCATGGTTGATTCATCAAAAGGCATCACCAACTTCCATTCACCAAGTGACGTGATCGTCGATGCATCAATGCCAGCCATGATTCGCTCAGGCGGTAAAATGTGGGGCGCTGATGGTAAAATGTATGACTGTAAAGCGGTCATGCCAGAGTCTACCTTTGCTCGTATCTATCAAGAAATGATTAACTTCTGCAAATGGCATGGTAACTTTGATCCAACCACGATGGGTACTGTACCAAACGTTGGTTTGATGGCGCAAAAAGCAGAAGAGTATGGCTCACATGACAAGACATTTGAGTCTAGCGATAACGGCATTGCTCGTATCGTCGATGTTGAGACAGGCGAAGTATTACTTGAGCAGCGTGTTGAAGAAGGTGATATCTGGCGCATGTGTCAGACCAAAGACCTGCCTATCCAAGATTGGGTAAAACTTGCTGTGAGCCGCGCACGCGAATCAAATACGCCAGTCATCTTCTGGTTAGATCCGTACCGTCCACACGAGAATGAGCTGATCAAAAAGGTAAGAACGTACTTAAAAGAGTACGACACCGAAGGTCTACACATTGAAATCATGTCTCAAGTTCGCGCCATGCGTTATACCTTAGAGCGCGTCGCTCGTGGTTTGGATACGATTTCTGCTACTGGTAACATTTTAAGAGATTATCTAACGGACTTGTTCCCAATTCTAGAGCTAGGAACGAGTGCTAAAATGCTGTCTGTCGTCCCACTAATGAAGGGCGGCGGTTTGTTTGAGACGGGTGCTGGCGGTTCTGCACCAAAGCATGTCGAGCAACTGGTCGAAGAAAACCACTTGCGTTGGGATTCATTGGGTGAGTTTTTGGCCTTGACCGTGTCTTTGGAGCACTTGGCAAAGAACGACAACAACGCAAAAGCGCAAATACTGGCAGACACGCTTGATAAAGCAACTGAAAAACTGTTGTTAAACAACAAGTCGCCATCACGCAAAACAGGTGAGCTAGACAACCGTGGCAGTCATTTCTATCTGGCCATGTACTGGGCAGAAGAGCTGGCGGCACAGGATCAAGACGCTGACCTAAAAGCAAAATTCGCACCACTAGCGCAAACGCTTGAAAGCAACGAAGCGACCATCGTCAAAGAATTGAATGATGCTCAAAACAAGTCAGTGGATATTAAAGGTTATTACTTCGCTGATGAAAAAATTGCTGAACAAGTGATGCGTCCAAGTAAGTTATTCAATGAGGCCTTGGCTTCTCTATAAGCTTCATTATAAAGGGCTTAGCTGAATGTAGATCCTCTTTCATTTAAAGGCTTTATACCAGCGTATGAATAAAAAACACCCCAACGATCTTAGATCTGAGGGGTGTTTTTTTGTCTAGATAATAATCCAACAATTATATTTATTGTCATAAAAAAGCCATCTACATAGTGGTAGATGTCATTCGATAGTGCGACTAAATTCTAAGCATCCATATGCTTAATCACGGCTTCACCAAATTCGGACGTACTGAGCAACGTCGCATCTGGCATTAAACGCTCAAAGTCATAAGTGACCGTCTTATACGTAATAGCACCTTGGATACCATTGATGATAAGATCAGCCGCTTCTATCCAGCCCATATCACGTAGCATCATTTCAGCAGATAAAATCAATGAGCCTGGGTTTACTTTATTCTGACCTGCATACTTAGGCGCCGTACCATGAGTTGCTTCGTAGACAGAGATAGCGCCACTTTTATTAGCGCCCGGGGCGATACCAATACCGCCCACTTGAGCGGCGAGCGCATCAGAGATATAGTCGCCGTTTAGGTTCAAAGTTGCTATCACCGAATAATCTGCCGGACGCATCAAAATCTGCTGCAAGAACGCATCAGCGATTACATCTTTTATAATGATATCATTGCCCGTTTTTGGGTTTTTTATAGTCATCCAAGGACCACCGTCCAACAGCTCTGCACCAAAATTCTCTGCCGCTACCTCGTAGCCCCACTCTTTGAACGCGCCTTCAGTGAACTTCATGATGTTACCTTTGTGGACTAAGGTCACACTTGGCAAGTCATTATCGATGGCATGTTGAATCGCTTTTTGTACCAGACGTTGTGAGCCTTCTTTTGATACAGGCTTGATACCGATACCGCAGTCGTCAGAGAAACGGATATTGGTAACGCCCATCTCATTCTCTAAGAAGTTAATGACCTTCTTGGCCTCTTCACTACCCGCTTTCCACTCAATTCCGGCATAGATATCTTCTGAGTTTTCGCGGAAGATTACCATCTCGGTTTGCTCAGGATGCTGAACAGGGCTTGGCACACCCTCAAACCAGCGTACTGGACGCTGACACACATACAAGTCAAGCTCTTGACGTATCGCGACGTTTAATGAGCGAAAGCCGCCGCCAACAGGTGTGGTCAGTGGACCTTTAATGCTAATGACGTAGTCTTTTAAAATCTCTAGCGTCTCGTTTGGTAAGTACTCACCATCATAAATCTTAGCCGCTTTTTCGCCAAGATACGCTTCCATCCAAATGATGGATTTTTTACCGTAATAGGCTTTGTCCACTGCTGCGTTTACAACCTTTATCATGACAGGCGTGATATCCACTCCGATACCATCCCCTTCGATAAACGGGATGATGGGATTGTTGGGCACACTTAACGACAGATCAGCGTTTACGGTAATTTTTTCTCCGTCTCTTGGTACGATAACTTTCTCGTAAGACATGAATAAAACTCCTTGTTTTTATTTTAGGTGTCACAAGCGCATTTACTATTTTTTATAACTGTGCTGATTTCAACTATGATAGTTACGCTTGTTCGTTAAAATGATAATTACGCTTGTTCGTTAAAATTCTGATGAGCAAAACCATATAGTATAGGATTGCATACGATTGAAAAATTGCTTTATAGAAGCGTGAAAACGCAAACTGCTACAGGACAGTTTTTAATGATATGAGTCAAACTCACTGTATTGTATTAAAATAGAGAGTTAAGCAATAATTTTTCTCTCACATTACCGGTAGTCGATGATCAATATTACAGATACTACCCATATAATGGGGGATTTTGTTTCTAAAAATTCATACTGATGATGCCCTATTTTTGTAGTTCAATATGTAAACTATAGTAATTTGAACTCGACCTTTTCGACCTTATTTTCAGCAACAAGTGCCGCTTGCTCGGGCTTTTGCTGCGATGATCCACCTATGATTTGCCTTTAGGAAATACCATTTTATGTCGACTTCCAGTCTCATTTTATTCAATAAACCTTATGGGGTGCAAAGTCAGTTTCGTAATGACAGCAACAATGACCACACCACCTTATCGCACTATTTTACGGATAAATCCCTGCGAGTCGCGGGTAGGCTCGATGCTACCTCAGAAGGGTTACTAATTCTGACAAGTGATGGACGGGTAAATAAGGCCATTACTCATCCACCAAAAGCTAATGCTGGTCGTAAACAAGGCAAAACTTACTTAGTGCAAGTTGAAGGCATCCCTACTGCTGAGCAACTTGATAAGCTTAGAGACGGCGTGATTCTTAAAGACGGTAAAACCCTACCCGCCGATGTCAAACACGTCAATGAGGAGACATTACCAATGCCACTCTGGCAGCGTAATCCACCGGTTCGCGAACGTAAAAGCGTGCCAGACTCATGGCTGATGTTGACTATTTATGAAGGTAAAAACCGTCAAGTAAGACGCATGACCGCGCATGTTGGATTGCCTTGCTTACGTTTGATCCGCTGGTCGGTAGCAGGGTTTGAACTGGGTGATTTGGCAGTTGGTGAATTTACACGTGTTCATTTGAGTAAAGAGCGCTGCCAGCAGTTGGGTATTACCAGTTAATTAACGCTGTTTGATGAGGGATAGCTAAGCATTCATAAATAGGCCACTGCTATCCAATGCCTAGTATCTTGCCATGAATGAAGGGTTTTAATATTAAGTAAATATATTACGCCCTATTAAACGTAGCGTCTCGAATGCGTAAGGTTCATCTGCTAAACTTTAGCACTTCTTATATTATGTATAGTAGACCTCATCCACTGATCCATTAGTTTTTTACAATAGGGATATGCCATGATTGCTTCTCGTCGTTTTGTCTTGTTGACCACCAGTATTTCTGCTGCGCTTATGCTGAGTGCGTGTCAGCCAACAACAAAAGACAATGAGGCAGCAGTCGAAAATGAAGTCACGCCACCTGTCACTGACACCGCCCCTGCCCAACATCACAGTGAGCATGAAGATCACGGAGCAAGCGAAGATATTACAGTCGAAACGCCAATGAGCGACATGCTCAGAGACTACACAAAGTCAATGACAGGAATGCATGATGAGATGATGGTTGGGATGGGTTACAACGATCCTGATACAGCCTTTGCCAAAAGCATGCTTGGACACCATCATGGCGCGGTAGACATGGCAAAAATCCAGCTGAAATATGGCAATGATGATGTCATGCGTCAGCTCGCTCAAGAAATTATCGACAATCAGCAGGTCGAAATCGATATTTTGAACAAATGGCTCGCCAGCCATCCTGATACGGCCAAACCCAAACCCAATACCGAAGCAATGCAGCAAGCATATGCTAGAAGTATGGATGTCTTACATGGTGACATGATACTCGGTATCGCCGATCCTGTACCCGATGTGGCATTTGCACGCGGTATGTTACCGCATCATATGGGCGCGGTAGAAATGGCAGAGATTCAGCTGAAATACGGTACTGATGCAGAGATGCGTCAATTGGCACAAAATATCATCGATACCCAGCAGCCTGAGATTACGTTGATGCAAAATTGGCTTGCAAACGTTGAGACAGATGAGAATTCTCAAGACGTAAATGCTGAAAACAAAAATGAAGGTAATGAAAATAAGCCGCAGCAGCCTGTTTCTTAGAGGCTCTTTTACTTTTTTGGTCATTCTATAGCGCTATCGTTATCATAATAAACTCCCTGCTAAACAAGTCTTTTAGCGGGGAGTTTTTGTTTATGAATGACTAGAATATTATATAAACAGCAACTGACTTATAAATACTGACGTATAAACTTAGTCACGATCCATCACGTTGAGCCATGCCTGTGATAACGCGTTGCTACCTTCTACCAGATGCAGGCTCACTTTATAAGGCGCGACTTTTTTGGCATCGTCCGCATTGCCATTTATTTCCTGTGCTTCAGCAGCAGCTTTGGGTCGCACATTGACGCACATTAGCTCATCGCGGCGAAACAGATGGCATTCAACATCGCGCTCTGCCTGACTGAGCGCCGTTAATTGCTTATTAGTGGCTTTTATACCATCAATTGCAATGATGACATCGTGTGCTGATAGTCCAGCTTTGGCAGCAGGGCTATCACGCTGTACGCGATTGATTTGCAGTCCCGCTGGTGTCTCAGTACATCTTAGTCCCCAAGGCATGTGCTTGTCTGCCGTTTCCTTAGTATTGGTACGAAGCTTGATACCATTTGCCGTTAGCATTGCTTCAAGAGGTAGCTCTTCCACACCATTGACATAACGACGCTCAAAATCTTTCCAGTCTGCAAGCGGCATAAACTGTCCAATCACTGTATCCATGTCAGCATTGCTGATACCAATACGTTTATTGTCGTTTTGCTTGGCTTGCTCATAGAAGGATTTGACCACATCAAATAAGCGATAGCGACCCGCACTCTTTTGTAGCAGTGTCAAATCCAAGCATAAAGCAACTAGCGCCCCTTTATTGTAATAACTGATACCTGCATTGCCTGTATTTTCATCATTGCGGTAGAGCTTAATCCACGCATCAAAGCTCGACTCTGCGACACTTTGATGGGCGCGACCTGGGGTTTGGTAATAGCGGTTGATTTGTTCAGAAAGCAGTTTGAGATAACTGGTTTTATCAATCACGCCTGACGCTTGCAACATAAAGTCGTCGATATAAGACGTAAACCCTTCAAATACCCATAGCAATGGTGTAAAAGCCTCACGGCGCAAATCTACTTCTAGCATCACATCAGGGCGTACGGTTTTAACCCACCATGAGTGAAAATACTCGTGGCTACACAGTCCCAAAAATCGCTGATAATCTGCGCTTGGTATGGCTGGCTCATTAGTATTTGGTAGGTCAGCGCGCGGCGTAATTAGGCTGGTAGAGTTGATGTGCTCAAGCCCGCCGTAATCTTGCCCGCTGGCAAACGTCATAAAAGTATAATCGTTAAAAGGCGCATCACCCAACCAATCTAGATATGTCTGGCAAATCTGAGTCACATCCTGCTGTAATCTGCCCATATTGGCGCGATGCTTGCCTGAGAGATAAAACCTATGGGGCAATGTCTGATGCCCATTATCGTGAATAATAAAATCAAAAATGTCTTGTTCTGCGATTTCAAAAGGATAATCAATCAGCTCGTGATAACTGTCTGCCTCTAACGTATAGCTGTACTGTGCGGTATCATCTGATCCATCGAGACGTAGATGGGTCGAATTTAAGCCACATGCTAGTAGTACGCGATTGTCGTCTTTATCTGCCAAAAATGCGGCTGGCACAATTAAGCTTGCTTTTATTGATGCCCGCTCTTGCCCATCTATGGCAAGCGCTAAAGAGGTAAAGTTCCCGTACAAGCGCTGCTGATCAACATAGGCAGTACGCACTGATAAATCGTAACAGTAGACTTCATAGGCCACGGTTACTGTCTGTCCTGCCCCCGCTTCTGGCAGCTGCCACGTATGTTTATCTATCTTTTGTGCGCGACAAGTCTCGGATAATTTGTCACCATCCGTCACTTGGTACTGCACCGCCGTGATGTTTCGAGCAAACTCGCGCATCAAATAACTGCCCGGTATCCACGCTGGTAACCAAAGCTGAGGACAGTCGGACGTTGCTGTAAAACTAAGAGTGACGTCAACCAAATGCTCAAAGAAGCGTTCGAAATCGAATCGATAACGGATATCTGCTTTTATCTCAGTACTTAAACTGCTAGTACTGCCATCCGTATTCGTTAGCGAATTATTAGAAGTAGAGGTAAGTGAAGTCATTTTTTTATCCTTATTTTTATCTTCATGGTAGAAGCCCTGACCCAAAAACGCAACTGACAAATCATCTCCGTCAATACTCAATAACTTACCCTAAACAATAAAAAACAGTATTTATTTTTGGAAAATGGGATATTTATGAATATTAAATAACATTTTTTCTTATTTTTACCTTGAAAGTTATGTGACCCATCGCAATTAAAGATGCTAACTGCTAAAGTTACTTTAATAAACTGATGATAATGGACTAATGACGTGCCTATTTGGCTTGCTGATTGGGTTTTTTAGGTTTATTTCAACCGCATTTATTTTTTTACATAGATATATATTTAGGATAAATTATGACTACTATCGCAAAAGACACCGCCGTCACATTCAATTACACTCTAAAAGACGACGAAGGCAATATCCTTGACCAATCACCAGAAGGTCAGCCACTTGCTTACCTACATGGCCACAGCAATATCATTCCAGGTCTTGAGCAACAGTTAGAAGGCAAATCTGCAGGCGAAAAAGTCAATGCAGTTGTTGAGCCAGCTGACGGTTACGGCGAATACCAAGAGCAAGCGGTACAACATGTACCACGTGATAACTTCCAAGGCGTTGATGATATCCAGCCAGGTATGCAATTTCAGTCAGAAGCTGGTGGCCAAGTAATGCTAGTCACTGTTACTGATGTAAACGATCAAGAAGTGACTGTTGATGCAAACCATCCATTGGCTGGTAAGCGTTTGACTTTTGATGTTGAAATCCAAGAAGTACGTGCAGCAACTGAAGACGAGCTAAACCACGGCCATGTACATGGGGCAGGTGGCGTTGAGCACTAATCTCTATTAGAGATACAGCAAAAAGGTATTAAATGATAGGTTCATATTGAGCTTGTTACTTAATCCAAAAAGGTCAGTGGCTTTGTCTACTGGCCTTTTTTTATGGAATGTATGTCTATAAAAAGTTTTATGAAAAACTCATATACGATCAAGCGATAATTATAAATTACTCTCTTACAGACGTAACAAAGCCGCATAACGACAAGCATTATGCGGCTTTTATCACCAACCATCCATGTTAACGTTATATGATATCTAATCCCGAGATATCTTATAACCGACAGGCATCCAGCCTTATTATCCTTAATTAACAAACCACCTATCCCTGGTGCGACTTTCAAGATACTAATCCCTAGTACCAATGAACCGTTCCGTTCAATCATGCCGTACAGTTATAATCGCAGATTGCCCTATGATTAGTAAGAGGTCTGGGCGTCAATTGATGTAAGCATATGCTTACATCAACTTTTTACGGTGATTTTGAAAATTACCGTATTGCCTACTTATAACTTTTCTTGAGGGCTTTGTAAGGCCTCAGGTTCAGCGCTGAGCATAATATAAGCGGCTTCATTGATAAAGGCTTCGTCTTCAGGCAGTTGTGGGCGCTCATTAGCTTTCATGCGACTACGTTCTTCAAACTTTGCGTCCATTGCGGCTTGATAAGTATTCCAGTTCGAATATGGGCGCTCACCCGTTGCGATGAGGCGTCTGTTTTCAGCTTCTAATGAGCGCTTTTCAATCAGTTGCATTTTGGCACGGCGACTATTGATATCGAGAGGGATTGGTTTTTTCTCATCGTCCATATCGCGAATGTCATTCAACGCTGACAAATACACAAACTGTGGGTTTTGTTCTTGACGGATTTTAGACTGCTGATTGAGCGTTGCAAGCGTCGCATCAGTGAACTTGCCTTCAGGCTTATAAGGCGCTGTTTTGATGGTGTCCCAAGGCAATGCTTTTTTCTGCGCACGCTCACCAAAGGTTGCATCATCATAAATGTTGACCAACTCAACATCAGGCACGACCCCTTTATTTTGCGTACTACCACCAGTGACACGGTAGAATTTACGCTGCGTTAGGGTCGCTGAACCCAAAGCCAAGTTGTCGAGCTGAATTTGGGCAGAACCTTTACCAGTGGTGGTACTACCAACGATTAAGCCACGACCATAATCTTGAATAGCGGCAGCAAATATCTCACTGGCTGAAGCTGAAGCTAAGTTGGTGATAACAACCATCTTGCCATCATAGAGTTGCTCGTCGCCATCATCATCACGGTATACTTGGACATTGCCACGATTGTCGCGGATCTGTACCATTGGCCCGCTCTTGATGAAAAACCCGAGCATCTTGGCAACTTCATCCAGCGAGCCACCAGGATTGTTGCGTAGATCGACTACCAGACCATCGATATTTTCTTTATTTAATTCTTTTAACGCTTTTTCAGTATCTATACTGACACTACGATAATCTTCTCCGTTACGGCGCGCACGGTAGTTCAAATAAAAGCTTGGTATCTCAAGCACACCAATTCGTTTTGGCGTCTTATCAATGTTAGGTCGTTGTACTTGGACGACGCGATGAGTAACGCCCGACTCTTCTTGCTGAATAATGTCACGAACTACTGTGACGTTACGGGCACTGGCATCAGGGGAATTTGGCTGACGTACCTTTATCGTCACTGATGTTCCACGTTTACCACGAATCAAGCTCACGATTTCGCGCGTTGACCAGCCGACCACATCGACCATATTTTCGCCGTCTTTTGCGATACCTATAATCAAATCATTGGGCTTAATCTGACCAGACTTGGCCGCTGGCCCACCATCTACTAAGGTGACAATACGGGTATAATCTGGGTTCTTACGATCAGGACGGATCGATACGCCAATCCCTTCTAGTTGTAGACTTGATTGAATCTGCAACTCATTGGCCTGAATCGGCGCATAGTAGTTACTATGTGGGTCATAGGTCAGCATCGCTGTGTTTAAGATGGTCTCCATGATCTCGTCGCTGGTAAGACGCGTAAACTGCTCCTGCTGGCGCGATAAGCGATTTTGTAAAATCTGACTGGGTGTGCGCTGATCGTTACGTACCAAATCCTGTCCACGCGTGATGTCAGGATTATTCAAAAACACCGCTTCTTTGGCTTTCTCGTCTTCTTGACCCAAAGTGATGCTCATCAACTGAAACTTTAACTGACGCGCCCAATAATCACGCTGCTCTTTTTTGGTTTTAAAATGACTGAGCTTTTCACGGTCAAGGACAATGGTGTCATCACTCGTCAGATCGAGATCTGTTTTTAGCATTTTGCTCGCCATAGTAAAATACTCGTTTGAGCGCGTACGGTAACGCTCAAATATCTCTACTCCGGCAGATAAATCACCACGTTTGAGACGAGCACCGAAATCATCAGCGTATTTTTTCTTAAACTCATCGACATCAGATTGTAAAAACAGAGTATGGTTGGTATCTAGGCTATCGATGTACATAGACAAAATCTCACTACCAGTCTTACTGTCTAGTGGCTGATTAAGATAATGACTACGATCCAGCAAAGCGGCGACTTGACGAGTGGTAATTTTTTGTTCTGGTGTCTGTACGAAGCCTTCAGTGTTGGTATCTGCTACCGCTGTGCCGTAGCTTTGGGTAAGAATAATACCGGCGATGCCCACTGACGCTGCACTGAGTAACCACTGTGCTGGTTGTTTTTTCATCATATGTACCTAGTTATTTTGAGTTAAAAATATTACTTATTTGGTCAGAACTTTTGGTCTTAAATAAAGAGTGTTAAATCGGCTATTGTCTATCGAACTTATTGTCTTATCTGTTGCTTTGTACGTCATACAATTGCTTGCACACTACAATTCAAATAAATTGACTTACTATAAGTCTAATCTTTGGGCCTCATTATTGGCGGCCAATATAACGTTAAAAATCAATCAATATTATCATGCCTGTAAACCATGAACTGTCTCAAACTGTATAAGCAATCTTACACCCTACGTCTGCACATACCAAACTTTCTATCACATTTATTGTGGCTATTCTTATTGTGACGTTTGTCACGCGCTTCATCAAAATTCTCATTACAACTTTCGCCACGATTCTACTCGAGATAGTGACCTGTTTTTAGATCATAACGCCATCAGATTATGCGCATGTCATAATAACTGTCATAATAAGACCATTGTGACAATCCTGATAGCGGACTAAAGCCCCATTCTCATTGGCCTTTGTCCTCAAAATTTACCACACGGCATAACACAATAAGGATTACGCTATGTACGGCGTTTTAATGATTGATATTGATAGTACGGCACTGACTGCTGAAGATGTGAGCTTAATCAAACAAGCACAAGTTGGTGGCGTGATATTGTTTGCACGTAACGTCGCCGATGCCGCACAGGTGCGAGCATTGTGTGATGATATTCGCTACCATAATCCTGATATATTGATTGGGGTTGATCAAGAAGGTGGCCGCGTCGCCCGACTACGCGAAGGGTTCACCCCACTACCCGCTATGGGCAGGCTTGGTGACTTATTTAACCGAGACCCAAACCGTGCACTTAACTGTGCTTACGACTGTGGCTATTTGATGGCAGCCGAAGTTTTGGCTGTAGGCATCGATTTAAGCTTTGCACCCGTGCTCGATAGAGATGGTATCAGTCAAGTCATCGGTGATCGTAGCTTTCATCATGAGACGCAGGCCATTACTGCTTTGGCGACCCAGTTTATGCGCGGTATGAAGACAGCAGGCATGGCAACCACGGGCAAGCACTTCCCAGGACATGGCGCTATCGCACCTGATTCTCATGTAGCAGAAGCCATCGACACGCGTAGCTTAGATGAGATTATCAATAGTGACATGCAGCCGTTTGCTCAAACATTGTCATGGCTAGATGCTCTCATGCCAGCTCATGTGATTTTCTCGCAAGTGGACAATAAACCAGCAGGGTTTTCCAAAATCTGGTTACAAGAGATCCTTCGTCATCAGCTTAAGTTCGATGGTGTCATTTTCTCAGATGATTTATCAATGGCAGGAGCAAAAGCCGCAGGAAATGTGAGCGACCGCGTTAAGGCTGCGATTGAAGCTGGCTGTGATATTGCGCTGGTTTGTAATGACCGCGTTGCCGCTCATGAAGCAGCAGAAGCGGCGCAAGAGCTACCTTATCCTCATCAAAACCGCGTCAAAACCATGTGCGGCAATATTCCTATCTGGCAAGGCGATCTTGAGTCTACTTGTCAGCAGTTTGACTATTGGCAACAAGCCAAACAAAACATCACACAGACTTTTTTTGATACGCAATCCCTAACCCAGACAGCTACTAGCATCGCTGAGGCAACAGACCCTACCAACTATAAATAGCGCTTTATCAAAAATAATTAACACCAAAATAAAAACCGCTCCTTTATAAGAAGCGGTTTTTTGATGGCTAATACGTATTTACTATGTTGAAGTAAGAATAGAAGCTTAGTTTGTTGGATCTAATGCCGTACCTTGAGTGGCATCATCACCGTCTGGCAATATGTCATCATTATTGTTATCAAGTGGATTCAAATCTGGATCCAGCTCATTATTAGTACCTAACGCAGTGTTAGTAATGGGCGCATCAGTATTAGCATTGACTGCTTCATCAATAACCACAAACTCGATACGGCGGTTACGGAAACGGCCCTGTTCAGTTGAGTTGTCTGCAACAGGCTCTGTTTCACCCATGCCTTTTGTAGATAACTTACTTTCATCGACACCTTGAGAGACTAAGTACTCTTTTACAGACTCAGCACGCTCACGCGATAGCTCCATATTGTATTCATTTGATGCTTGAGCATCGGTATGACCAACAATCATCAAATTCATGTCTGGTACTTCAACCATGATCTTAGCGGCACGGTCAAGGAACGCTTTATTAACTTCAGGAATTTCAGCTTTGTCCAACTCAAAGTTAATCACCTGTATGCTCAAAGCACGAGCAACATCACGAGGATCTGGATTTTCTCCAAGGTTTGTCATAGCCAAATCGGCCGCTGCTAAACTGTCATCGATTTCACCCTGCAAATCTAGTGGACCTTCCGCTTCTACTGTCATCGATGGTGCAGCTGCCTGTAAATCAGACACTAACTGGTCCAGTGCTGCTGCGTCTGGCGCGTTGACTACAATTGTGTCGCCTTTGATAATCATGCTGGCGTTTGGTACATTTTTGACGATAGGTAGAATGGTCGCAAGTTGCGCAGCTGCAGGCATGTCTGCCGCAAAGTTATCATCAACATCAGCACGGCACTTATTGGCTTCGTCACCGAACGCACTGGTTAACGCATTCATTACGTTGGTCTGTAATGTCTCATCACCAACACTCATACTACAAGCATACAACTCGTTATTCTCACCTGTCGCGATACGTAGTGAAGCAGGCTCTATATCTGCGGCGACTGCTACTTGCTCATTACTGTTATCTGCTTGTTGTTCAGTCACAACTGGCGTTGCTACAGGCTCAGGGTTTTCTTGACAACCGCGCAACAGCGCCCAAGCAAGTGCGCCCAAAATAATCAAACCAATAATAGGTAACAAGGCTTTCATAAAGCTGCCTTGCTTTTCTTCTTCACGCTGTAACGGCGCTGTGCTGACCGTATCTGATATACGCTCACCAGCAACAGGCGTGGCAGCCAGCATACCAGCTGGTAAGACAGTACTTGCCCACGCTGGAATATGGTGCTGATAGCTATCAAGATTGTCGTTCAAAAACTGCGGTACAGGAGTGTTACCTGCTAAGCTTTTAATTTCGTGAAAAGCAAGGGGCGCAGCCATTGCAATCAAACCGCGGGTGGCTGTGGTATCGACGTTGTGTTTGTCCGCCAATTCACGTGCAATTTGATCGCGATGTGTATCGTCTGTCCAAACGCGATCATAAAACTTTTGATCTTCACGTGCGATGTTTTCATTGGCAAAGCGATCGTAGGTCTCTCTGTCAGCAAGGCGAGCAGCAAAAATCGCATAAAATTGCTCAAGCAAATTTTGCTTAGCGGGACTGCTTTCATCCCCTAATACTGCTGGGCTGACCGTTCGTGTCAAATGATTGATAATATCCATAGTATATTTTCTCCATTACTTATTAATATAATTTGAGTGCTAAAAGTCTTAAATGCTAAAAAATTTTGTATGACAAAAAGCCATACTAGAAAATTCTGACAAAAAACCACTAATATAAAATAAAAAGGCCTGACAGCTAAAACCGTCAAAGGCCATATTTAACCAGTACCATTATAAAAATTTTAAGCCCTAGTTCACAATCGGCACGTTGTTGTGCAAATGATACGTTAAGTAATGTTTCAGTTATGACACGTAACCAAAAGAGGGCTAAGGTACAAGTCACTAACATATCAACAACCATAAGGAAGAAACCGTATTTTAAATTATGATATGAGAGAGAATGGTTTGAAATTCACCACTAATAAATCTCTTGAAGTAAAGAAGCAGAAACTCACCTCTAAAAATAGCACTGTATAAAATACTGAGTATGCTATCCGAATGATGGATAGAGATACAAAACAACGCGTCTTATTTTAAAATGCTTATAACTTATATAAAAAAAGGCAGTATGATTATTCACTCATACCGCCCTTTTGGTTTGTCTTTTGATTTGATAGCCACTCGGTCTTATAAATTCTAATGAGAAGCGACAACGTTCTTATTAAAATAATTGTTATCTTACCTGCGCGGGTTCAACGACGATGACACTACTTGCCATGTCATCTACTTCTGACAGAGAGATAGGACCTGAGGGTCTAGTTGGTGCGTTGTTAGTCGGTACGCTATTAGACGGGGAGTTATTAGGTACATTGGCAGGGAGCGTGCTGGTATTATTATTAAAACTGCCATTATTGGGTGCAGGTGAGTTGGGTGCAGGCAGTACCCTATCGCCCGTATTATCATCTGATGCCTGATACTCGCCTGATCCACTGCCATTATAGTTATTATATTGGTTATTAGACACTACACCGCCATTTTCAAACTGACTGTTCGCTCCATTCATACTTGTCATACCATTGATAGGATCACCGTTGCTGTTATTAGGCAATGGCAGAGGCGCAGTGCTGTCAATAACCATAGTTGGCGCTAAGGCGCGGATGTCTGTGACCAAACGTTGTAACAGTATACTATCTGGCGCTTCCAACGTCAGACGGTCGTTTTGTAAATGGAGACGGGCAAATGGGGTTGATCTGAGCATGGTGAAGATATTAGGCAGCACCGGTGCTGGCATAGCGGCAATATCAGTTGCTACCCCTGCCCGTACGGTAAATTGACAAATACTCGCTTGCTCACCAAAGCTTGCATTGAGCGCTTGTTGCAAGGTGCTCTGTAATGCTTCATCACCGACGGTGGCGCTACAGTTGTACAAACTGCCGTTATTGTCTACTCCAACGATCAGCTCAACTGGTGTCATGACCTGTGCTGGTGGTGCAGTTGATGATGGAGGCACTACAGGCTCTGCTACTACTGGTACAACAGGTGGCGCATTGTTGGGTCTAATCAGCATTGCCCAAGCAGCAAAGGCAATGGCAGTGAGGGCGATGATTAATAAAAACACTCGTACCAGTAGGTCATTGCGTTGGTTGCGGGTGCGTATCTTTTCTCGCTTCATGCTGCCGTTGTCGCTCCAATGATGCGCTGACGGATTGGCATGAATGGCATCTGTACTGGCAGTAAAATCAGTAGCAGTACGGTTCTCATCCGCGTTTTTTAAGTAGTTCGCGTTTGCCACATCAGATGCGATCGACGTAGCGCTGATACCCGTATCTGTATCAGGTTTATGGATTGCAGCTAAAGGAGTCTCACTCATTAATGCAGTAGTAATGTCTGCTACGGTTTTTGAGTCAAGGTTTGGGTTTAAGTTGGATTCATTGCTGTGGTTTTGTGGTCCGTCAATCACAGGCACCGACCATATCGGTAGATATTGACGCAATGCTGTCTGCTCTGGCTGTAAAAACGCTGGCAAAAATTGCCCATTGGCCAATATCTTGAGTTCACGATATGCCAGTGGTGAAGCATTAATGAGCAGCTGTGACGTCGTTAATGCATCGATATGATGCGTGGCAGACAGTTCTTGAATGAGAATTTGCTGTATGTCTGGGTCTTGCCACAACTGTTCAAACAATGGGCTTTCTACTGCTCTCTCAGTCGTTATCACGTTATCGTTACGAATGAGGTGCGAGTAAACCTGCGGCAATGCCAAACGCGCCACTAAAATAGCGTAAAACTGCTCAAGTAGACTGACATAAGCCACACTACTTTTACGGTCACTCTCGCCCAATACAGCAGGCGTAACCGTTCTTTCTAACTGGTCGATTATACTCATAAACCCTTGCCTCTGTCGGCCGTCACTTTAATGCCATAAAAAACTGTATATTTGACTTATTTATCGTACTGTACTTAAAAATAATTCTGTTGTTTATTCACTATTATTATCAATAATGTGACTATTGCTCACTTTCTTTAACACCTTAATATATTATTCACTATAAAAGCATAAAAATGCATTGTTTTGTCACATAATAAATTTTTTCGCAGTTCTAACTACTGTTAGTATTAGCCTACTATAAAGACCTAATATCTAATAATGTGTCATTGGTTATGTTTTTTTATTCAGCCGTAACGCTTCGGCGTTGAACCTTGTCATTTATACCCATTTATAACCTTGTCACATATCAGGCACGGCCTAAGGATTTTCCTTTGTTTAACCATACGACTCTTATCATTATTATTACTGTTATTGTCAGCTTATTGGCATGGCAAAACAAGGCGTTATTTAACCGATTTATTTTTTATCCACCAGCGGTAAATAATGGTCAGTGGGATCGTTTTGTGACGCATGGTTTTATTCATGCTGATAGCATGCACTTACTGTTTAATATGTTTACCTTATATTTTTTCGGTCGCGCTATCGAAGGTCTCTACCGTCCCTTCTTATTTGGTTATGGTTTTGTGGTTTTTTATGTGCTTGCTATTATTGTTGCAATGCTACCAAGCTATATTAAAAACAAAAATAATGCCAGTTACTTAAGCCTTGGTGCTTCAGGCGGTGTGTCAGCCGTATTGTTTGCTTTTATTTTGCTCGCGCCATGGGAAAAAATATATCTATTTGCCATTATTCCTATCCCTGCGATACTGTTTGCTGTCGCTTATATAGTTTATAGCATTTACGCTGATAAACGGGGCGGCTCAAACATCAATCACATGGCACATCTGTGGGGCGGCGCGTTTGGTGTTATTGCCACGATTGTTCTAGAGCCAAAAGTACTGCCACACTTCTTAAACGCATTGTTATCGCCTGGTTTTTAGATTGACTAATAATTAGATAAAGTGCTTTAGAATAGATCTGAGTAACAGAAAACCTTACAGCACTGCGTTAATACACGACGCTCTTTTATACATTGAGATTTGATAGTTCATTATGATTATAGATATTATCGGTGATATTCACGGTTACGCAGATAAGCTAGTTGGCCTATTAACACAGCTAGGCTACCATCATAACGGGCAGTATTTTGTCCCACCAGTTGGTCATCGAGCCTTATTCATCGGAGACTTGATTGATCGCGGTCCACAGCAAATTGCTACGTTAGAGATTGTCTTTGCCATGCTTGATGCCGACGTGGCCGATGCCGTGATGGGCAATCACGAATACAATGCTTTGGCTTTTGCTACGATTGATCCAAACAACCCTACTCAGTATTTGCGCGTGCATAATGACGTACATATGCGTCAACATGAGGCATTTTTAGCCGAAGTGCCATTTGGATCAGACAGTCATCAATATTGGCTACAGCGTTTTTATGAAATACCTTTGTGGCTTGAGAGCGACGACGCCTGCTTTGTACATGCTTGCTGGGATGTCGATAGTATGGCCATATTAAAGCCATTATTGACGGAAGATAATTGCCTAACAACGCGGGGACTAGTAGTGACTGCTAGCGAACCTAGCGTCCCGTTTGATGCACTAGAGCGGGTATTAAAAGGTGTAGAAACACCGCTACCTGACGGTATGGCAATGGTTGATAAAGAAGGAACAAGGCGCACGCGAGTACGGGTACGCTGGTGGCTTAATGAGCTTAACAAGCGCACGCTTTATGAGGTAGCTCGCGCCCCTTCATCTGCCTTGGCTCAAATCCCAAATGATGCCTTAGCTGAAAATATCGATTTTGCATTAAAAACCGATAAGCCTGTGTTTGTTGGTCATTATTGGTTGACTGGCATGCCTGAACCGCTCAGCCCGCAGGTGGTTTGTACCGATTATTCGGCAGCAGTAGATAATGGTTATTTAACTTGTTATCAGTTTGATACTGAGCAGCCACTGCCCTTAAATCCTAGTAATTTTGTGCAGTATATTCACGATTCTCCTTTAGATACCAATCATTAGAGTGATAAGTACCAACTGGTAGAGCGACGCTATTTGCCTTGCTTTGTGATTAAACATCAAACTTGGCTTTACGAGGGCGGCAAAATTTTTGTATGATGGTCTTTTTGAGGATATGCAAGCATGAGCACGACATCGGCTACCCATAATACTGCTGAGCAAAACGGCCCTATCACCTCTCCTGCTGGTCAGCCAAAAGTTGGCATCATCATGGGATCACAATCTGATTGGGCAACCATGAGCGCTGCAGCACAATTGCTTGCAGACTTTGATATTGCCTTTGACTGCGAAGTGGTTTCTGCACACCGTACGCCCGATAGATTGTTTGACTATGCCAAAAGTGCAAAAGACCATGGCTTACAAGTGATCATCGCAGGTGCTGGTGGAGCCGCGCATCTGCCGGGTATGTGCGCGAGCCAAACGCCGCTGCCTGTGTTTGGCGTTCCTGTCAAATCTTCTATGCTCAGTGGTTGGGATAGCTTATTGTCTATCGTACAAATGCCCAAAGGCGTTGCCGTTGGCACGTTAGCGATTGGGACGGCTGGGGCATATAACGCAGCCCTTCTTGCGATTCAAGTTCTTGCCTTGCATGATGATTCGATTGCCACTAAGCTGGATGCGTTACGTACGGCGCAAACCGATACCATTCTTGCCAGCCCAACGCCAGGTATCATTAACACCTAACCGTTAATCTTCAATAAATGAAAGATAATGGATATCAAATACTGTTAATACCAGTCATATAAGCTCAAACGATTTTGGCTGAATAAGTAAGTTTAGATAGGTTTTGCTTAACACAAGGTGCATACAATGCACCTTTTCCTATTTTAATAGGTAAATCTTCAGATTTTAATATACCAAATACATTCTTCATTTTTAACTTAAAGAGCCTGCCATGACTACAGCGAACGCTTACCCTGTTACCCAAACCATTCGTACCATCGGTATTTTAGGCGGTGGTCAACTTGGTATGATGCTTGCCGAAGCTGCCATGCCATTGGGATATCAATGTGTATTTTTAGAAGACAGTATTGATTGCCCAGCAAGCCTATATGGTCGCGTTTTTCATAGCGAACAATTGGAAGATTTTATTGCGGCAGCAGACGTCTTTACGTTGGAGTTTGAAAACACGCCAACGGCCACCGTTGAGAGACTAACGGATTTGTCAAAATCTGGCAGCAAGCAAGGCATGTTTCCGCCGCTTATTGCCCTTGATATCGCCCAAGACCGTTTAAAAGAAAAGCAAATGTTTCAGTCGCTTGATATCGCAACCGTCCCCTTTATGACCGTCAACTCTGAAGCTGAATTGCAGCAAGCTTGTCTTGAATTGGGACTACCGATTGTGCTCAAAACCAGTCGCGGCGGTTATGACGGTAAAGGTCAGTTTGTCATCAAGGAAGACCACGATATCAAAGCCGCTTGGCAAGATCTCAAAGATGCCGTTAGTGGTAAAGGCGAGCTCACACCAACGCCCGCTCCCTTGATTGCTGAGGGTTTTATTAACTTTAGCCGTGAGGTGTCTATCATTGCGGCACGAGCGCAAAATGGTCAAGTACGCAGTTATGATTTGGTCGAAAACCATCATCATCAGGGCATTTTAGCCAAAACTCAAGCCCCCGCCGTTGGTACCAGTCATTTGCTCAAGCAAGCAACGGATGCCATCACCACCGTCATGAATCATTTGGACTATGTCGGGGTTATGGCGCTTGAATTGTTCGTCGTTAAAGATGAGCGCGGTAATGATACGGTACTTGCCAACGAGATTGCGCCCCGTGTACACAACTCAGGGCATTGGAGTATCGAAGGTGCTATCACCAGCCAATTTGAAAACCATATTCGCGCTGTGGTCGATTTACCCTTGGGTGATACGGACAATATCCATCCGGCCATTATGATAAATGTGTTGGGACAATATCCGGATATTAGTGCTGTACTAAACATTGATGGTGCTCATTATCACAGCTACCACAAGGCTGAACGTGACGGTCGAAAAATTGCGCATATCACCTTGATGCCCAATGACGTGACTGATTTAGAGCCAGCGCTTGCCAAGCTTGTCGCAGTATTGCCTAATAAAGTAGGTCTTGATAAAAAATCAGAGATTGAAGAGAGTCAGCTAGAAGCAGTAGACAGCCTAACGACTTTCGATGACAAGAACGTAAATAATGCAAAGCGAGCAGCGCACCAAGCGGATGATATGGTAGACGCTGAACCACAAATACAGAAGGTGCAAAAATAATGCAGATTTGGGTGGATGCAGATTCAGTGCCATTAATTGCCAAAGACTTGATTATCAAAACCGCTGAACGTACACAAACGACAGCGATATTCGTCGCCAATCAACTGATTAAACTGCGCAAGTCACCACTCCTCATTATGAGAGTGGTGCCATCAGGATTCGATAAGGCTGATGATTATATTGTGGAGCAAATCCAACCAGGTGATCTTGCCATCACCAGTGACATTCCTTTAGCCAATGACATTTTGGACAAAGGTGGTATGGTATTGACGACGCGCGGTATGATCTACGACAAAAATAACATTAAGCAAAAGCTCAATATGCGCGATTTTATGGATACCATGCGCGGCACGGGTGTGTTAGAGCTACAAGAAATGAGCGGACAAAAACCTTACGGTGACCGTGACAAAAAAGCATTCGCTGATGGTTTAAATCGTTTGGTTCGTTAGTGTCTTTTATAATTGCAGTTTGAGTCTTATCTATAGTCTATCCACTATAAAATAAATACAGTGCTGTTAAGATAAATTTTTGCAGCCTCTATCAGCAAAGGCATAGCAAGCAAGAAAATATTATTTTAGCAGTACGACTATAATGGTTGTGTCTCTTTGATCTAGAATAAACTGTATCTGATAAACTTTGCTTCCTTGCAAACGGTATACATTCTATAACTAAACTTCATGTAATCGGCACGCATCATAACGAAGCATACCGTCCATTCTTGTTACGCTATAGTCAGTTTTTAGAACGACGTTTTTCCAGCATTAGAGCAATAATCGTCTCTAATGCTAGACAAATGCTACTTTTAAAAAAACTCTCTATAAAAATAGGAATGATTATGAAAATTTTAGTGATTGGCGCAAGTGGTCGCGTAGGTACTGAACTGGTTAAGCAGTTGTTAGCAGACGATCATCAGGTCATTGGAACCACCCGTCAGGCAGAAACTTTATTCGATGCTGACAACTACAGCCAGCTTGATCTGGACATCACAGCCGAAAAAGATGATATTCAAGACCAAATTGATGAAGATATTGATGCTGTTTATTTTGTGGCAGGTTCTGGCGGTAAAGATGTCTTAGAAGTTGACTTGCACGGCGCAGTTAAGACTATCCAAGCAACCGAGGACAAGGGTATCAAACGTTATATCATGCTCAGCGCCGCATTTTCACTAGACACCAGTAAGTGGGACAGCCCTGGCATTGCTGACCTAAAAGAATACTATATCTGTAAGCATTATGCCGATCAGTGGTTGGTAAACAACAGTACGCTTGACTATACAATCGTACAGCCGGGTGCCCTAAAAGAACGTGCTGGTACTGGCAAGATTGCTATTGACGACAGCGCTGGTGAAAACTCAATTGAAGACGTTGCCACTACCCTAGCAGCTGTACTCAATGCCAGTAATACCATCAAAAAAGCCTTTAACATGCATAATGGTGACATCGATATTGCTGAAGCCATTGCTACGGTATAAATCGATTCATAATTAATAGTTAAATAACCAATATATTAATTGATTATAAGAAAGGGCCGCTCATTATTCAGCACTGTTTAGACAGGCTGATAATAAGTGGCCCTTTTCGTTATATCGCATTAGACTTAATTAGGCCAATCCGCTCGGAAAAGCAATGACATCTTCTAAGCTACTTGCTCCTGTAATCACCATGATTAATCTGTCTATCCCCACAGCGATACCACTACAAGGCATGAGATCATCAGAGGCAGCGATTAAATGCTCATCAATGGGCATCACAGGTAAATTATGGCGCTTGCGCAGTTGATTGTCTTTCTCAAAACGCGCCCTTAAGGCTTGCCCATCTGCCAGCTCGTCATAGGCGTTGGCAATCTCAATGCCGTTGATATACAGCTCAAAACGCTTGGCGACCTCATTACCCTCTTTATCAAGGGAGGTCTTTGCCAATGCTGCCGTCGCAGGCGGATAATCTATAATTAAAGTGGGCAAATCATGACCCAAGTTCGGCTCTACTGCATGACTAAACAACAAATCAAGCCAGCTTTGGCGACGATCGTCTTCACTGTCATTTGCACAACTCGCCTCACTATTAAAATCAAACCCTATCAGACCCTTGTCTTCTGCCACAGCTTGTAAGGCCGCAAGACTCGCTGTCAGCGGATGTATGCCAACGAAATCCATAAACGCATCGACGTAGCGATAGTGATTCATGACCACGGGATAGCCGTATAGCATCTCTAATAACTCACCAACCTCAGCTGCCATATCCGCTAAGCTGTAATTTGGCTGATACCATTCGAGCATAGTAAATTCGATATTGTGTCTCACGCCTATTTCATTATCTCGAAACACAGGACAAATTTGATAAATAGGCACTTGCCAGCTCGCCAATAAACGCTTCATGGCAAACTCAGGTGAAGTATGCAGATAATACGTGCGCGGTCGATCTTGATAAGTCACTTGAGCAGCAACGGACTGCAAAAAAGTATCCGTATTACCAGCTTGTGACAGTAACGGTGTCTGCACCTCCAGTACATGCCGATTGGCAAAAAACTGACGGATATTGCTTATCAATTGCGCACGCTGCTGTGCCATTGTTAGTGACATGGTAGGTGCGTAGCTTGGTTTTTGAGGGGAACTAAAAGATTGAGTCATGATTGCCTACTGCGACTGACGAATGCTAAAGAGCCAAATCGTTTTTATAAATAATTTTTTAGCCTTTGAGTTTAAGATTGCCATTCACGGCGTAAATGATAATCGCGTCTTAATCCATCAAAATCAGTACCCTCTATATGACCATCTACTGCTTTACTTCTCAGTGCCGCATCGTCTTGCATGATGTCATAAAACTTAATCAATCTGTCTGGATGCATTTTTAACTCAGACCACAAAAACATATTGACTGGCAACAGCGCCTGCATAGATTGAGCCGGTATGACGGTCAATTTTTCACATAGCGCATCATAGATGATCTGCGTACCGCGCAGCTTACCTTCTAGTGTGTAACCAGCAATATGCGGTGTGGCAATAGTTAGTTTAGATAATAAACGCTCTGAAATTTGAGGCTCATGTTCAAATACATCGAGCACCACTTGTCGCTTCGTACGCTCAATATCTGCTTTCAGGTCGCTTGCACGAATAACAGGCCCACGTGCGCTATTAATCAACATAGTATGCGCGGGCATCATAGCTAGCGCAGCGGCATCAATAAGATGACGTGTTGGATAATCAAAGTCGCTGCTAATACGTCCAGTGTCTTTTCTACTTACTGTACTTGTGCCTTTTTTGTCTGTGAGCGGCACATGCAGACTGACAACGTCACTTTGGCTAAGTACCTGCTCAAGGCTGGCATTATTCATATCTGACGCGGGTAACAATGGATCATATCCTAACACCTGCCAGTCCAAATCGCTTGCATACTGCGCAAGCGTGCTGCCAATATTACCAAGTCCGATGATACCGAGTGTGATTGATTGCTGCCAATACTGCGGGCGTAAGGTCAAGATGGCGGTCAACACATACTGCGCGACAGAGTGCTTACTACAGCCAGCCGCATTGGCAAAAGTAATCTCTCGCGTTGCCAAATAGTCTTGATCAACATGATCGGTACCGATAGTTGCAGAACCCACAAACTGTACACTGTTATTATCCGCCAACAACGCCTCGTTTACTTGCGTTACAGAGCGTATCAATAGAACATCAGGCTGCGTGTCTGCCAATAATGCGGCAGTGATATCACGTCCAGCGACCGTAACGATATTGACGGTCTGTCCTGTTGCGTGCCCAAGCGTTAACGCATTAAAAAATTCGTCTAAGCTTGCGATATTGTTGTCTGCAATTATAGTAATAGGTTTAATCGTATCCATCTTGGCCTTCATGACAGTTGCAACATCATTGTGAATATTTTTATAACCGGTATGTTTACTCTGGCTTTTCAGTCGGTGGTAACATTTGGCTATCAGATAACTCTTGCTCTTGCGCCGCAAATAGCTCATTTTTATGGTTTGAGATCCATTCACGCCATACTGCAAGTCCGATTGCTAGTACTACAGGGCCGATAAATAAGCCCACGAAACCGAAAGCCGTTAGACCGCCTAATACACCAATAAAAATAATGATAAAAGGAATCTTGGTCGCACCACTAATCACAATAGGGCGAATCAAATTGTCAACCCAACTAATAACCAGCGTGCCCCACAGTGCCAAACCAATACCCTCTACTGTATGACCTTGGCTCAACAGCCAAATGGACACACCACCCCAAACAAACGGCGTACCAAAGGGGATCAAAGCAATCACAAAAGTGACAATAGTCAATAAAATAGGACTTGGCGCACCCGCAAAATAGTAACCGACACCTGCTAGCAGTGCCTGTGCTAGGGCTGTCAGCCCAATACCATATACCACAGCGCGCGTGGTGGTGCCCACTGAGTCAATATACCCATCGATACGATTACCAATGATATTACGTAGTGCTTGGCGGATTTGACGAATCAAACTTGTGCCATCGCGATAAAAAAAGAACAGCGTCATCAGTGCCATACCGAGCTTAGCAAGACTGCTCAACACCACATCTAATGCGACCTTGCCATAATATAAATGTGACTGAACCCAAAGACGAAAAGCTTCGAGCGTGCCCTCAGGGTTTTTGTTGATGCGCCACAGTACATCTTTGACTTGCTGACCGATAATTGGCAAGTCTTTAATGGAGTTTGGCACATCTAAATAGCCGACTCTAATCCGATAGACTAAATTGCTGATTAAGCTCAGGGCTTCTTGTTGTAAAATAAATACCCCAACGACAAGCGGCACACCTATTATCAAAGAGATACTTACCGTCATAATAGCAGCGCTAAAATTGGGACTCAGCTTTACTTTTTGATAAAAAAAGTTATAAATGGGAAAAGTCACATACGCTAAAATTGCCGCCCAAATTGCGGGCACAATAAAAAACTGTACCACCTGAAAACACAATACAAATAACACAACCAATAAAGTAATGGCCAGCAAGCGCTGAATAATAAATTCTTTTGTCCAATTTTCAATCATAGCGCATAAACCAAAAGCAGACAGCATGGCTTTATTTAAGCCCTACTGGCAAGTTTATAAATATGTGATGAACGTCAACTTACAGACCATGTCCATAAACTGTATCCATTAGCGAGTGTTGTGGGTCGTCGGTATAAGGGTACAAAAACCTGTTTTGTAAGCGCCAAACTATAGAGTACCGTACCATATTTCCATTCAAAAATTCTATCAGAACCGAGTAAAATATGGTCGTTGTTGTTTCTCATTATGCAATAAAATAGGCCAGTTATATAACTCTATGTTGTAATTTTTACTTACAACTTTCTCTATCTAAGCTTACTAGACCATGACAACACTGGATAAGATGCCATACATATGCTTAACCAGTAAAAACAATGGCACCAAAACTGCTTTTGTCTTTACGCTTTAAACAAATATCTTGCAAGCTAATTCACTGGCGCGTTCTATTTGTCGTGACAATTGATGTTATACTAAAGATACTATTGTAAGATTTTCAACACAGTTACGTTGGTTTGACCTTATTTATTTTGATAATTATAAAGACATAGCATTTTTTGAATCATAAACCAAAACCCTCTTTTATCGTCCTTCTCTAGACTCTCATAAGATCTAATTTTTAGAGTGGCGCCATAATTTTGGATATTATGCGTAAGCGTTATATAGAGGTTTAAGCAAGATTTAGGCGCATCATCTAGGTTCCACATTAGAACTGAATATGAAAAGGTGATATTTTGAGTGAGTTTCGGACCTACTTTGATTTTATTTTAAATCAACACTGACCGACCAAATTTTAAATACTATTTTTAAATACTATATCGATAGGAAAAATAACAATGTCAAAAGACACTGATAATCCCAATACCACTACTTCAAACGAGACCAGCCAGAACAGTGCATCACAAGAGACCGTCACTTTTGCGTTAGCCCAGTCACATTTTTTGGTTGGTGATATCACAACCAATACTGAGAAAATGCGCACACTTGCCTTACAAGCGCGCGAGCAAGGGGCAGATGTTATTATTTTCCCTGAACTGGCGTTATTGGGTTATCCCCCTCAGGATTTATTGCTACGCCCAAGCTTGTCAGGTCGTGTGAAAAACGCGTTGTCAACTTTGAGCGATATTGATGATATCGTCATGATTGTCGGCTATCCGCATGTCGATCATCATGGTACTTTTAACTCCGCCGCTATCTTGCACAATGGTCATCAAAAAGGCTTTTATCATAAGCAAGTTCTGCCAAATTATGGCGTATTTGATGAGCGTCGCTATTTTGATAAAGGTCGCAACCAAGTTTTATTTGACTATAAAGGCATCACCATCGGTCTCCTCATTTGTGAAGACTTATGGGAAAAAAGCCCTATCTCTGAGCTAAAAAAGCAAGGGGCTGATCTGATTGTTAGCTTAAATGCCTCGCCTTTTGAGATCGAAAAACAAGACAATCGCAAAGCCATGCTCGCCAAACGCAGTCGTGAGAACAATCTGCCCATCGTATATGTGAACGCGGTCGGTGGTCAAGACGACCTAGTATTTGACGGTGGCTCTATGGCGGTACAAGCTGACGGTAGCATTGCACACGAAGCTCCGCGCTTTATGAATCAATTACTACTGGCTACGTTGGATGTCAAAACAGCCAAATTTAATAACCAATCCAAAGCGCCATTGACCCTGAGCCGCGAGTCTGAGATGTATCAGGCTTTGGTGGTTGGTCTACGTGACTATGTCAATCACTCGGGATTCTCTGGCATTATCGTTGGTTTATCTGGCGGTATTGATTCAGCATTAACACTATGTATCGCCGTTGACGCCTTGGGTGCGGATAAGGTATACGCAGTCATGATGCCGTACGAGTATACGTCTCAAATCAGCTTAGAAGATGCACAAGCACAGGCTCGCCGCTTGAATGTCTCTTACACGGTGTGTCCGATTTTTGATGCAGTTGAAGGTATTCGCCATACTTTAGCGCCATTATTTAATAAATCACCAGCAGACACCACAGAAGAAAATATCCAAGCACGTGCGCGCGGTGTGGTCTTGATGGCTTTGTCTAACAAGTTTGGTCATTTGGTTATCACTACTGGTAATAAATCAGAGTTAGCCGTTGGCTATTCGACGTTATATGGTGATATGGCAGGCGGCTTTGATGTACTAAAAGACGTTTATAAGTCACAGGTTTATAAGCTTGCAAGCTATCGCAACCGTTTGGAAGACACACCCGTCATCCCTGAGCGCGTCATCACTCGTCCTCCATCAGCTGAGCTACGTCCAGATCAAAAAGATCAAGACAGCTTGCCTGACTATGATGTACTAGACGGCATCTTGATGTCCTACATCGATGAAGACATGGGTTATCAAGACATTATAGATAAAGGTTTTGATGCAGAATTGGTCGCAAAAGTCATTCAGATGGTCGACAATAGCGAATACAAACGTTTGCAATCGCCGATTGGCACGAAAATTAGCCACAAAGCCTTTGGACGTGAGCGTCGTTACCCATTAGTGAATAAGTGGTCGATAAAAGGCTAATTGTTTTAGCTAGGTTGGCTTTTAATTTTTAAAATCTGGCCTAGGCTAATAACTTTACTTTTTATAAATAATTGAACTTTTATAATTGGCTGGGAGCTCTCCCAGCTTTTTTAGTTTCTATAAACCGAACGCCCCTGTATAGACAATGAAACGCAATGTTGATACACCACCTCGATACAGCAGTAGGTACTACTGGCACAATTTTACGCGATTGCAGTGCGTTTGCCACTCGGGAAACTCAAAAAATCTGTTCCAGTAACACTATAACCTTTTAAACTATTACAACTACCTAAAATGATTTTTCGTTAAGTCTAATCAAACCTTTTCATTTTTGACCCCTACATTGTTACCTTCACATTTTTTACCGAGACTGTCATGAGTTTGCTAACTGCTAGTGTCTTTCTTATTCTACTACTGGCTCTGAGTGGTTTCGTCTCCGCTGCCGAAATTGCCATTGCCGCTGCTCGCAAGATTAAGCTACAAATCATGGCAAAAGAAGGCGAAGTTCGGGCGTTTGATGTCCTAAAAATGCAAGAGCATCCTGGTAGTTTTATCACTGTCGTGCAAGTAGTACTAAACGCGGTCGCCATCTCAGCAGGCGCGGTGGGTGAATCAGCCATTAGCCCTTATTTGCGACTTTTAGTGAACAATGAAGCGGTGTCGTCCGTTATATCATTCGTATTGATCACCAGCTCATTCTCCTTGCTCGCTGATTTGATGCCCAGACGTTTGGCCATGTCAAACGCTGAAATTGTCGCTGTGCGGCTCGTAAGACCCATGATGCTTTTAATTTTCATATTTAAACCCGTCATTTGGGTGTTTGATGGTGGCGCCAATGTCATTTTTAAGCTACTAGGCATTTCAACCATACGCCAAGACGATATGACGCCAGAAGATATCTATGCTGTCATGGACGCAGGTGCAGAAGCAGGCGTGCTCAAAAAACAAGAACACCATCTGATAGAAAATATCTTTGATATGCAAGAACGTACGGTTACTTCGGTAATGAATCCACGCGAAAATATCGTTTATTTCGACACCAAGACCAGTACCGAAAAAGTTGTCGAGGTCATGATTGATCAGCCACATAATAAGTTTTTGGTCTGTCATGACGATGACTTAGAACACATTATGGGTTATGTAGAGTCACGCAGTTTTTTAGCATTAGTCCTGAATCAACAAGAGGTCAGCTTGACCGACAAAGCCCTACTAAAGCCTGCACTCTTCGTTCCTGATACGTTGTCTTTGTTTGAAGTATTAGAGATGTTTAAGTCTACTGGCTCTGACTTTGCGGTCATCGTTAACGAGTATGGCATGGTCGTCGGTGTCATCACGCTTAAAGACGTGATGAGTATCGTCATGGGTGAGCTTGTGACGCTAGAGGAGCAGCCTATTGTTCAGCGTACCGATAACTCTTGGCTGATTGATGGTATGACCCCTATTGAAGATGTGGTTCGAGCTTTGGATATTGTCAATCTGCCACGCAGTCAAAACTATGAAACCATTAGTGGCTTTATGATGTATATGCTACGCAAAATCCCCAAGAAAACCGATACCATTGAGTATGCTAATTACCGATTTGAGATTATCGCCACTGACAATCTCAAAATCACTCAAATGCTAGTCACCAAATTCGAAGACCCTGCATAAAAGTATTTATAAAAGCCATGCGGTTATACAAAGTACTTAAGTAGGGTTTTACTAAGCGTTCATGCTGATTGATTGCTATGCTGTCGTCCTGCATCCATAATTAAAAAGTGTTAAGGTAAGCGTTTTTGCGTGCCCATTGCCATAACAATGGGTTCATTCAAAAGGCAAGTGCATTATGGAAGTAGAAACTAAGAAAGCAGGCTTTTTAGCAATGGGTTTGATGATTGGCTTGCGAATCGCTGTTTTATTCATTTGGATGTTTGCCAAACTGGCAGAAGAAGTGTTGGAAGACAACTTAGAGAGGTTTGACAGCAGTATCATCGGATTTTTTGAAACCCTTGAAACGTCTACACTTAATGCTGTTTATACCTTGCTTACTGAAATGGGCTCGGTCTGGTTTGTGGCAAGTTTATCGGTGATATTGATTTTATTTTTGTGGTTTAAAGCCAAAGACAAATGGGCGACGCTTGTATTTGTGGTCGCCATAGGTGGCAACGGGGCGCTAACGTGGTTATTAAAACAAATTTATGAGCGAGGACGGCCTTCTATCAATGAGGCAATCGATGCAGTGGGCTTTAGTTTTCCAAGTGGCCATTCGATGGGCTCGCTGGTCTTTTACGGATTCCTCATCTATCTGACGATAAGAAGCCACCAAAAGAGAGCGGTAAAAATAGCATTATCAATGGCTTTAGGTCTTCTTATTTTGCTTATTGGTACGAGCCGAGTTTATTTAGGCGCACATTTCCCAAGTGACATCATTGCAGGTTATCTGGCGGGGACCATCTGGTTGATGCTTTGTATATTGGTACTTGAGTGGATACGCTGGCAAAGCAATAGTCAGGTAAATCTTGGCCATGCCTTGCAAGGACTTTTCTTCTCCAGCTATGGGACTACAACGCAGCAACGCAAACATTGATGGACAATCAAAAATGGCGTGCTTTGAGATACTCAAATGCACGCCACTTTGTACAAACGTATTGATAGAAATAACTCCAACTTAAAATGACTCTCTTGCCCCAAAGATTGCTGTGCCAACTCGCACCATTGTAGAGCCATTGGCTATCGCTTCCGTCATATCATCACTCATACCCATACTTAGCGTATCCCAACTATCCAGCTCTGGGTGGCGATTCTTTACTTCTTCAAATAACTGCTTGGTTCGAGCAAAAGCATCGGTATCGGCCTTAGCAGGAATAATCATCAAACCGCGCAATCGCAAGCGTTCATAACCTTTGATGGTATTTATCAATTCAGGTAGTTGTTCTGGCAAACACCCTGATTTGCTTTCTTCATTGTCGATATTCAATTGAATCAGTACATTCAATGGCGACATCTCAACTGGACGTTGATCGTTTAAGCGCTTGGCAATAATGTCACGCTCAACCGTTTGTACCCAATCAAAATGCTCAGCGATATCGCGAGTTTTGTTGCGCTGAATACTACCGATGTAATGCCAGACGATCTTTTCACATTCAGGTTGTGCTTTTAAAGTAGCGATTTTTTCGATAGCTTCTTGTAAATAGTTTTCGCCAAAATGCACTTGTCCTTGCTTGGCCAACGTTGCAATCTTCTCAGCAGGTTTGGTCTTAGAGACAGCCAATAGCATAACACTCTCAACTTGTCTTCCCGCATGTTCACACGCTTGTATCACCTGTTTACCAACCTGCTGCCAATCATTAATAAGATTTTGATTGTCCATATTATTTTCACTGTTTTTCATACGTCACTCACGAGAATATCGAATCAGTTATTTTTAATTCGCTATGATAACTGTTTTTTAATAGCAGTTTTTAGGCGTCATAGTCCGTTCACAATAAAGGAGATATCATTAAAATAGTTGTCGCCTGAAATATAGTCATTTGTCATAAGCATAACTAATTTTGCATTTTGTTGATGTAGTAGATGGTTAAATGTCAGTAGTCTTGTTATTATATTGTTACACAGATTAACATTCGCTACCAAACAAAGTAGTAATGGTACATCTTCCTAATTTTCTTTCATCAAAGTCATTGGCCTAAACAAGGTCATCTATCGATTGGCAATCGTACACTTTTATGCTCTTTTGTCTTACCCTTATTGATAGGAATATCCGATTATGGCTGAAAAAAGCACCTTAAGCATCGAAGACTTACTTCGTTTTACGGTCAAACACAAAGCATCAGATTTACATATTTCGGCTGGAATGCCGGCCATGATTCGAGCTGATGGCGAGATGACGCGAATCAATATGCCGTCGATGACGCATCAAGTGGTTCATCAGCTTATTTATGACATCATGAATGATAGGCAGCGCGCCGATTTTGAAGAGTTTTTCGAGACAGATTTCTCTTTTGAAATTCCTAACTTGGCCCGTTTCCGAGTAAATGCTTTTAATCAAAATCGCGGCGCAGGTGCAGTATTCCGTACCATTCCCTCTAAAGTCCTGACCATGGAAGACTTAGGGATGGGTGAGGTATTCAAACGCGTTTCAGAGTTTAAGCGTGGCGTGGTACTGGTTACAGGTCCAACAGGTTCAGGCAAGTCAACCACGCTTGCGGCCATGATTGACTACATTAATGAAACTCGTAAAGAGCATATTTTAACCATTGAGGACCCGATTGAATTTGTCCACGAGTCCAAGAAAAGTCTGATTAACCAGCGTGAGGTTCACCGCGACACATTAGGTTTTGAGCCTGCGCTACGCTCTGCATTACGTGAAGATCCCGATGTGATTTTGGTGGGTGAGCTACGTGACCTTGAGACCATTCGCTTGGCATTGACTGCCGCTGAAACAGGACACTTAGTGTTTGGTACCCTACACACCAGCTCAGCCGCCAAAACGATTGACCGTGTCATTGATGTGTTTCCAGCTGCAGAAAAGGACATGATTCGTGCGATGCTGTCAGAATCATTGCAGGCGGTTATCTCACAAACGCTGCTTCGTCGCCAAACAGGAGGACGTGTCGCTGCGCACGAAATCATGCTGGGCACACCTGCGATTCGTAACTTAATCCGCGAGAATAAAATCGCTCAGATGTATTCTGCGATTCAAACAGGGGCTGGTGACGGTATGATTACACTTGATCAAACACTGAAGAACCTGGTGGGAAAAGGCACCATTAGTAAAGATGTTGCCCGCCCTTATGCCAAACAACCTGAAGCGTTTTTATAGTAATATCAAGTGTGGGTCACTAATTCATAATTATTGACATAAGAGTTAGTGACACACGATATCTTTTCTTCCTATTGATCATTATTAGCGATTTTTAAAACATGATTTTAGACACTTTTTTAATCGATTTACATCGAGTGCAGGTACGATATGGACATTGATAAGCTGTTGCAACTAATGATTAATAAAAATGGCTCTGACCTTTTTATTACTGCTGACGTCGCGCCTTCCATGAAAATAAATGGAAAAATCCTGCCAGTAGGTAAAACGCCTTTGACTGCTGACCAAACCATGAGGCTGGTGAAGGGTGTGATGACGCCAAGCCAGCAAAAAGAGTTTGAAGAGACGAATGAGTGTCAATTTGCCATCTCTGATGAGGCACAACAAGCACGTTTTCGAGTCAGCGCTTTCATACAGCGTGATATGGCCGGGATGATTTTACGAAAAATCGAGAATAAAATCCCGACCGTTGAGGAACTACGGTTACCACCAGCACTAAAAGAGCTGGCAATGAAAAAACGGGGTATTATCTTGTTGGTTGGGGCAACAGGTACAGGTAAATCCACTACCCTTGCTTCTATGATTGGACATCGCAACCAGAACTCTCATGGTCATATCATCACCATCGAAGACCCTATCGAGTTCGTTCACAAGCACCGTGGCTGTATCATCACTCAGCGTGAAGTCGGTATCGATACACATTCCTTTGAGGCGGGTCTAAAAAATACCTTGCGCCAAGCCCCTGACGTTATCTTGATTGGTGAAATTCGTAATCGCGAAGTCATGAGCTACGCCATTCAGTATGCCGAGACAGGTCACTTGGTTTTTGCCACCTTACACGCCAACAACGCCAACCAAGCAATTGACCGTATCATTCATTTCTTCGAAACCAGTCGTCATAATCAACTGTTTATGGATTTGTCGCTTAACCTCCAAGCCATTATTGCTCAGCAGCTTATTCCAACCCCTGACGGTAAAGGACGACGTGCTGCCATTGAGATTTTGTTAAACTCACAACTGATTAGTGACTATATCCGTAAGGGTGAGGTTCATGAAATCAAAGATGTTATGACGCGCTCGCGCGATAGCGGAATGCAAACCTTTGACCAAGCCCTCTTTGACTTATATGAGCAAGGAGAAATTACGTATAAAGAAGCCATTCTCCATGCTGACTCTCCAAATGATTTACGCTTAAAAATCAAACTTAGCAGCAAAAACGGTACGGCCAATTTGGATGAAGGCGCTGACAGCTTGTCATTAGACATCACTTAGACAATGCTATTTTCTCAAGCTTGCTCTTAGCTTTTGTTAAAAAAATAAAAGTCACTGTCACAAAAAAAGCCTTTACTACAAAGAGTAAAGGCTTTTTTATTTTGAACATATCATATTGAACGTAGCATAAAATCCTACTTAGTTCACAATCCCAAATTCACATACAGCTACTTGGCGCTGTCCCGACACTCTTGATTATTGCAGATACCATAGAGTACGAGTGAGTGACCTGATAATTTAAAACCGTGCCTCTCTGCTACTTTGAGCTGCTCGTCTTCAATCACCTCATTGTGGAACTCTATAATCTTCCCGCAAACATCGCAAACCAGATGATCATGGTGACCTTCTTGGGTAATTTCAAACACGGACAAATTGTTTTCAAAGTTATGACGTTCGACGATTCCTGCCTGTTCAAACTGGGTTAATACGCGGTAAACAGTCGCTAGACCCACATCTTCGCCTTGTTCAATCAGTGCTTTGTAGATCTCTTCTGCACTCATGTGATGTAGCTCAGCACTTTCGAGTAGCTCTAAAATCTTGATACGAGGTAACGTAACCTTTAATCCGGCTTTACGTAAATCCTGATTGGTAAAAGAAGCCATAATATTCCTTCTGACTGTGACAGTCTTGATAAATTAAGATCCAAATATGTGAGATAAATAATCGTTACTGATTACTTTTTATTCAATATAAAATATTTTGATAATTGCAAACTGGGATGTTCTAAATGAATTACTGTCTTGTTATTTTTAAGAAAATCTCAATGCAAGTCTATGAATTTAAAATATAAATAATAAAACCACTTAGGTGGTGTTTGGTAAATAATGTCGTAAGTGGTAGGAAATTGCAAGTAAATGACGTATCATTTGTCCAAGATTGTCGGCCAGATATGCACCAATCAAATTTGGCCTTGCCTAATTCATTTCTTATGAGTCATCTTATCATGATAAAGACATTAACTTTTCGTCCATTAAGCCGTACCAGCGCATTGCGCAAAATTGTTATCACCAGTGTGCTGAGTGCTACTGTTGCGATGTCTGGCTGCTCATTATTGAGTGTTTATAAGATTGATTTGCCACAAGGCACTGCTATTACTCAAACTCAAGCACAAAAAGTGCAAGTGGGTATGAATCAAAACCAAGTACTTTATATCCTTGGTAGTCCAGCCATCAGAGACACCCTTGAACCTAAGCGTTGGGACTATATTTACGACTATCAAGCAGGTACCGAAGGCCAGCGTCGCGGCATTGCAGATGTCAAAAACGCCAGCCAACATTTGATTATTTATTTTAATGATAGTGGCTTGGTCAATCGAATTGAAGGTATAGAAAGCCTTCCAGCTTCTTAATTAAGACCGTTAATTGACTTCAAAGATTGGTAGCTTAGCCATTAGCCACGCGATTTGCTCTTGCGCTGAGACATTGGATCAGCGCTTAAGCTGCGGTACACTTCAATACGGTCAAAAGGCTGCAATATATAGTTAAGCGGCTGCTTTTTTGCATAGACGCCGATGTGCCAACGCTTAGCAGTTGGCGTGGCGATATTCATGACTTCTTGACACCAGCTCGCAAGATCTGGAAACTGAGTCAACCAGCCTGCTTGCGCAAGTGCTTCATATAGACTGGTATTATGACTTACTTGTAAAGCCAAATAATGCTGGCGCTGGACGTCTTCGGCATATGCCAAATATACTGTCATCAGCATTGACTGCGCTAAAGCTTTCACAATATTACCACTGCTCGTTTTATTACCTTCATCTATCAGTTCAACCACTGCATCACCCAGCCTATCAGCGCTAATAATAGAGCAAGCGGCACAACCAAACGTATCGCAATGCGCCACAAGTTGTAAAACGCTTCATTATTAAAGTTCAATGACTTGCGTAAATGACTGATTTTCATCTGCCAGCCCACGAATATTGATAACAATAACACGGCTATGCTACTGATGATGACTAGAATACCGACCAACCATGTAGTCGGAATAGCAACGACCAATACTAGCGCCAATACAAAAGTGGCGACCAAACTGATCAATAACCCAAACTTGTGCGCTAATTGCTGAGTGCTATAGTGTAGTAAGTAACTAACAACAAACAACACCCCTACCCAATATAACAGCTGCCCAATGGGTGGTAACGACATACCACTAAGCAGTAACGCAACCACGCCAACAAGCAACTGCAATATCCAAATCGGTAATACCAGTTTGGTTGCGCGATATTCATTGGTCGCGCGATTACGAACAGCATTTTGAGTATTTGCTGGGACTATCTGTTTGGTCACAAGATTTTGACCAAACCAATATAGGCCTGTCCCTGCCCCAACACTGACCAAGGCCAATGCTACAGCACGCGCCCATTCACTCAAATTGATATCCGTCATGGCAAAATCAATCGTAGGCAGACCATTAGCCACACCCAGTAACAACCCTACTACCATCAACCCCAACCCAATCGGTAAAGGTGCGACGCCAAGCAAGCTCAGCAATACTGTGATGACCATCAAGCCTGCTGCAATCGCAAAGCTTGGTATAACAGGAGCACTATTGAGCTCAGTGAGTGCCGCCAATATACTCGTACTGGCACCAGATATGACCAGTGCTGCGATAACGATAGACACTAGGGCTGCTAACCAACCAAAGCTACGCCATACTGGGCTGGCATCTGCTTCACGAGTAAGCTTTTGCATACCCGCCAATGGCGCATCAACACTTCGATAGGCCAAGGCTATCTCTGCATAAACGACTGGCAGCGATACCACTATCATTGCGAGTAGCCAAAGCAACCAAAAATCAATCTCCCCGACTGATGCAGGGGCAAACCAGCGAAACAGCAACAATGGTAGCAAGGCTGCGATAAAATAAGAAGCATAACGGATCATCATAATCTAAATCCAAACGATCTAAAGGTCTAAAGGGAATAACGACAATTTATAATCATACAGAGCGATGACAATTATCTATCAATGATTCTACTGCGATATTGTCTCTATAATATAGGGGACAGACAGTTATAAAAAAACCCCGAAATCGGGGTTTGATAACTAAATAGCGACGAATATATGGTCAAACACTGAGTGGCCCCAGTTACGAGAACACACTTTATGTACTCGTAAAAGACGCTGATGCGTTAGTGTACGGCGCTTATGTAGTCTGACAAGATACGAATATCACGATCCGATAGCTTTGATGCTACTGTCTGCATCATACCCATCTCGCCTTCTTTAGCAGCATCATTGACACGCTTCTGCTCATCACTGTCGATATCATCAACACGACCAGCAGCACGGAACAATTTTAGCTGAGTGGCGATATATTGTGCATGTTGACCACCCAAACGTGGAAACGCCGCCCAAACATTACCAGCAGCGTCTGGACCATGACAACCAGCACAGCCGATAATGCCACGTGATTTATCGCCGCCTAAGAAAAGCTTAGTTGCTTCTTGGTTGGTTGCAGGATTACCAAAACCAACACCCCAAGGCGCTTGGCTAGCATAGTAACCCGCCACATTGGCCAAGTCTTGTTGAGACAAGTTCGCCACTTGCGATTGCATGATACCATTCTTACGGTAGCCGGCTTTAAAGTTGACCAACTGTTTGTAGAGATATTTTACGTTTTGACCACCTAGATTAGGCTGTGCAGGAACCACGCTGACACCGTCAACACCATGACAAGCCGCGCAAACGGCTTCTGCAACTTGCTTACCAGCATTGACATCGTATTCAGGAACAATAATAGCAGCTTGTACGCTGAAACTTGCAACGCATAAGCTGGCAGCAGCGATTAACTTTTTCATTGATACAAATCCTACTAGCTCGACGTAAGCATTATTTAGAGTGATTGCACTGAGAAGATACCTGATATAAGCTGCCCTTTTATTGTCAGGCAGACATCTATTTTAAGGTCTTGGACACAAGCAGTCTGAAAGTACTTACTAACATCAGGGTTTATTTTCAATTATTATAGCAAGACTTTGTAGCATTTGCCTACTTAATCGTTACATCTGCCAGTTTTTATGAGGACGCACTAACATGTCCACTGAACAATAAGTACGTTTGTCATTATAAACCCCTTGTTCTCTTGGGTACTGCTCAATCTGATACTTAAGCCAATTATTTACTCATGTACTCAATCAGCTTGCGATAATCTTCATCACTACAGCTGCTACAAAGTCCGCCAGCTGGCATTTGTGTCATACCGCTCTTTACTGAATTGATCAATGCTGGCATGCTTTTTTGTTTCATAAGCTGTTGCCATTTGGCACTGTCACCTTTTTTTATAGCATTTAGTGCGCCACTATCGTGACAAGCAGCACATGAGTTATTATAGGTAGTAGCAATGTCAGCCGCATTGGCGCTGGTCATCATGACACTACTTAATAGTAATGCAGCCCCGCTACCTATCAAAATACGATAAGTTTGGCTGAAAATTGTGGTGATTGAGAACATAGAACACCTCCATTTGATGTTGCATTCGTTTAATCAACCATTCTATTAAACGGTGTTCATTCAACATATCTTACTAAACATTGTAACAATGTATGTCATATAAACATAGATAAATATAGTTTGGCTTTAGTAACGCGTTTCCTGCTAGCAATAACTTGGGCTAATAAGTAATTCATTTAATGTTATGCTGGCATTTATATGATGTTAATCATCGTTATTTCAATAAGTAAGACAGGTAATAGTATAGAATAGTCAGTAATTTAAGATAATTGCTTTTTGCCTATTGGACGCCGACATTGTCCGAGATAGCTTCTTATATTTATATAATGAACTTATCTTGTGTCTTGCCTATGACCTGCTGACTAGATTTTACGACCGTATCCATTTTTTTGAAGATTAATGAGCCATTTATGAGTACCCCGTTTACAGATGTTGCCGCCGAACATGCGTTGTTCAATACTAAGTCTCGTCAAAAAATTCAGCAGACTGAATTTATGACGTCAGCGCCTACCTTCCGTCTCTGTCCTCCTGATGTGGGATTGGAGGTTGCGTTTGCAGGACGCTCAAACGCGGGCAAATCTTCGGCTATCAATGCCTTAACCAATCAACGCCAGTTGGCCCGCTCATCCAAGACGCCTGGGCGTACGCAAATGATCAACTTTTTTAGTATTGGTGATAGTGATAGAAGATTGGTTGATTTGCCAGGTTATGGCTATGCTGCCGTACCACTTGAGATGAAAAAAGAGTGGCAGGTCGAGCTAGAAGAATACCTGGTATCACGCTCAAGCCTTGCAGGTTTGGTGCTGATGACTGATATTCGTCATCCGCTCAAGTTTTTTGACGAGCAAATGCTGCATTGGGCAAAAGATGGAGAGCTGCCAGTACATATCTTATTGACTAAAGCGGATAAGCTCAAATACGGTGCTTCTAAAAACGCCCTTCTTAACACCCGTAAGCGCCTTAAAAAACTAGGACTGAAGTGCACCATTCAGTTATTTTCAGCTCTAAGAAAAGAAGGCCTTGACGAGTTGGCTGGAGTGATGGGTAATTGGTACGATTATCAATTAAACGACGAAAAAATCGTTGAGACCGATCTTAGTGAGCCAGAGGGTGCTGACTATGATGTCACTGAAAACGGCGACGAACCACTGGATACTGCACACAAGAGTAATGAGCAGAAAGACGCTGAGTAAATGTCGTCTATCATAAAAAAGGGCTTATCGTACATTACGATAAGCCCTTTTTCGTCATTATATTTTATTACTCTACCTAGATTGCTTAATGGGTGAGGCTCATAAAAACTTACTATCCACAACCTATGCTACCCGTATAATAAATCCGCCAATGCTTGTGGCGTATCTACTTGATACGTGGGCTGTTCGTCAGCCAGCTCGTCACTAGAAGCCGTACCATAATTAACCGCAATACTGGTCATACCCAGTTGAGTGGCCATTTGAATATCGTAGATACTATCGCCGATAAAAACCGCGTCAGAGATTTGTTGCTGAGTATAATCCAAGATATCAAGAAGCATCTGTGGATCAGGTTTTGAACCCGCCTCATCAGCACAGCGTGTCATAACAAAATAGTGATGACTCTCGGAGGCATCCAATACCCGATCTAGCCCTTTTCTTTTTTTGCCTGTAGCGACTGCAAGGCTTTTGCCTTGACTTTGTAAGGTCTGAAGCATAACTTCTATTGGAGGAAAAAATGGGGTCCGATGACTATTAGGAATATAGTAATCGGCGTAGCTCTGCTGAATAGCCAGCTTTTGCTTACCACTTGCCTGCGGGTATAAAATCTCAATGCCATTCATTAAGCTTAGCCCGATAATGTCCTTGACTGCCTTATCCGTCGTCTGGAACCCATGTGCTTCTCCTGCCACATGCATAGACTCTACGATTAGACCAATTGAGTCCATCAGCGTCCCATCCCAATCAAAAATAATCAGCGTTTTATTAGATAAGTGATGATCGGATACTAACTGGCAAGTTCTGGTAGAGGCTAACGTACTGGCGGCTGCAGATTGTTCACTCATAAATTTACCTTGGCGAATAGCGATAGGAGATATAGTCGGTCTTAAATAAAATAAGAACAAACCTTATAACACGCGACTAAGATAAATTTGCTTGCTGTGCGTGCCCACACAGAGGCTACGAAAAATTCATCTTAGTCGCATTGTCATTGTTTTATAGTGGATAAGCTATAGTAAATACGGCAACGTCACGGCAGCTTATTGATAATAAGGTGTCGTGACGTTTCGTTCATGCTTAAGAATCAGTAGACTTGAGACTAAAGTCTATACATTAAAGTCTTATTCGGGCAACTTGGTTTGCGCTGGTAACCAGTCGATCATATCTTCTGGTGGCGGTGCCGTAATGGTGTCGTAACCGGGGATATCTAAGCGCCACGCATGCAAACACAGACGATGGACGCCTGATTTGTCATGCACATTGTATTTATCATCACCCAAGATAGCGTGACCAATGTGCGCTAAGTGTACACGGATTTGATGAGTACGCCCTGTCAACGGTTTGGCTTCAATCAAGCTAACTGGTTGACCTGCAAGCTCAAAACGACTATGGACAATGAAATCTGTCTGACTTTCTTTGGCTTGCGGATCTTGAGCATCAACTTTAACACGGCGCTCACCGCTGGCAAGCGTATAACGCAACAATGGCGCATCAACACGCTGCTCATTAAGCGCAGGCTGTCCTTTTGCCAGACACAGATAGTGCTTTTGGATGGTTTTGTCCACCAGATGCTGCTGCAATGTTTTTAGCGCTGAGCGTTTTTTGGAAATCATTAACAGCCCTGAGGTGTCTTTGTCGATGCGATGCACCAGCTCTAGGTATTTTTTACCTGTCACTTCGCGCATGGCTTCGATGACCCCAAAGTCCAAACCACTACCGCCATGAACGGCGATACCAGAAGGCTTGTTAAGAACGAGCATGCCTTCATCTTCATAGACCACACGTGCCAACAAGCTTTTGGCAAATTCAGTGCTAATAATGGGTTTGTCGCGAGTCGCAAGCTCTACTGGTGCAATACGTACCACGTCTTCACGCTGTACTCTATCATGCGCTTTACAACGCTTATTATTGACGCGCACCTCATCGGAGCGAATCATTTTATAGATATGCGATTTTGGCAATCCCTTTAAGCGATTAAGCAAAAAGTTATCTAAGCGCTGATCGTGTTGATGCCGCGTTACTTCAAGATAGTTTACCTTACCAAAGTTGCTGATCTCATCGTCAGCGCTTTGCGGGCGTGTTTTGCTATTGAAAATAGCAGGGGCTTCATGGGTCGGTGCGTCATCAGTCATTTTTGAGTTCGTCATTTTTAGTTAGGTATTTACACAAAGATTTGTTATAGTTTAGCATGTTGAGCGACAATTAAGCAGAAGCTGTGGCAATAATCATTGTTGTTTCAGATAGCCTATCATCATTTTTATTACTTGTTAATAAAACGGTATAAGCTATACACCCTGTAAAGATTGGACGTTTCATCTGATTTTAGGGCGCATTGTCTATTTACAGATATCATTTATAGATATTAAAAGATATGACCCCATAAATTGAAGAAACCGCGCTGATTATAATCAATTACATGAAATAGCCAGCGCCATAAAACAATCAGTGTTATACAATAGATAGTGACACTACATACCTTTGTGTTTATAAAATCAGCGTGAATGAACATGGCAAAGCGCCTGTTTGTTGACCGATAATGACACAACATTGACTTACAACCCGCATAACAACGACTTATTGATAATTAATTGTCTGACGGTCCTTTACGCGAGTGTGGTTGAGCAAGTATGGATGGTTTAATATTAGGATCGAGAAATATATCGATAGCTGCCTAAGTATTGGTGGTCAAACAGATAACGATAGATAAGATATGAATACTGCATCACACCGATAGTTTGGTCATGTATTCTGTTTGCCAAGTACGCCCCGCTGATAACAAAAGCTGCGATACCTAATTTTAAAGCGCCCCAGATATTATTGACACGATATATGACAGAACGATAAATAAAGAGTGACCAATTGCTTCACCTAAATGGATAATTGCTGATACGGCTATTTTATATAATAGCTCTTATTGCAGCGATATTATTGCTAGACTTTGATGGAATGGATTGCAACAGCACGATACTGCTTTAGTATCAGTATTTTTAGACCAGTACCTAATCGCTCACTCTTACAATGTGCGCAGCTTTAGCTACCAATAGAACTTACTGATTATTGAATAGTATGCTTACGCACTAATACTTAAACTAAGCCTACCAATAATAGAATATAAACACATAGTCTTACACCCTATAATCTTTATATTCATGTTAGCTCCATTAACGACTTTAGGTAAAAAGCCATTGAAAAGCCAATGTTTTTTATTAAACCCATCATTTACGTTCTGCCGTTAAGTAATATCTGTCAAAGCTAATGTCAACATTAGCGGTATTTGCCAACACACCCGAAAGCCCGTCTCATCGTTGTTATGCGTACTCATAGGATATAAATATGAAACGCATTTTGATCAACGCTACTCAAAACGAAGAAATTCGTGTCGCCTTATGTAAAGGCAACCATCTGTACGATTTCGATTTAGAAAACCGTACTCGCGAACAAAAAAAATCTAACATCTATAAAGGTCACGTCACTCGTGTCGAACCATCACTTGAAGCTGTTTTCGTTGAGTATGGCTCACAGCGCCAAGGTTTTTTACCCATTCGTGAAATTTCTGCTGAATATTTGAGCGGCAACCCACGTGATGAAAATATCAAAAAACTGATCAAAGAAGGTGATGAGTTAATCGTTCAAGTCGAAAAAGAAGAGCGCGGTAATAAAGGCGCTGCCTTATCGACTTATGTGTCATTAGCAGGACGCTATCTTGTACTGATGCCAAACAACCCTCGCGGCGGTGGTATCTCACGTCAAATCTCGGGCAAACTGCGCGAAGATATGAAGCGTATGCTGAGCAATCTTGATTTGCCAAAAGGTATGAGCGTTATCATTCGTACCGCTGGTATTGGCAAAACCCAAGAAGATTTACAACACGATCTCAACCATCTGCTTAACATTTGGCAAGCCATTCAAGAACAAAACCAAAAATATCCATCGCCGCGTTTGGTTCACCAAGAAGCAGGCGTTGTCACACGTGCTGTCCGTGACTATCTGCGCGATGATATTGCTGAGATTTGGATCGATAATGAAAACGCTTACATTGAAGCGGCAGGTTTTATCGATGCAGTGATGCCAAAGCAAGCTGAAAAACTACGCAAATATACCGATTATGAGCCGATGTTTTCGCGCTTCAATATCGAAAAACAAATCGAAACCGCGTATCAGCGTGAGGTTCGTCTGCCATCAGGTGGTTCAATTGTTATTGACCAAACGGAAGCACTGGTCTCTATCGATATCAACTCAGCCAAATCGACCAAAGGCTCAGACGTTGCCGAGACTGCTTACCATACCAACTTAGAAGCGGCGGACGAGATTGCCCGTCAGCTGCGTCTGCGTGATATGGGCGGCTTGATTGTTATTGATTTCATCGATATGAATGACAATAAGCATCAAAAAGAAGTCGAAAAACGCCTGATTGATGCCACCAAATACGATCGTGCCCGTGTACAGTTTGGCGATATTTCTAAGTTTGGTTTGATGGAAATGAGCCGTCAGCGTTTGCGTCCGTCATTAGAAGAATCAACGGGCTACATCTGCCCACGCTGCCATGGTAATGGCATGATTCGCGACTTGCGTTCATTGTCGCTATCGATCATGCGTCAAATTGAGCAAATCGCCCTAAAAGAACGTCAAGGGGAAGTGCAGGCAGAAGTACCGACTGACATCGCAGCGTTCTTATTGAATGAAAAGCGTGACAGTTTGGTCTATCTTGAGCAAGACAGCGGTACTCGCATTACTATTTTACCGCACGCGCATTTAGAATCGCCGAACTTTAAACTACACTTTAATCGCGATGGTTTTGCACCATCAAGTTACGAGCGTATTACTGACACTCAGCTGCAAGAGCACAGCGACCTTGGCTACAATGTTGATTGGCAAACTGCTGAAAAAGAACGTCCTGAACAGCAGCCGACTCGCCAGCCACGCCAGACGCCAGATAGTAGCGCCGCCAATAAGCAAAGCAACACGGTTGATCATAGTAATGATCATCGCAACAATAAAAACAACGTCACCTCTACACGCGCACCCCAAGCCAGCGAGAGTCAAAGCGTTACAGCACCTGCTGCTCCAGTAGCAATACCACCTAAAAGCGTCGAGACGCCTGCCCAGCCGCAAGCAGTGGCTTGGTTGTCTAATTTATTTGCACAAGCGCCGCAAGCATCAACAACGCCTAGTATCAGTAGCCGTGACGCTGCAGAAGCTATCGAGGCGCTAGTAAACACGGGCGCTCAAAGCTTAGGGTCATTTGGACAAATTGATAGCAGCGCTTTAAATACAGCATCGACCAATGTGCCCGCAGCTCAGCAAAACGACCAGCAAAAAAATGACGATCAATCGTCAGACAGCAATGCCAATCGTCAGCAGACGCGTCGTGGCTCAGACAGCGACACGGATGATAGCAGTAGTGAAGATAGAAGAAGACGTAAATCACGCAAGTCTAGATCTTCTAAGCCGCGTCAAAGAAAAGATCAAGCTGATGATACCAGTAATGACGTCACCAGCAATACAGATGAGCAGACGTCAAACAGTACTGATGATAAAAAGTCTGATAATCAAGACTCGCGTCAGCAGGACAACAGACGTACCAATGATCGTAGTCGCAACAGTCGTCAAGATCATAACCGTCAAGACACCAAGCGCCATGCAAATGAGAACAATGACTCTGATAATGACGGCAGCGCAGCAACTGAGCAAAACCGTACTAAGCGCAAATCGCATAGTCAACGTGGCTCACGTGGGAAATTAGAGCGCGGTGAGACGTTAACGGCTAACAATGATCAACAACACAGCGAGCAGTCGACTAAGGGTACTAACGGTAACGGCAGCAAAAACCAAGCTAACAATCGCCGCAACCAAGATCCTAATGAAGTGGTACTACAGGTCAACGAAGCGCCGGTTACGCTCAAGTCGCCAGAAGTGGTTCATCTGTCTTTAGACGATAGTAAGTCTACACAGACAAAACACCAATCAACCAACAAGCAAAGTTCAGCGAATGATGCGACAAAAGAGGACAATATAAAAGCGCAACCGACTCAGCACAATGATAATCAGCAAGACATCAATACACAAAGCTCTGATGAGAAAAGCTCTGTTGAAGAAGTGTCCACTGAGAAAATGGTAGTCGAAAGCGCTGTAGATAATCATGAGGCTAAGAGTCGTGAAGCTAAAAGTCATGAGGCTAAAGATGCTGTAAGCACTACTGATGAAAAAGTGCAGAACAGTGCTCCAAAAGCGGATCTTACTGACCAGCTTGCTGATGACAAAAATGTCAGGGACAACAACGAAGCAATAGAAACGCCCCTACCTTCCACGCACTCAGTGGACAGTCAAGTCAGTAGCTCAAAGCAAGCAACGGCTGAAGTAGATAGCGAAAAAGCATCATCAGAGAGCCAAGAAGTAAGTACTGCTGTCGATGCTAGCGAAAATGCCAGTGCGAAAACCGCTCTGGAAGATACCAGCAGTCTAGACGCTAGCAATACAAGTGACTCAGCGCTTCAACTGACACATGAAGACTTTTTTGCGGCACGCTATGTGACGGCCGAAAAATTTGGTCAAGCCAGCAATGATCCACGTGTAGTACTTAGCCAGCATTCACACGCCGTTCAAAAGTCACAAGCTAATGAGCAAACAGTAATCAATGCGCCAACTATTCGCGGCACGGTTGGCGAGTTTATTCGTGCGACTTTACCGGAAGCACAAACTCGCCTAACGGAAGATGGAGTGATTCACTGTTTCATCGACACAATTGCTTTATATAAGAAGCAAGTGCAGCAGGCTGATAGTAGTACAGATGTCAACAGCACAGCAAAGCATAGTGGAAGTAATACTGAGCTTGCCAGTCAAAGCTTTGACTTTAGTAACTATGGCTATCAACCACTCGCCGTGGATTACCTAGCGCGCTTTGAGACTATGACACAAGCGGTCAGTCAGTTCGCAGCGGCGCAAGGTAAAACCGATGTTGAACCACGTGCTATTGGCAAACGTGCAAGCAACGATCCCCGTGGTCAACATCCTGACTATGCAGAGCCTGTGCAGAAAGAAACCGCAAGTGTAAGTGCATTTGCCGAAAAAGACGCTGAAATAGAATCAGAGGTTGCTAATGAATCAGCCATTGATACTGATTCTGAGCAAATGGTTTCTAAGCAACATGAGAACGACATTGAGGCTCACGATGTTGAGGCAACGGCCTTAACCAATCAGGTGCAAACAGATAGTGTCAGTGCGGACAGCGAGCAATTGTTAGAACAAGCAATTGAAGCACAAGCTGAGACCACTAATGAACAGTCTGAAGGTAAGCGTACTGATACTCAAAACGTAGAAGCAGAAAGTACTGATAGCGCAAGCGATGAGGTGCAGGCAACTACTACTGAGGAAGCGGAGCAAATGACTGAATCCAAAGTCGAGCAACCGACCAAAGAAGAAAGTCAGGCAGCTAAGTCAAAAACCACGATTGCGAGTTATAAAAACATGATCGAAAATGTGGCTGAGCAACTTTTGCCACAAACAGGCATGTTTAATTTAACTACACCAAAAGTGCCAAAGGCGCGCAGCCGTAAGCCCAAAATCGACCATAAGAAGCCCACGCAAGCTGAAAAGCTAGAGGCTGACGATGTAGACAGTGACAGCTAGCCCTATAAGCTAAAACAAGAAACCCCCAAAGTTGGTGACAACTTTGGGGGTTTCTTGTTTTAAGGCTCTTTACTTTGAATGTCTTATACTTAAACGTTCAATCATACAGTCTGATTAAGCTTTTAAATAAAAAACGTATCTATTAGGAAGCAGTACAATTAGTGTGCAGATGACGCATGATCATCTTTACCTCGGATTTTACCAATGACTGTGAAAATAGCCACAACTACTGCACCAATGATAAAGCCAACCACACCATTTAAAATCGCGGTCGTCAGACTCTCAAAGATACCAGTTAAATGGGCAATATCTTCTACGCCATGATGTAGAAAGCCAATACCGTGTACTAAGATACCGCCACCAACCAAGAACATCGCCAATGTACCAGCGATAGACAAAAACTTCATCAGCTTTGGTGCAGCTGCAAACATAATCTTGCCAAGTTTTTGTTTGAACGTCCCTTCTTGCTCCATCAGATGCAAACCCGCGTCATCTATTTTCACAATACCAGCGACCAATCCATAAATACCAATGGTAATACTAATGGCCAAAATAGAAAGCACTAAGCTTCGTTCTAGTAATGTGGCACTGGCCGTTGAGCCTAATGCAATCACAATAATTTCAGCCGACAGAATAAAATCCGTGCGTATCGCGCCTTTAATTTTTTCTTTTTCAAAAGCAACCAGATCTATCGTTTCATCAGCATTCGCTTTTCGACGGGCATTTTGTTCTTCATCATGTGGTAACGCATGTGGCCAGAATCGGTGAATGACCTTCTCAGCGCCTTCATAAACCAAGAACAAACCGCCACACATTAATAAGAAAGTAACCAACGGCGGATAAATGGCACTAATTAGTAGTGCTGCTGGTACTAAAATAAGCTTATTAATAAATGAGCCTTTGGCTACTGCCCAAACCACTGGCAGCTCGCGATTGGCCTTAACGCCAGAGACTTGCTCAGCGTTTAGCGCTAAATCATCGCCCAATACGCCAGCGGTTTTTTTGGCAGCGATTTTGGTCATGACGGAAACGTCATCCAATATCACACTGATATCATCAAGTAGGGTTAATAAACTGGCACCTGCCATATGTGCTCCTTAATGCAATTTTTTTGAAGTAAATGGTTCGCAATTGTCCAAGACAAAAGATTTTTTATACAGATTCATGCAGACACTGTGTTAGCAGTAGCGTACCTAGACAAGCAGCAATATTACATAGTGCAAGTGTATCTCACGTTTGGAGTGGCGCTTATTAGCGTCCTTTAAACGCCTCCTTATTTACATCGTGCGCTCAATCGCTGTTGGCTGTTATTTATCATAAATATGGTAATATAGTAGATACTGTCATCCATCTTTTATTATCAATAAGTTATAAAATGCCTTTACCATTGGTTTTTAAAATACGGTTAATACCCAGTACTACATACAAAAATTTATAGCGCTTTTCTAGCGTGAATTCATGATTAGACGTGATGTCTACAGGATACCCATATGCCCTCTCCTATTATCAGAAATGCCGTTCCTCGTAATCTTTTTTCTCGAACCACCCTATCTCGTTTTATGATGAGTGCGTTATTGGTCGTCATCGCTGCTGGTTGTTCAAACAACGCGGCAGACGCCACCAGTAATACCAGTGTTGTCAATGGTACTAAAACCAAAGTCAGCTCTGCCCAAACATCAGCGGATAGTGATGCAGCAGTAGTAAAGTCTCTACAAGCGAATTTAAGCGCATCCGGTATCGAAGAGACCATCGTTTCAGCAGTGCCGACAGATATGGACGGTATTTACTGGGTAACGGCTGAAGGGTTGCCTTCGTTTTTTACGGATAAGTCTGGCAAGCATATTATTCAAGGTCAAATCATTGCAGTTGGCGAAGGCGAGCCTGTAGACATTAGTGCCGCATTGGTTGCCAGTACGGCGCAAGAAGCCTTAAAAGCTGTCGATAAGAAAGAGATGATCATTTATCCAGCAAAAGGCGAAACCAAATCTGTCATTTATGCCTTCACTGATGCAGATTGTGGCTACTGCCGTAAACTGCATGAAGAGATGAATGACATCAATGCGCGCGGTATCGAGGTGCGTTATTTGGCATGGCCACGCAGTCAGGAATCCGTACCAAAAATGGAAGCGATTTGGTGCAGTCAGGATCGAAAGGCGGCCATGGATCAAGCAAAAATGGGGGCGGATGTACAAGCGCCTAGCTGTGCCAATCCTGTCCAAGCACACATGGCATTGGGGGCAAAACTGGGTGTACGCGGTACGCCTGCTGTCTTCACAGAAACAGGAGAGCAAGTGGGTGGCTATCTTCCTGCAGCAGAATTGGCACAAGCCGTAGGTGCTAACTAAGGGCTTAGGGATTGGATAGCTTTTGATATCCAATCCTGATGGCGACATTGTATAGACGCCACAACTGCTTGTCGGTATGATACGATAAAGCGTTATGTAAAATCAGCAACTTACTTTTATTTGAGCATTTTTTATTCAACGATATATCTAACCTTTTGAGGATACTGTGAGTAACTCCATCAAACTAGCGATACTTGGTCTGGGCACCGTCGGAACGGGCGTGATCAATCTAATCAATGATAACTTAGATGAGCTAAAACGCCGTAGTGGACGCGACATTATCATTACCGAAGTAGGTACACGTCGTCAGCGTGATGATATTGATGCTAATATCATGCAAAACAGCGACTTGATGGCAATTGCTGCAAGCGATAATGTCGATATTATTATCGAAGTGATCGGCGGTACAACGTTGGCAAAAGACGTCATTATGCACGCCATCAAACACGGCAAGCATGTGGTTACGGCAAACAAAGCGTTATTGGCTGAGCATGGCAATGAGATTTTTGCATTCGCTGAAGCAAACAACGTCCATGTCGCTTATGAAGCCGCAGTCGCAGGCGGTATCCCCATTATTAAAGTCATGCGTGAGGCATTGGCAGCCAATAAAATCGATTGGCTTGCAGGTATCATCAATGGTACTGGCAACTTTATCATGACCGAAATGCGTGATAAGGGTCGCCCATTTGCAGATGTGCTGAGTGAAGCTCAAGAGCTGGGTTATGCAGAAGCTGATCCAACGTTTGATGTCGAAGGTATCGACGCGGCGCACAAATTGGCACTACTTGCCTCGATTGCCTTTGGTATCCCGTTACAGTTCGATAGTGTTTATTGTGAAGGTATCACTGGCATCACCTTACAAGATGTCAATTATGCTGAAGAGCTTGGCTACCGTATCAAGCATTTGGGCTTTGCCGTACGCCGTAATGGCAAAGGTGATACTGACGCCGCTGGTATTGAGCTGCGAGTCCACCCAACGCTGATTCCACAAGACGCTTTACTGGCTAACGTCAATGGCGTAAAAAATGCAGTACTGGTTAACTCACATCCACTCGGACAAACGCTTTACTGCGGTGATGGTGCTGGTGCTGGTGCAACTGCGTCTGCTGTGATGGCTGACGTCATGGACTTGGTTCGTGTGTTAGGAAGCAAAGACAATGATGACCAAAGCAATAACGGTCACCATGTCCCGCATTTGGCATTTATACCTGAACAGTTATCAGACACACCGATATTGCGTGCTGAACAAATGATCACGGGTTATTATTTACGAGTTCATGCTTACGATAGTCCAGGTGTATTGGCAGATATCACTCGCATCCTAAGTGATGCTGGGATCAATATCGATGCCATTTTACAAAAGCCTGCGCATAAAGTAGGTCAAGTACCAGTCATTATCTTGACGCTGCCTGTGGTTGAGAGTCAAATGAATCTCGCCATTGAAAAAATAGAAAAATTAGACACTATTACTGATAAAGTAGTACGCATTCGCTTAGATGAACTGGCATAAATCAGGCGCTCAGTAGCTCTGTTATTAGCGACTAGTTATTAGCAAACTGGTTATTGGTGAGCTAGGCAAACGCTTGCTAATAATCGGTTGATAATCAATCAGCACTTGCCTTTACTATGAGTAAAACCCTTTCATTTAAAATACGTAAAAAAGGAATAATAACGATGACAAATGATGCAATTGTAATTGTAAACGGCGCACGTACACCAATGGGTGGCTTTCAAGGCGCGTTAAAAGACATGAGTGCTACAGATCTTGGCGGCGCTGCTATTAAGGCCGCTGTCGAGCGTTCAGGTGTTCGTATTGACGATATTGATGAAGTCATCATGGGCTGTATCTTGACCGCAGGTTTGGGTCAAGGTCCTGCTCGTCAGGCAATGCGTAAAGCAGGTTTGGCTGATGCGACTGGTGCTGTGACCATCAATAAGCTTTGTGGCTCAGGTCTAAAAGCGGTGATGCAAGCCCATGATGGTATCAAAGCGGGTAGCTTCAATGTGGCAGTTGCTGGTGGTATGGAGTCGATGACCAACGCGCCTTACATCATGCCAGGCTCTCGTGGTGGTTACCGCATGGGACATCAAGACGTGAAAGACCATATGTTCCTAGATGGGTTAGAAGATGCCGAAACAGGTAAGCTAATGGGCAAGTTTGCTCAAGAGATGGCTGATGAAAAAGGTTATACGCGCGAAAAAATGGATGCGTTTGCCATCGAATCGTTGAATCGTGCTCTGACGGCTATCAAAGACGACCATTTTAAAGACGAAATCGAGCCTGTGACTTTTAGTACTCGTAAAGGCGAGCAAACGGTTGATACCGATGAGCAACCTGCTCTTGCCAATGCGGAACGTATCCCCACTTTGCGTCCAGCATTTGCTAAAGACGGTACAATCACCGCGGCAAACGCCAGTTCAATCTCTGATGGTGCCGCTGCGGTTGTAGTGATGAAAGAATCACAAGCGAAAGCGGAAGGTCTTGATTATCAAGCGCGTATCATCGCTACTGCCTCAAACTCACGTCACCCAAGCGAATTCACTATCGCCCCAATCGGAGCGATTGAAAAAGTTTTGACCAATGCTGGTTGGTCAGTGGCTGATGTTGATCTTTGGGAAATCAATGAAGCTTTTGCGATGGTTACGATGGCTGCGATGGACGAGCTAAATATAGAGCACTCGAAAGTCAACGTTGAAGGCGGTGCTTGTGCGCTCGGTCATCCAGTTGGCTGTTCAGGTGCGCGTATTTTAGTCACTCTTATCAACTCTTTGAAGCGTACAGGTGGCAAAAAAGGGGTAGCTACTCTTTGTATTGGAGGCGGTGAAGCCGTCGCGGTGGCCATTGAGTTGCCTTAAACGTCTATCAATAGATAGCTTAATGTTTTAAAACTACCTCCTACTGTACAATTGCGCTATGTGTCACTATTAAATCTTATTAAAATCAAAAGCCGTAGCGTTGATTACTCTGCGGCTTTTCTGTGTCTGCCCCCCTCTAACTGCGAGAAAACATTTCATTGTGTAAAATCGCGTTAACTTATACCCCCATCTGTGTTATGCCACTTACAGCCTATTACACGCAATTACTGCAAGTCCACACTTTGCTACCTTGCTCATATATCTCATCTAAAATCTCGATGTTACGATAATCACAAGTTGAGGTAGTGGCTACGCATTAAGTCTATAGCTGACTACAGAAATCAATTTAGATAAATTTTTTGTTTTATAAGATCTATCTTATAAAAGAATTTAATTACAAGAATTTTACTATTGAAACAATAACTATTATTCATTAACTCATAAAAAAGGAAGACAATAATGAGCCAACTAATTCGTTTAAAAGACATTCAAGCCACGCACCGCGACCTAATCGGTGATGACTATTATGATCCAACAAGCAAAACAGCTTACGGCGTTAACGAAGAAAAAATCGGTAAAATCGAAGGCGCTTTAGTAGAAGATACTACTGGTCGTATTCGTTACCTAATCGTTGATGCAGGTGGCTGGTTCAGCTCAAAAGAAGTACTTGTACCAGCAGGTTTGGCACGTATCGTTGGTGATGATGTATTCTTTGATAGCTTAACCAAGTCACAAGTTGAAGCAATGGAAGTATACGATCACGATTACCAGTACAGCTACAAAGAGCAGTATGAAAAAGATCGTCAAGCATTTACTGCCGATACACTTCCAGTAGAAGATCGTATGGATATTGAAGATCATGCGTATGATGCACCAAATACACTAGAGCTGCTAGAAGAGCGTCTAACCGTAAATAAAGATCGCATCGTCGCGGGTCTAGTAAAAGTTGGTAAGCATGTCGTTACTGAAGAACGTAATGTCAATGTTGAGTTGGAAGAAGAGCACGCTAACATTCAGCGTACTAATGTAGATCGTCCTACAGATCGCCGTATTGGTGATGTTGATGTCAATGACTCTGTTGAAGTTCAACTAGAAGCTGAACGCGCTCGCGTTGCTAAAGAAACTTATGTTGCTGAAGAAGTGAGCGTTGGTAAAACTTCTGAGCGTCATACTGAGACCATCGTTGAAACCATCCAACGTGAAGAGTTAGATATTGACCGTGATGGTAACGTCGTTGACCGTGAAGGCAACATCGTTGACCGTGATGGAATTACTGCTGAAGACGTACGCCGCGCTCGTGGTATGTAATTAGCTAATGTGTCACTTCTTTTGTCGAATAGATCTATAAAAGACAAAAGATGGTGATTCTGATAAGCAGCTGAATTTTCTAATTCAGTGATTAAGACCAGAGCATGTCTCTGGTCTTTTTTATGCTTTTCTATCTTGTATTTGTCTGCTTTGTTCGCGTTATTACTTGTATCATCGAATGATAACGTCGGTTTTGAAAATTATCTAAATTAACGAATAATAATAAGGAAATAATAATGTCTATCGATAAGCCGCATACCCTACCCAAGACTAGTTTAGAGACTACCGATAACAACTTGAGGGAAGATCAATTATTAACCAATCAAGACAACACGTTGAACTCAGAGAATGCGTTGAATAAAGCAGGACAAGTGGGCTATTTAGAGTTATTGGAAGAGCGTCCTGTCGTTAATAAAGAACGCTTAGATGTTGGCAAAGTGACTGTTACTAAGCATTCTCGCACTAAGACTATTGAAGTACCCATTGAGCTGGTAGAAGAGTACATCACTGTTCGCACTGAGTTTCATGATGCTGAAAGCCAAGATTTACTCTCTGGAAATTATGATGAGAAAGATGTACTGCGTCATGTCGAACCGTCATTGGATAGCAAAGCAGTCGTGACTATTAATGGCAAGCAGATTGAAATTGGCGAAGCACCAATTGAGATTGTATTATCGCGTCAAGTAGCGACCGTTACTAAAGAGACGTACGCCATTCAAGAAATTGATATTAGTAAAACCACGCACACGCATACGGATACAATTCAAGTCGCGCTTAAGCACGAAGAGCTTGATGTTAAAGAAGAAGGGTTTTTAGATCACGATACAGACGCTACTTATAACAAATAACATTCTGGATGTAGCATTGACATAAGAAAAGCAACGCGAGCGTTGCTTTTTTTATTGGTTTTCTTTTACTACAAGCTTTATAAAGCAGCATAGGCCTTACTTTATACGGCCCCTTCTTCTGTTTTCTTACACTCATAAGTACTGACATTGGTAGCATCTGTACCAGCCGTACGCATCACGCCTGTTTCGCGCTCTTGATGAGCAACACGCCATTGTATAAAACCTTCACCGCCCTCAATAGCATTGGCTGCTTCGAATACTTCAGGATTGGTAGCATCATTGGTCTTTGTCAACGTCGTGGTGCCTTTTGCCGTAGCGATAACCACTTGATTGTCCGCGTCTTTATAAGTGGCTTCAACTGTCAGCTCAGGTGAACATGAGTAAGTAATCTGATTCACACCAGTGTTCACAGAAGCAACGGTATCGCTTTCGACTTCATTGAGAGTAGGATCTTGAGTATCAACCACCACGTCATTTGGCTCTGCAGGCTCAGCTGACATAGGTACTGACTGTTCAGCACTAATGCTGTCCTCTAGACTTGGCTCCGTCTCTTGCTGCTGCTGGCAAGCACTGATGGTCAATGCACCAGCGAGCAAACCGGTTAAGGCAATAGAGGTGCGCCACTGTTTTAATAATTCTGTTTTCATAACACTCTCCCAAATAAATATGTTAAACACTATAGCGTGTCCATAAATGCACGCCTACGTTGAATTTGTAAGTAATCACTACAAAGCCATCCCTGATTCTAAAATCGCTATTTCTCGTCCATGATAAGTCGCTTAATACTTTTAGCGAATCTAAAAAAAGCCCCTATCTTTTGTAGATAAGGGCTATTTATCATAGCTTAACGATTTTTACTTAGCAATATTTATACTATTTGAGACAAGTATTAAATCTTACCATGACATTGCTTATACTTAAGTCCTGAACCACAAGGGCAAGGCGCATTACGACTGACATTCATACCAGCATATGGATTTGAATCATTAGCATTGTTGCTATTGCCAGCCATAGCACCACTCACGCCAGCGGCAGCAACACTGCCACCTAGATTACGGTTTTGTGGCTGGGGTGCTGATTGGTTTGAATTGCTGTCTAAATTGTCTACATCATCATGCTCAAACTGCATCTGCATATGAGCGGCATTCTCACGTTGCTGAATTTCCAACGCTTCTAGCTCTTCTTTGGTCGGAATATGCACACGTGATAAGTCTTGCACTGTTTCAGACTTGATGGCACCAAGCATCATTTGAAACAATTCAAACGACTCACGCTTATATTCTTGCTCAGGATTTTTTTGGGCATAACCGCGCAAATGAATGCCTTTACGTAATTGATCCATCTGCGTCAGATGCTCTTTCCAATGCTTATCTAAGCTTTGTAGCATAAAGTGACGCTCAAGCTGCGCGGCATCCTTTTCGCCCATCTGTTCACGGCGATCATGATAGCGATCAAGAGCAGTTTGAATGATTTTTTCACGCAATCCCTCTTCATCCAAACGGCGATCTTCGTCCAACCAATCGTTAATCGGCATTGGATTTCTAAACTCGTCCTCAAGCTCATCCTCTAGACCGTCTACATTCCACTGGTCATCGACGGAACCTGGTGGAATAAACTGACTGATCATGGCGTTGTAAACTTCACGATGCATTACTTCGATGGCTTCGAGCAAATCCATCTCTGCCAATAAGTCATCGCGCTGACCGTATATCACTTTACGCTGCTCATTGGCAACATCATCGTATTTCAGTAGATTTTTACGAGCATCAAAATCGCGACTCTCAACTTTCCCTTGTGCATTTTCAATCGATTTGGAAACCATCTTATGCTCAATGGCTTCGTCTTCTTTTAAGCCCATCGCACGCATCATATTGACCACACGATCGCCTGCGAAAATACGCATCAAGTCATCTTCAAGTGATAGGAAGAAACGCGACATCCCAGGGTCACCCTGACGGCCCGCACGACCACGTAGCTGGTTATCAATGCGGCGTGATTCATGACGCTCTGAACCAATGATATGCAAGCCACCAGCTGCCACCACTTGATCGTGCTTCACTTGCCACTGGGCTTTTAGGCGTTGCATCTCTTCCTTACTGACCGATTCTGGATCTTCGATAAACGACTGCCAGTTACCACCAAGGATAATATCGGTACCACGACCAGCCATGTTGGTAGCGATAGTGACCGATTTTGGACTACCTGCTTGGGCGATAATTTCAGCTTCACGCTCATGCTGCTTTGCATTTAGAACGTTGTGCTTGACGCCTTCTTGATCCAGTAAATACGATAACTCTTCACTGGCTTCAATGGTCGCCGTACCGACCAATACTGGCGCACCTTTGGCTTGAATTTCTTTGATTTCGCGAATGATACCTTTATATTTGCCTAACTTGGTTAAGAAAATCTGGTCATCCATATCGATACGAGCAATCGGCTCATGCGTCGGAATCACGATGACGTCTAAGTCATACGTTGATTTAAATTCTGCTGCTTCGGTATCCGCCGTACCTGTCATACCAGACAATTTGTCGTACAAACGGAAGTAGTTCTGAAAAGTCGTGGTCGCAAGCGTTTGGTTCTCGGCCTGAATCTCAACGTTTTCTTTGGCTTCTACCGCTTGGTGCAGACCTTCTGACCAGCGACGACCCGGCATAGTACGGCCCGTATTTTCATCAACGATGATGACTTCACCATCATCGACGATATAGTGGACGTTTTTGACAAAAACATGATGGGCACGAATGGCGGCTTGTACGTGTGCAAGCAGTGGTAAACGACTTGGACTATATAAGCTTTCGTTTTCACCAAGCTCGCCCACTTCGATTAAGAAGCGCTCAATTTTTTCATAACCCTTTTCGCTGATTTCAATCTGGCGGTTCTTTTCATCAATCCAGAAGTCTTCTTCTTCGTTATTCTTATTGGCTTCTTCGTCTTTTGAGCGTATCAACAATGGGATGATGGTGTTAATCAGCGCATACATGCGTGATGAATCTTCGGCTTGACCTGAGATAATCAGTGGCGTACGGGCTTCATCAATTAAGATAGAGTCGATTTCATCGATAATACAGAAGTTCAGGGGACGCTGCTTTTTTTCCGCAAGGCTAAAGACCATGTTATCGCGTAGGTAATCAAAACCGTATTCGTTGTTCGTACCATAAGTAATGTCAGCTTGATAAGCATCGATTTTTTCTTGTGGTGGCTGCTGTGAATAAATCACACCAACGTTCATGCCCAAAAACCCAAATAAAGGACGGTTCAACTCAGCATCACGTGCCGCCAAGTAATCGTTGACCGTGACCAGATGTACGCCTTTACCACTGATGGCGTTGAGATACATGGCCAAGGTTCCCATTAGGGTTTTACCTTCACCGGTCTTCATCTCAGCGATTTTGCCTTCGTGCAAAGTGATACCACCGATCAGCTGCACATCATAATGGCGCATACCATTGATACGTAGAGATGCTTCGCGGCAGACAGCAAACGCTTCTGGCAATAGGGCATCTAAGCTCTCGCCATTTTGATGACGAGCCTTAAACTCTGCGGTTTTTTGCTGTAACTGCTCATCAGATAGGGCTTGTATAGCAGCCTCTTGTGCGTTGATCTTGCTGACCACTTTACGCATGCGTTTTAGTTCGCGGTCGTTTTTGGTGCCAACGACACCGCCTATAATCTTTGATAACATAATTTTTTGACCTATGGAAATATTCGATAATTAGTGCGCATTAGCCAACGCTCAGCTTGCCGCCTTGTCATCATCCGACTAAGTACTACCTAATTAAGTATCGCCCAATTAGGGACTGTATAGAATTCACAAATAGGCACTGCTGATCGCTAAAATGGTTCCAGACAAGGCACAAGTCGATGATAATGTTAACACCTTATCAAGACTTGCAACGCAGTATGGGGCAATTTTAGCATCAGCCCTGAGGACAGAGTAAGTAAAGCACTGCTTTGCCCGTAAGCAAGACAAGAGTGATGCTCAAATCAGGACAGGACTCTTTTTTGCCGCTTCATTGCTAAAAATAGACGCTTAGAATGACTAAACTTACTATTTTTTGCGTCGAATCGCCTAAAAAATAGTCTCTGTCAGTGCCATGGTCGAATTCTATACAGTCCCTAAGTGTGACGTCATTATATATGGTTATGACGCTGATGGATACAAGGGCAGTGACCGGATATTCGCAGGCATAAAAACTCAACAAGACGTGTTAAAATAGTCCTTACCTTATTAAATTTACTCGTTTTTTCTGCTTCTTAATCTGATTGCTGTTATCCGTTTTCACTAAAACCGCGTTAAAGGTGATGGATTGCTATTGAGATGATCGTTTGATGCCCTTGTCATGCTTGCAAGCAGCACGCCATAAAGCACATAGCTGTAGCACATACTCATCGATCTATAGTCAGTTGAAAATAAAACAGTGATATAAATTTAAACGCGCTACTAGCACAAATTTTACTTGCTTGCTGTGCCGTTGCTGACAGAGGCCGCATAAAATTCATCCTAGTAGCGCTATAACACTTTTGAAGTGCATCGACTATACCCATTTAACTAGGATCTAACGCCACCAGTCAACGTTGATTTTATAAATCGGTAACTCTTGACCCTTTACTCTTCTTTTTCATTTATCCACTAGATTTTCATTTATCCAACGTCGGATAAACCAAATAACCCATTAAAAATATCTATTTAAACATTATAAGAGATACTGCATGACCGCTAAGCCATTTGCTCAAAACCCTACTGTCTCAAAATCTGCGCCATCAGAATACGTATCATCAAAAAAACCTGCCGCTGACCCATCACTCTCGGAACGACTGGTCATAGGCGATGCCGTTTATCACTTAGCAGATCACACACCGATGATGGTGCAGTATCTGACTATGAAGGCCAACTATCCACAAGCACTACTGCTCTACCGGATGGGCGACTTTTATGAGCTATTTTTTGATGATGCCAAGCGTGCAGCACAGATATTAGACATTACTTTGACTCGGCGCGGGACGGATAAAGCAGGTAATACGATTGCAATGGCAGGTGTGCCTTTTCATGCAGCTGACAGTTATATGGCACGTCTGATTGCGGCCGGACAAACAGTCGTGGTTTGCGAACAAATCGATGAATCGGCGAATAATAATACCGATGACACGGACTCCTCTCTTCCTAATATCGGCAATAAGCAGAAAAAAGACAAAAGCAAATCAGCTGCTGGCAGTATTATGCGCCGTGAAGTGGTCAAAACGCTGACCGCAGGAACGATTACCGATGATGCTTTGATTGCACCCAATCACACACCTACCGTCGTCGCTATAGATATCTCTATTCCGACTTCAAAAGTAAGCAGTAAGCAGCCTTTGCAAGCTGCCATCAGTCAAATGGATTTGGCAGCTGGCACACTCACCACACAAACATTGAATGCGCAAAACGATGACAGTGAAGGGTTACGGACCCAAATGCTAACGGTGTTGGCACGCTTTGCGCCTAGTGAGTGTATTATCAGTGAAGCTCTAAACGAGAACGCGGGGGAAGACTGGATGCTGTGGTTACGCCAACATCTTGACTGCCCTATTATAGAAGTGGCAGCAAATGACTTTCATCGTGAGCATGCGACTGCGACGCTGTGTCAGCAATTTGACGTACAGCGCCTTGATGGGCTCGGTATTAGTGATGCGCCCCTTAGTCAAGCCAGCTGTGCCGCCCTCATTCATTATGCGCGGCAAACCCAGCAACGTCATGTGCCGCAAGTAAATCAGCTGATCGTTGAACACAGCGGCGACTATTTGATTATCGATGCCAATAGTCAACAAAACCTTGAATTGTTTGCGCCTGTTAGCAGTAACGGCACATCATTAATATCGGTGCTCAATCATTGCCAAACGCCGATGGGACGACGCCTACTCGTACAGCAAATGAAGCGACCGCTTCGTCAACATACGCGTATCAATTTGCGTTTGGATGCGATAGCAAGACTGTTAAAAACAGATAGTCAATCTGACCATATTGAGCGGCCTGAGCAGTCTGAGCAAAAAAAGACAGACCTAAAAATGGCAGACAAATCTCTCGTAATGAATTTGCGAGAGACGTTACATGCCATTGGCGATATTGAGCGTATCAGTAGTCGTATCGGTCTAATGAGCGCCAAACCCCGAGATTTACGAAAGCTGGCCGATGGTATTGCCAGTAGCGCCCATCTCACCACCCTACTGAAAAATTCTAGAATCAACAGCGACGATGCAGGTTTATTGTCAATGCTGATGCAACAACTACCCGCTCAGTTACCAGCGATACAGTCTGTCGCCAAATTGATTGAGCGTGCCATTGTCATAGAGCCGCCTGCTCATATCCGTGATGGCGGTATGATAGCAGCAGGGTACGATGAAGAATTTGATCGTTTGACGCACCTGCATGACAACATTCAAGTCACTCTTGACGACATGGTAGAGCGCGCGCGGCAAGAAAATCAACTACCCAGCCTCAAAGTTGGCTTTAATAAAGTGAGTGGTTTTTATTTTGAACTGCCCAAAATGCAGGCAAAAAATGCGCCTGCTCACTTTATCCGTCGGCAAACGCTCAAAAGTAGCGAGCGCTTTATCACTGATGAGTTAAAAGACGTTGAGACCGAATATCTGAGTGCGCAAACCTTGGCATTAACGCGTGAAAAGCAGCTGTATCAAACGCTGTTGACCACACTCAGTAGCCACTTAGCGGAGTTGCAACAGCTCAGTGCTGCCATTGCACAAATAGATGTGCTGAGCAATTGGGCACAGCTTGCGGTCACTTATAACTGGCAGCGTCCGGTCATGAGTGACAATTGTGACAGCCTTAAGTTAAACCATACTTCAAGCACTAACAGTCAAACCAGTATTTATATTAACCAAGGCCGTCATGTCGTGGTCGAAGCTGCATTAAATCCTGCGAATACTGATAATAAAAAAGCCAGTAGTAACGCTAGCAGTCATTTTGTCGCCAATGATTGCGTATTGGGCAGCAACACAAATCCTGAAAGACTTCTGATGATTACTGGCCCCAATATGGGTGGCAAATCAACCTATATGCGTCAAACGGCATTGATTGTCTTACTCGCGCATTGCGGCAGCTTTGTGCCAGCAGCGCAAGCTTACATCGGTGATATCGATCGCATTTTTACGCGTATTGGTTCAGCCGATGATTTGGCTGGTGGCAAATCTACCTTTATGGTTGAGATGATAGAAACGGCCAATATCTTAAATCAAGCAACAGATAAGTCGCTGGTGCTGATGGATGAAGTCGGACGCGGTACCGCAACTACTGACGGGATGGCTATCGCCCACGCTTGTGTCAACAGGCTAGTAGAAATTGGTTGCCTGACATTATTTGCCACCCACTACTTTGAGTTGACACAATTAGCAAAGGATACGGAAGACAATCATGCTAGCATCCGTAACGTGCATGTGGCCGCCAGCGAAGTCGATGGTCAACTACTGCTCCTCCATCAAATCAGAGAAGGTGCGGCAAGCTCTAGCTTTGGATTGCATGTGGCTAAGATGGCGGGTATTCCGACTCAGGTACTCAATGACGCCAAGCGTTACTTGGTAGAAAACTTAAATACAGACCATACAAAAATAGATCATGCCAAAGCCATTGATGACAAAAATGACTTAGCTAAGTCAGTAACGGATACAAGCCTAAAGGTGAATCATTATGAGACAGAAACTCTTGATATGAACCACAGTAGTAACAATCAAAATACGACTAACATTCCTAAACAAAATCAGTTATTTAGCTTACAAGATGAGCTGAGTGCGACTGATCCTGACAGTTTAACGCCCAAACAGGCACATGATTTGCTGTATCACCTCAAAAAAATCATTAGTCATTAAAGGGAATTGTCAAATAGTGGTAAAGGCGCTAAAATACGCCTTATTTTCGACTATTCTATTTAGCCAAAAGCCAAATCAATAACAGGTAGACATTACTATGACCTTTGTCGTTACAGATAACTGCATTCTTTGCAAATACACCGACTGTGTAGAAGTCTGTCCTGTGGACTGCTTTTATGAAGGTCCAAACTTCCTTGTCATTGACCCTGATGAGTGCATCGACTGCGCGCTATGCGAGCCTGAATGTCCGGCTAATGCTATCTTCTCAGAAGATGAAGTGCCAAAAGGACAAGAGATGTTTACTCAACTCAACGAAGAGCTGGCACAAAAGTGGCCAAACATCACTGAGATGAAAGGTCAAATGCCAGAAGCTGAAAAGTGGGATGGTGTGGAAGGTAAGATTCAGTATTTAGAGAAGTAAGTAAATTTGGAAGTAGCCATATTCAAAATCAAACCCTATACCATTCAGTGGTATAGGGTTTAATTTTGAACTGCTTTATACTTATTGATCACGTAGCAGTTTAGAGTAAACTATACCTCTTACCTTATTAGGTAATAGCCTTACAGGTATTCTTAACGTCAAATTTTTACTCAACTGAAAAAGAGAAATAAATCCTATATCAAAAAAATTTATTTGCATACGTATTTCTTGTTTCAAATAATTTAACCCTCCACGCCTATCATACATTCTTTCTCCAGCACGAGCATAAACTAGAACTTCATCCATATTTGCAAGTTTACAGCCTTTTAACAACATTCTCACCCATAAATCGTAATCCTCATAGTATGGGGCATTTTGATAATTTCCTGCTGCTATAACAGCTGACTTCCTAAACATAACTGTCATATGATTCATAGGATTACGTGATTTGGCATAACTATAGATATCATCGTTAATAATAGGAACACGTTTTCTTTTCATTTTTTGTTCATAAGGATCCTGATTAAACTCAACGATTTGCCCGCCTAGTACATCAATATTAGGATTATTTTCTATAAAATTTATCTGCTTCTCAAATCTAATTAAGTCACAGATGTCGTCAGCATCGAATCGAGCAATCCATTCGTATTGACAATATCTAATACCTAATTGTAACGCAATACCTAGACCCATATTGCTATCTAACCGAATCAAGTTCAACGCCAGCTTAGTCTTATATCTGACGATCACTTGTTCTAGCTCGTCAGTTAGTAATCCATCGCAGACTAAGACAACCTCAGTTGGCTTTATTGTATTCGAGTTCACACTTTGTAAAGCCTGTTCAAAAAATCGAGGCACATCATTTTTATACACTGACATTAGTACTGAAAACTTCATAGAAATTCCGATTACATATGCGTTAATATTCAGTTTTCATGTTAATGATTATTAACTTAGTACTCTATTAATAGCGATTAGCATACCACCACTTTCATGTGGGTTCTGCACACTGATGGCAAAATTCTTTTCTAAAGCTTCTATTAGCAATAAATGACCATTATCTATATCGAAATTGTGGTATTCAATAAACATAACTTCTACTTTTTGATTGATAAAGTTCAGATCATATTTAATAACATCATACTCACCTCCTTCAATATCGATCTTTAAGAGATTAATTCTATTAATATTATTCAATTCACAAAAAGTCGAAAGCCTTGTAGTTGTCACTTCAATTGAGCGATCACTTTTAGTATTTAACTTAAAGGAATCAAATGCTCCTGAAATATCAAATGATGCCGTCCCATTTCGTCCTGCTACTGCTTTCTGTATTATATGATAATTTTCTATGTTGTTTCTGTTGAAATTCGACAAAGTAAGAGCAGCATTATCAGGATAAGGTTCAAAAGCATAAATGATAGGTTTTAGCGATTTATTGATTTGATGAGCATAAATACTAAATGAACCGATATTCGCGCCAATATCTACTATGATAGGACTGGTTGTGCTCTTCAATTTACAGTATTGTTCAGGGTACTCTATACCTGATAAAACTACGATAGCTTCGTTAATATCAGTGCTTTTTGTACGACATTCAATCACTTCACCACTACGAAACTGATATAGAATATTTTTTCCACCGATAGCTTTATCTTTGAGCAACATTGGCCAATTTTTTAAATACGTTATTAAAATTAAAAATTTACCAACTGATTTTTTTGGCTTATTCATTTTATTACTCATTCATACGCAATTTGAATAAAACTATTTTTTTATCTTACCAATAGTGGAAATATAGATAATAATTCTAGCTAAGTTTACGAACCTAGAGTCTAATAACCATGCTTTATAGATATTTTTTATATAACTACTATTTTTAGCAGTCTGTATAAAAATGGAAGAATCAACAATCCTATTTATCTTCCTAAGTGATTGTAAATTATTTTTATCAAAATCTATGGCGAACGATCTCTCTAACTCTTCGAAATAAGACTTGGAAACCCTTAGTTTTTCTATTACTTGTTGAGGCGGCATTTCTCTTTGAGTAACCGATCTTTTATGAACTCTATAAACATACATTTCTTTATTAATAGTTAACGCCGTTTTACAGTATATAGCCACGCAAAATAGGAAGTAGCAGTCTTCGTAAAGTTCTATTCTGATATCTTTGTAGCTTATGATACTTAATGCTTGCTTAGCTACCATAGTTCTAATTAACTTACCACCCATATAACCTGCTATAGCATTGTTATTGAGAAACATAGTTTTAGAAATACTTGAACCGATTTCATAGTATGGTAAATATGGCTTTGTTTTGAATAGTGACTTTTGGCCTATAAGTTTTACGTCAAAGAAGACAATATCATAGCTTTTTTTTCTCACTAATCTTATTAAGTGTTCAATAGCTCCTTCTACTAAGTAATCGTCAGCATCTAGAAATATTACATATTCTCCCCTAACATGAACCAATCCATTATTCCTAGCTGAAAATACTCCTTGGTTATCTTGATTTAGGAATTGAATATTATTATATGAATGATAGTATTCAATTGCGATTTCTTTTGAACCATCGTCAGAACCATCATTAACTAAAATAATTTCAATAGTATTTTCTAGTTTTTTAGAGATAAGACTATCTAAACATTTTCTGAGGTAAGGCTGAGCATTGAAAATAGGTATTACTATAGAAATAATTATAGGCATATTTAACGTACTCAGTATTAGCCATAAATTCGAGTAAACAAGATTTTTTCATTTTTCTATAAAAAGAAAAAATCTACAAGCGACTCTATGGACAATTTTTCTTCCACACTCTACTTTTATCTATAAAAAATTTAAATTTATTGGTAAGGTATACTGATTTTTCTTTACCCAAATATGCTATCAAGTTGGTTTTGCATATGTATTTAGCTTTTCCTATTATACGTATACCATAAGGTGCCTTTAGTCCTAGGAACTCTCTCGCATATTTCATTTCAGTATAAATTATAGGGTAACTCTCGTAACGATCTGATACACCACCAGCAACAAACTTATCTATGATAATGTTCATAAATAACATTTCATTGTTAGTTTGAAGTACTTCTAGAATAAAGAGACTATCTGCTGATATCTTAAAATTACTATCAAAATCGTATCTTTCGAATAAGCAACGATGATGGTAGATCGATGGATGATCAGGAATTTCAGGGCGAACGTAGGTACTCCACTTCCCACGATACTTCTCCCAAGGTCCACCCGAAACACAAAGCTCTTTTCTTTCTTTTTCACTGATGTGCATGACTTGACCATAGGCTAATTCATACTTTGGATAAGCATCTTTTAAATAATTGGCGACTTTTTCTAGAGTATGTTTCTCATATAGCTCATCGCCTGCACCGATAAACTGCACCCAGTCCCCTTTTATATATTCTAGTGCTTTATTCCAAGCATCGTAAATACCTGTATCTGGCTCACTAAACCAATAGTCGATAATATCATCATGCTCTTTGAGTATTTCGATCGTACCATCAGTTGAATTTCCATCAACTATTATCCACTGTAGATTCGGATAACTCTGATTTCTAATCGAATCTATCGTCCAATGTAAATCCGAGGCAACATTATAGGTTGAGGTGATGATAGTAATGATGGGCTGCTCATTATATTTGCGTACCTCATCCCAATCTCTTTGCCTTCCGCCCTCTAACCTTTGAACACTCATTTTACTCTCTAATCTCATCAGATTGACAGAACCATTCATAAGTACGTTTAATGCCTTGCTCCAATGATAGCTGTGGTTGCCATCCAAGATCTGCTAATAAGCGACTGTCTAATAGCTTGCGCGGCGTACCATCAGGTTTTGACTCATCAAAGACGATTCGCCCTTGATAACCAACAGTTTTACTAATAAGTAACGCAAGTTCCTTGACACTGATGTCTGAGCCATAGCCAATATTAATGTGAGAACACATAGGCATCACCACTTGTTCCCATATAGCTTTATCCGTATTTATAGCATGAATACAGGCTGATGCCATATCATCAACATGTAAAAACTCACGTTTCGCTACACCGCTTCCCCAAACAATAACTTCAGGCGCATTGTCTTGTAGGGCTTCGTGGAATCGACGCAGCAATGCAGGTAGTACATGGCTATTCTCAGGATGAAAATTATCGTCTTGACCATACAGGTTGGTCGGCATCACGCTCCGAAAGTCTGTACCATACTGTCTATTATAGCTTTCACACATCTTTATCCCTGCTATCTTTGCAATAGCATAAGGCTCATTAGTCGGTTCTAGTTGTCCTGATAATAAAGAGTCTTCGGTCATTGGTTGATCTGCATTCTTCGGATAAATACAACTAGAGCCCAAGAATAATAACCTTTTAACTTTACCTTGGTGAGCCGCATGAATAATATTGCTCTGAATCATTAAGTTATCGTAGATAAAATCTGCAGGATAGCTGTTGTTGGCTTGAATACCACCCACTTTTGCTGCCGCTAAAAATACATAATCCGGCTGATGCGTAGCAAAAAATTCCGTTACTTGCTGCTGTGACATCAAATCTAACGCTCTACGATCTGCGGTAAGTAAGTTACTATAGCCTCGCTTAACTAATAGGCGAACGATAGCCCTACCCACCATACCTCGATGACCAGCGACATAAATCTTATCTTCATATTGCATAGGCATTAATTGCGCACCTTTATATTTGTTCTTTGTATATATCAGTCTTCATGCATAAGTGGCAATGAATAACCATTGGCTAACAATAAAGCATGTCGCTTAGCGATTAATAAATCATGGTTAACCATTTCTTGGCACATCTCTTGCGCTGTGATTTCTGGCTCCCAATCAAGTTGTGCTTTGGCTTTACTCGGATCGCCTAGTAAGGTTTCAACCTCGGTGGGTCTGAAATATCGAGGATCTACTTGGATAATGACATCACCTACTTTGACAGCCAGTGCTGGATCAGATGACACCTGAGTAACTATACCTTTTTCTTCTACGCCTTTGCCCTCAAACGCAATAGTAATCCCTAAAGCAGTAGCTGACCACTGTACAAACTCACGCACGCTATATTGCTTACCAGTAGCGATAACATAATCGTCTGGCTTATCTTGCTGTAGCATCAACCACTGCATTTTTACATAGTCCTTAGCATGGCCCCAATCTCGTAGAGCATCCATATTACCTAAGTATAAGCACTGCTCCAAACCTTGAGAGATATTGGCTAGGCCACGAGTGATCTTACGGGTAACGAAGGTCTCACCGCGGCGTGGCGACTCATGGTTAAATAAAATGCCATTGCAGGCGTACATGCCATAAGCTTCACGATAGTTTACCGTCATCCAATAAGCATAAAGTTTCGCTACTGCATAAGGAGAACGAGGATAGAATGGTGTAGTCTCCGATTGCGGCGATTCTTGTACCAGTCCGTAGAGCTCTGAGGTAGACGCTTGATAAAATCGAGTCTTCTTCTCTAGCCCTAATAGTCTAATGGCTTCTAGCAATCGTAGCGTGCCTATCGCATCAACATCAGCAGTGTACTCTGGCGATTCAAAGCTAACTGCAACATGGGACTGGGCACCTAAGTTATAGACTTCGTCTGGCTGTATCTCTTGAATGATGCGAGTTAAATTAGAGGAATCGGTCAGATCACCATAGTGCAATATTAGGTTTTGGTGTTCAACATGTGGGTCTTGGTAAATATGATCGATACGCTGGGTATTAAATGATGAAGCACGGCGCTTGATACCATGAACCTCATAGCCTTTTTCTAGTAATAGCTCTGCGAGATAAGAGCCATCTTGTCCTGTGATACCAGTGATGAGGGCTTTTTTCATATTAATTAATCCTATCTTCATTAGTCACAAAATTCACCAATACTGCTTTTCAATCATTTTTTCAATTATTTGAGGTAACATAACCTTAGCACGCCAGCCTAGTTTATTATTTATCTTATTGGGATTGGCCTGACTAAAAATGATATCTGAAGGACGATAAAATTCATTTGATTGAACAATATGGTTTTGCCACTCTAATCCAAAACTTTGAAAAGCTATACTAATAAATTCCTCTAAAGAGTGACTGTGTCCTGTTGCCACTATAAAATCATCTGGTTCATTTTGTTGAAGCATTAGCCACATGGCTTCTATATACTCTGGAGCCCAGCCCCAATCCCTATTAATATCTATGCGACCTAAAGTAAGTCTATCAATTTTACCTTCGGAGATTGCTCTAGCACTTTCAATTATCTTTTGAGTTACAAACCTTTTAGGTCTTAAAGGAGATTCATGATTGAACAAGATTCCTGTGCAAGCGTAAAGACCATATGATTTACGATAGTTGTCTACTAACCAATATGCTGATGCTTTAGCAACTGCATAAGGAGAGCTTGGTTTGAAAGGAAAGCTTTCGTCAGCTATGTTTTTGCCGACATCTCCGTAGCATTCGCTTGAACCTGCTTGATATAGACGTACGGGTTTCGCGCTCATCCGACAAGCTTCTAAGATGTTTAAAGTACCTAATACTATACTTTGTATAGTTTCAGAAGGGAGCTCAAATGACAAACCAACGGATGACTGGCCAGCTAAATAATATATTTCGTCAGGCTCTACATGATTTATAGTAGTCAATACACTTCTAAAATCCAAAGGATCCATCGTAACAAGCTTTGTTTTATTGACTATATTTAATCTAATTAAGTTAGTATTATTAGAGTTTGTGGCATCTCTTGATGTACCCCAAACTCTATAACCTTTACTGAGCAAAAATTGAGCTAAATAACTTCCGTCTTGTCCTGTCATCCCGCAAATAAGTGCTACTTTTTGGCTCATAATATAGACCTATATACTTTCAAAGTATTAGCAGCACATTTTTCCCATGAGAAATTCTTCGTACGTTCTAATCCGGCTAATACTAGGTTATCTCTAATAGAACAATCATATATTGCTTTTTCCATAGTACAATTCATATCTTCAATATCTAAAGGCGAGAATTTCAATGCAGCGTTACCTACTACTTCTGGGATAGAGCTAGTGTTGCTACATATGACTGGACAGCCGTGATCCATTGCTTCAAGAGGGGGTAAGCCAAAACCTTCATACAGTGAAGGATAAACAAAAAGTGTGGCTTTACTATATAGAATTGATAAGATATCATCCCCACCTTGAATATTTTTGACTTGGTCTTCATGAAATCCTAATTCAGAAATATATCTTTTTTCATCTAGAGAAAACTTACCTCCGCCAAACGCAACAATGTCGAAGTCTTTCACTAGTCTCTTGGAGATAGATACAGCTTTTAAAAACTTTAAGAAATTTTTATATCCACCTCGATGCCCTACAAACAGCAAAAAAGGTCTGTCAAGATTATCTATATTTCCATCCTCAATAAAATTTGATTTTATATTTCGTAAAGAATGATAGCCTAGATAAGTGACTGAAACATTTGATTCTGGAATATCATAGATCTTGAGTAGATCTTTTTTGGTGGATTCGGAAATACAAATAACATGATCTGCCTGCTTGATAGTAATGCTCTTTAAATCAGCAGTATTGTCTTTAGCTGAAAAATCATCAGGAAACAATTCGTGAATCATGTCATAGACGGTGATTACATTGATAGATTTTTTAAGCTTGTTTTTATTGTTGTAGTAAGTACGATGTACGATATCTGGTCTTTTTATATTGAAGTAACTATCTGCTAAGACATTATTTGTGTTCAGAAATATACTTGCCGTTTTCGGTAAGTAAGTTATCTGCTTACCTATTACGAAGCTAGCGTCATACTTTTTGATGTACTCATTTCTATGGAGTCCAGCAAATATCTTCGTGTCTATGCTCTTGTCATACAGTTGTGACGCTAGTTCAGTATAATATCTCGATATTCCGCCATATTTCTGCAAATTAAATATTTGATTGTCATAAGCTATTTTCATCTAAGTAGTCCGTTTATTATCTGACGATCTGCTGATGATCTGCAAATGTTTTAGAAGTCATCAAAAACCTACTAATTACCTTAGATAGACCATAATTTGAGAGTCTGGATAATTTTAGCTTGGTAGAAGATATATGATTACGAGTCAGAATATGAATAAATCCATCTGAATAGAATTTCAAACTGTATTTTTTAGCTATGTATTCTAAGGTCTGTCTAGAATAGAAGGAAATGTGTTGACCATGATCTAATCCAAAATACCACCATTCTGTAGGTGAAGGATTATTATCTGGATAAAGCTCCGTTGTAAATACTATAGTATTAGATATTCTTAATAGATTTTCTATCTCTTCTATTGGGTTAACAAAGTGTTCAAAGACTTCAAAAGCTGTAACGGCTTTGATATTACTTTTTTCATCCCATTCAAAACCTTGAGCAAAAATATTCTCTGTATACTTATCCTCCCAATAAAAATCAAAGCCAACATCTCTCATCATTCTTACTAGAACGCCATAACCTGCAGCATAATCAAGATATTTTTCATCTTTATTAAATAAAAAATAAAGTAATAATGTAAGCTTTTTAGATATTAATAAATTTCTAGATATATAACCTGTATCGCTTATATTTATTGGTTGACTGTAAGCTTCATCTAGCCAATAAGGTTCTTCAGTTTGTACATACCTACATTTGGGACAAAAATAATACTTAATCGTATATTTATTAAGGATAAATCCTTTAAATTTTTCGATTAAAACGGCTCTACAAATTTTACATTTAGTCATTTAGTATCAGTTCCAATGATTTTTTTAGATTCATTAAGTAATTACTATGACTATTATTTATCTTAAAGTATTCTAAATTATTTCTTTGCATAGTTATTATATCTTCATTACTCAAATCCATGGTTTTCTTGATAACTTTATCAATTTCATTATAACTAAAACCATTTATAATAATACCATTTTCCAAGTTAATACTAGTTTCTTTAGTTGCAATAGGAATTAATGCGCCGTTTATTATAGTTGTTACTAAACTTGGACACCCTCCTTCTGAACAAGATGGAAATATAGAAAAGCTACATTTTTTTAAAATATTTTCAAATTTATTCGTCGTGATATCAACAAAACCATGAACGTAAATATTCTTTGATTCTAATAGTTCTTTGCTATACAACTCTATAAACTCTTTCTCATGAAATATATCACCACATATATGTAAGTTGAGATGGCTGTTTTTGGAAAAATAGTCTAGTAGTAAATCTAGTCCTTTATGTATCAACCCTAAACTTCCAAACCATAAGTAATTTCTATTGGCGTCTGGCTCTCTTTTCTTAAAGATTTCTATAGCATTTTGAGTTGTATAACATGGTACAGGAATAGAGTGAACAACCCCTGTATAATGCTTTCTATAAGTTGAAGCGCATTCCTCGTTACCTAAAGCAATAATCCCGTCAACTAGTGTTGTCTGATATGACCAAGCATTATCAACATATCTAACTGATTTTGTAATCCATTTTCCTTTCTTATTATAAACATCTTTCAAACGTCCAAGAGTAGCTGTATTTTGATGACAAACATGCATACCAGTGCCGTAGTATATAGTTTTAATGTCTTTGGTAGAGTTTTCAAAGTAGAATTGAAATATATCACCAAAACCTAGGATTACATCATAGTCATTTATATTACTTATACTACTAGTTGTGTACTCAACAATATCTACTATGTAGCCTAAATCATCCATTGATTTCGCTAAAGCTATAGCTTCGTAATAATTAGTATGAGAAAAACTCTGTTTTCTAAACGGATGAGTGATATAAGATATTAATACCTTTCTATGATAAGCTTTATTATAGTAGTTACTTATTGGTCTTTTTCGCCATAGATTCACTAAATATATTAATTTTTCTCTAAAGGTATTTTTTAGCATTTTGAATAAACTCCAAAGTAAAGATTATTTTTATAATTTTCCTCATACTCAAATCGAAGGTAGAAAACAGCAGCATAGTGATTAATAAAGCTATTATTATTGAAACTGAAGCTCCATAAGCTCCATATTTAGGAATCAAAATTATATTAAATATAATGTTTAATATCGCTGTTAGACTATGAAAATATAATATTGAATATTCTTTGCCTTGTATAATTTTAGAATAGTTCCAAGATGAGTTTAAATATATAAATACGTTGACCCATATTAGAATAACTATTATATTTGCAGCTCCTTTGTACTGAATTCCATAAGTTAGTGATACAATGTATTTGGAAAAAATCGTAGTAAGTAGCGCGATAGTGAAGGCTATCCAAAATAGAAAAGATGTCACTAAGCCCAATCTGCTATCATAATTTATTGGATCGTTTTTAACATTAATGAGTGCTGGTGCTAAAGAACTAAGTAATAGTCCAGGTAGGAAATACCAGAGATTAGTTAGTCTATAAGCAGCAGAATATAATCCAACCTGTTTTTCACTGGTGAATTGCTTCAACATTATTATGTCTATATTCGAGAAAGTTACGAAGCATAGCCCACCTATTAGCAAAGGCCAAGAGTCTCTTAACAACCGCTTCGCCACTACCTTATCAAATCGCCAATCTCGCAACGAATGATGCGTCTTTTGCCAATAGAAGTAAATCAAACCTAGCGATAGAACAATGGCATCAAATACTCCGACTATAGCAAAAGTTAACAACGATGCTTGATTTAGTATTAGAACGATTTTGACGATACTCGATATTGCCAAAGTTATCGTATTAGCAAAAGCAACATACTTCGATAGCACAGACGATTGATAATAGAAGTCGATGACATTGAAGCTTTGAAATATCGTACCGCTAGCAATGATAAAGATAATCAGATTGGTATAGCTATCATTACTAGTGAACTGCACACCGAACCATAATAGCGGCAATATACAAATAGATCCAACTAGCTTTAAGACAAATGCTGTCCCTAATAATACGTTTCGCTGAGCATTATTTTTTACCAGCTCTCTGACAACGATACTGTCGAGGCCGAGTGTCGCAATAGCCGTAAATAAGAACACAAAACTCTGCGCGTAGCTGAGGAGTCCAAACTGTTCAGGTCCCAGGTAACGTGCCACCCAAATTACTACGAATAGACCCATAAACATACGCAAGACTTTTTCGCCCATCAGCCATGCTGTATTAGCGCCATAGCGCTTGATACCTTCATGCCCTAGGAGCTGGGCTTTCAGTAGTAGTAACCTATTCCACATTAGTAACTGTTACTCACGGCCGTATTCATCATCTAATCTAACGATATCGTCTTCTTCTAAATAACTTCCCGACTGTACCTCTATCATCTCTAAGGGAATATTACCTGGATTGGACAGGCGATGAACTGCACCTAGTGGAATATAAGTAGATTGGTTTTCACTCAGTAGCATGGTTTTGTCATCGCATAATACCTGTGCTGTTCCCTTCACCACGACCCAATGCTCAGCACGGTGATGATGTTTCTGCAAGCTCAAGCTTGCTTTTGGCTGGACGCAAATGCGCTTTACCTTAAAGCGTTCACACTCATCGATACTTTGATACCAGCCCCATGGTCTATGCACTTTTTGATGAGTAGTGACCTCTACTCGCTTATCTTTTTTAAGCCGGTTGACGATCTCTTTAACCTCTTGGCTATGCGACTTATGGGCGATTAATAACGCGTCATCAGTATCGACAATAATTAAATCATTTACCCCTAATAGACTGACTAAGCGCTGCTCTGCATGTACATAGCAATTCGTAGTGTCTATACCTAATACATCCCCTAGCCAAACATTGTCATGCGTATCGGCATTATCAATCTTTTGGTAATCACTAACGGCTTGCCAAGTGCCCAAATCACTCCATCCTGTAGACAATTCAAACATGCCTAGCTCGTAGTTGTTCTCTGCATCTGTAGTGCAAGGCTCTATTACTGCATAGTCGATAGAGTTACTGGGTACTGCTTTGAACAAATCAGCATTGGGCCTAATAAAAGGCGTATCTAACTTTTTATTATGCCAAGCGGCAGTAACACCCTCAAAAATACTGTTATCAAATTTCTCAATAGCAGTTAGCCAAAACTGATCTTTTATAATAAAAATGCCGCTGTTCCAATAAAAATTGGACTGTACGATATAGTCTTGTGCCACAGAGAGGTTAGGCTTTTCGACAAACTTAGCAATTTTATGATAGCTAAACTCGGTATTATTAGTTTTACATTTAATATAGCCGTAGCCAGTCTCAGGATAAGTAGGCTTCACGCCCAGTGTAGCTATCGCAATATCATCATCGGCTACCGCAGTAATGGCATCGGCCAAAGTCATGCAGAAGTCATTGTCATCATTGATAGCATGATCGGCAGGTAAGACGACCATTACTACATCCTCGTATAGGGCACTAATATGTAAAGCAGCCAGCGTCAAAGAGGGCGCAGTGTTCTTACCCGTAGGTTCTAAAATAATTTGACCTGTGTGATCAATCTGGTGCAACTGATCCAAAACTAAAAATCGATGCGCTTCATTAGTCACAATAATTGGTTTTTCTAGCGTTAAGTTACTCTGACTCAAAAAATCCAGTCTTAATATAGTCTGTTGAAATAAAGAGTACTCACCCGTTAATTTTAGAAACTGTTTAGGATAGCTTTCACGCGATAGTGGCCATAGGCGCGTGCCCGAGCCCCCACATAGAATGATGGGCACGATAACGGTCTTATTTTTGTTATGACTCATGATTACCTCGCCCCGAACCCAGTGATCATTGTTTGAATGGTCTTAATCACGATCAACAAATCTAATGTCAGTGAGAAGTTTTTAATATAAAAAAAATCATGCTCCAGCTTTACCTTTGTCTCGTCCTCATTACTTACATAGCCATGCATCACTTGCGCCCATCCTGATATGCCAGGTTTGATAATATGGCGATAGCGATAGAAAGGAATAGTTTCATTAAATCGCCTGACAAAGTCTAACTGCTCCGGCCTTGGGCCAATAAGACTCATCTCACCTTTCAATACATTGATAAATTGTGGCAATTCATCTAAGCGTGTTTTTCTAATATAGCTGCCGAACTTTGTCACTCGCATATCGGCATCAGTAGCCATTTTGGCACCATCTTCCTCAGCATTGGGAATCATACTGCGAAATTTGTACATCGTGAATAGCTTTCCGCCCTGCCCTATGCGACACTGCTTAAATAGTATCGTACTATTACTATGACGACTTTCCCATTTGATGGCTATTCCTATTAGGATAGCTAGGGGAAGGGTAATAGGTATACTAAACAACACAACGATGGTATCCATCAGCCGTTTTACTAATAGATAACTAGGCGAAGGCAATAGTGAGCCAAGATTATTCTCATAGAGGTGTTTGATAGGTAAACGCCCTGTCAAAGACTCACTTACTTGTAGGATGTTATATACTGGTATGCCCTGTAAAGCAGACTCTGCCAGCAATTGCTCCCACCCTAAACACAAATCACTATCTGAAAGATCGACGACTACCGCATGAAAAGGCAAGTCTTGATGGCTTACTGGTTGGAAGTCTTTTGATAGCTGTACCCAAGTAACATCTTTGATATCTAATAAACTTTGATAACGTCCTATAGGTACATAACCTATCTTTACTCGGGTCACTGCCCGCAAAATCACTTGTGAGATAAAGCAGAATACCACGCCCAGCACACCACTGAATAATAGGTAATAAACGGAGTAAGGTAGCCGAAATATAAGCAAGATTAACCCTGCTAATAAACCGCTCGCCAATAGCGTTGGCAACACAGTTACCATAGATTTTTGGCCGGGAAATTGGGTCAAGCGCTCCAGTCCAATGAGACTAAAAACGATAGCGCCGCTACTTGCGATAATACTATTTATTTGAGTGATAAGAATATTATCAGTGACAATGAAATCCCAAAATAATAGTAAAGCTGGGATTATAGAAACAAGCAACCAGCCTACCAATATACGTATAACTAAATATTGCCATAAGTTTCGCTGCATAATCCTGTTATAGGCCTTTATTGGATGTAGTATACCGATTGCTTATAAACCAGCATCATTTTCGCAAGAACTAGGTAAGTAGACTGATTCGATACTACTAGTACAGTTCCATGAACCATTACTAGTTCGTAACCACTTTACCTTTTTACCTATCAGGACTGGTGTGACTTGATTAGAAACTGTTGCGGTGATACTGGTGATTGAGGTCAGCGGATTAGTAATTTGTGCTACACCCATATCATTAGGCAACATTAAACCCACTTGAGAGGCACCCATAATGAGATTAGAGGCTGATGCGCGGGGATCACAATCATTAGTACCTAATCCAATCACGTCCCTACCCGTTTGTAGACATTCTTCTACAGTCATACGCAACTGCCCTAACTCATTAATAATTCTGGTTGCCTGAGTCTTAGCAATGTATATCTGATATTGAGGAATAGCAATAGCAGCTAAAACACCGACAATAGCAACAACTATCATTAGTTCAATCAACGTAAATCCAGACTGACTAATATAGTGACATTTTTTAGTCGATAACATAGTGGTAGCCAAATTCGTGATCATATTTATACTATGCATACTCAATGCCATAAGCTTTAAATTAAGTATGAAATCTTTCAAATAACATAGTAGATGACATGTTTTTTTATAATTACTGATTTACTCTATAATAATTTATAACCATACTCCCAAAATCTTGGAGGTGTCGCGAGCATATCACTGTCTAGAAATACACTTGTGGTTGTAAAAATATAAATAAAGATAGCCATCAAAACAAAATAAATAATACTACAAACAACTATTTTACCTAATGAATTAACTTCCGGTACTTTATTGAAATAAGATGCATGCTGGAATACACGATTTTTTAATAAAAACACGAGCAACCATAATAATGCTATTTGTGTTATTGGGTATATGTGAGCGCCTGATAATGAGAGGTCTACCCCTATGGCTAATAAAGCTGCGATCGTGAAGTAGTTTTTCTCTGAACGCCAATCTACATTTTTAAAAATAACAAATATCATCGCCAACAAAAAACCCAATCCTATTAGGCCAGTTTCAGTCAATACTTGAATAAGCAGATTATGTGGATGTGCCGCTAAATACTCATAACTACCTAGTTGATAAAACCCACAACCGACTATTGGACTTTGTAACCAGCATTCAAAAGCATTCACCCATAGGTCATAACGTAAGCTAGTAGTGGTTCTAGCTATTTGTATTTCTAAAGCTGAAGAGGAATTAACGAAATTGGTAGCAGCAAGATATGTGATAGCAATATAGGCAAGCCATGCGGCAGTATAAGTTGTAAGTAGCTGCCATCGTACTGTACGGTTAAAGATAATGACAATGAATATTGTATAAGCCAGGGTCGCTGAGCGACCTGCATTCAATAAAATAGAAAAAAAGGCCAGTAATATAAATAATAGGTAAAGGCTTTTATACTTGGTCTCAGTAATATAGAGCCAAATTGCAAATATAGATATAATGAGCAAATAGCTATCATATACCCTTATATTCCATGGCATCGGATGCCAAATAGGATAATAGATACCAGTGTTAATGTAGTCTAAGACAGATAGAGGAAGCAGAGGAAAAATCAATAAGCTAGCAAATACGATGATCTTAGTCACAAGCTCATTGTATTCAAGTGAAAAAAAGCTTTTATACAATAAATAGGCCAATAGCAAGTCAACTACTATAAATTCGTAATTCTGCCAAAATAGACTAGCGACACCTATATACGCTAAAAATAATAGCTCTATCTTTGAGGTATGCTGTTGTTTATTAACAAGACTATAGACTCCAAAGCCAAACAGCAATGCTAATTCTAGCACTCTAAATTCATTATAAAATTTAGAGGTAATACCGACTGTCACTCCTAAAATGAAAAGCAAAAAATAAAGAGCTATGAATAGCTCTTTATTTTTAAATCTTCTAACAACACTAAACATTAGGTACCTGAACAACCTGCTGGCTTATATTTAGCATTGGCTGTAGTAGCACACGACCAAGTACCATTAGCTGTACGAGTCCAAGTTAAAGTACTTGCTGTACCGTCTTTAAGCGCAGCTGCAGCATTATTGTTAAACGTTGCTACAATTGGAGTAGTTGCTGTTAAAATAGCTCCGTTATTACCGTCAGTATTAGGTGCAGCACCTGCAACTGTAGTAGACTGGATATTAGAATTAGTAATACCAAGCGGACAATCACCAATAGCTGTTTTGCCTTCGTTTAAACAAGTTTCGACAGCGGTCTTAACAGCTGAAGTCTCGCCCATAGCACGGCTAACTTGTGACTTAGCGATGTAGTTCTGATACTGTGGAATAGCGATCGCAGCTAGGATACCGATAATAGCAACAACGATCATTAGTTCAATTAAGGTAAAACCTTTTTGAGTGTTCATAAGAACTCCTTTGGGGATATATGAAGATTAGATAATGAATATATTTTCTATCTTCAGGGATAAAATTATTTTTTCCATCTATATGTCTTCTTGTTGCACTTGGCGTGCCAACTTACGAATTAAATATAAAACTTTCAAATAATTCCACTTATTAGTTCTTAAATAGATCTACCCTATGATAAAGATTACAAAATGTCACTTATGTTACTAAGAGTCTACTGAAAATTGTCTATAGATATAAAGATTAAAGGTAATTAGTAACAAAAACTGACATTTTTTGTCATTATTTTCCATTCAAACGTTTTTTGTCACTTATTCCATTCATTGCTACTACCACAAATGCTAGCACGACATTTGACACCTTGATGATTTAAAGTTAGCGCACCGTCGTTATTCAATTGGGCTCCTAGAACAGGTGTAGCAGTGATTGTCCATGTGCGGTTGAGTGGCGTAGGAGCTACTGTAACGGTATACAGTGCATTGCCTTGTCTAGGATAATTTCCCATCAAATCCGTTGTAACTATCCCACCATAGTTACCCTGCACCAATTTTCGGCTCTCAATTTGGCTAGCGATATTTTGCATCTCACTCATCATATCAGTACGCTTAGTCTTGATGGTATATCGCTGATAGCTCGGAAGAGCAATAGCTGCTAGTACACCGATGATAACGACAACGATCATTACCTCAATGAGTGTCAAACCCTGTTGTTTAGATAATCCTGTAAGTGTCTTAACTGATACTGACATTACCAGTTCTCCCCTGTAGTACCACAATTGGTAGAAGCAATCGTAACCGTTCTGTCTTTAGTTTTGCACTGTACGCCTGTACTACTGGTCATTAAAATAGAAGCATTTGATTGTTTGAGTGAATCATTTGGCTGTGCCAATATTCGCCATGAGTTACCTGCTGTCGAATAGCTAGTACTTGCTGGTGCCAACGTATTGCCTGTGTTGCCATCTACTAATGTGATCAAATAGCTATAATTGGTAATATCACTGCCCTTAGGTACATAGATGGTCTTGTTATCAGCAGCATCGTAAGTATAAGTAGGCGTACCATTAGCGGTGAGTTTCTTTGGTCTAAACCCTTTATAAGTCAACGCATTGGCACGCCAGCGATTAAGCTCTATTTCTAGCTGCTGCATGCTTGCCTGCGCTTGTGACTCCGCGTTTCGCACCACAAACTGACGGTAAGATGGTACCGCGACGGCTGCTAAGATTGCCATTATGATAACGACTACCATCAGCTCGATAAGGGTAAAGCCTGACTGTTTCTCAAATATCTGTGCTTTCATATAGCTATTCCATCAGTCTGCTTCGTACCACGTTTTTGGCTGTAGCGTAAAACGATCATTGTGTAACAGACTAGGAGCAGAACCATTACCAAGTATTTGATCAGCAGCTGTCAGATTTTGTGACACACCTTTCGAATCTTGTTCACTAAGATCATAGATACCTTTGCCACCATCAGAGCCGAAGTTCACTCGATCATTCTGCAGTTCTGACAAGGTACGTGTACCAATGAGCACGCGTAGATTGGAAAGGCTGGAGCTAGCTGGTCCAAGTGTCAACTCTTGAATACCTTTACCCGCTCTAACAAAACCAGCGGTACCATTCTTGGATTCGCCAGTACCTACATCATCCAAACAGATACCGTAAGGCAAACAGTACAGCTGTCGCTCTGACCCGCCAGTGATTCTGGCAGAACAAGAGTCAACAGCGCCATAGTTCATGTCTGGATTGTAGGCAGTGGTGTACAAAAAGCTGTCAATAACCTCAGATTTGCCAATACCTTTGGTATATCTGACATTACCATAACCGTCAAACCGTGTAAGAGGATAATACCATCCTTGTCTTGTGCCTGCTTTCATCATATCGATGACGGTATTTTTTTGAGCTCTTGTATATCCTGCATCCGTCAAAGTGCCAATAGTGGATGGTAACTCAGCCAGATTACTGCTTGCTGTATTATTTGCTGTTAAATTTACTATTCTTTGGCCATTAACATTGGTTGAATCGGTAAAGTTGGTAGCGTAAAACACGTTGTCAGGTCTGGTTACATCGCTATCAATAATGCCATAGAGTCTATCTGCTTTACTGAGATCGCGTACCTTTGACAAAGGCGAGCTACGATCGCCTGAAATCACATTGACCATCGCAAACAAAGTATTGGTTATTGTGTTGCGATAAAAACTCACTACAGGTCGTTCATAAAAACGATGATTGTACTTGGTATCAGCGCCAGTATAGGCACCTTGGAGAACTCGAGTCACTCTGGTATTGGTAAAGGAAGTCTCAGGTGCTGATGCTGAAGGCTTTACAAAACCAGCATTGGTAAAATCAGCACGGAACAACTGACCACCCAAGTCTGCAAAATAGATGTGATCCATAAAGCCATCGTTATCACGATCTAGCGTAGTAACACCCGCAACGATACTGTTGGTCATCGTAGGGACTGTTCTTGAGGCACCAGAAGCACCAGATGCTGACCAGATTAGACTGCCATCCTGAGCATTGATAATATACACCGCGTTGCCTCTGGTTGACGATATATTTGAACAAGCGCCAAGTGCCGTGTCTGTCACCCCAACTTGAAAACCTTCATTTTCATAACACATATCATAGCCACCACCGAATACCAATACATCGGTCCCAGTATCAGTTGACCTGGTTTTTATTTTGGCTTTAGTAGGCTGTGACCAAATTTGTCCCATACGTGCAAATCCAGTAGTCGCCGGCGTAATAGTAAACATCATGTTAGGGTTGTCAGGATCATTAAGGTTGAGACCATAAAAAGCCTCACCGCCCATACGTAGACCACCATAAGCATAAATACCTTGGTTACCTGATGTATCGATATTTACTCGCCTATTAGCAAAATCATACCTATAGTCAGCGCTGACTAACCAAGGTGCGTCAATACCAAATTCTGGCGACCCTATTTCGGGTTTGGTTGCCTCTTTAACGAGTGCTTCTGACTGACTACTATTTCTAAGCATTTCTCTAGGAATAATAACGAATCTTTCTCTGCCGCCATTATTAGCACCAGAATCAGAAGCATTGACCAGATGTAGTCCGCCCTCTGTCGAGCCAAATAACACATAATCATCACGCGCTGCAGTGACTCGGCCATCATCATCTAAAGTCGCTGAATAGGATACTGAGGCAGGGGTAGAGTGTATCGTAGCACCGAGCACTTTGATAGGTTGAGTGGCGTTGGCACTGGTAAGCGTCATATCTTTGACACTTACCGTTGATGCTGGTAAGTTTTCGAACCCTAAAAAATTCAATAGCTTTCTTAGAGTTGCTTGATTATATGTGGCCGTGTCATTAAAAGAAGTATCAGTTAATGCCTGGTTGTTTACCAATACTTTACCTGCACCACTCACGCTCACTCTTCTTAAAACAGGAAATTGATCCGTTTTACTTCTCCAATCTTCTACAAACAAGACTCTAGTTGAATTAATGCCAGCGCCAGTGTCAGGCGTATTTAATTGCGAGTAGAACCCACCAGACTCTACCTTATCATTGGCACCCGGATAGTTTCGATCTGACCAAAAGTCTTGTGCAGCTGGATTTAGCTCACCTGCTACGTTTCTAAAGAGCCTTGTATTATTTCTACCAAAAAGCGTAGCTTCATTTAGGCGATACTTTTTCATATTACCTTCCCAAATCACTGAATTTTCAGCGACTTTGGGTTGTAATGTTGGATAATAAGCGACAGCAAGCTGACTGTCAGCACGATAAGGATCATCTGGAATGATGATAGTACCTGAAGGCGTAGATGGTAACGTTTGATTCAAATCACTAACAAAGGTGATGATACTATTGACGATGTCTTCCGTAGACTGCGCCGAATAGAAGCCGCCTTCACCAAAACCGCCTACCCCTGGCAATTCACTAGTTGCTTTTTCACCCCAGTTACAGGCATTTCTAGCATCAATATTAGTGATATTTGAACAGTTATAAAAATCACGATTAGCAGTAACACCGGTTTTTGGATTGGTATAAGGTAGGTTACGAATGACTCGATCCGCTACAAGTTTATCAGCATCTACTGCTCTATTGACGTCAAATATTGAACCAAAACCAACCACAGCGGTATAAACTTCTTTATCTGTTCCTAGGGGATTAATTGTCGGATCACGTAGGGCTTTAGCAAAAGCGCCTACTTCTGGCATACCACTACTAGCTTGACTCCCATTCGGTAAGGTTATAGATGGTACGCTGAATGATGATGAACCTAAAGCCGATCTCATTAAGGGTAAAGGAGCAGGAGAGCTGTTTGGCTCACCATCGGTCAAGAAATATATCCCTCGACCGTCACAGCTAGACGCTGATGACAAAGGACTAACATAATTGCTGCCAGATTTCGCATTTGATATAGAATTGGCAAAGCCACTAAAGCCCCACGCTTCTGCACTTTGGGTTAAATCTCTTACTAGACAGTTGTTATTAGTGTATATGCCACATCTTCTAGTCGTATAGCCACTTGAAGACATAGTTATAGTAGTGCTAGTAAGCCCGCTACATCTAGATATATCGGTAGTCTCATTCCAAGCGTTACACACGCGATATGAGTTAGTTCCCACGTTTACAAATGATTCTCTTGGACGGGTAATAGAAGTAGATGTATTCTTGCCTAACATATAGGCACCGACTTCTGCATAAGCATTGGCTGTTGGTGTGCCATTCTCGCCTGTCAAAGCCGCAACCGCTCGTCTAATCTCGGCGCGCTGTGTCGGATCAACTAACTTAGCGGGTACAACGATCTTGCCACTAGTACCATCAGCTCCTATATAGGTATTACTACTATTGCTTTGTGTTGAAAATTGCCCAATACCAATTGCGACTTTTTTGGGGTCTAGTTTAGGGTTGTCCATTAGCGCAAAAATGGCGTCTTTTAGTCGTGTCAGGCGATCATAAGATTTAGCATTTTCTGTAAAATAATAAGTATTACCGCTATTAGTCCCAGCTTGCAATCCAGTGGTTGTTGGTCTTGCTATCTCAGTCGCACACTCTGTCGTTCCAAAATTAAAACTTCCTGAACCATCACTCGCGCCGCAGCGATACCATCGATTATCGGTCAGCCGATAAAAAAACTTTCTTGTTTCACAATATCTTCTATCGTAACTAGGTGTCGTTAAAGATTTCTCAATACCTACTCCATTAGAAGAAACACCTGAAGGTAAGTCGCAAGCTCCCGTCGTAACATTAGCTGCCATACTGCCAGACGTATCTAACATCATGGTGATCGTCGTCTTACCGCCTTCTGCTGCTTTATAAATCTCTAGATCACCGATTTTTTTACCAGCCACATCTGCATGTGCTACTGGTATCGCCATCATTGATGCCACGACAACGACCAGATACTTGATGGACGATGCCTTCATATCAGTAGCTGCTAATGGTTTGTCAAAATGTCTCATGACATCTGTCCTTATATGAGATAAAAATAATCAGCAAGCTTTTTAGGGTGTTGATGGTGAAAACATGCATTGTGGATTCATCGGACCTTTACCAAAAGGAATACAAATAGTGGTAGAAGAAACGTTTTCAACTTCTGCTTGCTCATATAGCATTTTACTGGGTGTACTTGCTTGCAATAGACACTCACTCAATGATTGGTTGCCTGTTAACACATTCGATTTTATGCTGGTTTGTTCAAAGCATTTGGTACTACCTACTTTAGGTTCATTGTAGGCAGGCAGAGCAGAGGTTGCTCGAACATCAAACTTATATTTTTTACTGGTTCTATCTTCAATCTCTTTACCAATAACCATATGTCCGAATCTTTCCGCATTAGGATCAGGCGGCGTAAGGCTGACACTCATTTGTGTCATAACAGTCTGCCTAGCGCTTGTATAGCCATTAGCATTGGTATAATCACATATACCATTATTTAGACTATCAATATAACCACCCGAAACATCCTTTACGGTTGCATTTGCTTTCACGTACGTTTGGGTACGCGGATTAAAGCAGTATATAAATTCGTTAGTTGCACTCTTTTCATCTAATAAAAAATGACCAAACACACCTGAGAAGCTGGTTGCATCTTCATACTCTTTAGATGACGGATTTCCATTAATCATCATCTCTAACCTTTGATTGGCACTGTCTGATGATTGTAATAAGACAGTATTAATCTGATCACTAGTAGCAATTTTTAGATCTGTGTTACTTTGTCTAACCGCTATGGCGCCTGCCAACATAATGAGCACTAAAAATAGTAAGACCACTATCAAAGTTGCACCTTGTTCTGTGCTTCCATATATCTGATTGATACTGACATTTCTTTTTGTCTGATATGATAGGTATTGGTTGTGAATCATCTGTAGTCTCCCTACTTAAGGTAATAAGCTAGTACTTACGCTTACCACACGGGCATTACGCAGTAACGTGGTAGTCTCATAACTCGTACGCACCTGTTTACTGCGACTGGCATCCGTTTTTAATACATTGCTCTGACCTAGTAGAGTGAATGAGGTTTGATCATCACTGCTTAAGACAGGTGTCGTACCATGGACAATCAGCCCCATCTTAATAGATGTGATAGCAGGTCTATCAGCAGTGATGGCAAGATAAGCACTACTTGGTAAATACATGGTTCTTCCTACATTGGCGCCTTTGGTGTACTGTACGCCCAATAGAACTTTAAACTGATCCGCATTGACGATCAGCTCTTGCCCGGCCTGCCCAAACTGCCGTGAATCTGTTGCTGCCATCGTATTGTCTATACCACCTGCTTTATTGACACGTCCTGCATCACAAGCCAATACTAGATTTTTGATCACGCCAGCGCTTGAATCACCTGTTACTTGACGTAAAAAGTAACGTTCAATAATAATATCATTTACCGCAGCCTCAGCCCCTTCACAGTCTCTTATCGGACTACCAGTAATGTTAGTGTATTGAATGGTCAATTGGTCACTATTGATATTGGTGTTCGATATACCCGTCCAGCCATTTGAACCAACTGACGTGTCTCCTGCCCGTCTCGTCAAATACCCTGTATTGGCATAAGGCGTAGGTGTCGCTGGAACACCAATATTAAGACCTGTTAATACAACGCCTCCATTGACTGTAGTGCTATCAATTTGCGTACTGGGATTACCAAGATTTGCTAGACGCACTTTTTTTTCTAGCTGCTGCAAACCAAAAACACTGGCGTCCTGCAACTCACTACCACTGGCTTGAATACTACTTGTCTTTACATTAATTAGGTAGACCTGAATGACAGCGGCAGACACAATCAAACCGAGCACTAAAGAAATCATAAGCTCTATGAGGGTAAAGCCTGCTTGATAGTTATCGCTATATCTATACGAATGGTTAGATGACATTAGTATGCCTCCATAATAAAGCACTCTGCACCATTTTTATAAGTACCATCTGCATTAGCACAAGCATTTGGAGCGGTATCGTTTAGCTGAACTGTCGTATCACCCCAGCTTGCGACAAAACACTGACGTCGATCCGACGTACCTGGACAACCATTAGGTACCATCCCCATATTAATATCATTAGCAGCTGCATATGACTTTAGCAATAGCCCATCACGTGTCGCCAACTGGTTGATTGTACAGCTTGCTGCTGCCGCAGGGGCTGCATTGGTATTTTGCACACAGCTGTCTTTTGTAATGGCACTGCCATCGATAGTGACAGAGACTGAATCGCCATTTAGCGCTGTTCTAAAAGCATTACTGCCTGTAGGGTTGGCGCGTATCGCCTCTGCCCCTCCTCTCATAATAGTCAAAGAACGAGTGCGCATTAAGCTCTCGTCTGTCGCTTTTATGGCGGTCATTTGCATGGCACTAAACCCCAAAACAGCTACCGCAAGCAATAGTAATGCAACCATTACTTCTATGAGACCTACGCCTTCCTGTATGGTTTTAAGCTTCATCAACATCTCCCCGCATTTGTCGTATCAACGTTACCAATACGACTAAGACTCACTTGTCTAGGTGTCTCATTATTAGAACCACTATCGCAGATGGTATAGAGTACTGTTGCACCATTAGCTATTGTTTTATCAGGTCGAAAGACAATACTATTGACACCAGATGGGGAAATGGTTGGGGTAACACCGCTTTTATTATTGATATTGTAACTAGCTATATTGTTACTATTGGCTCGTAGCGTTAATGTCTTAGGTGTCGTAGTGGCATTATATATAACTTCGACATTTTGACGACGAATGATACTCTCAACTTTCGCTTCTTTTAACGCATTAGCAAGCGTAGCAGCTGTCGATTTCACCCGCTGATTGGCCAGTTGGGTACTGATATTGGGCGCGGCAATACTGACAATAATGGCAAGCACAGCAATCGTTACCATCAGCTCAATCAGAGTGAATCCTGAGCTGGTTGTTTGTCGCTTAAGTGGTAAATCATTTGCAGATGCGTTCACATCAGATTCCTATTTATAACTGCCATTGTGTGTCTAATACCAAAGCTGATTTAAAGTAGATAATGCGGGGTTCACATTATTATTTCTTTTCCATGCATTACCTTCAGATACTTAACATATACAATGCAATTTTTATTCCATGATGTTTAAAAGACATCCTATATAGTCATATTAACAATATCAGCAAGCTGACTAAGACTCGCATTTTCTGTATGTTGTTTCATCAAATAAGACACCAGAAACAACATTTATAGATAACAGTTTGATATATTTGATTTTTATAATATAGCGTTAAGATCATGCATTAGCAACACAATAGTAATGCAGAGAAACTTAAATTAGCTATGAGGAATGGCTACCATGTGCTAGCGCATAAGCAGAGATATGATATTGGTTTGCAATATAAGACTCAGTCACAGTTAAGCCAGTTACTTGAGTATACAAAGCCCGCCCCAACGCTTGCAAACTTGCCCCTGTGGTCGCAACATCGTCGAACAATATCACACGCTTAACGGGTAACTTCTCGGTTAAAGCAAAAGCATTGTCTAGATTACTTAAGCGTTCGGCACGTGTCAGACCTTGCTGACTGACCGTATTATCGATACGTTGAACGCCCTGCCACAGCGGTATTCGCCAGTGTTCGGACAATTGCGCTGCCAAAACCATGACGGGATCAAATCCACGTTTAACCAATCGTTGCTCGGTGGTTGGCATAGCGACAATCACGCTATTGTTTTGATGGCAGCCATGAGGACGTGGTAATTGGCGCAAAACATGTAACAACAATGGCAGCTTGGTCATATTTTCATGATATTTGAACGCTCTTATCGCCTGACGTATTGGATAATCATAATAAGTAGCCGCTTGAATGGGTAGATCGATGCCAGCTGCAATGTCAACTTCAAAAGGTTTTGGCAACCAAGCAATACTATGATGACACTGCGTACAAAGCAGCCCACTATTAAGACGTTGCTCTATTTTTTGGCGGAATTTGGCAACTGCTGACTGCTGATTTGGTAAAAATTTGGCGTTTGTGCGAACGCTGTCCACATCAACAGTGCTCAATGATGGGTGAGAAAGTGGAAGGTGAATTTGCGGTGTGCTACGATAAACACGACAAAGCTGGCAGCGTATATCAATATACTCTGCCAGCCATAATCCAGTTTGATAAGGAGGCAATCGGCGCATCATTGACTTTAAATATTGATACGATTAAAAACCTTTCCAGTCATTTAGCACGATACCAAAGCCAATAGACGTGTTTTCATGATTGTAATCAATAAGTGATTCGCCATAACCTTGGAATAGCTGGACAAAACCATTGACATTCTTAGTGAGTGGGTACACATAATCAATCTGAGCCGCGCCTTTATTGGTACTAGGATTGTAGCGCAAGGTACCGCTGATGCTCTGCTGGTCAGCTAGGTCATACAAAAATTTGACATCGCCATAACCCATGAAATCTTCGATATCTGGATTATCATCGTCATTAGCGCTCTCATTTTTTACTCGAGTCCATAGACGAGGTATCACTGATAATTTGCCCCACTCAGCCCCTGCCATCAGATAAGCACGGTTCCATGAGCGTGATAGTGGATCATCTTGACCGTTCGAATGGTGAATGGCACCTGCGCCCAACATACGCAAACGACCACCAAAAGGCAGGTCGGCTGTGACAGGCTGCGTCAAAAATATTTCGGGCTGATAATCAGTGGCACGAAACGGTCGTGAGTTGTCTTCATTAAAAACCTGCCAATGCGACTCTTGGGTATAACCAAACCACAAATCAGCATTGGTATCAAATAAATCTTCAGCAACTTTGCTCTTCAAAGACAACTGGAATTTTAATTCGGTATTGCGCACATCGTTAGACGTATAAGGCTCTACGGGTTGAGACGGTGTATTTGGACCTAGGTTAGGATCAAAGGTATAAAACAGCGGTAAGATATACGTCGGACGGTATGGTCGAACCGTCCATGTACCGCGTTCACTGTTTTGATCAAGATCATAAGACAAACTAAGCGGCGTATATTTTTCGATATCAGTCTGAGTAACGCCAGCGTTTTCTAACACCTCTGCTTCTTTTTGTGTCATGCCAACGGTGTCTAACCCATCTTTAGTGTCAGGCTCATTAGCGGATAAGCCTGTCGCTGTATTATTTGCGCCAGCGATCGTTGTATTTTCTTCTACAAAAACAAATTGAGGATTGCCTGAAATGGTCGTTCTCAATGTCTTTGCCAAATCGACTGACTGTTTGGGCGTGACGTAGCTTGGTGTCTTACCTTCCTCAGCGACTTTATCAAAACAAGCCAAACGCGCAGCGCTGGTCTGAACTTGAGTACAATCAAAAAACAACTTGGCTTGCTGTGCAATAAACTCTTGGCTCATCACTGGACGAGTTGGCGTCGCTGTAGTCATTGATTGCGGATCAGCACTCTGTGCCAAGCCATCACTTTGATAGTCAAATGCAGTCTCTGGCACTGCCGACTCTTTATAGGTCTGAGCAGGATTTGCCGCTTGTGCTTGCACGGTAAAACAACTGAGCGCTATCCCAACGGCTATGGTCAGATAATGCTGATTTGCTTGCGGTAAAAGGCTTTTGCGTGCTTTGATAAGATCCATAGACTGAGGCCGTGGAGTGATGTGGAAAAACATAAGTGTCCTTTGTCTAACTGACAGTATTGGCAGCAGAGTATATGAGATAATGAATATGCCCATAAATATCATTGCTAAATATGGTCAATGATATTTGGTCATAAGAACGAGTCGTTACGATGAGTAAGACTCCTTCAACATTGTTGCTTTATTGTAGTGAAAACAGGCACACTATACTAGCGTTATCGTGACAGAATACAAATGTAAATAGGTCTGAATGGCATTGAATAAAACACTTAGTCACAAGAGTTTAAATAGAATTTAATAAAATTAAAAAAGCCAACGCACTGTCTTGATAGTACGTTGGCTTTTTCATTATCAAGCCCAAAAAATACTGCCTGATTTTGTTAAGTATTGGCTCTTAATATTAGTTATTAAGCGTCGTCAAGGTCTGCTCAAACTCCGAACGACCAATTTCACCCACTTGTTGCTGAACCAATTGACCATCTTGGTAATATAATAAAGCTGGCGGACCAAACAGTTTGTAGCGTGCCAAGATTGCCTTTGAGTCATCAGTGGTCTCTGTGATATCTAGCCTCACTAACTGCCAATCTTGCATCTGGGTTGGACGATTATGAAACAAGTTTTTATCCATAATACGGCATTCAACACACCAATCTGCTGTCAAATCAACAATCACTTTGGGGTTGGCAGCGACAATCGTATCCAGTTCGGCAAGCGTCGTGATGTTTTTATCTGTTGCACTATTAGCTACTGGCTGACCCGTAGTAGATGCCACCATCGGAGCCGCACTCAATGATGCGAGGGGATGTAAGCTGTCGTCATTACCCAGGGCCGCGCCGACTATCAAACAAACGGCCCAAACACCAACGATCAAACCCAACGCTCGGGTAAGCATATGACCTTTGCCCAACCAGCTCCACGCCCATGTCGCAACAACCATAAACCATAGCGCCCATACCATGAGCATTACAGGTGAAATAAAGACCCGTTCAATCAATAACAGCGCAACGGCAAAAAGCAGTAAAGCGAAACCCAGCTTGACCCAATTCATCCACTCGCCCGCTTTTGGCATGATTTTGCCTTGAGTAGCACCAATCAAAATCAGCGGTGCAGACAGGCCAAAGCCCAGCATAAATAAGGCGGCAAAGCCAAGCAGCGGACTGCCAATCGTAGACACTGCCAACAGCGCCCCAAATAATGGTGCAGAAACACAAGGTGACACCACCAGCGCGGACAAAAAGCCAGCAATCAAGCTACCGCCCATACTACCAAGTTTGCTATCGCCCGCTTGACTCAAGCCTTGCATCTTATTACTAATGGCTCGCGGTAAGCGGAGGCTAAATACGCCCAGCATGTATAATGCCAATAGCACAAAGACGATGGCAAAGCTAATAAGAATAATGGGGTTTTGCAACCAGCCAATGATCCCTAGTGACTCACCAAATACAGCAATGACGGCACCCAAAATACCATAAGCAATCGCCACACCAACGGCATAACTGGTGGTTAAAATCACACCGCGTTTTACCGTTGGATTTTCTTCTCGTGCAACAATGTTGGCCACGATGGGCAACATCGGTAATACGCATGGTGTCAATGCCAAGCCCAAGCCCGCCAAAAACAACAATACCAAGGCCAACCAAGGATGAGAAGCCAAACCAAAAGGGTCGCTATCAGCGGCATTTTGAGTGGCAATAGTCGTATTGTTTGTCGTCGTACTACTGTTTACTTCCTCACCTGCGCCAGTAATCGTATTGGTAGCTGCAAGCTCGCCTTCTAAAGTATCGTCGCCCATCAAGGCGTAATCAATTACCTCATCCTCTACCAAACTATCTGACTCCGCCCCAGCATTAGCGGCATCTGTCACGTTGGTCGTCCCTGACTGAGCGTTGTCTATAGAAGTAGCGCTAGTAGCAGCGATGTTGACAGTAGTTTTAACCTTTTCTGGTGGATAACAAAGCCCTGCTTTGGCGCACCCTTGCCAGCCAATCACCACGGCGGCATTGTCCAGATTATTGCTACTACTCAAGACAGTGGTAGCGACCATGTTTGTTTGGTCAAACACGGGCACTTGCCCAAAAATTGGATCATCAATTGAAACGGGAGACTGACTAAAGGTAAAAGGCGCCGCTGTCACACCAGCAGGCAAGGTTAACTTGATTTTATCCTTATAAACATAATGCTCAGGCGTAATATCAAAATTAATGGCTAAGCGCGTCCCATTTTGGGTCGGCTGACTGCTACTACTGACTTGGAACGCTTGCTCCACTGGCAAAAATTTCGGCTGCGCGTCGTTTTGAGTTTCACCAAATAAATCACTCAATCCTGCAGCTTGTACTTGAGTTGGCACAACCATCAATCCAGTAGCCATCACTCCTGACAGCAACGTGCTACTGGCGAAAGCCAATGCCAACAGGTAAGACGGTTTGGAAACGCGACTTGCCGCTTGCGATAAGACTTTTTCTATTGGCTGAATGGACATAGATGGCTACCTGCTGGCGACTAGTTGTGATTAGTATGACTGATATTTTTCTTACTTATCTTATATGACATTCAAGTCGATTGACTCAATATCTATCGGCGTGTCACCGCAATATCAACCGTGGTTTTGATCTTCTCTGGTGGGTAGCACAATCCTGCCTTGGCACAGCCTTGCCAACCAATCACCACTGGGGCATTTTTTGCCGCTTTGCCATTATTGGTGGTCAGTATGGTAGTAGCTACCATGGTTTTTTGCGTAAACACAGGTACCTTGCCAAAGGTTGGATCATTGATAAAGACAGGCGACTCACTAAAAGTCAGAGGACTTGCGCTCACTCCTTTAGGGAAACTAAGCGTAAGCTGATTTTTATACACGTAATGACCAGGCTTGATATCAAAAGTAATCGATAAACGCGTGCCTTTTGCCGTCGCTTTGGTAAGAGTATTCACTTGAAAGGCTTTGTCGACTGGCAAAAACTTCGATTGCGTAGCATTGCTCTTGGCGAACAGTTCATTCAAATCTGCCGCTTGAGCACTGACAGAAACCATCGATAAGCCCGTTATTAGCGAAGCACTGATGATGGCAAATGTAAAAGGCTTTTTGGAAGCGTGTGCGTTTATAGCGACTGACTTTGATAATAGTGTTTTGATTAACATAAAAAATCACCTTTAATGACTGCTTGTAATGGCAGAGGGTTAGAGCTTAACGACACGACCAATCGTATTGGCATCGATATAAAACTTGCCCATCTAAGAATAGCCATGGCACATATTTCATTTACTGAAAAAAAATATCAACCAATAAATTATTATTGGTTGATAAGTTATGGTCATCAGAGGTTTTTAGCAGGCTATAATTTATAGCTTGGCATAAATATCAGCGTCTTGACCTTCGCCGCCCTGCTGTCCATCTGCACCCATCGAAAATAAATCATAAGGCCGACCTTCACTGCCTGGTGCCACATATTGCAGCTCATTTTCCCAACCATCTGTTGGATAACCACCTTTAATATAGCCACCATCAGGATAGTTTTTGGCTTCTGCAGGGGGCGTAGTAAGCGCTTCTAACCCTTGCGCCGTAGTTGGATAACGAGAGTTATCTACCTTATACATATCGAGTGCATTTGACACGGTAGCAAGCGCTGTTTCAGTGGTCTTGATGCGAGCTTTGTCGCTTTGGCCCACCACTTTTGGTACCACCAAACCGGCAAGAATGGCCAAAATTACAATGACCACCATAATTTCAATAAGGGTAAATCCTGATTGTTTAGAGCGGCTTACCGGACTGCGTTGCACAGAAACTGTCTTATCATTGCTCACATTATTTGCCCCAATTTTGGCAGAATGAATGCTGATTTTTGGCATCGTGTTTACTTGAGTTGTGTCAGTCATAGCATTTGTCATCACGGTTGTATGAATAGTAAAAGTGGCGTCCAATTCGCCTTCATTAGCATTGTCATAATGAGGACTGAAGCGATTATCACTATAAACCATGACTTTGGTTTTATCCAGCGCTGTCAGCAGATTGTTTGATAAGCGCCTACTATAGCGTGCTGACCGTCTTTGCCATAGTAAAAATATGCGCCAGTCAAAAATATACTACAGTAAGCAAATCTTAAGAAAGCTAATACAAGCTTTAGCAAGATAGAGGTAATAGATAGATAAGAGAATAAGAAAAATAAGCAATTAGGTAAAAAAACCCATTAAATAGAAAATACAACGGAGTAAAAAAAGCAGCTTAATGACCCATCAAACATGAGAGAGACAACGCCCTAACCTGCCAAATCATTCATATTGACAATCGGTAGCATGACTGCCATCACGATGATCATCACCACAACGCCCATCAGCACCAGCATCAATGGCTCAAGTAATGACAATAGCGTACTGATAAAGTTGGTGGCTTCCGCTTCTTGCATGTTTGCAGCACGGCTTAGCATGTTTTCAAGCTCCCCTGAATTCTCGCCACTCTTGATCATTTGTACCATCATCGGCGGGAAATAGGTCGATTTTTCGAGTTGGCTGGACAAGCTTGAGCCTTCCGTCACTCGATCAGCGGCAACAATAATAGTCTGCTTGATGTGTAAATTGGTCGTCACGGCAGCGCCAATATGCAACGCCTCAATCAGTGGCACGCCTGAACGTACCAATATCGCAAGCGTGCTAGCAAAGCGAGCGGCATTCAGTCCTTTAGACAATCGTGCCAATATCGGTAGCTTAAGCACAACACTATCGATGGCCAATTTGCCAGCTTGTGTCTGAGCAAAGCGATAAAGCAAAAACGCTGTTCCTGCTAATACCAATAGCATTAGCCACCACCACTGAGTGATAATATTTGACAAAGTAAGAACGATTTGGGTAATCAGCGGTAGTGCTTGCTCTGATTGCTCAAACACTTTGACAATTTTGGGCACCACAAAGCTCATCAAACCCATAATCACGCCGACTGCCATCACCATCAGGACAATGGGATACACCATCGCGCCTTGGATTTTCTTTTGTAAAGCAAAGCGGTTTTCTGTGTAATCAGCCAGCTGATTAAGAATTAAATCCAGATGTCCTGATTTTTCTCCTGCGGCGATCGTTGCGATATAAAGCGGCGGAAAGCTTGTGGCTTGTTGCATAGCACGCGCTAAGCTTAACCCTTCTAAGACATGCGAGCGCACCGCAAGCATCAAAGATTTAATATGGGTTTTCGGCGATTGTTTGGCGACAGCTGCCAAGGTTTCCTCAAGTGGGATACCAGCTGCAAGCAATACCGATAACTGCCGAGTCAGCAAAGCCAATTCATAAGCGGATGGTTTTTTATAGCGGCTTTTATGTTGACTTTGACGATCATTGACCGCACTGACTTCAACGGGCGTCCATTGCTTCTCACGCAATTGCTGACGGACTTGCCGCGCAGAATCACCTTCGAGTAAGCCTTTTTGGACACCGCCACGATCGTCGAGCGCCTTGAAATGATAAGCGGGCATAGCAGCAGATATCCTAAGGTGAGCAAAGATGGGCGGGGTTGAGTCCCTACTTTAAAAAAAGCATATATCTACAATCAAAAACCGTTAAAAAAGTGGCGTAGAGTCACTGCTGTCAGGCATTAAACCTTGTAATAATAAAACATCTAAATGCTGTTGTTGCAGCTTTTTATCAAAATCATTGACCTCGGCAATCAGCATTCTCTCGATACGCTTGTCACTAGCAAAAACACTGAGCCGCGCGCAAATGACTGCCAACTGATAAACACGTTTTTTACAATAACCATCCAAGCCCTGTAGCAACCTCACCATATGCGGAGTCTCTAGACTGGCATACTCATAACCCGTCACCACCTGCTGACCAAGTGCTGTGACGCCATAACTGATAGATAGGTGCGCGCAAAAATAACAACTGAACAAATACCCAATCACGTGACCAATATAATAGCCACGATCATAAGTAAAGCTACTCACACCAAAATGGCCAAGTACGTAGCTGTTGAGACTGCCCTGATCGCGAATTGGTTTGCCATGTTTCAACTTGCCGACAGTAGCAAAGCATAGCGGATTGCGTCCATCTTGAGTGGTGAGTTGCCAACCTGCGGGTTGCTGCGCTGGCATATGACGAACGATATCTGCAATGATGTCATCGACCACATGCAGCTGCTGCCAAAGACGTTCGAGCCCATCTGTATCCATCAGACCGCGCTTATCGAGCTGCTGTGCAAGTAGATATTGCTGATACTCTGCAAACTGGGATTTGAGTGTTTGTACCAAATAAGTGGGACGTGTGGCAGCAGAAGCCACGTACAGCAGACGTGTACGTTCGTGCTGATTTTGATAAAGCGCTACCCGCTGTTCAGCAATACTGTTTTCAGTCAAGGCAGCAGATGACGTAACAGACTCAGCATCTACTCTGCCTTCTTTAGCCGTTACCTCCTCAGTACTGGGCAACGTAAATAGAGCCAACAATGCTGCTTTACTCGGTGTTTCAGCCATATAATCTTCTTGCCTATCTTTCACAAAGCCTTGGTTGTCTTCGTTCTTAGCTTTGGTGATGTCACTCGTATTGCTTTGTTTTTTGGCAGACGCGGCAGAACCCAGTTGGTGATTGTCCTGTGCGTTTGGCTTTGCGGTCGGTTCAGTCATAACATACCATCAGCAGCAAAAATAAACATCCTCTAGGCCTTACTATATGACTAATCTATAGGAAAATATAGTGCACTAAAAAGCGCTGGCGACTAGACGACTCATCCCTCCATAGTACCTGAACACAAGCACATTGTCAGCTGTGCATGGTTAAAATACCCCTTGTCAAAATTACACAAAACGTTTCTATCGAAACGCCTTATTCTAATAACTTCAATAAAAAAAAGCGTTAAGAGCACAGTGGCAACCTTAACGCGTTTGTTAATGACGAGTACTTTCGGCAATTTTGAGCATTTCAATAACCATCAGCCTTTATGCTTATCTACATGAGGTTTTGCTTTTGGTATTGTTGGCGGTAGGCTTTCGGTGACACACCATAAACGCGTTTGAAAGCTTGACTAAAAGTGGAGTCTGAAGCATAACCGACCAGTTCACTAATGCGGCTGATACTGTTTTGTTGCAAGCGTAAATACCGCGCTGCCAAACGCAAGCGGTAATCAATAAGGTAAGTCAAAGGTGGCATACCAACCGTATCTTTAAAACGCTGCGCAAAACTAGAGCGTGACATTCCCGCCGTCTCAGCAAGCTTATGAAGAGTCCAATTTTGACTCGGTGCTTCATGCATCGCCACGAGCGCTTTGGTCAAAAATGGGTCCTTCACTGCTTTCAACCAATTCTCTGCGGCTTCAGGCAGGCTTTCAATATAAACGCGCAAGCATTCAATCATCATAATACCTGCCCAATGATTGATAACGGCGGTTTTACCCATACGCTCGCGCTCTGCCTCTAACATCAGCAGTTTGATCTCGACGTCAATGACCTCAAACCTACCATCAGACTCGTTGTTGATTTCAGGCAATATGGAAGGCAACATAGACAATAAAGGACGAACCATCTCTTTATCATATTTGCATTCAACCAATATCAAGGACGAATTGGCGTCGCCATTACCATTAATATCAAGCGTATTCTCTTTACACTGAGTAAGCAATTCATCCAGTGGTTCGGCATCATCACCATTGTGATTCAGCGCGTAGCTGACATGCTTGTACGTATTGGGAATCATAATGATATCGCCCGCGTATGCCTGTCGCAGACCATTACCAACATCAATACAAAAGCTACCAGACATCACCAAGTAAAATAAAAGAGTGTCTTTTCTGGTAATAGAGTAAGACCAATTCCCAGCACCATTCAAGCGATAATACTTGGTATCAAACAGATACACGTTTTGCAACAACACGCTTAATGCGTCCATCCATCACTTCCTCAATCATACAAGATCAGTAGCGGATCATTGCAAAAAAGCAAACACGCATCTACCACGACCTTAAACTCGCTTAATGTATTCGATATATTTTTTGAAATGACTTAAGAGTGTCAGTTTTATAGTTAATGGCTCATGACTAGTAAATAAAACAGATGATTCAATCAATCATAAACCATATTATGACGCATTACTTAACAGTCTATATTCCCCAGCTTATAGAGTTATTGAAGAATAATAAAGCAGGCAGGGCGATAGAGGGCTTTTAAAAAAGAGCCCATGATAAATACAAATAATGAAAAAGACCAGTAAACCTATATATAAATAGTGCCTAATAAGTTCACATTTATGAATATACTAGAACTAACACAACAGAATCAGAAAAAAAAGACACAAAAAAATGCCAAAATTGGCAAATGCTACTATTTATATAAGAAGGGTATAACAAGGTAGGAGTTAAGGATACTGCAGAATAAAATGGGGCGACTGATGGGACTCGAACCCACGACAACCGAGATCACAACCCGGGGCTCTACCAACTGAGCTACAACCGCCATAACTACTGCCAAGGATTGGCAAAACATGCAGGCTAAATGGTGCGCCTGGCAGGATTCGAACCTGCGGCCACCTCCTTAGAAGGGAGATGCTCTATCCAGCTGAGCTACAGGCGCTCTTAAAGGACTTTTACATACTAAAATCAGTTTTAAATGGATTCAAAACTAAATCATTATACATAAAAAAAAGCCTGTAAGGCTCTTAAAATAGATGGTCGGAGTGATAGGATTCGAACCTACGACCCTCTGGTCCCAAACCAGATGCGCTACCAAACTGCGCCACACTCCGAAATTCTCTATTATCACGATAGTTTTGTTGATTAACTTGTCGTTGGCAATGCCGCTAACTTGTTAATGTTCCTCGCTATCGAGGTGCACATATTAAGGGGTAAAGCCAATTGTGTCAACAACTATTTTCATTAATTTAAAATAATTTTGCACTTATTTCAAAAACGCGCATTGCTTATAAAAGCATTTGTGACAAAAATTCTTACCAACTCTGATATGTCATCGCCGATAGCGTGATTATACTACATTCAATGCGGGAAGCAAATTACTGTTTATCGTACCCGTCAAGACGTTAAACGGTATCAGCCATAACTGTGCGTGATTCGGTTCATCGTTAGCATTATTATTGTGGACTGCTTGTTTGAGTAAGACAGGCTGGCGCTCATCATCTTGGACAGGATAGACCAGCCATACCTGACCTGCTTGGTAGGCCTGCGCATAACTCGTCAACTGATAGGCGTCGCTCGCGCTAATGGCAGCGGCATGGGACAAATGCTTCCACTTAATATCGATCACATGGCTATAACTGCCTGAGGTTTTGACATCAGGCGTATCATCTATATCTTCCTGACCTTGCTGATGATTATCGTCCGTTGTCGTCTTATATATGAGTAAATCTGGGCGTATGGACAAGCATGCTTGCCCCTCTGTATCGCTGAGCCACACCCGCTGCGTTTGATAAAGGGGACAATACTGGCGACTCACTTGCGTAAATGTCGATGCAATACGTAGGCTTGCCCATTGCTCAAATGCCTGATTCATATCAACAAGCAAACATAAGCGCAATTGAGTGACAGGTTTTCTAATGCCGAGCTGTGGATCAAGGCTGTGACCCGTTCCCAGGTTTGACTGTTGTAACAACCAATAAGCCAAATCCAATAACTGCTGTGCGGCTTGTAACTGCTCCGCTCGCAGTGGTTGACTTGCTAACTGACGTTTGGCTCGGCCATAAATGGATGTCAGCTGTTGTCTTTCAAGATGCGTAAGCGTTGGCACTTGCTGCCATACTTGCAAAAAACTAGGGGAAATCGGACTAGAGACTGTAGAAAACAAAGGTCTCAGCAGAACCAGTGCGCTTTTAACCAACCGATTGCCCAGCATGTCGTGATTCAATACACTGCTTTCGCACATAAACTTATGGGGCTGCATGCTGTTATAGCGAAGCTGCTCTTTGATGAGCAAGCGCCCTTGTAGTGATGCTTGGTTACGCGTTTGTGCCTGATAGTGCTTGGATGGTTGATAATGAGCCAGTCGTTGCAAAAACTGCTCGATAAGCCACTCAGGCAATGGCAATACTGCTAGCGGTAACGGTGTGAGTTGATGGCTCAGTTGACCCAAGTTTTTTGTATTGGGTAGTTTACGATGCAGGCGATCACTACTGTTGGTCAAATCGGCTAGCATATCTTGTACCCATTGACGGATTTGTCTGATATCGCTGTTTTGAGTAGAAATATGCCGATGTTGATGCGGTAAGCGCGCATTCTCACCTTTAGCAATAAGCTTTGGCAATACTTCAAGCGTCATGCCACTAGGCAATAAAATAACGCCTATGTAATGTCCAACCTTTAACTGCCAAACTCCGTGCTTACGCTTGATCGTAAATACCGAAAACTCTTGTGCCATCAACCAATGAAAATCAGAGACGGACACAAAGTCACGCGCCGTTAGACGTTGATGCTCAAATACAGTGATGACATTGACATCAGACGCATTGATAGCATTGTGATTTGCTCGCCTAAAGGTTCTGTCAAAGGGATTGCTCTGCGGCTGACTGCTATTGATCACTGCTTGGCATCCTTATTGATACAACCGCTGATAGACAAAAGATTTGGCAAACTTGCCTGTCTTGTTAATCAGATCAATATTTATTCGATAGCTCGTTGCACTCATAGACTGACTGAGAAGTGAATGATGCCCTGAAAAAAGGGGATTTCTTACAGCATCATGGTTGTAGCTCTCCATTTGTCCATTCAAACCGCTTGACCCATCTGCTACCAGCGTTTGACCGTCTTGAATAAATTGAGCATCGAGCGGCTGCTGCTCGTCTTTAAAAATATACTGCAAAACGGCAACTTGACCGCCTGCTGCTTGCGCCAATTGCGGAATGATTTGTTCAATCAATGCCGATTGTAATTGCTCAAGATCATTGACGGACCATAAAAATGCATGGCCCAATTGCACATCTGCCCCTAGCGCTTGCGTAATACGATGATTTAGCCCCATCAGTAGTTTAGCCAAATCTAGCGTTTCTGCCGCATTACCGGCTTCTAAATCTTTGCTAAGACTAATAACAGGTAATAACTCAGGCTGCGGCGGGCAATCAACAAAGCGAAAGCGGCGACGCAGTGCCATATCCAGCGGGGCTAGAGAATGGTCTTGGGTATTCATGGTGGCATAAATATCGACATTGGCAGGCATACTAAAAGGCCGTCCAGAGTAAGCCAAGTTCACTGTCATCGCGTTTGCCATACCCGCGCGTTTGTCTGGCTCAATCAAGCTTAGCAACTCGCCAAATACACGCGAGACATTGGCGCGATTGATCTCATCAATCAATATCGCATAACGCTGCTTGGGGTCATTGGCTGCGCGCTGACAGAGTTTTAAAAATGCGCCCTCTTGAATAGCATAGCTCATCTGAGACGAACGATTATTTACATGGCTATTGTTTTCTTGTGCATGGCTGGCGTGAGCTGTGGGTGCCATAACCGGGCGAATACCTTCAACAAACTCTTCATAACCATAGGCTTGATGAAAGCTGACCATACTAAAACGTTGCTGGCTAAAGCGCTGGTTTTGGCTCGTATGATGCTCACGCTGCGCCTGCTGAAACTCTGCTAATTGCTGCGATAAGTCATTTAACAACATGATGCTCTCAGACAACAAATACCATGCCCCACTGTCGTCTTTATCAAAATACGCTTGGCTGGCTCGATTCTTCGATACAACTGTTTTAGAATGGGTAGGACTGTGGGTTTGTAGCACAGACCACACTGTATTGTTCAAATTGTTCTCACGCGCGTTTTGCGCCGCTTTTGCGACAAAAAAATCATGATTGACAATTTCAGGTACTTTTACTAAGTCTTGCTTGTTAGATTGAAAATCTAGAAATATCAGACAGATAACTTCGCGCCAGCTCAATGATTGCACCAGCTGGTTGAGCAAATCCTCATGATTCGCTTTTGGCAGATACTCTGTATAGTCTTGAGCAATTTTTAGCAATCGATAGGTTTTACCCGTACCAGCGACGCCTGTATAGATGATATTGATTGGCTTTTGATGAGACATATCAGGCATGGCATTATCCAGCAGTAAACAATCGCGCGAGAAATACATACAACACGCTAAAAACTGACTATTATAACGTGGCTCACCGCCTAGCATCCAGCGATGTATAGTTTAACGATGACCCGTCTAGTAGATACGGCCCAGCAATGCGTTGTGTGGTATATATAGTCCACTATAAAATAAGCGCAACACTACTGGCATAAATTTTGTGCAGCCTCACGTCTTTTCTTATTTTATCTAGGACGGACTATATATATTCAGGCTTCACCGACTGGCTTTATTTAATCAGCTATTGTGGTTATTCGACAAAACAGTATGTTTCAGTGAGCTAGATAAGTCACGTAATTATGTGACTGTTGTTTCATGAGCGTAGCAGTTCATGCTAATAATAGTAGGGACATATCAGTTAATGTACCATAGCTAAAATAGCTGCTAGGATAAAGCTTGTGAGATTAAGCCTACGTGATATAAGTTTTAGTAGGTTCTTATCTTTAATAAATGCGACTTTTTAATAAGTGCGGCTATTTTTCACAACCTCGTTACCGAAACGGTCTTTAAAACTGTCACTAAAACGTTAAAACCACGCCACATTAAGGAATTTTGTATGTCAGGATTACTCAAAAAACTGCCCAGCAAGCTGACCAATAAACTGCCAGCCAAAGTCTCCGACAACACAAGATTGCCAGTCGAAAAACCAAGTACTACCCTAAAGCCCATCAGCAACCAATTCACCAAGCTGTTATCTGTCACTAAGTATTTACCTGCCGGTGCGCGCTCAAGCATCTTATCTAAAGCATTTGGTAAAGTAGTGCCATACGTGGGTACGACAGGCATTTATTATGAAACAGTCGAACCCAATCAAGTGGTGGTCAGCTTAAACAACAGCAAAACGGTACAAAATCACATCGGCTCTATTCACGCCGTTGCCATTACCTTGCTTGCTGAGACTGCGACAGGCTTTATCTTGGGTCTAAATTTGCCCTCTGACCGTGTGCTACTGATTAAATCTTATTCGGTTAATTTTTATCGTCCGATTAAAAAAGGCCAAATAGCCGCCATCGCAAGCTTATCTGATGAGCAGCGCTTAGACATTTTAAACACCCCAAAAGGTGAGATGGTGATTCCGTGCGTCATTCATGATCGTGAATCTGATAGTGAACGTGATCCTATCGTGGTTGAGATGACATGGGCATGGATACCCAAAGCTGAATTAGAAGCACGTCGTCAAGGCAAAACAGACGGTAAGTCTACTGACGTTGAAACCGCTCCTAAAGTTGAGGACAAAGCTGAAGCTCAAACCAATAACGTTCAATAACAAAATGACGAGCGAAGCTGAGCAAACCGTTTAACCCACAAATTCCGCTGCAAACCAGTAGCGGATTTAGCATAATTAAAAAATACTGTGTTACTTACTTTATCGCATGTTTCAGCGAGCGAAACCCAAAGAACTTATAACAAAGGAACAGTGATGTCCAAAACAACAAAGACCTTTACTATCAAACTGTCTCAGACATTACTGGTCAGTGTTTGCGCAATAGGCTTTACGATTGGTGCCAATGCGGCGCCAGCAGTAGGAACCAACGCTAACACTATTGCTAAGTCCAGCCCTGTATTTCTTGGTAACGGCGGCGACTATCCTTTTTCAGAAGCAGTGCGTATCGGTAACACTTTGTACCTATCTGGTCAAATTGGCTTTAAAGAAGGCAAATTGGTGAAAGGCGGTATTAAAACCGAAACCAAGCAAACCCTAGATAACATCAATGCTACCTTATTAAAATACGGCTATCAAAAGTCAGATGTCGTTAAATGTATGGCCATGCTCACTGACATGGATGATTTTGATGACTTTAACAAAGTCTATCAAGCTGAGATGGCAAAGCCCTACCCTGCACGTTCGGCGTTTAGTGTATCAGAGTTGGCTGCTGGTGCCAGCGTTGAAGTTGAATGTATCGCAGCAAAATAATTACAACTACAAATATGAACCAAGATGGTTTATGTGACTAAATGCTTACCTCGTTAACTACTTATCTCGCTAATCACTGATTTAAGAGTTTATTCAGTTTAAAAGTACAATCGTGCTGGGATAAATTTCTCGAAGGCTCTGTCTGTAATGGCACAGCAAACGAGGAAAATTCATCCCAGCCGAACGCTTTTTTTCGTAACTCTTTTATTGGGAACTGACATCTCACTCATATTCAAATGCGCATGCAATAAGCGCTTGAACAAACAGATAGGTCTGCGGTTAGCCAATAATCGCATCATCCGTAAGGGCGCTCTCTTTAGTCACTCGTAGCACCTCCTCTAATGTCGTCCGCCCTTCTATGACTTTACGCAAACCGTCTGCCCGAATCGATGGCGTCTGCTGACGCGCGTATTCTTCTAGCTCGTACTCGGCAGTATTGCTATGAATCATACGACGTAAAGTATCATCAATGGGCACCACTTCATAGATCGCAGTCCGTCCCTTAAAACCTGATTGATTACATTTATCGCAGCCAACGGCTTTGGGTAAATTAATAGGCTTGCCTGTCACAGTCTCAGAACCCAATCCAATGCCAATCTCAGTAAACAATTTGGCTTGCTCACGATCAGCTGTTTGCCAGCCATGACAGTGAGAGCAAAGGGTTCGAACCAAACGCTGGGCAACGACGCCAATAAGCGATGACGATAATAAAAACGGCTCAACACCCATGTCTTGCAAACGTGTCACCGCCCCAATCGCGGTATTGGTGTGCAACGTTGATAGCACCAAATGCCCTGTCAAAGATGCTTGTACAGCGATTTCGGCCGTCTCTAAATCACGGATCTCACCCACCATCACGACGTCTGGATCTTGACGCAGCATTGCGCGCAAGCTTTTGGCAAAGGTCATATCTACCTTGTTATTGACCTGCGTTTGTCCAATACCATCGAGCTGAAACTCAATCGGATCTTCAGCCGTCAAAATATTGCGAGTTTGATCGTTCAAGTCAGTCAATGCCGAATACAGTGTGGTGGTCTTACCCGAACCTGTCGGCCCCGTCACCAAAATGATGCCGTGTGGACGATGAATCAAGCGCTTCAGCTCACTGTAGTCATTATCAGACAGCCCTAAGTAGGTCATGTTCAATCGACCCGCTTGCTTGTCCAATAAGCGCATCACGACACGCTCACCAAAGCTCGAAGGCAATGTTGATACCCGCACATCGACCTCGCGTCCCGCCAGCCTTAAGCTGATACGCCCATCTTGCGGTACGCGTTTTTCGGCGATATCCAGTTTGGCCATAACCTTAATACGTGATACCAGCAGCGGCGCCAATTGGCGCTTTGGCGTGATGATTTCCTTTAGTTCACCATCGACGCGAAAGCGGACGACCAAGCGTTTTTCAAAGGTTTCAATATGAATGTCTGAGGCGCTTAACCGTATCGCTTCGGACAACAGCGCATTAATCAGACGAATAATGGGCGCGTCGTCTTGCTGATCCATCAAGTCTTCTGTCTCAGGGACGCTATCTGCCAAACTGTCGAGGTCGGGATGGTCTTCAAGGCCGGCGGCGATATGCTGCGACTCACCCGTATTACCAGCGTAAGCCGCATTCATACGTTTTTCAAAGTCGTCTGAACTGATGCTTTCATAAGTCGGCACAGCACGTACGCCTTGCTGTTGTAAAAAGCGGACTGCCTCATTAATCGCTGATAACGGCGTGGCCTTGGTCAATACCAAAGTTGGCGGTAGCTCAGGATCAATCGCAAGTATGACCAAAATCTGATGGCGTTTCGCAAAACTGTACGGCAGTTGCAGCATAAAGGCGGCCTGATAGTTAAAAATAGTGTCGAGTAAACCATACCAAAGCATTGTAAATACGTGGCGCTTGGCTTGCTAAACCAAAAAGATTGCAAGTAAGATTGCATGAGTTTGTTATAATAGCATTTTGTTTTAAACACGTATTATTTTATGTGATTGGCGTTTTACACTTATCTCATTTAACATGTTTTTATCGTATATATAGTAAGCCTATCAGGCGATTTTTTATTTTGCTAACAGTGCGTTATTATTAGCTACTTCACGCGTTTTTTACAGCGATTAGATGGTTTATTATATTTTGTCTTTCACCTTGCTCGCTCGCTATTAGGATTGTCCGTTATGTCAGAGAACATTAGCACCCCTACCAACCCAGCCCCGCTTTTACAAGAGACTTTTACTGTCGGTAGTCGCACCTTTTCCTCTCGGCTGTTAGTGGGGACAGGCAAGTATAAAGACATGACTGAAACAGGCAACGCCATCGCTGCCTCAGAAGCAGAGATTGTCACTGTCGCCATTCGTCGCACCAATATTGGACAAAACAGTAATGAGCCCAATTTGCTTGATGTGATTTCTCCTGACAAATACACCATACTACCCAACACAGCTGGCTGTTTTGATGCAGACTCTGCGATTCGTACCTGTAAGCTTGCGCGTGAGCTGCTGGGCGGCCACAATTTGGTCAAGCTTGAAGTATTGGGCGATGAAAAAACTCTGTACCCCAATGTGACTGAAACGCTAAAAGCGGCCAAAGTCTTGATAGACGATGGCTTTGAAGTCATGGTTTATACTTCAGACGACCCTATCGTCGCGCAAGAGTTGGAGAGCATGGGCTGCGTGGCAATTATGCCGCTTGGCAGCTTGATCGGTTCAGGTTTGGGTCTGCTCAATCGTCATACGCTCAGCTTAATCATTGAAAACGCCAAAGTCCCTGTATTGGTTGACGCAGGCGTTGGTACGGCCTCTGATGCCGCGATTGCGATGGAGCTTGGTTGTGATGGTGTTTTGATGAATTCAGCGATTGCTCATGCGCAAAACCCAGTGATGATGGCGCACGCTATGAAGCATGCCGTTTGGGCAGGTCGCGCGGCATTTTTGGCAGGTCGTATGCCCATGCGCAAGATGGCAACGGCCAGCTCGCCGCAGACAGGCTACTTTTTTCAGTAGATGTCAGAGACAGCTAATAAAAAGCCCGTTATAAAATAATAATAAAAAAAGATGCCACATTTTGTTATATCAAAAGGCTCTTTTTGGTAACCGTTTGATGGTTGTTTAACGACTGTCTATTAGTGTCAGTCTCTTATTCAACTTATCATCATAAAAGGATTTATTATGCGACTTCTCACAGTAGTCGACCAGTTGTTCTTACTTCTTGAGTCGCGTAAGCAGCCCATGCATGTGGGAGGTTTGTTTTTATTTGAATTACCAGAAGATGCAGACAGCGATTTTGTCTATCAGTTGGTCAAGCAAATGCAAGACTCTGATGTGCCGCCAAGCTTTCCTTTTAATCAGGTTTTAGAGCATTTGATATTTTGGAAAAAAGACAAAAACTTTGATGTTGAACACCATTTTCATCATGTGGCGCTACCAAATCCTGCTCGTATTCGCGAGCTATTGATGTACGTTTCAAGAGAGCATGGGCGTCTGTTAGATCGCGCTATGCCTCTATGGGAGTGCCATATCATCGAAGGCATTCAACCAGAAACAGAACACAGTCCTGAGCGTTTTGCTTTATATTTTAAAATCCATCACTCTTTGGTTGATGGCATTGCTGCTATGCGGTTGGTGCAAAAATCTTTATCACAGTCACCAAGTGAGCCGGTCACGCTGCCAGTATGGTCATTGATGACGCGTCATCGCAACCAAGTCAATGCAATGTTGCCTGCCCAAAAGTCAGTGAGGCGCATCATCAAAGAGCAGATTTCCACCATCAAACCTGTGTTTTCAGAACTGCTAGACAATTTTAAAAACTCTGGTGATGAGGGTTATGTCGGTACATTTGATGCGCCAATGAGTATTTTGAATACGCGGATTTCGGCTTCACGGCGGATAGCCGCCCAGTCTTATGACATACAGCGCTTCAATAATATTGCAGAGAGACTCAAAATCAGCAAAAACGATGTTGTACTAGCCGTTTGTGCAGGCGCTATTCGTCAATATTTGATAGCGATGGATGCCCTACCAAGCAAGCCTTTAATTGCCTTTGTACCAATGTCGTTACGCACCGATAATAGTATCGCTGGCAATCAGCTGTCCTTTGTACTGGCCAATCTAGGCACACATTTGGACAATCCTTTGCGCAGAATTGAGCTGATTCACCGTAGTATGAATAACGGCAAACGTCGATTCCGCCGGATGAATCAAGCACAAGTCATCAATTACAGCGTCATCGCCTATGCGTGGCAAGGTATCAATCTGGCAACAAGCTTATTCCCTAAAAAGCAGGCCTTTAACCTTATCATCTCCAACGTTCCTGGCTCTGAAAAGGCCTTATATTGGAATGGTGCGCGTCTGCAATCCTTATACCCCGCCTCTATCGTGTTCAATGGTCAAGCCATGAACATAACCTTGGCCAGTTATTTGGACAAGATTGAATTTTGTATTACTGCCTGTAGTAAAGGACTGCCACACGTACAAGACATGCTAGCGCTCATAGAAAAAGAGCTCACGCAGTTAGAAACCATGAGTAAAGAGCTTGAGCTTAAAGGAATAACAGTCAAAGATAAAAACGCTCATCCAACAAAAAAGCTGGCTCCGTAATGGAACCAGCTTTTTCTATTAACATTACTTTTCAATAACAGCGTTTTTAGACACGAGTGCTTGTTAAACATGATCGCTTATGTCGACTCACTTTAAAAGCGTCACAGTGTGACTGAAATAAATGTTTCGCCACTTCTGTCTTAGCAGCATACGAGGAAACTTTATACCAGTCACACGCGACTATCAACTTTCTCTCAAACTGCTTATAGCGCATCGCCCCACGCAGGCACGACCGTTTGCATCAATGGCTTTAACAGTTTGACGTTACAAGCAAAGATAGAGCCTGAGGTCATAGAGTTGTGTGCGCCAGTATGATCGACAACCACACCGCGGGCTTCTGTCACGATAAGCTCGCCCGCTGCGATATCCCAAGGCTTGATAGACATCTCAAAATAGCCATCAAAACGACCTGCCGCCACGTAGCATAAATCCAGTGCTGCTGAACCCAAACGGCGTACTTGACCGCCTGCTTCAGAGACTTTTTGTAAGCTTTCAAAATGCTCTTTGGCATAAGAAATGATTTCGCCATTGCGCTTACGTTCAAGTGGATGGCCTGTGGTAAATAAACCACCGTCAATCGTTTTGCGTTCGCTCACATTGATACGGCGCTGGTTTAGACGCGCGCCTTTGCCGCGACTGGCAGAGAACATTTCATCACGGACTGGGTCATAGATAACGCCGTGTTGTGTGACGCCTTTATGCTGTACAGCGATAGACACACAGAACTGCGGTACACCATGCACGAAGTTTTTGGTGCCATCTAGCGGATCGATAATCCAGCACCAATCAGCGTCTTCGCCGCGACCTTCTTGCATACCAAACTCTTCACCCAAGAATGAATGGTTCGGATAGCTGGCTTTTAGTGTCTCAATGGTCAGCTCTTCACTAAAACGATCGATACGTGTGACCAAGCCATCAAGCCCTTTAGATTCAATATCTAGCTCAATTTTGTGGCGATTTTGATGCGCATATAAAATCTCTTTACCAACTTTTTCAGCAGTACGCGCTGCGATGACGACCATGGGTTCCATAAATAACCTATTTGCTTGATGAATGAATAAAAATAATAAGACCAAATCTGTGCCCACAACATGCCAATTAGCCGCCGCATCACACCACATCTATGCGATTTAAAAACGTACCTTTTTAAAATATGCTTTTTTAAACAAACTTTTAAAAACGACAATCGCATTATACTAAAATTGTTCGATAAAAACGAAAAAACCATTACGTACGCCAAACCAATCGTTATTTTGTTTTGGTAGTCATCGCAATGCGCAAGTTGTAAAAAAGTTATCACCTACGGCTAGCAGGTGTTCGTTCTATAGTCCGTCCTAAATACAATAGGTCTAAACATGTTAACGCGCGACCAAGATAAATTCTCCTTACTTGCTGTGCCGTTGCTGACAGAGGCTGCGCAAAATTTATCTTGGTCTCATTGTATTTATTTTATAGCGGATTAAGCTTTATCTTTTTCAATCAATACTCTATTTAAGTGAGCACAGTCAATGGTAAAAATCCAAACATACTGTTTATGACAATAATTGCTCAAGCTGTGTGACCACACCATCGACATCCAAACCACAATCAGCGAACTGCTCAGCCTGTGAGCCATGCGCGATAAAGCGATCAGGGATACCGATATTACAGACAGCAGGACGGCTGTGTTTAAAACCAGCCGACTCATTGAGCAGATACTCATTCACCGCACTACCCGCGCCGCCCATGATTACATGCTCTTCCATTGTCGCGATATGAGTGATGCCTTGCAAAAGTAATGTCTCTAACAATGCCGAATCTAAAGGTTTCACCCAGCGCATATTGACCACATGTACTTGATGATTTTCGTTAGCGTTAACGAGACGTTCTGCGGCTTGTTGGGCAGTAGCGACCGTCGTGCCAAATGCCAATAACGCAAGCTTTTTGGGTGCAGACTCACTACCAAGTACGGACTCTATCACTGCCTCACCAACGTTATACGTTTGGGCTGGCTGCTCGATCACAGCTCCTGTACCTGTACCGCGCGGATAACGTACTGCCGTGCATCCTTGATATTCGTAGCAAGTATTGAGCAAATGGTAACACTCGTTCTCATCTTTTGGTGCGGCAATCAGCATATTGGGCACACAGCGTAAGAAGGCAAAATCAAACACGCCCGCGTGCGTTGCGCCATCCTCTCCCACCAATCCTGCGCGATCAATGGCAAACATCACATCTAGGTTTTGCAATGCCACATCATGAATGAGCTGGTCATAGCCACGCTGCAAAAACGTGGAATAAATTGCCACAATAGGCTTAATGCCTTGCGTTGCCATGCCAGCAGCTAGCGTGACCGCATGTTGCTCAGCAATCGCCACATCAAAGAAGCGCTCGGGAAACTGACGAGCAAACTCAATCATCCCCGACCCTTCTTCCATGGCTGGGGTAATGGCGAGCAAATTATCGTCCTCAGCCGCTTTATCGCACAAAAACTGGCCAAACACTTGAGAGTATTTTAAAGCAGGTTTGGTACTTGGATTTGACGTTTCTTTACCCTTAGTTTGCGATTCGGGTTCAATTTCTACAGGTAACTTACTGATAGCATGATAGCCGACTGGATCTGATTCAGCAGGCGCAAAGCCTTTGCCTTTAGTCGTATAGATATGGATTAAAACAGGGCCTTTTAGCTGTTTAGCAAGTGACAACACTCGCAATAGCTCAGGAATGTTGTGTCCATCAAAAGGACCAAAATACGTAAAGCCAATAGCTTTGAATAAATTGTCTTCTAACTGCGGAACGTCGCGCATTTCTTTGTGACGTTTGCGTCGATCAAACGTTTGCATATCAGGGCGGCGACATAAAATAGGCGCGCCTGTATCAGAGATATCCACCTGATATCCTGACTCCCAAAGCATTGCCAAATGCCGCGAAAAACCGCCAATAGAGCAGGAGATTGACATGTCGTTGTCATTTAAAATGACTAAAAGATCGGCATCTTGCTGTACCGCATCATTCATGGCTTCGAATGCCATACCGCCCGTCATGGCGCCATCACCGATGATACAGGCAACGGTTTGCGCACGGCCTTGATAGCGTAGCGCAAGACTCATGCCTAGACCCGCTGAGATAGAGGTCGATGAATGCCCGACACCAAACGTATCGTAAACAGACTCTGCGCGTTCAGGAAATGCAGTCAGGCCATCCTTAGCGCGGATGGTACCCAAAAGATCGCGGCGACCCGTCAATACCTTGTGAGCATACGCTTGATGACCGACGTCCCAAACGATCTGATCTTGCGGCGCATCCAATAAATAATGTAGTGCAATGGTCAATTCAACCACGCCCAAATTGGCACCAAAATGCCCCCCACTTTGTCCTGCTGAATACAATAAAAAAAGGCGTAACTCATCGGCCAGCGTTATCAGTTGAGCCGTTGTCAGTGCATTGAGATCAGTAGGTACAGCGATACTATCAAGCAAAGGCGTCTGAGGACGCATGCGCGGGATTACAGTATAAGTTTGCTGTAAATTCGACAACTGGGCCGCAGGATCATTGGCTGACGCAGATACGGAATGAGACTGTGGGGAAGAAGGTGACTGCTGCATAAACCGTACGATACCTACCAATCTGCTGACAAGACGTTGTCTTAGCGCATGACGCTAATTAAAGGACGTCAATAATATCTACACCATTATTGATGTAATTGACCATATAATTTTTCAGGCAACTTTATACGTGCCTAATACGTGTCTGTCATACCTATGGCTTTTGGCTTTGCTATTTATAAAACAAATACGCTGTCATGATGGACAGCGATGGCTCATAGTTATGACGCTTCAATGCCGAGGGTTGATATTATGCCTTATTCTTTGGCATCAATATCGGATGCTTAGTGACGACATAGTAATGTAAGGACATAGACTTGTCACTGTGTGCGTCAAAATAGTATGGCATAATAGCATTTTTTTTTAATTATCGCTTTAATCATCGTGCGTCGTTTGTGAACTTTGTGTGTTTTTATCATAAAGACAATAAGCATGTTATTTTATGAACAGGTTATACTGATAACGTCTTAATTCTCATAATATGGTTAGGATAACGTAGCTATTTTCATGTGATTATCACACACCCTCTACCGCCACGATTATCGGCTTATGTAGGACATTAATGTCATATCAATTTATCACTAGTGCCAAACTACCCACTCGTCACGGCGAGTTTGATATTCATATCTTTGAAAACGATGACGGTCAAGAGCATGTGATGCTGACCGTCGGCCTGTCTGTGGTTGATCAAAATGGCGAGACATCCAACCAGTCAGATGACGCGCTAGCAAAACGACCAACTCCATTGATCCGGATTCACTCCGAGTGCCTGACAGGCGATGCTTTTGGTTCTTTAAAATGCGATTGTGGCCCGCAGCTCAATACAGCGATGCAAGCGATACAAGAGACGGGCTGCGGTGCTATTTTGTATTTGCGTCAAGAAGGTCGCGGTATTGGTCTGACCAACAAGATTCGTGCTTATGCTCTTCAGGACCAAGGCCATGATACCTTAGACGCCAATCTCATGTTAGGCTTACCCGCAGATGCTCGTATTTATGACATGTGCGGGCCGATGCTTGCTCATGTCGGTGTTGATGCGGTAAGGCTTATTACCAACAACCCTGACAAAGTCGCGTATTTAACCGAGCATGGTATCAATGTGGTTGAGCGCGTGCCATTATTAGTTGGGGTCAACGATATGAATGCTGAATATCTAGCAACCAAGCGTGACCGCATGGGACATCTATTCGATAAAGAGTTTAATACAGCACTACACCTTAACAAATAAATAGACATTTTATGAGTATTCCAGCGATAGACAATCTACAAAACCTGTCAGCAGCAGATTCGGCAGTGACGCCAGCCAATGATGATATCATGCGTGTGCGTGAGTTTTTAATCGATTTGCAGGCGCGTATCTGCCAAGCTTTAGAAGCACAAGAGCGTGATGGCGGCGGCGATGCCACCTTTGTGCCTGACGACTGGGAGCGGTCTGAGGGCGGCGGTGGTCGTTCATGCGTATTGGCAAATGGTAAAGTGGTTGAAAAAGCGGGCGTGATGTTCAGCCATATTCATGTACACAATTTGCCAGCATCAGCCACGGCTCGTCACCCTAATATTGCTGGACGTAAGGCGCAGGCCATGGGCGTCTCATTGGTGGTTCATCCCACCAACCCAAACGTCCCTACCAGCCATGCTAATGTGCGTTTGTTCGTGGCAGAAGCGGCAGGTGAGGATCCTATTTGGTGGTTTGGTGGCGGTTTTGATTTGACGCCATTTTATCCGGTTCTCGCAGATTGTGTCCATTGGCATCAAGTCTGTCATGATCTTTGCGCCCCTTTTGGCGACACTGTCTATCACGACTTCAAACAATGGTGTGACGAGTATTTTCATTTACGTCATCGCAATGAGCAGCGCGGTATCGGCGGTTTATTTTATGATGATGTCAACACAGAAAGCCGCGGTTGGGATTTTGAGACTTGCTTTAACTTTATGAAAGCGGTCGGTAACGGCTATCTTGACGGTATTGTGCCAATTTTTGAGCAGCGTAAAGACACGCCTTATACTGACGAGCAGCGTGAGTTTCAACTTTATCGTCGTGGGCGCTATGTTGAATACAATCTTGTCTACGATCGTGGTACTTTATTTGGGTTACAAAGCAACGGCCGAATTGAGTCTATCTTGGTCAGTATGCCACCGCTTGCCAGCTGGCATTATCGTTTAGAGCCTGCTGAAGGAACGCCTGAGCATGAGTTGACTGATTATTATTTAAAACCACAGGATTGGTTATCGCTCTGACGCTAGTATTGTTTTAGGTATTACGATGATATAACAACTATCCTAACTATTATTGCGTAAATACCCGTTACAATGAGGTGTATTTTTTGGAAAAGTGATTTAGAGGCGACAGCGCTTCTAGATGAAATTTGAGTAGTAATTTTATAATAATATTTGAAAATAAGGCCAGCATTTGCCAGCCTACTATTAGCCAAGTTTACAGGAGTAATTTATATGGCAAAGGTTTATACCAACAACTCATTGAAGTCTGTCTTCGGTATCACATTGATGGCAGCCGCTCTCGGTCTAACCGCATGTAGCAGCCCAACGAACTCTGACGTCAAAACTCGTCAAGACACGATGAAAAGCTGGGGCGATGCAATGGGCGTAATGGGTGATATGGCAAAAGCGCCTGATACGTTTGATGCTGCTGTATTCAAAGAGCAAGCCGCATTCTTAGCAGAAGATTCCGCAACGCCTTGGAGTCATTTTGAAAACCAAGCAGACGCAGGTAATGCCACTGAAGCCGTTTGGTCTAATGCCGATGGTTTCCGCGCTGAAGCAGACAACTTCCAAAAAGCAACCGCTGAGCTAAATGCCGCTGCACAGACGGCTACCAGTATCGATGATGTTATGCCAGCCTTTGGTCAAGTTGGTGAAAGTTGTAAATCATGTCACACAGATTTCAGAGCCAAAACAAACTAAGTAGCGCTCATTGAACATTGAAAAGTAATGCTATAAAAAAACCGCCGCATCGAATGATGGAGCGGTTTTTTTGATGGTGCTTAAGGCTTCAATTAAGTAACTTTTACTAAGGCATGTCCTCAATTCAATCAATAGTCATCTAAATGGACTACTCTGCCGCTGTCTTATTTACGGTCTTATGAAGATCAATCGAAGGCTGCTCATTCAACTTTTTTACGATAGACGTCACTGAGGGATCACTCAAATCAATGGTTCTGATTGGAAATGGAATGTTCACACCTGCACCATCTAACGCTTTTTTAACCTCAACGATGACTTGATGAATCGAGGCGACTTTATTTGCTTGAGTACCGTCTTCGATAAATCAGCGCACCATCAAATCAATTGTTGAATCGCCAAAACCAGTAGCAATCACACTCGGCTCTGCATTTTTTGAGACAGTATCAGCTTTATTTAGCGCTTGTATGATCTCAGCTTTTGCCACTTCGATATCGTCTTCATAGCCGATGCCAACTGCCACTTGCAAACGGCGCTGCTTATAAGCGGTGTTGACAGTCAATGCTGAGGTATACAAATCAGAGTTTGGAATCACCACTTGCCGACCATCATAAGTTCGAATGGTCGTAGCGCGTATTTTGATGTCCTCAACCGTCCCTTCATACTCGCCTGAGACAATCTGATCGCCGATGCGAAACGGCTCTGAGATTAGCAGCAAAATACCGGACAATAAGTTTTGAAAAATGTCCTTAAAAGCAAAACCAATGGCAACCGAACCGATACCGAGCGCCCCGATTAGCTTGGCAGGCGTGAAGCCCGGTACGGCGATGACCATGGCAATCATAACGCCCACAAAGATAATCAGTGCACCGCCGACCCGCTGAAAAACTTTGACCAAGTTCTGATGCCGTATACGATTGCCCAAGATTTTATGCACCACTTTTTTAAAAAAAATGGATAAAAACCAAAAAATTAGAACAACGATAAGGGCCGCTACAAAATAGGGAATACGCTGCATAAAGCCGATCATGATCTCATTGGCAGAATCAATGATGCTATGATAAGTCAGTACATCCATCGGTATCGATTGCGCTGCCTCAGCACTTACTGTGGTGTCTGCCTCAGTAGTAGGCATTTCGCTGGTACTCCTTTTATTGTTTGGCTGCTTGTCTCTTTAACTTAACCCATTAGCTCCGCTTGTACGATCTCAATCCAGTAGCCATCCACGTCTTTGATAAAAGCAATGCCTTTCATCTTGCCATCTTCGGGGCGTTTTTTAAACTCGACTTCGTTTTTATCAAACCAAGCAACGGCCTCTTCCAAATTTGGCACACTAAAGCAGATATGACCAAAACCTTGTGGATCTTGATTGCCATCGTGATAGCTAAAGTCCGCTTTTGTTTCGGTGCCATAATTATGGGTTAGCTCCAAAATACCGCGCTGACGAAAGGCAAATATTTCTAAGTCGTTGCCTTCAGGCAAGTTTTCTCGCTCGCTCTCAGTGAGTTTGGCCAAAAAGTATAAATCAAAACCCATCTCAGGGAACTTTTTTACCGCAAGTAAGGTCATGCCAAGCACACCCGTGTAAAACGCCAACGACTTGGCAGGATCTTTTACTCGTAGCATGGTGTGATTGAACGTAAAACCTGTCGTCTGAGTAGAGATTGATTGAACGCCCTCTGTCTGTACGCTGCTGGTAGGCTGAGCGATGAGGGATTTATTATTATTGTCAGTGGCTGAAGTGGACATAATTACAGTTATCCTATTTTTTACAAAATACAAAGGTTAAAAACAAGCGAGTAACCCATGTGGTGACTCGCTTAACCCTCTCATCATAATCAAAAATGGCAAAAAAATTGAGTGGGTTTTGTAAGAATACACACCTACTAGGGCAAATAAGGAATACAAATTAGCTGTCTAAAAACCGTACTTTTCCTGTCTCTAAATCATACTCTGCGCCCACGACCAGCAATTGACCACTATTGGTCAGATCCTCTAACGCGCGTGAGCCATGCTTTAGTTGACTGACTGACATGCGTACGTTAGCACGGATCGAGCGATCAACCAGCTCGTCTGCATCGACGTCTTGACCATTGGCAGTTGCCAGTTCATGCAAGTTATAAACACTTGGACGGATACGGTCGACGATTGACTGCAAGTTGGGTGAATAATTTTGCTCAGGATTGATCAATGTTTCTACACAAGCTGTGACAGCGCCGCAATGCGAATGCCCCAACACCACCACCAATTTGGTTCCGAACTTTTCGGCTGCAAACTCAATCGAACCGATCTGCGAGGGCGCCACTATATTACCTGCGACCCGAATGACGAACAAATCGCCCAGCCCTTGATCAAATACAATCTCAACGGGTACTCGTGCATCTGAACAACCCAAAATAATGGCCAAAGGGTCTTGGTCTCTGACCAATTCTGGACGGCGCTGCATCAATGTATCGGTGCTAGTGAGACTATCAACGTAGCGTGCATTGCCTTCTTTTAAAAGCTCAAGAGCTTCTTGACCAGTTTGTGGGCGTTTGTCATTGGGCATGGGAAATCCTTTATTATCAAATCATTAAAATTATGAATGGTTTTAGTTTCATTTTTACAGAGGTATTGGCTAAATTTTTCGCAAATTTTGATGAAGCAAACAAGCTCATCGTACTGCTCAGCCACGACCTAATTGTATCGCAACAAGAGTCAAAAAATGACAAAAAAAATTTTTTTAATATCAGCATATAAAGCCAACTATTGGCAATAGGACAACATAATGATATTAAAAAATCGCAAACGACGTCGATAGAATCGAAAAGCACCATGAATAACACCGTCAATCCAGCGCCCCTGTTCGCATAACTTTAACGAACTTGCACTGATTTATATCGAGGGTTTGTTATAATACGCAACAATCAGACGACCACGCTTATGCTCAGACCACTCACCTGTATTACAGCGATGTATTTTAATAACTGCACTGGCATATTCGCTGCTTAGGAACGAATACTATGACCACCTCACCTTTAGACACGCCCAAAGCCAATGCTCCCTCCGACGCAAGTTCTGTGTTATTACAATTGACTGGTCTCAAAAAAATCTATGACCAAACTGAAGTATTGACCGACATCAACCTTGATATCAGGCATGGTGAGTTTTTGACATTGCTTGGTCCATCAGGCTGCGGTAAGACCACATTATTGCGCTTAATTGCAGGCTTTGAGCAACCGAACGCTGGAGCCATCTATTTGGATGGCGCACAGATGGCAGGATTGCCAGCTGATAAGCGTCCGGTCAATACCGTGTTTCAGCAGTATGCTTTGTTTCCGCATATGACCGTCGCGCAAAACGTCGCTTATGGGCTAAAACTTAAAAAAGTCCCAAAAGATGAGATTCAAACGCGCGTGCGCGAAATGCTTGCTATGGTACAGCTAGAACATTTGGCCAACCGCAAACCGCAAGATTTATCGGGCGGTCAGCAGCAGCGCGTTGCGATTGCACGTGCCGTGATCAATCGTCCCAAATTACTTTTACTTGATGAGCCGTTATCCGCGCTCGATCATAAGCTACGCTTGCAAATGCAATCGGAGCTAAAACGCTTGCAACGTGAGCTGGGTATTACCTTTGTCTTTGTGACTCATGATCAAGAAGAAGCGCTTTCCATGTCAGATCGCATTGCGGTAATGAAAGACGGCACGTTTCAGCAAATCGGTACGCCAATTGAGATTTATGAAACCCCTGCCAACTTGTTCACTGCCAAGTTCATCGGTGAGACCAATCTGTTTAGAGCTGAAGTCAAGGGAGTCTATCCAAATCAGCCAGACCGTGATGGCAAAGTAACCAATGGACGCATCGAGGTTGAAGTCTGTGAAGCGCAAGTACAAGAAGGCCTCACGACTTTACGTAACTTACGTCGTCCAGATTTCGCCCATGACGTGCAAGTGGGCGATATCGTCAATCTGCTGCTCCGCCCCGAAGATTTGCGAGTTTACGACCCCAAAGACGCCAGTCATAGTGGCTTACTAGGCCGCGTCATTGAAAGTAACTATAAGGGCAGCACTTTAGATTCTATTATTGAATTAGAAAACGGCCATGTTATTAAAGCCTCTGAGTTTTTTGATGAAGACGACCCAAGCTTCGATTATAAGTTAAATGAAGCGGTTAAAGTCTCATGGGTCGATGGCTGGGAATGGGTATTGCCAGACGATTCTGCGTCTAAACAAGATAGCACTGTAAAAGGTGACGCTGAGCAAAACCTTACTGTACAAAAGGATGGCAGCTAATGGCCCGTATTAGCTTAGGTAACAAAAGCCCTTTTCGTACGGCAACCCTTTGGCTGATTTGGGGCTGGTTACTGATATTTGCGCTACTGCCCAATATATTGGTTATAGCGGTCAGTTTTTTGACCCGTGATAGTAGTGCCTTTATCAGCTTACCTGTCAATATCGATAGCTATGTGCGCATAGTGGACCCGCTGTATTTTGAGGTGTTTGTCCACTCACTCTGGATGGCAAGCGTCACGACGATTATTTGTCTGTTGCTGGGTTACCCTTTTGCATGGCTGGTATCCAAAGCAAAAGTGCGCTGGCAGCCACTCTTGATGATGCTATTGATACTACCGTTTTGGACCAACTCCTTAGTCCGGACTTATGCCCTCAAATTACTGTTTGCCAATAATGGTTTGATTAATAAATCCTTATTAGCAATCGGGGTCATCGATGCACCCATCGATATTTTATACACGCAAGGCGCGGTAATCGCTGGACTTACCTATTTATTGTTTCCCTTTATGGTGTTGCCGCTATATGCCGTCTTTACCGATTTGCGCAATGACATGCTGCTTGCCTCACAAGATTTGGGCGCTTCAAAAACGCAGACTTTTTGGCATGTGGTGCTACCCTTGACGACGCCTGGCATTATCTCAGGCGTACTGTTGGTATTATTACCTGCAATGGGTATGTTCTATGTGGCCGATATTTTGGGCGGTTCGCGCAATCTATTGGTGGGTAATATCATCAAAAACCAATTTTTGGATGCAAGGGATTGGCCATTTGGCGCTGCTGCCAGTGTATTATTGACAGTGGCGATGGCTATACTACTGCTCGCCTATCGCGCCAGTAGTCGCCGTATCGGCAAAACTGATTTTAATGAGGTGGCCTAATGTCTAATAGCTCACTAAACCAGTCATCGAACGGTACACCCATTAAACATAAACGCTCTATCAAGATCGGTAGCATCGTAGCTAAAGGCTATCTTGGACTGATTTATGTGTTGCTATATCTGCCCATTATCGTCTTGGTAGTCATGTCGTTTAATAAATCGAAAATTGGCTACAACTGGGGCGGTTTTAGCTTGAAGTGGTATGAATCGCTGTTTAATAACCAAGCGATGCTCGATGCTTTTTGGCACTCTATTGTGCTGGGGTTGGTCGCAGCAACAGTATCAACCGTGATTGGGACACTGACTGCCCTTGCTCTACATCGCTACAAATTTCGCGGTAAAGGCTTGCTGAACGGGCTACTATTTGTGCTAATGATGTCACCTGAAATTGTATTGGCTATTTCGTTATTGGCACTGTTTTTATTGATCGGTCTGCAATTGGGTTTTGTCTCGCTACTATTGGCGCATATTACCTTTTGCCTACCCTTCGTGGTCATCACTGTTTTTGCCCGCTTGAGTAGTCTTGATGAGCGCTTGATGGAAGCGGCGCGTGACTTAGGAGCTAATGAATCAACGATGGTGCGTACGGTATTGATTCCTGTTATTTTGCCAGCGGTGATGGCAGGTTGGTTGCTCGCGTTCACTTTATCATTGGATGATGTAGTGGTTTCGACCTTTGTCACAGGCCCTAGTTATGAGATTTTACCATTACGCATCTACTCTATGGTACGAGTCGGTCTCAAACCAGAAGTTAATGCCATTGGTACGTTGCTACTTGTCGCCTCCTTAGTATTAGTCATCATCTCGCAGCTCTTATTACGTCGACGCTAGTCATTTAATGCTTAATGACCATAAAATTTGAACAAAAATCAGCGTTATATTTACTATAATGAATTTATATCAACTTAGTGGTCAGGTAGTCTTATGCTAGAGCTTCGCCATCTCAACACCTTAACGGCACTAAGAGCGCATGGGTCGCTCGCGGCGGCGGCCGATGAGTTGCATGTCACTGCTTCTGCTGTCTCACACCAGTTAAAAGAGCTGGAGAATTACTATGACATCAGTTTGGTAAATCGCCGAACACGCCCGCTCACTTTTACGCCTGCAGGCAAGACGGTATTGGCATTGGCAGACAGCATTCTACCGCAAGTGACCCGTACCAAATCCAACCTTAAACGCTTGGCACATGGTCAAGCAGGCAGATTGCGCCTTGCCTCAGAGTGTCACAGTTGTTTTGACTGGCTCATGCCCATACTCAACCACTATCGCCGCGAATGGTCGGATGTGGAGTTAGATTTTGCCACAGGTTTTGAGCCTGAACCACATCACTTGTTGATGGAAGGTGATATCGATCTGTTGATTACTACCAGCAACTTACCGATAGATGGTATCAGTTATCAGCCTTTATTTGAGTATGAGAGTCGCTTGGTGCTGTCACCAACGCATGATTTGGCAGCAAATGATGTTATTGAACCCAAAGATTTGACTAATGAGACGTTGATTGCCTATCCAGTAGAAGCGAAGCGTCTGGATATCATCGCCAATTTTATGACGCCAGCGCAGGTAAGATTCAAAAGTATTCGTACGACAGAATTGACCGCAATGCTCATTCAATTGGTTGCCAGTGAGCGCGGTGTTGCTGCCCTGCCCGATTGGGTAGTGGCTGAATATGAGAAAAAAGGCTGGGTCGTCTCGCGGTCATTGGGCAATGGCGTACATTGTCAGCTGTATGCTGCGACGCGCACATCTAGTCAAGATACAGCTTATATGCAAGGGTTCGCCAATTTATTAGAAGGGATAGTCAAGCCAGTTTAATACTCCACTGTTTATTACATTTTTTGGTTATGAAATATCGTCCGCTTTCTTACGTTATGAGAGGCGTTGAAGTAAATGATGGTTCCCTAGTGAGGACTTGAACCTTTGGCTGTAGTCCAAGTGATTACTATGGGTATAGGCTTTTATATTGAATCAATGTACATCTGAGTGTACTTAACAAGCCTGTATTAATGGTTTTTTTGACTAGGTTATTACGTCGTCATTAATAGTAAGGACAATTCACCGTTAACTATTCGACATATGTTTCAGTGCTGGCAACCCAATAAAGGCTCATGTCTTCTTCTTTTAGAGATGCCATTTCAGTTGTACGGCCTTCATCATCTACAAACTCAATTAAGTACACAGGGGGATTTTGATCAAAAATATGTACTACAGTACCCAAATGACCTGCTCTGATATCGTCTTGAATATTTTTTGATACCTTAATAACATCGTTTATATTCAACATACTGCTAAGCCTTATATTTAATAACGTCTGTTATGGGAACGTGTTCGGTGCGCTATACAGGAGTTGAACTACCATTATTAGGTATAAATTTGAATGCTATAACATTGACAGTATGGGTAATTACACTCTAAGCACTAAATATTAGATAACAGGTTTACAGCTTTTCCTGCTCCTTCTATCACATACCAATTTAAAGCAATCAAATAAGTAAAATCTTCGTCTACTAAAAAATACTCCATACCAAAAGACTCTTCTAATATCCGACATAAAAACCTGACATCCTCAATCATCACAACCTGTCCTTCAGTTTCAGATGGTTGATCAAAAAAAATATATCCTTTACTTTCTGGTAGGCTATTTGAATAAATAAATTCATAGTCTTCCACTGGAAAAATTATAACTTCATCATTAGAGATTGCTAAATGTCCTGTTATTTTTTGGGGAGTAAATATTTGCATCACTTTATTAATTACAAGTTTTGACTTATCCTCTTCTACTAAAGTTACTTTAATATCTAGTTGACTACTCACTCTTAAAATTTCATTTATACAATTCATAATATTGCCTTTCTATTAGAGCATCTCTTCCTAGAACTTAATAACCAATGTGAGATTCGTTACAGTCCAAAAACTCTACCAAATAGTATTACCAACCTAAAAACTGAGCCGCCCCAAATATATTGCAGAGTAGCTCTTTTAAAAGATAATAGCAATTTGGGTATACCCCAACGGAACCAATTATTTCCGCCTCCAAACCTATTAATAGACCACTTAAAATAGACTGTATTCGAGTAACTACTTAAATCAGACCACTAATTAAGCAGGTGATATCGATAAAAGCTCAAAGCACGCACTTAAAGAAATAAAAACCCAGTGCTGTTGCCAATAATGTCAGTCCAACATGCAACCCTATCAATGACAAACCTGCCAGCAACCGCCCGTCATGAAAAAAACCAAACACCTCGGCACTAAACGTACTAAAGGTAGTGAGTCCGCCCAAAAACCCCGTAATCACAAACAGTCTAACATTATCAGACAACCCACTCCCCGCACGCTCAAACCATACCAATGCCAGTCCTATCAGTAATCCGCCCAAAATATTTGCGCTCAACGTGCCAAGTGGTATCCAATTGTGTAGCGCATTAAAGCGCGACAACCACGCACGCAGGCACGCGCCAAATGCTGCTCCTAGACCAATGGCGAGCCACTGCATAAACTATCCTTAATTCAGCTCTAGAGGTTAATGGATATAGTAAGTTCAGTATAAAAGTAATACAGTGGGACTAGTATGCTTATCTTTAAACGAAAAGTTTCGCAGCCTCTGTTTGCCAAGACACAGCAAGCCAGAAAAATTTATACCAGTTCTGCGTTGCCATATAATGTATTTTTTTATTTAGTATCGGCTATACAATAACGAAGAAAAAAATTACACCGCAGGCAATTCCGTCATTGGCCAACGAGGCACGCAGCTGACCGCCAAATCATCAGACTGCCCAGCCTGCAAGCGCTCGTAGCCCGCATATGCAATCATCGCGCCATTATCCGTACATAAAGCAGGGGGCGCATAATGGACCGTAGCGTTTATTTTGGCCAACTCAGCTTCTAACGTCTCACGCAAATGGGTGTTGGCACTGACACCGCCCGCAATCACCAATCGGCTCATTTCTACTTGTTTGAGTGCTTTGACACACTTTTTCACCAATGTGTCGACCACAGCATGCTGAAAGCTGGCAGCAATATCAGCGCGGACTTGCGGGTCGCTATCTGCGCCGTCAGTATCTTTGATAAGATTATGTACGGCTGTTTTCATGCCACTAAAAGAAAAGTCCAAACCGCGATGTAGCATCGGTCTTGGTAGTGCGTAAGCATTTGGGTTGCCATTCTCTGCCAATTTGGCGATATTAGGCCCCCCTGGATACGGTAAGCTCAGCATTTTAGCCGCCTTATCAAAGCACTCACCCGCTGCATCATCTATCGACTCACCCAATATTTCATACTGCCCAACACCACGTGCGGCTATCAGTAAAGTATGACCACCAGAAACCAATAGCGAGACAAAAGGAAACGCTGGCGGATTTGCGCCCATGAGCGGCGCCAATAGATGCCCTTCCATATGATGGATACCAATTGCTGGAATATCTAAGCCATAAGCTAAGCTGCGACCAAATAACGCGCCTGTCATCAACGCACCAATAAGCCCTGGGCCTTTGGTATAGGCGATTGCATCAATCTCATCTTTGCGGATATCGCATTGTGCCAAAAGCTCATTAAGCAGAGGCACAAGCTTACGTATGTGATCGCGACTGGCAAGCTCAGGCACCACGCCACCATAAAGCGCATGCAACTCTATTTGTGAATACAATACTTGTCCGAGCAAACCTTGATTGTCGCGGTCTATCTGCTCACTATCAAAAATCGCCAAGCCTGTCTCATCACAAGAGGTCTCTAAACCCAATACCTTCATACTTTTGCCTTTATGCTTTTGTTTTCATGCTGTTCTCTGTTTGCTATAGCTCATTCAATGTAAAAGAGATACAGCAAGCAAGAAAAACGGGTAGAAAAAAACCGTCGTTGTTAGTCACAATGACGGTCAGTTTAACAAATTTCAATGGCTGATATATTCTAATATACCGTATCAGCTTACTGATGCAAGTATATAGTCAACAGCCGCTTTCACTTGCGCTTCAGTGATACCGTCTACTGCTTGTGCCGGCATTTTATTGAAGCCTTTGGCAGAATGCGTATATAGCGTTTCTTTGTCTTTGCCCAAACGTGCTGACCAAGCCGCTTTATCACCGTATTTCGGCGCATTCAACAGACCGGCGTCATGACATACTTTGCAATTGGACTCATACAGTTTGGCACCTGCATCTGCCGCCAAAACCTCAGGCTCAGCGGCAACTTCTTGCTCGGTAGCGCTTGCAGTGACAGCTGTTTCGGTAGGCACTGTTTCAGGTTCAGAGCTAGCAACCTCAGACTTAGCGACTGGTGCGTCTTCTACCACTGCAGCTGTCTCAGCAGGCTCATTGACAGCGGCAGACTCTTCAGAAGTCTTATCACCACTGCAAGCGCTTAGTGCTAATGATGCACTCATACCAATAGCAAATAGTGTGAGTTTATTCGTACGCTGTTGTTTCTTCATCATGATGACACCTTTATTCGATATTTCATGTGGGCTGTTGCCTATGACAGCGCAGACACTCATCACGCTTGTTTATTACTCACACCTTTTAGATATCACGAATGCCTAAGTACCACATATTGGCCTTCTATTTGGTCAATCAAGTACCTACTGCGGAGCCGCTCCATTAGTCGCTGCGGTATCAGTGCTATCGCCACTAGCACCTGCCAAGCCTGCATCTGTACTGTCAGTAGCAGCTGCTTCTGCGGTATCGGTACCAGCTGCTGTTGCTTCAGTCGTTGCGACCCCAGTTGTTGCTGCTGCATCCGTTGTCGCTGCGCCGTCTACTGCTGCGGCATCACCTTCAGCTGCTGGCATTGGCGCCGTTTCTGGGAAATCCATCTTTTCGGCTTCAGGAGCGTTTGCACGAGCAAGCTCAGCGGCTTCATCCACACGATCTATTGCCATTACTTCGTGCGACTCATGTTCGCCTTCTTTGTCACCACTACACGCGCTAATACCAAAGCCAAGCGCGACGATAAATGCGGTACTTAGCGCCGTATTTAGTACTGATTTTCTCATTCCAACATCCTCAATAAAATGCACATAAAACGGTTGATATGCTTACTACTGTATAGAAATATCATAGCACAAACTCTGGTCAAACCGTTATAGACAGTAGGGGTTTTTTATTATCGCCATCCCGTCCAATCAGCATGAATTTTTGTGATGACTGTCATGTTTGCAAACTGAGAAGTCCGTACTATTCATATAAGGCTATCGATGTTTTTACCCTCTTATACCGTGACGCTCTGTTGCTCCATGCAACTTAATGATAAATAGGGATTAATCCATTAAAATCATTGACTTTATTGGTGTTTTTTATTAAAATACCTGCCCTTGTGCTAATGCGCAAGATTATCCTAGTTTGAGCTGATGCCTGTAATCTTGAGATATTACGGCTAAATACTAATACACAGCCAAACTAATGCCCTTATATCTCATCCTAATCAAGGAGTCTTCATGCCTGCAGTTAAGGTTAAAGAAAACGAACCAGTTGATATCGCTATCCGTCGTTTCAAGCGCGCTTGTGAAAAAGCTGGTGTATTATCAGACGTGCGTAAGCGTGAGTTTTATGAAAAACCAACGCAAGTACGTAAGCGTAAAAAAGCTGCTGCTGTAAAGCGTTATAAGAAAAAGTTACAACGCGAAACTATTCGTACGACTCGTATGTACTAATCGCTAATACGATAAGTCACATACCAGCTCTACACTAACGCCACTGTTATCCATTGATATCAGTGGCGTTTTTTATGCTACAATTTTTATTATTATTGCTAATATGAGTGTTTTCAAAAACCGCATCAGCAGGATTTTAGCCAAAAATTCAATAAATAAACTTAACATACAAGGATAATAACAGTGAGCCAACTCAAACAGACGTTGTCAGACACCATCAAAACTTCTATGAAAGCACGTGAGCTTGAGCGTGTGAAAGTCTTGCGCAATGTACAATCAGTCGTCAAACAAATTGAGATTGACCGTCAAACAGAACTCGACGATGCGCAAGTTTTAGAAGTGCTACAAAAGCAGCTAAAGCAGCGTCATGAATCGCTGACTATTTTTACAGAAAACAGCCGTGATGACTTAGCGGCCAAAGAGCAGTTCGAGATTGATATCATCAATGAGTTTATGCCGCAGCAAATGAGTGATGAGGAAATCAGTGCGCTAGTCAATGCTGAAATCGCTGAACAAGGCGCCACGTCAATGCGTGATATGGGCAGTGTGATGGGTGTGCTAAAAAACAAAACGGCTGGTCGTGCGGATCCCGCTTTAATCTCTAAATTGGTTAAAGATGCACTCCAAGGCTAACCTCTACTGCCTGCCCTATATTAAGCTTTGCACTGAATAACCGCCTAAGGCTCAAAGTCTTGGGCGGTTTTTACTGCTTTGAGTTCTGCATTAATATTGGCCAAAAGCGGACGAGCACTATTGGCTTGTTCGGTATTTTGTAGTTTTTCTGCCAACTGTTTGGCTTGTGTGAGAGACGTGAGCGCACTTTCGTAGCGACCACTCCATAACTGGTCATGACTGCGGTAGCGCAGTGCATTGATGGTCGCAATGTTGGCCAGCTGCTTTGAGGTCGTGTTTTTGGCAAGATTTTCATTGGCCAACTGCAAACTTTGCCAAGCATAACGGTCACTTGGCTGCTGCTCAGTTAACGGCTTGAGTAACGCCTGCGCCTTCATTGGCTGATTGCTATTGGTAAGCGCTTTTGCCAAATATAATCGCAAATCACGGCGCTCAGGATAAACGCGCTGCTGACTTTCCAGAATCTCTGCCGCTTGCGACCATTTGCCTTGTTCACTCAAAAGTTGGCTTTGAGTAATCGATAGCAATGGCTCTAATCCTTGACGCTGCGCTGCTGGCAATGCCGTAATCTCTGCAAATACGTCGTTGGCGTCTTCAAAACGTTGTTGTTCACCATACCAATGCATCAAGGCCAATTTGGCACCAACACCGTTTTTGGCGGCCGCCGTTAGTGTGGTTTCAGAAGCACGCTTACCCGTACTTTGTACACGCCAATACAGCAGATCAAATAACGTTTGATAGCGTTGTTGCTGGTTTAATGATAAAGGTGGGTAACTCTGAGCGCGGCTTTGGGACTCACTTAGGCGCTCAGTGCTCAATGGATGCGAGCGTATAAAACTTGGTAAAAACCGATTCTCGACTTGATTCAACTGGCTTTGTTGATTCATTGTCGCAAAAAACCGTGGCATGGCTCTTGGATCATAACCGGCTTGGGTCATGATCTGCATTCCGACCCGATCAGCCTCGCGCTCATTACTGCGACTAAAGGCCATACTGCTATTCATCGTTGCGGTTTGACTGCCCATCATCACTGCCGCCGCTGCATCACCGTCGACGGCTGATGCTGCAATCGCCGCTAGCATACCGCCTACTTGCATCAGTAAGGCTTTTTTGCGTTCATCAGCCCCACTTTCATAATGACGTTGGCTGATGTGCGCGACTTCATGGGCAACCACGCTGGCAAGTTCATCCATGCTTTTGGCAGCCAATATCGTCCCCGTATTGATACCAATGACGCCGCCTGGTGCTGCAAAGGCATTGATACTAGGGCTATCGATAATCACTAATCCCATTGGCGCTTGCTGCCGTGCTTGCGCATTCAGGCGCCACGTCATGTCTTTTACGACCTCATGAATCCAAGGATCATGCTCCATCTTGACGCGACCATTGACGTTTCGAAGTGACCATTCGCCAAGCAATTTATTTTGATATTGCTCATCAAAGCTCAAGCCCTGCCCGCGCAAATTGGGTAAACTTAATGACTCCAATTCCTTGGACTGCCATGAGTTGTCGACGAATGGCGCAGGTCGGCTATTATCAATACTATTAGCCGCCGTGGTCGCCGCCAGTAATATCGCTGAAACTCCTAACCTGATGGCGCTCGATCCTGTGATAGATAGACTGAGGATATTTCGACTATATAAGGGTACTGTCACCTTTGACGAACGTTTGATAATCACGTATGGATTTAAGGGGTTCATGAGGTCTCTATTAGGTGTTAACCGTCTGTTATAGTGGGATGAGAGCATATCTTATATAAGTCATGACAACGTTCCTTCGACTATACGAGCTTGTTTATATAAGGTCAATTCTCATCTGCAATGGACTACCAATAATCTAGCGACACGTCATGATTGTGAAACATAGCCTTGTAATTCTAATGAACCGAATATTACGTTGATAATATTCAACTGCAATTGCATACGGTCTATTTGGTATAATGAGTAACAAGTTATGGTAATGCGTTCAAATCACCATTCAGTCGTCACTATTCATTAACCGATACTGAATAGCGATATTTTAAACCTAACTATTGATAATTAAAATAGTAACACATACCAACAGATTGATATTTATAAGGTTTATTTTATGTCTGCTGATAGTCAGTTATCCGTCGTAAGCATGCTTCCTTCTGTCACTTTGTCAGCGGCTTTGTCTGATGCTGAGCAGCAAACGGTCAACACTTTATTAGCGTTATTAGGAGCGGATAATAGCGATTCAATTCTAGATGCCGATACAGATCGACCGACAGTCACTATCAAACGTTTTGTCGATGGTCGAGGCCTTGCCTGTCCTATGCCGCTATTAAAAGCCAAAGTGGCACTACGCGATGTTGCAAATGGTGAGTCACTGTACGTGGTCGCAACTGACGTTAATTCACGAGCAGACATCACCGCTTTTTGTCGACAAAGTCAGCAGACAAGCGCTGTGAATCAGTTGTCACTGACGGTTAATAAGGGCACAGCTCCGCCTCAATCTGATGCCCTGTCGTCAAAGCGTTTCGATACAATATATCACTTCATCATTACCAAAACTGATAGCAACTAAATGCTGCTATCCTTTACAATTAGAACTATAAAGATTTTTATCTGACTATTTGCGTCACTATTTAACCAAGGTCAAGAATATGGCTAATACTTCTACTGATACTGCGAAAACGAGTAAAAAAGACAACGCAGCTCCTATAAAAAACGAAGCGCGCGATGCAGCATTAAAGGCTGCAGCCCAGCGACCACCTTATGATGCAAGCGCGCTTGGTGACACCAGCACTCGTGATTTAGTACCTGCGATGCCCACGCATTTGTCAGCGCCAGGCGTCAATCTGGGTGCTTATATCAATACCGTCCATCAAATTCCAATTTTGACACCTGTACAAGAGCAAGAACTCGCTCATCGCTACTATGATGAAGGCGATGTGGAAGCGGCGCGTCTGCTTGTCATGTCGCACCTACGATTTGTGATTCACATTGCTCGCAGTTATTCGGGCTATGGTTTGCCGCAAGCGGATTTGATTCAAGAAGGCAACTTGGGACTAATGAAAGCGGTAAAACGTTTTGATCCGAACAAAGGAGTACGTTTGGTGTCCTTTGCTGTCCATTGGATTAAAGCTGAGATTCATGAGTTCGTCATTCGTAACTGGCGTATTGTCAAAGTTGCGACGACCAAGGCGCATCGCAAACTGTTCTTTAATTTGCGTAGTCTCAAAAAGACTAACAACCAGCTAACGTTAGAAGAAGCGGATGCAATTGCTGCTGACTTAAATGTTACGCGCAAGCAAGTGCTCGAGATGGAGTCTCGCTTGACGTCTTATGATGCTTCGTTCGAAGCACAGTCTAGCGATGATGACGATGGCCGTTACGCGCCTCAGCTGTTTTTAGAGGACGGCATTGATCCAGCTGAGCAGTTAGAAGAAGCGGATTGGGAAGAGAATAACTCATCAGCCCTACTAGCCGCCATGGGCACTTTGGACGATCGCTCACGTGATATCGTCGAGCAGCGCTGGCTTTCTGAGCAAAAATCTACCTTGCATGAGCTGGCAGCCGTTTACTCTATCTCAGCTGAGCGCGTACGACAGATTGAAAAAAACGCAATGGATAAAATTCGTGATGCTATGACCATTGATAGTGTGATTTTGCCAGATGACCTTCAATAGCAATGATAATCTGAAATAGCAATTGATAACAGTCAGTTGCTAGCTATTTACTCACTGTGTAACCCCTATTCTACTTTCACTAATTGCTAGGTTATCAATCGCCTTTACACCATATGAGTTTTACCATGTTAAATTGGATAGGTATTGCGGCCATCAATCTGGCTATCGCCGTCGCTTTAGGCGCGTTTGGTGCCCATGGTCTCAAAGCCATGGTCAGCACTCAGCAGCTCGAATGGTGGCATACGGCAACCCTTTACTTGTTTGTACATGCGCTCGGCTTACTATTGGTAGGTTTATTAATTCGACTCAATTATGCTACCCAAACCACGGCGTGGCTTTTGCAAATTGGTATTGTTATATTTGCTGGTAGCCTATATGCGATGACGCTTGGTGCACCGCGCTGGTTTGGCGCTATTACACCCATCGGCGGTGTGCTGATGATTGGCGGCTGGCTCTGGCTTGCCGTATCGACTTTTCGCTTGAGTCATTCAAGCCCTTAATATCCAATTACTTAAGCAGCCAATTGATTAGATATAAGGCTAAATTAATGATAATTATGAGTTACCAACAAGGACTACCAAATTATTAAGGAGCATATTTCATGAGTGACATTAGCGTGAACGGTAAACACTTACAAACGACCCATCAAACTGTGCAAATGGTCATCAATGAGCTTGGTCTTAGTCAAGGTCGTTATGCCGTAGAAGTCGACGGAGAACTGGTGCCAAAGAGTGAGCTTGCTCAATTACGTATCGTTGAAGGTATGAATATCGAGGTAGTGCAAGCGGTTGGCGGTGGCTAATGGTTAGTTTCAAATAAAAATTGGTTTTAAACACATTGGTGTAAAAAAGCATATAATAAAAAAGACCTCAACGTCTCGTACGTTTGAGGTCTTTTTTTATGTATTAAGGTTTGAAGCACTAACGTTAAACTATAAGGCTATTTGTACATTTATTATTCTATCAGCCAATATTTGTATAACGTTAAACGCCTCAAACCTCAATAAAGTTAAACAACCGATGCAACATCGTCAGTTGTAAGATCTTCGTAGCGATGATCTCGTCCTGCACCTTGAGTTTTCTTGCGCTCTTGGCGAGTTTTATACTTGCGTACTTGTCTATCGAGCTTGTCTGCCATCTCGTTAATGGCTTTATACATATCATCTTCACAGGCTTGGACAAACATTTCTTGACCTGAGACTCGCATAATTGCTTCAGCTTTATGGGTCTTTTGACCGCCATCATTCGCGCCGCTATTGTCTAACGATAAGATCACTTGAATACTTTGTATCTGATCAAAGTGTCGTTCTACTTTTACAAGCTTTTCACGAACTGCTGTGTCCATAGCTTCGGTAACACTGATATGGTGACCACTGATAGAAACATTCATATTATTGTCCTTTTGTTATTACTTGCATTGTTGCTTACAATCAACAGATGAATGAGCATTCTTGCTCTTATCACCCTGCCTTACCAACGACTACCCAATCATTTTTAATAAAAAGCAGACGTATCCTTTTATCACTGCTTTCTTATTAATATACCTCTATACTTGAAAGTTCGTTGTTGGTATGGCTCTAATTTGTCATGAAACTCGAATAGTAGCAAGACAGTATATTGTAATTAAATGTAATAAGTAATGTTGTTTCCTCAATGTTTCTATATAATCAAAAAATTTTATTTTTTATATTTAGATAAACGTATTACTATCATCTGTTAAGCTTTACTGTTGTCGTTCATTTTATACATGTCAATATTTCTGTTTCCGCTGGGTAGATGAACCGATATTCATGGCTTCTCGGTATTTGGCCACTGTTCTTCTCGCGATATCGATACCCTCTGCTAATAAAAAGTCCTTTATACGGCTGTCTGACAATGGCTTTTTGGGATCTTCATCTGAGATCAGCTGTTTAATCATAGCGCTAATCGCGGTTGATGAGATATCGCCATCTGTACTGCTGACATGCGATGAAAAGAAATGCTTGAGCGAAAACAATCCTTGTGGCGTCAAAATAGTCTTACTGGTCGTCAGTCGTGAAACCGTGGATTCGTGCAACTCCACTTCTTCTGCAATCACTTTTAAGATAAGCGGCTGCATAGCAGTAGCACCATGCTGTAAAAACTCCTGCTGATAACGTACGATGCTGGTCGCCACCTTTAATAAGTTTTGATTGCGCTCTTCGATACTACGAATAAACAATCTCGCATCGGTGAGGTTCTCACGTAAGTATTGATTGTCAGGACTGTCATCGCCGCGTTTGACCAAATTGGCATACTCTTGATTGACTCGCAGCTTTGGTAAGGTGTCAGGATTAAGACGGACATGCCAGCCTTCATCCTGTGTCTCTATGTCTGAATGCACGTTGCTCTTATGACGACGAGCAGGGGTAACCAGCACATCAGGGATATCATAGCTGGGTGTCGGGCGAGCATAATCTGGTTGATTACTCTGAAACAGCAGTCCAGGTGACGGGTTTAAGGTGCGCAATAGCGTAAGGGCTGGTGTGATGTCGCTTGCGGCAAGTCCGGTGCGCTCAGTAAGGGCTTTGATATTGTTGCTGACTAGATGCTCACTTGCTGATAGTAACGCTTTGGCTTCTTTTAGATATTCAGTATCAGCGCTCAGTTTGGACAACTGAATGGCAAGGCATTCATTCAAATTGCGCGCACCCACACCCAGCGGATCGCAAGACTGAATGATACGGAGCACAGCCATCACTTCATCGTGCTCAACGCGCTCATCCCACTGATAAAAGCTTGCCATGGTATCGAAGCTCTGTAGCAGCTCGTCAATATCAAGCCGCACAAACCCCATATCATCCATAGAGTCCATTAGATAGGTCGCGATTAGCGTGTCCGCTTCTGAAAGCCGTTTAAAGTTTAACTGCCAGCGCACGTGATCCTGAATGGTAGCAGCAGTGCCACCTTGATAAGGGTCAAAGTCGTCGTCACTTTTATGGCTGGCTGAACTTGTGGCAGCCGTTGCATGGTTGCTGCCATCAAAGTCACTGTGGTCAAAATTATCACTGTCAAAATGACTGTCATCATCGCGATCGGTCACATAACTGTCCATCGCCCCATCATCAATACTCGTTTGCTGCAACTTATCTAAGCTATCCCTAAAGTCATCATCATATTCAGATGATGTATTGAATGTGTCAACGCCTGTGCTTTGGTTCCAACTATCAAGCGTCAAAGAATCATTTAGTCCCTCTGCCCTATCATCAATGCCGTATTCTTCTTCTTCCTCAATACGTTCTAATAACGGATTGCTATCCAGCTTGGCCTGTACCTCTTGCGCAAGCTCAAGACTTGAGAGCTGCAACAATTTAATGGCCTGCTGCATCTGCGGGGTCAGTTTTTGTGAGGTACTTAGCGTGGTCGCCAATCCGAACGACATACTCATAAGTGACTTATTACACTCCGGTGATGATATTGGATACACGTAGTCAGTTAAGGGCATTTAACCTTATCAGGACACGACGATAGCATTTTTTACCGCAATTTTGCTATGATAATTTATATTCGGCGCAGATACGCTTGTGATTTGCCCTCTACAAAACTTTATTAATTGGTGTATTTTGCCATCCATCAAGCAAGCATTCCTATAAAAGTTTACCCACAATTTTAAAAATTTATAAGAAGTGTCACAAGATAGAAAACGCAAAAATATTCAAACCCATTGAGCCAGTCTTAACCTTAACTGAGAATCTTATTATGAATGACAAAGCCGATATGCCCCAATTTACCACCGCTGCCATTCAAATGAACAGTCAGCAAGACATAGACAAAAACTTAGCAGATATAGAAGCGGCGATTATCAATGCCCGTACGCAAGGCGCTAAGCTTGCGGTTTTACCAGAAAATTGCTGTAGCATGGGCGAGCAATTTGCTACCGCCGAGCGCTTCGATGACTTATCAGCAACGATAGCAGGCTATGCAAACACGCATGGCATTCATGTCCTTGTAGGCTCACTTCCCTGTCCTTATCGCCCTGATGGTATGAGCGTGCCTAATGACAGATTGCGACAAGTTAGTCAGCTATTTGCTCCTGATGGCACGCGGGTTGCGCGCTATGACAAGATCCATTTATTCACAGCGACAGTGGCAGATAAGCAAGGCAATTATAATGAAGCGGCGACTTTTGAGCCGGGCACGCAAACTGTGGTGGCACCGATTGAAACGGATGATGCAGTGTATCAGCTGGGGATGATGGTATGCTTTGACTTGCGCTTTCCAGCATTGGCACAGCGTTTGCGGCAAGCAGGGGCAGATATATTGAGCGCGCCTTCTGCCTTTACCTATCTAACAGGTCAGGCCCATTGGTCACTCTTACTGCGCGCACGTGCATTGGACAGTCAATGTATGGTGATTGGCGCAGCGCAAGGCGGCGATCATGTGTATAAAGACGGCAACATCCGTCAGACATGGGGACACACAGCGATTACCGCTTATGATGGTACAGTTATCAATAGCTATGATGACAGTACGCTCAATAACACAGCTGCCAGCGAAACAGACAAAAATTACGCACTTGTCATGGCATCATTAGACAGGCAATTTCAAAAGCAAGGTCGCCAAAAAATGCCCATTTTTGACTGTCATCGTTTGGCGTAAGATATGATTAGCTCTAAAAAAGAAAGAACGACTATTGTAACGAGCGATTAAAATAAGGTTTAGCGTTTAAAGAGCGTCGCTCTCACTCTGCGCGTGAGTCGCTCGCGGATGAGCACGGTCATAGACTTGCGTCAATTTAGCAAAATCGACATGCGTATAAATTTGCGTGGTACTGATGTCGCTATGCCCGAGCATTTCTTGCACGGCGCGCAAGTCACCACTGCCTGAGAGCATGTGGGACGCAAAACAATGGCGCAGTAGATGCGGATACAGGTTTTGCGCGATGCCTGCGCGGGTCGCAGCCACCTTTAAGCGCTGTTGCACTGCGCGGGTGGATAAACGTGTGCCCAGTTTTTCACTGATAAAAAGCGCTCGGTCTTGCTGCTCTACCCACAAATCACGGTGCGGTAGATAGCGCCTAATTGCCTCTGCCGCTTTCGCTCCCAATGGCACCAAGCGCGTCTTGTTTCCTTTACCCGTCACTCGCACCCGCAAGTCTGACAAGTCCACATCTGTCATATCCAGCGCGACCAGCTCCCCAACCCGCAAGCCACTGCTATAAAGCAATTCAAACATAGCTTTATCACGCAACCATAAGCGAGCCTGTTCTGGTGTATCAGGTATAGCCTGATCAAGAAGCTGTGTCAATAAATCCACATCTGCAATAGACGGTAATGGTCTGGGACTACGCTTTAACTGATAGCCAGTCGTTGGGTTGATACGCGCTAAGCCCTCTTCAATCAACCAACCATAAAAATGGCGGATAGCGGATAGCTCTTGCTGCACGCTCGCCAGCGCCAGCTTATCCTCATCTAGACGCTGGCTAATATGTTGAGCCAACTGACGTTTGTCACAGCGCGTCCATGACAAGCGTTTACCACGCAAAAACAGCGCCAACTGGTTTAGTCCCGCAAAATACGCCGTCAAGGTGTGCTCTGAATGATTGCGCACAGACAAGGTGTTTAGCCAACGATGAACAGGCGATAGCAACTCTTGTAGCACATCATCCGACTCTACTGTGGCAGCAAGCTTAGCCGATAGCCATGATTTTGGCTCTATAGACTGACTGTCATTATCCACCGTACTATTAGACACAATCATATTAGAACAAACCTCAATGAGAGCGCACCCTTAGCTTTCTGGCCCAGGCTTGATGCCTGCTTGCGCCATCAAACCATCGGGACTAAACACACCTTCGTAGACAAACGCAGTTGGACCCGTCATCATGACCGAATATCCCGGCTGCCATTTGATAATCATACTCCCGCCATAGAGCTGCGCGCGCACATCTTCACCTTCATCCAACCAGCCTTCACGTATACCAACAGCAACGGCTGCACAAGCACCTGTTCCGCAAGCTTGTGTCTCACCAACACCGCGCTCATACACACGCAAGCGAATGTGACGCTGGTTCATCACTTGCATAAACCCAACATTGACACGATCTGGAAAAGCAGGATGCGATTCGATGGCTTTGCCCAACGTTTCAACTTCTGCGTCGAGTACATTATCAACTTTGATCACCGCGTGTGGATTACCCATATTGGCGACATAAAGTTGCACAGGTGTCCCATTTACATCCAAATGATAGGCATTTTGAATTTTAGTAGTAGCTCGTGGCGTAAATGGAATTTCGTCTGGCTCAAACTTCGGCTTACCCATATCGACCTCTACCCAACCATAACGGTCAGTGGTCAACGAGATAATACCACTTGCCGTCTCGACACGTAGGCGCTGCTTAAATGACAGTTTACGCGCTTGGACAAAACGTGCAAAGCAACGTGCACCATTGCCACACTGCTCAACCTCTGTGCCATCAGTATTAAAAATACGATAGCTAAAATCAACGTCAGGGCGCATCGGTGGCTCAACCACGAGCAGCTGATCAAAGCCAATGCCTAAATGACGATCTCCCAGCAACTGCACCAACTCCTTGGTTAACTCTAAGCGTTGGGTCACCAGATCAATGACCATAAAATCATTGCCCAGACCATGCATCTTAGTGAATTCTATTAGCATACCCTTGATATCCTATCCGATTTTTATGTATGCCTTATCTTAGCACGCTGTTAGTTACAATCATAATAATCACTGCTATCAAATGTCTAGTTATAGCAATCGCTGTATTGCGCGCAAAAATTAGGATCGACACTGCTAAACCCATTTTTTATTAAGGGACGCGCTTATCTTTACTATCCTTGCTACTCATGTTTTGGCAAAGATATTATCCCGTCAATTTTGGTCAAATCTTGCCATAAAAAAACCCATTGTCGGCATGACAATGGGTAGTTTTTATTCATAAATTCGGTGGTTTTTCACAACGCGATTTGAGCGGCTACTTGCTATTTGGCTTTGTCAAAGTTTAGCCCTGCCACAATATTTCGTCTGCGTATAACGCTTCAATAGTCTCGCGCTTACGAATCAGCTGATGATTCTCATCTGACACCATCACCTCGCTGGCACGCGGACGCGAATTGTAATTGCTACTCATGGCAAACCCGTAAGCACCAGCACCAGTGATTGCCAACGTATCCCCTTTAGCTAAGGACAAGAGACGGTCTTTAGCCAAAAAATCACCCGTCTCACAAATTGCGCCAACGATATCCCATGCTTTTGTACCATCGGTATCGTTACCATTGTTAGGTAATACGCTTGGAATCACTGCCATTTCTGCCTGATACAATGCAGGACGAATCAAGTCATTCATCGCGGCATCGACGATGGCGAAGTTCTTGTGCTCAGTGGGTTTTAGCACGTCGACTTGGGTCAGTAGAATACCCGCATTGGCGACAATACTGCGACCCGGCTCAAAAAACACGGTTAAGCCAAGCTCACTTAATTTTGGTAATAGCGCACTCGCAAACTCATCAATAGATACGGGCGTCTCATCGATATAACGCACACCCAAACCGCCGCCCAAATCAATGTGGCGCAGCTCAATCCCCTTATCACGCAAGCTATGTATCAATTCAATCACTTTGTCTAACGCTGCGACAAACGGCTCGACCTCAGTCAACTGCGAGCCAATATGACAATCAATGCCAACGATATCAATATGAGATAAATCTGCTGCTTGCTGATAGACCGCGAGCGCATCTTCATGGGTAATACCGAATTTATTGTCTTTTAGACCAGTCGAGATGTACGGATGCGTTTTGGCATCGACGTTTGGATTGACACGTAATGAGATGGGCGCAGGCTTATCGAGTGTCTTTGCCACCTCGTTGATTAGAGCCAATTCACTAATCGACTCAACGTTAAAGCAGCCGATACCTTGAGTAAGTGCATACTCAATATCGCCATAAGTCTTGCCAACGCCTGAAAACACCACGCGTGACGCTGCACCGCCTGCAGCCAGTACGCGCATCAGCTCACCGCGTGAGACAATATCGAATCCTGCACCTGCTTGTGCCAATACACCAAGTACGGCCAAATTAGAATTGGCCTTTACTGCATAGCATATCTGATGATTGAGACTGGCAAAGCTATCGGTATACGCTTGATACACGTCTAATATCGCCTGTTTTGAGTAAACATAACATGGCGTACCGTACTGTTTGACCAACGCATCAACGCTGACTTGCTCCATATGTAGCGCATCATTACGATAATGCAGCGCTGGCAAGTGAGCGGTTAAGGCTTGAGGGTCGACATACAACCCTTGCTCAGTTTGGGTGGATACGGATTCAACAGTAACGGATTCGCCAGTTGGTAACTCAGAATGACTCATATAAACATCTCTAATTTAATCAAGGTATCAAGTTCGAAAATAAAGCATGGGAATAATTACTAATAGTCGTTGGGATCGCTACTAGGTTCTGGCAGTTCTAAATCGCCTGGTTGTTGCGCATTGTCATCGTTGATACCAGAAAAGGCAGCATCTTGTGGATGGCTGGTACTCTCTAACATATCCGTGCTACTTTGAACCGTTTGGCTATCCGCGTCTACCAAATACAAATCGCCTTTTTGTCCGCAGCCTGACAGACCTAACATCACAGCACTACTGATAATGAGCGTGGAGATGGCGCGGCGACTGGCACTAGCGGCGCTAGCAACAGTGGCGTACTTGGTTTTTGAAGCGCGACGAATAGTAAGCATATAGTAGGTAACCTGATGATGGTGTAAGTATGTTAAAAAAACATGCGATATAGCTGTTTTGAATAATAGCATTATTACATAAAGCGGTGCGCCTACTGAACACTGCTGACCAATAAATTTAGCAAAGGCAATATCCCAGTCTTGCCAAGGTTGATACATCGATGTGAGAAACGATAGTGACTCATCTTTATTTATAGTAGTCATAGTCGAACAGCTGTGTGGCTTCGTTTAGAAAAATTTTCTTACAATTTTTATTGACGACCATTTTTTGCGTTTTCCGCTGATAAGCCCTAGCCACAATCGGTGCACAGTTGTAATCGAAGCGGCGCTATCTTGGGCGTCAATCCTCATAGTTATCGTGGTATGCCCACAAAAATATGTTACATTATGGTCAGCTTTGTGGCTGTCGTAAGGCGCTAGTATGCTCCTTAACCGGTATTGGTCGGTAATGCCAGCCCAAGCAAGATCAAAATCAGCAATATACTTGCACCGCTTATATCAGCAGGGATGGGGCTGGTTTTTATTTATCTAACCGGTATTCATAAATTATGAATCCACTTATAAAATATAATCTAAGGATAGAGTATGAGCGCCAGCCTAACCACCACTTTTGATGACAAAAATACTGAAACATCAACCCTGACCAACCCTACCTTAGTCCTCAACTGTGGTTCTTCTTCCATCAAATACGCGCTGATTAGCGATGACAATGCCACTCGCATCACAGGTCTTGCCGAAAACTTAGGACTCGATACCGCTCGTATCAAACACACCACGCTAAATGGCGAGAAGCTTGAAATTTCTATCCCAGGCGGCCGTCATAAGCTCGCCCTACAAAAAATTCTTGAGTTGTTAGAGCAATATCATTTTATCGCGGTTGGTCATCGCGTGGTACATGGCGGCCGTGAGTACTCAGAAGCCGTTCGAGTCGACGATCACGTGCTTGATGAAGTAAAACGCCTAAAAGTATTGGCTCCGCTACACAATCCGGCAAACGCCTTGGGTATTGAAGCAGTTCAAGCCATTTATCCTGATATCCCGCAGGTCGTCGTGTTTGATACCGCCTTTCACCAAACCATGCCACCAGTCGCCTTTCGCTACCCCCTACCAAAAAACCTGTACGAAGAACACAAGATCCGCCGTTATGGCTTCCACGGTACGTCTCATGCCTACGTTTCAGAGCGAGCAACTGAAATCACGGACGCGAGCGGCACACATGGCTGGCTGACGGCGCATTTGGGTAATGGTTGCTCAGCGACTGCCGTGTATGATGGTAAGAGTCTCGATACCAGCATGGGTTTGACACCGCTTGAGGGCCTTATGATGGGTACGCGCAGTGGTGATGTTGATCCAAGCCTACATATCCATCTAAAGCGCCAGCTTGGTATGAGCTTAGAAGACATCGATACCATGCTCAATAAGGAAAGCGGCTTACTTGGTATTTCTGGCTTATCTAATGACTTGCGTACCATCGAACAAGCCGCCAGTGAAGGTCATAAAGAAGCCGAGCTTGCTATCGAGATGTTCTGTTACCGCGTTGGTAAATATCTTGCCAGCTTGAGCTGTGCATTGCCTGAATTGACGGGTATCGTCTTTACTGGTGGTATTGGTGAAAACTCTGTTACCACGCGTGCTCGTATTTTGGAAGTGATGCGTCATTTCGGTATCAAAGTGGATGCGGACAAAAACGCAAACTTGGTCAGAGGTAACGAAGGCAGCTTCCATGGCGAAGATAGTAGTCTTGAGCTGTGGGTCATCCCAACCGATGAAGAAGGCCGTATCGCGCAAGAAACGCGTGAAGCTTTAGGCTTGGTCTAAGCGCAACGGATTTTCGTCGTTTTCCACTGCTTTTGAAGTCTCGTACTTCTTATCAATCAAGTATAAGAAGTGCAATGTTTTACTCATTTCAGCAAGGATGAATTGAGCCTTAAAAATATAATAAACCGTAGGATACATTATGCAAACGATTTTACTTGTTCCCATCAGCCGCGGTATCGGTGTCACGTCAGCTGCGCTCGGATTGATCCGTGCCTTTGACTACAATGGTATCAAAGCCGGCTTTATGAAGCCTTTTTTACAAGACGACACCTTAGATAAGCAGCGTAGTTTGGACAGCTCAAGCGCCTTGGCTATGCATGCTTTTGGTCTAACGCCGCCCAAATCCATCAGTCGTCAACGCGTTGAGCGTATGATTGGTGATGGCAACCTTGATGACCTGATGGAAGAAGTGGTCGTCAATTATCATACTATCGGTGAGGGTCATGATGTCATCATCTGTGAGGGACTGGTACCGACCACTGAGACGTCTTATGCCTCACAAATCAACCGTGCCATTGCTCATGCATTGGATGCCAAAATTATCTTTGTTAGTACCGCTGATACCAGCAAACCTGCCTATTTGGCGGACAAACTTGACGTTCACGCTCGTGAGTTTGGTGGTATTGCCACAGCTCGTACGCTAGGCGTGATCTTGATGCGGGTTCAAGATGTACCCAATACTTTTGAGACCCAACCTGTGGCACCGGGTGAAGCCGTCGTCAGCTTGGATGACTCGTTCATGCAGGAGATGCAACGTCTGTCCCCGCATTTTGATACAGACGCCTTTCGTTTAATTGGTGTCGTACCTTTTAGCGACTCGCTATCCGTACCTCGTACTTGGGATATTGCCACTGAGCTGGATGCCGAATGGCTCAATGTGGGCGAGGCCAAAACGCGTCGTATCAGCCGTATTAGTTTGACGGCGCGGTCCGTTGCACGCGTTGATGAAGTGTTCAAACGCGGCACATTGATCGTCGTTCCTGGTGATCGTGATGACTTGCTACTCGCTGCTGGATTGGCCTGCATCAATGGTATTCCGCTGGCAGGTTTAGTCTTAACTGGCGGCGTTAAGCCAAGTGCGACAGTCGCTGAGCTGTGGCAATCCGCACTCAAAACAGGCATCCCTGTCATGAGTGTCGGAAGCGACAGTTACGAGACCGTACAAAGCTTGGTACATATGAGTGCTGAGATTCCAAGAGATGACACAGAACGTGCTGAAGAAGTGGCGCGTTATGTGGCTGCCCACTTAAACTTAGACTGGATCAAAGAGTATTTCAGTCGCGATTATGAGCGCCGTTTGTCTCCTTCTGCCTTCCGTCATCAAGTGGTCAAAAAAGCGCAAAATGCCAAGAAACGCATCGTGTTACCAGAAGGCTCTGAACCGCGTACAGTCGAAGCCGCCTGTATCTGCCAAAGCCGCGGTATCGCCAACTGTGTACTGCTCGCAAAACGTAGTGAAGTGGAACAAGTTGCCAAAAACCGTGACTTAATCATTCCAGACGGTCTAGAAATCATCGACCCTGATAGCCTGGATATGAGCAAATATATCGCTGCCGTCGTTGAGCGCCGTAAGGGCAAAACCAGCGAAGACGTCGCAGCTGAATATTTAAAAGACACCGTGTATTTGGGTACGACCATGCTGCAAATGGACGAAGTCGATGGCTTGGTCTCTGGTGCAATTCATACCACTGCCAACACCGTGCGCCCAGCGTTTCAGTTGATTAAGACCGCACCGCAGTACTCTTTGGTATCGTCTGTCTTCTTTATGCTGTTGCCTGAGCAAGTAGTTGTCTATGGTGACTGTGCCATCAACCCTGACCCAACGGCAGAAGAGTTAGCCGAGATTGCCATTCAATCGGCGCAATCTGCCGCCGCCTTCGGTATTGATCCAAAAGTTGCGATGATTAGCTACTCTACTGGCTCATCGGGCGCAGGCGCAGATGTCGAAAAAGTCACGCGTGCGACCCAAATCGTTCGTGAGCGCGCGCCCGACCTAAAGGTCGATGGCCCGCTACAGTATGACGCGGCCTCAGTCATGAGCGTTGGTAAACAAAAAGCGCCTGACTCTCCGGTTGCGGGACAAGCCAATGTCTTCATCTTCCCAGATCTCAACACGGGTAACACCACTTATAAAGCAGTGCAACGTAGTGCCAACGTCGTCAGTGTTGGGCCGATGCTACAAGGCTTGAATAAGCCAGTAAATGACTTGTCACGTGGCGCACTGGTCGATGATATTATCTATACCATCGCACTCACAGCCATCCAAGCTTATAGCGATGAAATTTAATTACTATAGTTAAATTGCTGTCTGGTCAATGATAAATAAGAGTGATGCATAGCATAACGCTGTTCTACTGAGATGAATTTTCTCGCTGGCTGTTCGCAAGCGTGACAGAGGCTTCGAAAAATCCATCTCAGTGGCGTCTTATCACTTTTAACCTTGTCACTTTTAACCTTATCAGACTAATTAAAAACTAGGCTTGATATTACCGACTGTCGTCATGATGGTCGGTTTTTTATTGATTGTTTTTCATGACTTGCGAGGGCTTTTGATGACAGGTGCCCACTCACCCTCTACAATAGTCCTTTTCACCCTACTCTTTGTCCACTTATTTATGCCAAATAATGCCATTGCGCCTCACGACCTAAAAGCTGCACCAGCCATCCGCGCATATCTTGGTGGCTCATTTGACCCCGTGCATAAAGGTCATTTGCAAATGGCAATGGTCGTCTATCAACATTTATTACCGATAGCGGAGCAGCAACAACGCGATCTGCATGTGTCATTATTGCCAAACGCTCGCTCACCCTTTAAAACGCGCAGTACCGATCCCGAACATCGCTTATCGATGCTAAAACTTGCGACACAAAATACGCCGCTACAGATCGATGAGCTTGAGCTGTGGCAAGCGCCACCTGTCTATACTATCGATAGTGTGCGCACATTAAGACAGCGCTACCCCAATGACAGTCTGATATTTATCATGGGTATGGATAGCGCGCGTAGTTTGGGTCAATGGAAGGATGGACTCAAACTGACGGATTATGTCAATCTTTGGATTTTTAGTCGTCATGGCATGAATAGCATATCTGACACTTATAACGATTTGAGAGCAGATATCCTGGTTGAGGAAGATTTAACGAAGCAGAATACGTTTGCGCTACAGGCTCAGCTACCTATGCCGTTGCAAAAGTTAATCGTCAGTTCACCGACGGCATTGCTCTTACCCACTTCTCGAACACTGACCGATAGCAACGCCTTGAAAAGTGCCAATAAAGGCCATATTTACATAGACCATTGCCCCGTAGTAGCGGTGTCGAGTACTCAAATACGCCAACAGTTACAGTCAACGAAAAACTGGTCGAATATAATGCCTTCGACAAAAACTCAAATTACCTCTGTAACGCCAATAAATGCTATCATTAGCAATACTACATCCAATTCATTCGCTAAATGGCTAAATCCTGCTGTTTATCACTATATTATTGCCCATCAGCTATATTCTGCTGCTCAATTCCGTTAAAATCGCCTTATCTATGTCATTTTATCCTTTTTGTCTTTATACGTGACTGGCGATATCCGGTCAGTTAGACAATTCAGATTGATGCTTTACCTTTTTATTTTATATATTTACGATTCAAGAGATTAAAATTTATGACCAATACCATGACCGAAGAACGCTTAACAGTGTGCTTAAACCTTGTCCAAAGCGCGCTAGAAGATATGAAAGCTAAGAACATCACTGTATTAAATGTAGAAGACTTGACTGACGTCACGGAACGCATCGTTATCGCTGACGGTACCTCAAAGCGCCATGTGCGCGCGATGGCTGACAGTGTCGGCGCTGAAGCCAAGCAAGGCGGCTTTATGCCACTTGGCCGTGAAGGCGGGATTGACTCTGACTGGACGTTGATCGATTTGGGCGCTGTTGTCGTCCATATGATGACGCCACAAGCGCGCGAGTTCTATGACCTAGAAGGCCTATGGTCATCACCTGAGCAGTTGGCTGAGCTGGTTGCTACCCCGCGCGAAAAGAAAACCGCAGGTCGTCGCAACAAAAACAAATAAGACTATTGAGTGCGATGCACGTATAGACTTGCAACGCATAAAATCAAAAGACCAGATACCCATTCTGGTCTTTTTTTATGTCTGAATGTTGATAAATATGCGCGGTATAAATAAGCTGAAAGCTGTCCATGATTGCGATAAGATAAGGGCAATCATTACATTGTAAAGTCGATTCTAAATAAAACCGATACATGATATTCCAACGCTGAACTGGTATAAGTTTTTCTGGTTTGCTGTGCTTTCGCAGACAAAGGCGGCGAAACTTCTCGTTTAAAGATAAGCATTTCAGTTCCGCTGACTCATTTTTATATTGAACTCACTACATTTGCCTAAAAAATGACCCGCCATTAGGAAACCCAATGAGCATAAAACCCGCCGAAACAGCCATACAAAAACACGTCGAACCTACCTTCAATACTGCCCTGCCACTTCACATCGCCAATTTGACCTGCGTGCGTGCTGGCAAAGCGATGCCGTTCACTCGTGAGCAAATGAGCGCCATTGACAAAGCGCCGATCAAAGCCCCTGTCGCTGTCAACTTCATGGGTTTGACCACCGATGAGCAAGCCGAGCGTAAGCATCATGGCGGCGCCTTAAAAGCAGTGCATCAATTACCCATCGCGACTTATGACAAGATCAACGCAGAATTTGGTTTAAAAGTGCGCGTCGGTACATTGGGCGAAAATCTCACCACCGAAGCGGTCAATGGTATGCCTGAAATGGACGAGTCTACCGTTTGTATTGGTGATGTCTATCATTATGGGCAGTATGATTTCGACCAAGTGGCAGACAGTGACAGTGTGCAGCTGCGTATCGTCCAACCGCGTCGTCCGTGCTACAAGATCAATGATCAAATTGGACAATTCACTAAAGTGCCCAATATTGCAGCTTGGGTCAGTAAACAAGGTATCTCGGGTTGGTACTTTGAAGTGGTGCGTGACGGATTAATCGATGCCGATTTACCTGTGTATTTGATTGAACGTCCCTATCCGTTTGCCACGCTTGAGACACTGTGGCAACTGGCGAATAGTAAAGAAAAGTTTGATGCTAACATCATTGAGCCGTGGCTTAAGATTGATTGTTTGGAGGACAGTTGGAAAAAGGTGTTGGCTAAGAAGGTTCTTTAAAGCGATTCAATATTTTAAGTGAGTAAGAGATGGGTAAGTATGAAATAGACTGGTATGCGGATATTATCCCAGGCAAAAGTATTGCTAGTTTAGAAATTTCAAAATATAGCCATCAAGATATAAAAGCTATTTTAAGAAAATCAGATAATAATACTTTTCATATCAGAGATAATGGTGACAGTTTCGATATTTATAGTAGTGATAAAGTCGATGCTGTTGATACGGATTTGTTAATGAAGTTATCTTTCAATGAACAAATGATATTGGACTGTATCATAGTTTATATCACAAGAAAGCCAAGTCAGTATCAAGGTAAGATATATGGAAAATACGGTCTTGGAGACAAATTAAAGCATGTCTCTGAGTTTGGTGTACTTGAAAGAAGTACAACGGGTGAAGAATTTTTTTTAATCAATGATGAAAATAAGTGTGGTCTGGATGTTGCAAACGGTCTTGATGTTTCTCTACAAGAAGACCCAAACCAAAACATAGCTATAATTAAAGTTCATGAATTTTTTTAAATAAACGTACGTCACTATAGATTAGTGCATTTTCAATTAATATCTTAGTACTCCCACACAGAGCATTTAATGACAAAAAATATTATATCGACGGCATTGGCCTGTGGATTAGCACTTTCTTTGGTTGGTTGCGTGACAACGGCTCCGCAAGTAGCAACGACCAAAAGCTATATCGTAGATAGCGACACCTACCAAGCGACTGGCAAAAGCCAGCGCATCAAATTCATCGTCCTGCATTATACGGTCTCGGATAATGAGCGTTCGATAAAGACACTGACCACGGGCAACGTGAGTGCGCATTACCTTATCTTGTCCAATGAAGACGATAAAATCTATAACCTCGTACCAGAAAGCGAGCGAGCGTGGCACGCAGGCGATGGTGGGTTTTCAGGTAGAACCATCTTAAATGATACGTCTATCGGCATCGAGATCGTCAATGCAGGTATCAACCCTGACTATCGAGATGCTCTTAAAAACGGCACGCTCGCCTACCACCCATACGAACATTATGTCGGATTTGACGAATTACAGATCAAAAAAGTCGCCCAACTGGTGCAAGACATTGCAACGCGCTACGACATCTCACCAAAAAATATCATTGGTCACTCAGACATGGCACCGTCACGCAAGATAGACCCCGGTGCGAAATTCCCTTGGGAGCGCTTATACAAAGATTACGGTATCGGCGCTTGGTATGACGAGGCGGACAAGCAAGAATTTATGAATCGTCGTACCTTGGTCGCGCCAAGTGTGCAGGAGATCAAGCAGGAATTCCGAAAATACGGCTATCAGATCAATAATAGCGATGAGTGGGACAAAGCAAGCCGTGATGTGATCTATGCGTTTCAATTGCATTTCAGACCGCAGCAGCCAACGGGTGTGATGGATAGCGAGACCTATGCGATATTGCAGGCACTAAATATGAAATATGCGGGCCGAGATGATTTTTATTAACCTATAAAATATTAGGAGAAATAAACCATGAGCAATTTTCAAAAAGATGAGCAAGATGAGCTGCAAAAACACCTAGAAGAAAAAGCTAAGCAAGAGCAAGAGTTACAAAAAGAAAAAGAGTCGCAATCACTCTCAGCTTATGACGCGTGTGTGCTCAAGGAAAGCGCGAAGATTCATGAGTTGGTGGCTAAGGCGCAAGGTGAGACTCCTGATAGCTCGAAGAATGAATAGCCATCTACCCGTCAATACCTTCTGTAGTCAACGCTGAATGAAACAGATGCATTATATAAATGCACTAGACTGGTATAAATTTTACTTGCTTGCTGTGCCTACGCCGACAGAGGCTGCGAAAAATTTATACCAGTCTATCTGTATCCCTTTTATAGCGACCTAACTATATCATTGGCATGGTGATTGGCGTCCCTCTTTATCTTGTATTTTATGCTTTCATTAATAAGACATTGCTTGCGCATAATTTCCTTTAATCGCATCACACTTTACGCAAAAGTATCTATATCAAAGCAAGTTTACAGCTACTCAACATAGGATTTTTGTCGGGGCTACTTATTGCGATGAGCTAATGATAAAATTAGCGCTTACGGGATTATAGATAGCATCACTGCTTGCACCATATCGTTGGTTTGACTCAAAGATAAGATGAGGCGTGGCGTTGATCGTTTGTTCCCATTAGCCGTCCTAATATCTGCACTACTAATATCTACATCATCAATGCAGACTCTAATAATATTGAAAAAGGAATACTTATGTATCAAGCCTTTCAAAAACATCTACAACAAGAAATCAGCGACATACGCGAAGCAGGATTATATAAAAACGAGCGTATTATCACCTCACCGCAAAATGCCATGATTAAAATCACTGATGGCCGTGAGATGCTTAATTTCTGTGCCAATAACTACCTTGGCTTGTCTGACCATCCTGAGATTAAAAAAGCGGCTATCAGTGCCATTGAAAACTCAGGATATGGTATGTCATCGGTACGTTTTATTTGTGGTACGCAAGATTTGCACAAGCAATTAGAGGCGTCGATTTCTAAGTTTTTTAATACCGAAGATACGATTCTGTATGCAGCCTGTTTCGATGCCAATGGCGGTGCCTTTGAGCCACTGCTGACCAGCGAAGATGCCATTATTTCTGATTCGTTAAACCATGCCTCAATCATCGATGGTGTGCGCCTGTGTAAAGCCGCGCGTTATCGCTATGCCAATGCGGATATGCAAGATTTAGAGACGCAATTGCAAGCGGCGCAAGCACAGCGTTTTCGTTTGATAGTGACCGATGGTGTGTTTTCCATGGATGGTAACGTAGCACCAATGGATGAGATCTATGCGCTCGCACAAAAATATGATGCCATGGTGATGATTGATGAGTCGCATTCAGCAGGTGTCGTCGGTCACACAGGTGGCGGCGTCACTGAATTGTTTGATCTACGCGGTGATGTTGAGCTGATCACGGGTACGTTAGGCAAGGCATTTGGCGGTGCGATTGGCGGCTTTACCACAGGTAAAAAAGAGATCATTGAGATGCTCCGTCAACGCTCACGCCCATATCTGTTTTCCAACTCCATTCCTCCTATGGTGGCTGCCGCCGGGGTAAAAGCGTTTGAGATGCTGTCGCAAGACAATACGCTACAAGACAAACTGCATGAAAATACCGGCTATTTTGTTAAGCAAATGCAAGATGCAGGCTTCGATATCAAGCCCACCGAATCGGCCATTTGTGCAGTGATGCTTTATGACGCCAATGTCTCGCAACAAATGGCCGACGCACTGCTTGAAGAAGGCATTTATGTGATTGGCTTCTTCTATCCTGTCGTACCCAAAAATGAGGCTCGTATTCGTGTGCAGCTCTCTGCTGCCCATACGCGCGAGCAGCTCGATCAGTGTATCGCCGCCTTTATTAAAGTCGCCAAGCAAATGAAGGTGATTGATTAAGCGCCGTTCGGTATTTATCTAGATTTAACAATAAAATGCAACGTACAGAAATAAGAGAAAAATATGAAAGCACTGGTGAAAGCTCATGCAAAAAAAGGCATATGGATGCAAGACATGCCAGAGCCGACAGTCGGTATTAATGACGTTAAAATAAAAATTAAAAAAACCGCCATTTGTGGGACAGATTTGCACATTTATAAGTGGGATGAATGGTCACAAAACACCATCAAGACGCCAATGATTATCGGACATGAATATGTCGGTGTCATTAGTGAAATGGGCGATGGCGTCAAGCATCTTGAAGTGGGCGACCGCGTCACAGGCGAAGGCCATATCGCTTGTGGACATTGCCGTAACTGCCGCCGTGGTAAGCTGCATGTGTGCGAAAACACCATAGGCGTGGGCGTTGACCGCGATGGCGCGTTTGCCGAATATTTGGTGATACCTGCCGATAATGTCATCAAACTCGATGAGCGTATCAGCGATGAGATGGCGGCCATTATGGACCCCTTTGGTAATGCTACTCATACTGCCTTATCCTTCCCTGTACTCGGTGAAGATGTACTAATTACGGGTGCAGGTCTGATTGGGTCAATGGCAACGGCGATTTGCCGCTTTGCAGGAGCACGTAATATTGTGGTCAGCGATATTAGCGATTATCGTCTGGAGCTTGCCAAAAAAATGGGCGCGACGATGACCATCAACCCAGCCAAAGGTGAAACCATCGAAGGCGCTATCGAGGAGCTAAAAATGCATGGCTTTGACATTGGGCTTGAGATGTCAGGCTCGCCTCAGGCCTTTGATTCGATGATTAGTAATATGTATAACGGCTCTAAAATTGCTCTGTTGGGCATTTTACCGAACACCACCACGGTGGATTGGAGCAAGATTATTTTTAAAGCGTTAACCCTAAAAGGTATTTATGGCCGTGAGATGTGGGAGACGTGGTATCAGATGGAGCAAATGCTGATTAGCGGTATTGATCTGTCGCCAATCATCACCCATCGCATGCACATTGATGACTTCCAAGAAGGCTTTGATATCATGGAAAGTGGGCAATGCGGTAAGGTGATTTTAAGCTGGGATTGATTTTGGTGATTCGTGATTAACTTTTAAATTGTCATAACTCATAAAACGGCGCTGATTTCAGTGCCGTTTTTTTTGGATATTAAAGAGTGATGAGATTCATGAGGTGTTTGCTGAGGTTCAAAAAGAAAATCAAGTACGTTCAAAGAATTAGTAATTAGCTACTTTCGATTTAATTGAAAGTTTACAATATTGATTTTAACACTTTAATTTAGAATAAATATTGTTCAATACATTAGACAAAAGAATAAACAAACTACCAAGCTTGCATTTTGAATAGTCTACCCTCTCTTCCGTCATCATGTAGAGTCAAAACAATCTCCTCCTGAGTAAAGGGGATTTCATTAAATCCCGAAATTTCAGAGCTAATTGATGTAATAATGATTTGTATCCCCAAGTCACTATATTTTCGGAAAATCTCTAATAGAAGCTTCCTTTTTCTATCGTCAAGAATTTCAAGCGCGCCATCAATGTATAAAAACTTAGGGTAATTTTTATCTAGATATGCACGAGCAACCGCTAAATCAAAAGCAATACATAAAAATTTACCATAAGTATTACCATCTCCTTCACTAGTATTATTACCTTGAATATCTTGGTAAGTTGCTTCAAACTCAAAATTACCTTGCTTATTGAGATAAACAGTTATTTCACCTTCTTTATTAAAGACTTTAGATATAATTTCATTAAAATAAATACGGACGTTTGAAAATATGCTATTTTGCGATTCATTAATTTCCGTTAGATTGATACTCATATCGTCTTGAATAGCTATGAGCTCATTTTCTAAATCTCGTTTATCCTTAGTTAGAGCTTGGATTTTATCGATATTTTCTTTCTGTTTTTCTAAGAAAGCAATATCTGCTTGAATTCTTGCTATTTCTTTGTTAGATTCTTTAAACTTTTTAACTAATTCTGTTTCAGATAAGAATCCTAAACTTTCAGATCGTTTAATATTTAAATAGGTTAGACGCTCTTTAGTATTTATCAGTTCTAACTGTAACTCTGCTTGTTCTTCCCTTAAGAACCTCTGCCTCTCTTTGGTAATTTCCTTATTAAAATCTATTAACTGGTTAAAGTCTTTACTAACTTCTTTTGGAAATAATATATTTGCTTCTTCGAAAAGCTTTTCTACCTCTATAGTATCAAACTTTATACTGGTAGTAGCAAGTGACTCATTTATACGATTTATATTATTTTTAACACTATATTCTTGCATATTGAGATCAGAAATTTCATTATCTATACTATCGACTAATTTTTCAATTTTTTCTTGGTCAATCTCATCAAAATTAAAATCATCAATAAATGTTTGCAATGTCGTTAGCTCTTTTTGACGTAATAAGAGCCTACTATCAATTTTACTAAGCTCTCTAGTTACGTTATCCATATCAGATAATGAACTTGCTGAAATTTGAGCTTTTAACTTATCAATTTTCGCTAACTTTTCATAATGTTGCTTTGCTAAGCTTCCATCAAAACCTAACAAATCAGCCATATAAGGCTTCCAATTTGAATCTTTGCCGCGCTCTTTGTTTAGTTTAAACACATTTATAAAATCATTTTGGGTTCTTACTAGATACCCAATTATTTTTCTATAAGGATACTGGTTCAATATGTCAAAATCAAACCAACTTTCAAGTAATGTTCTGGCATTGTCTATTGCAACATCACTATGCTCCCACAACTTGTTATCTAATAAAGAAAAATCCTGATGTTTCTTACTATGTTTTTTAAAGAATATTTTCGTATTATCTTTCACACTACGTTTTATAGTGAGATAAGAACCATCTGTAAACTTAAGCTCTAAGAGGAAAACAAAGCTCTCAAACTTCTCTTCATGTTTAAACAAGAACTGTTTTGGATTTCGTTTAGCTAAAAACATAAAATCTAAGAGTTTAGCCAATGTAGTTTTACCAAGGTTATGAGTATCTAGCTCATAATTTTCGGGATGCCTAATATCACCATACACAACGTTAAACCCCTCATTAAAAATGATAGGTTTGAAAATATCTTCGTTGTTGCTGTATAGTTTAGATAGCTTCATTAATTTTTCTCAATATATTCGATTGAATCAGTTTTTACTCTATATTCAATTAAACCAAGCAGAAAAAGAAAGTTTAGAGAAGGCATGAATAAAAACTCTCCACTAGTAACCTTACTTTTTATCAGTTGGTACAAATCAGAATAACTAACTACTCGTTTTTTACGCAGTTCTTTTAGCATAATAAAACTAGTATAAATAACAGTTTTATCAGGGTGATCGTGTTTTGAAGGTTTAATCATCGTTTGATTTCCCTATATCACAATTATAGTACATATAGAAAACCAATATTCGAGTTAACCTTTTATTTGTTCTCAGAATATGATCTCTATCAATTAATAAATTTACTAATTCATTAAAAACTTCGTCAAAAAACTCTAAATCCCTTTGACGAGGAATGATAAATGTATGCTGAAATTCCTCGATAGCATTTTGATACAAATCTTGTAATTTCGTATTTTGAGGATTATTTAAAAAATCTTGAACCTGAAAAGTATAACTCATATAGCTTTTTCGCAATGCCTTGGCAAATTCATCACTCATATTGTTTAGTTGATTTTTTTCTGCATAGCTAGTTCTACTAACAGGGGCAAAATCTTTATTTTTAACACTACTGTTAAAAGCCTTTGCAAAGTGAGGTATTATTTCCGCTAACTCATCAGGTCGTATTCTAGGGGACATTGTCAACGGTGATAGCCTCAACATACTAACTATATGGCTATATTGACTCAGCCATCCATTTAGATCATTGATACCATAGACACCGACATTTTCAATATCTAATCCTATATTGTCACATATATATTTTTTTATTCGTGGCTCAGCACCACCTGTTAACTTTCTATTTGCAAAAAGTATGTAGTTATTAAGTTGACCTGTATCTACAAGTTTCTTTATTTTAACTACTTCTTCGCTAAGGGTAGCGCTGTTAGAATCTTCACTGAAAAAACCTGAATCAAGAAAATGTTGATTCATACTAGATGTATGTTTAGCTTGAATGATTGTTATGCCTGTCCAAGGCTTATTTCTACTAGGATAATCATTTGCTGTACCTACAAACTTTCCGTCACGTCCACCATCGGGACCTGCCGCGAAACCTTGAGTTGCTTTACCTAAGAGCTCTTTACAGATTTGAACTGTAAGACTTTCAAAATCCAATTCGTTCATGTCTTGATATTGGTACATATTAGCTCTTATTTTAATGCCTATTTATCTATTATAGTCTAGTAGCGCTAATTTTTCTCTATCAACTTTTTAAATGATTAGTTATCTTAAGAACTATGCCACCCACCAATTAACAATACATAATGTATCTCAAACTACGAATAATACTCGTAAGGACATAATGTAACCGCTAGCCCTGTGTCAGCCAAGATAGTAGCGAAAAGCAGGATCAGCTCCCCTATTTTAAAACCCAAACCCCAAACACAAAAAAGGTGAGCATTACGCCCACCTTTTTTTATGCCTAAAACAATACTCTAAACCAATTTAGTCTATCTTAACCAAGCTCGCGCATTACGGAACATACGCATCCACGCGCCGTCCTCATCCCACTCTTCTGGTTTCCAGCTGTGGTTATGGGCGCTCAAGTTACGCTCAGGATGCGGCATCATGATAGTGACGCGACCGTCCGTGCTACACAGACCCGTGACACCGCCGAGTGAACCGTTTGGATTGAGCGGATAGGTCTCAGTTGGATGACCTTGGCTATCGACATAACGCATCGCGAGCTGACCATGATTTGCCATACCGTCGATCTCGTTGTTGTCTAGCGTGGCATAGCCTTCACCATGCGCCACAGCGATTGGCAAGATGCTGTCTTGCATACCTTTGAATAAGATCGACTTGGTACGCTCGATTTTGACATTGACTGTACGCGCTTCAAAACGAGCTGATTTGTTAGCGATAAAGCGTGGGAAGTTTTCCGCGCCTGGGATCAAATCTTTTAACTGTGCCATCATCTGACAGCCGTTACAGACACCCAAGCTAAAGGTATCAGGACGGGCAAAGAAGCGCACGAACTGCATGCGTAGCTCGTCATGGAACAATATAGAGTTCGCCCAACCAGAGCCTGCGCCGAGTACGTCACCATAACTAAAGCCACCACAAGCCACCAGACCATCGAAGTCACGTAGATTGATGCGACCATTTAATAAGTCACTCATGTGTACGTCAACCGCTTCAAAGCCCGCTCGCGTGAAGCCTGCTGCCATCTCCGTCTGACCGTTGACGCCTTGCTCGCGCAGGATAGCGACTCTTGGTTTGTTTTCACGGCTGTTTAAGTACGGCTCTTCCACCTTTTGATTAAGATCGTAGTTTGGTGCAGCGATAAGTCCTTGATGGCTGGCATCACTGATTAAGTCATACTCTTGCTGTACGCACGCAGGGTTATCACGGCGGCGCGCGATCTGATAGCTGACCTGCGTCCATGCTTGCTGTAGCTCACTACGGCTAAAGCGTAAGGTGTCGTCACCCATGTTCAAAGGCGTTTGGATAAGCAGGCTGTCTTCTTCAGTGCTTTGACCGACGAGGCTTAGCATATCGCTGACATTAAACTCTTCTGCCAATTGCATGAGCGCCGCGACGTTTTCTGGTAATACCTGAATGACCGCCCCCAGCTCTTCACTGAACAGCTGACCCAGTAAGTTGTCATCGGTCAATGACAGCTTGATACCTTGACGACTGGTGAACTGCATCTCTGCGATAGTGGCCAGCAGACCACCGTCACCGATATCGTGATAAGCGCTGATGACGCCCTGCGCATTACCTGCTTGCACAAAGTTAAAGAAGTCGATCAAATCGCTTGGCTGTGCCAAATCTGGGCAATCGTTACCGAGTTGGCTAAGCGTTTGCGCAAGAATTGAACCGCCTAGACGCAGTTTGCCTTTAGACAAGTCAATACGGTAAAACGCGCTGTCACCATTGATTAATTCAGGCGTTAGCGTTTTTGCCACATCGACGACTGGAGCAAATGCGGTCACAACCAAACTCATGGGCGAAACGACAGATTTATCCGTGCCCTCTTCATCACCCCAGTTGGCTCGCATCGATAGCGAGTCTTTACCAACAGGAATAGCGATACCGAGTGCTGGGCACAGCTCTTCGCCAACAGCATGTACCGCATCAAATAGTGCCGCGTCTTCTGCATCATCACCGCACGCTGCCATCCAGTTTGCCGACATCGTGATATCAGATAACTGAGCGATACGCGCCCCCGCGATGTTGGTAATCGCTTCGCCCACTGCCAGACGGGCAGAGGCTTTTGGATTAATCAGTGCAACAGGCGTACGCTCACCGATACTCATCGCTTCACCAGTCATTGGCTGACCATCAATAGCGATTAAACCAGAGGCCGTCACTGCGCAATCTGACACAGGCACTTGATAACGACCCACGTACTGATCGCGCACGACCATACCTGTGATCGAACGATCGCCAATGCTGATCAAGAATGACTTGCTTGCCACCGTTGGATGACGCAAGACATCGGTAATTGATTCGGCCAAATCGACACTATCCAACTCTAACGCTGGCAGCGAAGTCTCTTGACGGCTAAAGCCGCGCTCCATCTTTGGCGTACCACCCAGCAATACTTGCATTGGCATATCAACTGGCTGCTCTGGTAGCAACTCATCATCGACGATAAGCTGACGCACGTCGGTTGCTGTGCCCAAAATGGCATACGGGCAACGCTCACGAGCACAGATGGCATCGAACTGATCTTTGCTCTCTGGGCGAATCGCAAGGACATAACGCTCTTGCGCTTCATTCGACCAGATCGCCATTGGCGACATGCCAGCTTCTAACGATGGAATCTTACGTAAGTTTAAATGCGCGCCCATTTCATGGTCATTGACCAGCTCTGGCATGGCATTTGATAGACCACCTGCGCCCACATCGTGTAGTGAGACGATTGGGTTGCCATCTTGACTGTTGTTGCTCGCGTCTACATCATTGCCTGCAAGCGCCCAGCAGCGATCGATGACTTCTTGGCAACGACGTTCCATCTCAGCGTTGTCACGTTGGACAGACGCAAAGTCCAAACCTTCATCTAATGAGCCACTATCGACAGAAGACGCCGCACCGCCGCCTAAGCCAATTTGCATGGCAGGGCCACCAAGGACGATCAATAAATCGCCTTGTTGAATGGTGTTTTTTTCGATGAGGTTGCGTTTGATGTTGCCGTAGCCACCTGCCAGCATGATTGGCTTGTGATAGCCGCGCATCTCACTGCCGTCTTTGGCCGCTGACGTATCAAGCTGGAAGCTGCGGAAGTACCCACAGAGATTGGGACGACCAAACTCGTTAGAGAAATTGGCGCTACCTAGTGGCGCTTCGGTCATAATCTCAAGGCTGGTGGCCATACGATCTGGCGTGCCATAGTCTTGCGTGCTTAGTTGACCGGACTGCTCCCACTTCTCAGACAGCTCTGGGATGTGTAGATGTGACACATGAAAGCCTGTCAAACCACCTTTTGGTTTACCGCCACGACCCGTTGCGCCTTCATCACGAATCTCACCGCCCGCACCTGTCGCTGCGCCTGCATAAGGGGCAATCGCTGTCGGGTGATTGTGTGTTTCGACCTTCATCAAGATATCGATGTCTTCTTGATAGAAGTCATAAGGATGGATTGAGCTGGCGTCCATCGCATCGGTCGGTACTGGATAAAAGCGCCAACCTTCAGACCCTGCCATGACCGCTGCGTTGTCTTTATAAGCGGACAAGATACCTTGCGGGTTGGACTGATACGTATTCTTAATCATCTGGAACAATGATTTAGCCTGCACTTCACCATCAATCGTCCATGACGCGTTGAATATTTTATGACGGCAATGCTCTGAGTTCGCTTGAGCAAACATCATCAGCTCAACGTCCGTCGGATTGCGACCTAATTCATTGACATAAGCATTCATCAAATAATCAATGTCTTCAACTGACAACGCAAAGCCAAATGTCGTATTGGCTGATTCTAGCGCCGCGCGCCCTTCGCCAATCACATCAATATGGTTCAATGACTCAGGAGCATGATCGTCAAACAGTTTGTTCACATCATTCAAGTCATAAACCAAGCTTTGCGTCATGCGGTCAAACAATAACTGCTCAGCAGCAGCTGGCAGTTTCTTATCAGCCGCACTATTATTAAGCGTTAAGGTATACACAATGACACGCTCAACGCGATTGATCTTAATTTCACAGTTATTAAAAATGTCGGTCGCTTTACTTGCCCAAGGTGAGATCGTACCAAAACGTGGACTAACGATGACTTGTAGTTGGTTATCTTGCGGGGCGTTAAGCGTTGTCGCTTTGTCGACAGCGAGCAAATCTAGCGCTTTTTTGTGCTCATCGCCGGAGAGTGTTCGTGATAGTACATATACTTGCTGCGTACTTATTTGGTTGACATTTAGCTCGGTTTTTTGCTGGAACTGACTGATGAGTTGCTGCGTCTGAAAATCGGTGAGAAACGGTTGTCCGGCGATGGTCATCATAAAGGCATAATCCGTAAGATCAAGGCATCTCTGCCATGCAAAGTAAATGGTTTGCGTATTATAACAAGAAGCCTTATAAGAAGCAGGTCAAAACCAAGATAAATTGCCTATACGGCATATAAATTAATAGTGCATAGATTTACTGTACCCAATCTTTCTACAGCAGCAAGCTTTAGTCGTGATCGTCACAATTTTTACTTAACCCTTCTATATCTTACAAACACTAACATCACATTACGGGCAACCCATATATCTATAGGGGTGTCTATCGGTACTCTTCAACTACGCAATAATCATAATAATGAATAGCAACACATTACTAAACTTCCTCCTCTAATAATTTTAATGCAATAAGGATATACCATGAATAAGCAAGAGCAACTCGATAAAATCCAAGCGGTAATTAAAGATGTAAAATTTGCCATGATGAGCACCGTCAATAGTAAAGGTGATATTCATGCTTGGCCAATGACGACCAGTGAAGCCAGTATCGGTGGCAAAGAAATCTGGTTCATCGGCGATAAGACTTCAGACGTTGTGAAAGACATTCAAGATAACCCAAAAGTCGGTTTGTCTTATGCCACTCAAGACGAAAAGAACTACGTGTCTGTCAGTGCCAACGCTGAGTTATCAACCGACAAAGACAAGTTGGATGAGCTATGGTCGCCAGTTTACAATGCGTTCTTTGAGCATGGTAAAGAAGATCCAAACGTACAATTGATTAAAGTCGTACCGCATGGCGTAGAGTGTTGGTTGAGCGGTAGCTCTACTATCAACATGTTTAAAATGGCCGCAGCAGCCTTACAAGATGGCAAAACTGCTGAAGGTATGGGCGAGCAGTTCTCAGTATCTTTATAATATAAAAGCAGGTATAAAAGCCTTTGTTATAAAAATCATAGTGCTATAAATTTTAGTGCTATATAGAGCGCCAATAAGCAGCCGTTTATTGGCGCTTTTTATGGAGTAAATCTTAATAGCTAAGACTATCGATATAAGTGATAAAGATAATATTACAAACCGTCACAGCGCATTACAGACTCCCTGTATAGTTTTATAGGTAGGTTTGGCTATAGTAATAGCTGGCTATAAAGTCATTGAAGTACTCATTAAAAACAATATTAACCAATAATTTTTAACGTCTATGAGATCAATTGGTAAAGACGTTCGAACCCTAAATATAAAATAGTAAAGGATAACTATAATGAGCAAACAAGAGCAGATGGACAAAATCCAAGCGATGGTCAATAAGATCAAATATACGATGATGACCACGTGTAATAACGAGAATCAACTTCACTCATGTCCGATGAATACCACTGAGACAAGTATTGGTGCCAAAGAAATTTGGTTCATCGGTCATACTCCTTCTGAGACAGTCGAGAATATTAAGAAGAACCCAGAAGTAAACTTGGCATATGTCAGTCAGGACGACAAAAACTACTTATCCATCGCAGGTAAGGCTGAGCTGGTTGAAGATCAAGAAAAACTCGATGAGCTATGGTCAGTGATGTACAACGCCTATTTTGAGAAAGGCAAAGAAGATCCAAGCGTCCAGCTTATCAAGGTCGTTCCTCATGGTGCTGAATATTGGGCAAATGGCAATGCGATAGCAAGCGCGTTTAAAATGACTGCTGCTGCCGTCACGGATACGGCTATTGAGAAGAGTTTGGGTGAGAATTTTTCGATAGAGTTGTAATATTTTACTAGTGTAATCTTAAGAATAAAAAACGCCAGTGGCTGATGCGACTGGCGTTTTTTATGTCTTATAAGATTGATACTTTATAAATTTAAACTCTTAACCGCTTTGCTTGAGATACGGCCAAGCGGCTTTTAGATAAATCATCATCGACCATAAGGTCAAGATTACAGCAGCCACCATCAGTACATAACCAATAGTCTCAAGCGATTGCCAGTTCAGCAGCAGTACCGTAATAGCTATCATTTGAAACGTGGTCTTGAGCTTACCGACGTAAGAGACTGCCACACTGGTGCTCTTGCCCAGCTCTGCCATCCATTCACGTAATGCCGATACAGCGATCTCACGTGAGATAATCACGATAGCAGCGATTGCCATGATGATGTTGGGATGCCACTGTACTAAGATTATCAGCGCGACTGCCACCATGAGTTTATCTGCGACTGGATCCAAGAAGCGACCAAAGGCCGACACAACATTTAGCTTACGAGCAAAATAGCCATCGAGCCAATCAGTAATTGCTGCAATGACAAAGACGCTCGTCAATAATAAATGACGCAATAAGCTGTCACTAAATTCACTCATACCTACCCGTGCGATCACGTTGTCTGAGATAGGAGGCAGGCCAATACCCATCGCAGGTGGCCAGTAAGCAATCGCTACAAACAGCGGAATCATCAAGATACGCGCAATTGTAAGATTATTGGGCAAGTTAAAAATACTTTTTTCACTGTGCACAGGCTTTGGTTCCTGCTCTGACATATGCCGCGTTGTACTCTCGGTCATGGAAAACCCAGTCTATGATGGACGTAAGAATGCTGGTTGCTAGCTTAGCACTTTTCACAGATGCCGTCATGCCATCTCTGTATTTTCCTTATTACCAGCAATGTCATAAAATATTTCTGTTGTCAGCTTCATGGCTATCTCAACCATTATTTTTGCTTAGATTCAGCATTCACTACACATAGCAGTAAATCATCACAAAGACCGCTTATTCTCATAACCTATAAGTCTCTGATAATGTAGTGAAACAGTTTATCGAGCGATGCCATATCAACAAATCAAGAAGAAACAGCACGTCAGTCATGATATTCTACTACTGGTAATACATCTGTACACTAGAAGTTGTAAGCAGATGTAAGAGTTCATTGAAATATGACATTTTGGTATTATCTTAATAATAAGAACAATAAAAATTTAATACTTACTCTGCTTTTTTGTCGCATGATAAGTTTCCTCAGCCCACAGTCTCCTCCTCTGTGGGCTCTTTTTTTGCCTATTAAACCACCTCCATCTCTTGTCCTTTAATTCTTTATCTGCGATTGACTGCCAGTTTGACCAGCATCTGCTCAAAAACTCAATCTTATAATCATCATAGTAATAAGACATAACGGTGGGCATTTGCATTGAATAGTCTTTAGATTATAAGTGCTGGCATGCAATAAAATACTTGCTAGATTAAGAGCTTACGTAAGATATTACTGGTCAAGTCCTGATAATCACTTGGACATATTTTCTTAGATCATCTAATGTGCGCATAAATATAGAGTCCAGCTCTATTCTTAGTTGCTCAATGGCTAACAATCCGTTAAAGTCGAATGAAATCAACTTTATAGATAAGACGCTTATTATCTATGATACTTACTGTCTATAAAGTATAAATGATCGATTTTTCACAAATAGTTTTATATGTGACGTCTTTAAGCCTGCCAAACCAGTTGACGCTGCCTTTAATCAACATATAACTCAGAAAAGGATTTCATTCATGAAAAAGCTACTATTAGCGGCAGCACTTTCTATTTTCACACTGTCATCCAATGCCGGTGTCACTACGGTAGATAATCCATTTGATAAAAACGTCGAGATTGACCATCCCCTATTCGCCAAAGGTAAAGGTGGTGCCGAGTGCAAAAACCTACCTAGTACTTGTGGGCAAATGGTTAACTGCGAACAAGCTAAGTTGGCATTAAAGTGTGGTAATACCAAATTGGATAGAGACAAAGACGGCGTACCATGCGAGTCCATTTGTCCCGGTGGTTAATTGGCCTAACATCCTTATCACTATCTGCATCGACTTCTGCACATAGTTACTTCCCACTACAACAACTACAAATTCTCCTTGGTCTTAAAGTTCTCTGAAAAGTGAAGGATCAAAAAGCCAACCACAGATAAGATAATCGCAATCTCATAACGACCGTAAGCGACTGAAATACCGATAGCGCCAGTATTCCAAAGACTGGCCGCTGTCGCTGTACCTTTTGAGCCTTTTTCATTCTTAAAAATAGCACCACCGCCAATAAATCCCATACCAGTAATGACGGCATACATAATTCTTGCCTCGCCAGCATCATTATAAATATCCATACCCACTAGCATAAAAGCACACGAGGCAATCGTCACCAAGGGGAATGTCCTGAGTCCGGCGCCATTGTCTTTCATCTCTCGATTGAGCGCGATTGGCAAAGACAGAATAAAAGCCACACTCAGTTGAAAAAAGTGATACCCCATCAGACCGAAATCAATATCGAATCCAAACATAGCCTGCTCTCCCTATCTTGTAAAAATGATCCCTTCACATCCATGTACTGCCCCATTGAGCGAATAATTCTATATTCCTATGGTCTTTTAGATGACTAAATTCATACTTGTCTATCAACGAGAGACAATGGCTTTGACCGTATCTTGTGCCATTTGAAAGCAGCTCTCGATATTGCCTTGTCCGCACCAATCGCCACTGACAATCCAGCGATGCTGCTGATCAATTAAGATGCCTAATACGTCGTTGTTTTCTTTACTTTGCGCATCAATGTCGGTGGCAGCATAACGCCAGCGATGACAGTCGACTTGACTGGGCGCACTATCAGTATTCCATCTTAACAACTGCTGCGCGGCTTGTAAAAGTTGTGTTTTCACGGTTTCGATATCGGCATCGACATGCGCTTGTGACCAGTCATTACGCGCATGAATCGTGACACTCGGCAGCAACTCGTCGTGTGCAGGCTTTTGATGCTCAACGAATATTCTGTCTAGTGGTGAATCATTCACATAAGCCACATCCCAAGGATCTTTCTGACTGTTTATAGCCTCAGGCAGTTGCTGTCCCGCATCCCAGCCCAGCATCAACGTATAGCACGCCAGCATTTTCGGTTTGAGAATATCGGCTTGCCGCGCAAACTCACTGTCTGCCATCAGCTCTAATGCTTGACCATTAGGCGCTGTACAAATCACCCAATCAAACCGGCCAAGACTAACGCCCGTTTCATCAAATAGCTCAGTTGTTTTATCGGTTTGGGTTGGTGCATATTGAGGCAATGGTGCCACACGTGTCTGAAACTTGATGGTCGTTTGCGTCAACTCATCTGCCAATGCTCGTCCCCAAGCCGTCATTTTTGGCGTGCTGACATAGCGTGGCTGCACCGTATTCCATTGCTCTTTGTGTTGGATATCAGGCAATTCTTCACTGCTAGCGGCTGGCGCTATAGTGACCACTTGCGCGCACCAAGATTGTAATAACCCTGTCTTGAGCCAAGGCGTGATAAACTGCTGAAACTGGGCAGTCTTGGCGGTAAAAAACTGCGCACCAAACGCCCATTGCCAGTTTTGCTTATTATCACTAGTAGTATGGCTATCGGTACGATAACGGGTGGCGAGACGCCCAACACTGCGCGACTTCTCAAAGATAGTAATGTGCGGGCTGCCGGACTTTTTTTGGTTTTGGTCTTGACTGAACGCACGCTCAAGTAATGTCGCCGTCAATAGCCCTGTGAGTCCACCACCGATGATAGCGATTTTTGGTACTGCCGTATCGGCAGGATGCAAAGAATGATTGGTCATAATGACAGTAAGCCTTGTATAGCGTTAAATAAAATTCGATTTATATAATCGATCCACTATAGAATAAATCCAGTGCTATTAAGATAAATTTTGCGCGGCCTCTGTCTGCGCACACGCAGCAAGCAAGGAAAATTTATCTTAGTAGCGCGTTGAGATACTTGTAATCATTTTACTTAGGACTAATTATAGTTTGTGAAAAAGACAGCTGCCCCTGAAGTAGTGTTCTGCTGGGATAAATAATATTGAACCCTTAAAACCCTTTGATAGCAATATCGTCTACGTAAAAAAGCCATGCTACCTTTCAGAACATGGCTTTTTTCTTTTGCCTTTAACAGCTTAGGATTAGCAATCGCTTATTTTTTGCGCTCCGCTTTGACCAGCTCAATCAGCTCATCAATCACAGAGCTATCCGCCAACGTAGATAAGTCGCCCAATCCATCATACTGCCCTGCGGCAAGATTGCGCAGGATACGGCGCATGATTTTGCCAGAGCGGGTTTTTGGTAGCGCATCGACGATATAGATCGTATCTAAGTTGGCGATCGGTCCAATCTCAAGGCGCACGTGGCGATTTAGCTCTTTTTTCAGGGATGTTGTCGCTTCTTCACCAGACTTTAGGATAATAAAGGCGCAAACACCTGTACCACGTATCTCGTGCGGCATACCGACAATTGCTGCCTCCGCTGTGGCAGGGTGAGCGACGACAGAGCTTTCGATCTCAGCCGTTCCCAAACGGTGCCCCGAAACGTTGAGTACATCGTCGACACGTCCAGTAATCCAGTAATGCCCGTCTTCATCACGCTGCGCCCCATCACCCGTAAAGTAGTAGCCGGGATAATCACTGAAATAAGTCGCCAAGAAGCGCTCATGGTCGTTATAAATCGTGCGCATTTGTCCCGGCCAGCTACTGTTAATCAGTAAATTTCCTTCAGCAGAACCTGCCAATATCTCGCCATCACCGTCGATGATTTCTGGCTTAATACCATACAGAGGGTTCATCGCCGCGCCCGGTTTGAGCGCCTCAGCACCTGGTAACGGTGACATAAGAATGCCACCTGTTTCGGTCTGCCACCACGTATCGACGATAGGGCAACGACTGTCACCAACGACATGATAATACCAGTCCCATGCTTCTGGATTGATCGGTTCACCGACCGATCCAAGCAGACGTAGACTTGAGCGATCCGACTCACGAACGAAGGCATCGCCCTCTTTCATCATTGCGCGAATCGCCGTCGGTGCCGTATATAAGACCGTTACATTGTGCTTATCAATGATATGCCCAATGCGCGCCCACGTTGGATACTCTGGCACGCCTTCAAACATTAAGGTCGTCGTACCATTGGCAAGCGGCGCGTAGGTTGAGTAAGTATGTCCCGTGATCCAGCCGACATCTGCGGTACACCAGTAGACATCATCGTCTTTGATATCAAAGACATCTCGGAAGGTAGACAAGGCATAAGTGAGATAGCCGCCAGTCGTGTGCACCACGCCTTTGGGTTTGCCTGTAGACCCTGAGGTATATAATAAAAACAGCGGGTCTTCGGCATTCATAACCTCAGGCTCACAGTGTATGGACTCGCCATCGACCAAACTGTGATACCAAGCATCACGGCGACCGCTCATCGGTACTGAGTTGCCCGTGCGGTGGACGACAATGACGTTGGTTACACTCTCAGTGCCATCCATGTCTAAGGCACGATCGACATGAGCTTTGAGCGGGGTACGCTTGTTGCCTCGTACGCCTTCATCGGCCGTGATGACGAGCTTTGATTGGCTGTCTATCAGACGATTGCCCAAGCTCTCAGCAGAGAACCCACCAAATACCACTGAATGCACAGCACCGATACGGGCACAAGCCAGCATCGCAATCATTGCTTCAGGTATCATCGGCAGATACAGGGTTACGCGATCGCCTTTCTCCACACCAAGCTTGCGCATGGCATTGCCTAAACGGCAGACGGCGGCATGCAACTCTTTAAATGAGATGATTTTATGGAGCGAAGGATGGTCGCCCTCCCAGATAATGGCGGGCTTATAAGGGTTGTGTTTAAGGTGTCTATCAAGGCAATTGACAGAGATATTCAACTCACCGTCTTCGAACCATTTGATACGAAAATCGTCTAAGTCATAGTTGACGTCGCTGATCTTTGTGGGTTTTTTTATCCAGTCAATCAGCTCGGCACGCTCGGCCCAAAAGGCATTATTGCTCTTGGGCGATTCGATAGATCGCTGATAGTCTTTGGTGTATTGTTCGGCTGAAGTGTTGGCAGCAGCGATGAACTCAGCCGCGATAGGAAATGATTTCTGTGTCATAGTATTCATCCTTTTTAGTTATTATAATCTGTATAAATAACCGTCGATAACGGTCGTTCGTGCAGATAATAAAAGTCATCTTCCATAACGTTTGACACTTTCTATAGCGTTCGATACTTTCTATCTATAAAGCTCTATCTATAACGCTTAACATCAGTTTGCCAAATAAGCCGAATGGTTGCAAGGCATCAACTGCCAATCATAACAAATCCTTTATACAACTATGGTCAAGCTGTTATCCAGTCACTACTGCATGACTAGGATGCGTTGGCAAGAGAACACTTAGTCCTTGTAACCTAATAGGAAATGTGGACAATAGCCACTCTAAGCCATCGTTTAAAATGATAAAATCACTCTGATTTTTAATGATTAACGTTTGATAACCATAGACGCCTAACTTTGTTACCCCCTTTTTACCTTTATTATTTTATGAGACCACAATGAGCAATCACCGCAACTCACAACCCCATACTCACTATGATGTGATCATTATCGGCGCGGGCGCGTCAGGGTTATACTGTGCGCTCACTGCCGGTCGCCGTGGTCGCAGCGTACTGGTGTTAGACCACGCCAATAAAGCGGGCAAAAAAATTCTGATGTCAGGCGGGGGACGCTGCAACTTTACCAATTATTTCGTCGAGCCTGAGTATTTTATCGGTGCCAATCCGCATTTTTGTAAATCGGCGCTGAGTCGTTACCCCAGTTGGGAGTTTATTGGCATGGTTGAGGCGCACCAAATTCCTTATCATGAGCGCGAGCACGGTCAGCTGTTTTGTGATGATTCGGCTCAAGATATTTTAACCATGTTGCTTGATGAGTGTGCGGCAGTCGGTGTACAAGTAAGGCTCAATGCACAAATCGACAGTGTTCAAGCGCTTGATAGTCTTCAAAAGATTGATAGAGAGGATAAAGCCCGTTTTCAATTAACAACCAGTAAAAAGCTAAATAAAAAAGACGTTGCGAGTGACGTTAAGTCTGCGCAAACGCGCTATAGCTGCGAGTCGTTGGTCGTTGCGACAGGCGGCTTGTCTATCCCAACCATGGGCGCAAGTGGTATAGGGTATGAGCTGGCACAGCAGTTTGGGCACACGCTTATCGCGACCGATGCAAGCTTGGTGCCCTTTACCTTTACCGATAAAACAGGCGAGCTGATTCGCGCGCTTGCTGGCATCAGCCTGCCTGTGATTGCGAGTAATGAGCGTATGTCTTTTAAGCTGCCCGTCTTGTTCACGCATCGTGGACTCTCAGGCCCAGCCATGCTCCAGCTCTCCAACTACTGGCAGACGGGCGAAACCATCCGTATCAATCTGCTACCAGACATCGATGTGACGGCTATGCTACTTGACCGCAAAAAATCGCACCCAAGACAACTGATTCGTACGGTACTGACAGACAACACTGACAGTGCACTGCCCAAAAAGTTATTGTCTGCGCTGCAAACCCATTTATGGGATGATATAAAAGACACTGAGCTTGCCAATATTAAAGATGAGCGCCTAATTGAGCAGGGTGATACGTTGAATGGCTGGACGCTAAAACCTTCTGGTACTGAAGGCTACCGTACAGCTGAGGTAACGCGTGGCGGTATCAAAACCGACGAGGTCTCCTCAAAAACCATGCAAAGTAACTTACAAGAGGGTTTGTATTTCGTCGGTGAGGTACTTGATGTCACAGGCTGGCTCGGTGGTTATAACTTTCAATGGGCTTGGGCCAGTGGTTTTGTTTGCGGTGAGGTTGTCTAACGAAGAATTCGGTTGTATAAATAATAAGACAGAGTCATTTCATCGCACGTTTTATGACTGGCAATCACACATATCATTTTATGAGGTAACAGATGCGTCCAATTAAACATATTCATGGTGATAAAGCGCCGCATTGGGTCGGCGATGGTTTTTTTGTAAGAACCCTTATCAATTATGCTGAAGACAACCCGACCTTTAACTATAGCCATACCGATCCCTTTTTACTATTTGATTATGGCGAGCCAACGATTTTTGCACCCAACGCCGATTATCAATCGCAGCCGCATGGAATTGGTAAGCATCCACATAAAGGCTTTGAAACCGTCACAATTGCGTACTCAGGCGAGATCAGTCATGCGGACTCTACAGGTGGTCGCGATGATATTTTGGAAGGGGACGTGCAGTGGATGACAGCGGGACGCGGCATCTCGCATGAGGAGTTTCACTCAGAGGCCTTTGGTCAGCGCGGCGGTGTTTTTAGTATGGTGCAAATGTGGGTCAATCTGCCAAGTGCTCATAAGCTTACTGAACCAAAGTATCAATCTATTAAACGCGCCAAGATACCAGTTGTTGAATTAAGAGACAATCACGCTACAGACAAGGCTATCGGTAAAGCCGCCATCATCGCTGGTGACTGGCAAGGTATCATAGGCGCGGCCAGTACGTTTACGCCCATTAATGTGTGGGACATTGAGCTGCATACTGCTGGCTCAACGACCCTTCATGCGCCAAACACGCACAATACGCTGTTGCTGGTGCAAGAAGGCGAACTCTTGGTCAATGGCACGCCAGCTATTGCAGGTAATTTGATTCAATTTGAAGCGCCCTCTCAAAGCAGAGCAGACACTCAAAACCCGCTAGTTTCTGACGCTTCTGTATCAGTGACCGATACGATTGAGCTGCACTACCCAGCCTCTACCGATGACGAACCATTAGCGCCTGTCAAAATTTTGCTGTTTAGCGGTGAGCCTATTGGTGAGCCTGTCGCAGGTCATGGGCCTTTTGTGATGAACACACAAGACGAGCTGCGCCAAACGTTCCGCGATTATCAAACCGGTCTTTTTGGTGAGTAGGTGTTACTTAACAATGTATGTTTTGATATAAAAAAAGCCCCCTGACTGTCTTAGTCAAGGGGCCTTTTCATATGCGTTTTTTATCTTTTAGCCATTAGAGTGGACTAATAAATCATTACGCTTGATCCAAAAATGGATAGTCTGTATAGCCTTCAGTACCGCCACCATAGAAAGACTCTGGGTGTTGCTCGTTAAGTGCGGCGCCTTTTTGGATACGCTCAGCCAAGTCAGGATTGGCAATATAGTCACGACCAAAAGCAACCGCATCGATGTAACCTGCCTTAATGTTCTGCTCTGCTTTTTCAGCCGTATAGCCACCAGCCGCGATAATTAGGTTATCAAAAGCATCACGGACTTTTTGACGGAATTCATCGCTATAAGGCGTACCACCTGCCCAATCTGGCTCTGACAGATGTAAGTACATTAACCCACGTGTATTGATCTGCTCAACCAACCAAACATTGTCGTCTTCATGGTAGCCAGCTTCCACATTGTTAAACGTTCCAAGTGGAGAAATACGAATACCAACATGCTCGGCGTCCCAAGCGGCAACACAAGCGTCAATGACATCTAGCGTTAAGCGTGCGCGGTTCTCACGGCTACCACCGTATTCATCGTTACGCTGATTGGTCTGCTCAACCCAGAACTGATGCAATAAATAACCATGAGCACCGTGAATCTCTACCCCATCAAAACCCGCTTCTTTCGCATTTTTGGTTGCCTGAGCAAAATCAGCAATCACTTGCTTGATTTCATCAAGCGTGGCTGGACGCGGCGGCGTTGCATCAACACGAATGGCCTGATTGTCGCTATCACGAAGAGAAGTACGGATACCAACGTCAACATCAGAGGCAGAGATGGGCGCTTTGCCATCAGGCTGTACGCTTTTATGCGACACCAGACCTGTGTGCCATAACTGTACGACAATCTTGCCACCTTTAGCATGGACATTATCGACGACCGTTTTCCACGCAGTTATTTGGTCTTGGGTATGGATACCAGGCGCGCCAGCATAGCCTTTTGCCTGAAAAGAAACCTGCGTCGCTTCAGTAATAATTAAACCAGCGCCCGCGCGTTGTGAATAATACTCTCCTGCAAAGGGAGTCGGTACATCGCCTGGTTCAATTGAACGAACACGCGTCAGTGGTGCCATGATAATGCGATTTTTTAGGGTCTGCGTACCCATTTTGACGGGTTCAAATAAGATATCGTGTGCCATAAAGTGTCCTGTTTTTTATCAATTATAAAAATTATTTATAGTCAAAAAATGTATTAGAAATGCTTATAAAAGCATAGGTCAGTATGCTCTTACTGGTTTTCTTTATAAGGGATAGATAAAGTTATTCAAGGAAAATTTACAAACAAAAATATCGATACGGCATGATATCGGTATTGATAATACTCATTATTCAAGTCCTCTTATCATGATATTAAGCGTATGACTTTAATAAGACTTGCCAACAATGTCATAGATTAGAAAAGTTGCTATATACTTATAACTTTTAGACAAACAATTGTTATGCTTATTGTGGTTATTATGGTTTTAGCACGTATTTAAAGGATGCTGCATATGCAAAATCTTCAGTTCTCATGGACAACAGTGGGATTGACAGCCAGCCTAGTTCTTGGCATGAGCGCTTGCCAACCTCAGGCAACAGAGTCATCTATATCAAATGAAGCAGACACTACAGAGCAAATCGCTCAAAAACCAGCGATAGAAGCACCGCTCAAATCAGTCACGGCATCAGCGTCAGCCATAGACGCCAAAACCTGCTTAGCGCTAAACGATGCCATGCAAAAAGTAAACAACGAGAGCAACATTGAGGCTATTTATGCTGTTCAACAAACGTTAAAAAATTGTTTGCCAACTGCTAGTAATGCTGAGGTAATAGCGTTATTAAAAAGCTATCAGGCGATGTATAGGCGGTTTTTAGCAAGTGATTTAGATTCAGAAGCGGACTACGAAACTTTTAACAGTGCTATATATGAGCTGTATTATGGTGAGGGCTTATCATCAGCACAATTAAAGACATTAACGCCACATGACCAGTATTTGGTCAGTCTCGTTAAGAGTGACGCGGATATCAGTATATATGATGAAGGCGAAGGGTATTTTTCCTTTACCCATGACTTACAAGCCATGGTAGACATCTTTGCCCCCTATCTGCGTCCAGACCAGCGCGATTTTGTCCAGCGCATGGCAACAGACAATCAAGAGAGTTTTTGGAGCGATGCGTCGGTTACGGTAACATTTGAGGCGTTGGTTGATCGAGCGATGTTTTGGGAAGATTATATTAAGCGTTATCCAAATGGTTACGCGGTGGCGGACGCCAAGTCTTTATTAGACTTTTATCGTTATATCATATTCTTTGGATCAGACAACACACAATGGACGGATGATGCGATACGTGAGTTTATTGAACCACAAGATAGACAAATGATAGTTCAGTTAGTCAGACGCCCCAATAGCCTTTTGGCCAAAGACGCACAAAACTTCCTTAAATTTTTAACACTGTCCGATAACGAGCGTCAAGAAAAATACCCTATCCCTAGAACTCCTGATAATGATAGTACCTATGAAATAAATGAAGGGGCAGCAGCACATTATCAGTTAGATGAGGCGATGCAAATTCCTTCTATATGGGACGATTACCAGAATAGTCGCGATTGTATGAATGGTATTTTTTGCCAAGATCCCGATAGCGAATAAAAAATAATTAAGCATACGTCTTAGTTAATCATAGGGCAGTAAAACAGTTATAGTTTTAGCATCTTCTTAAGCGACAGCTCCAAAGACAAATACGTACCAAACAGTATCACCACTGAACCGATGATCGCTGGCGTGTCCAAGGCCTCGCCCAGCAATAAATAACCCAAGATAATCGCAAAGATAGGAATAACCAACGTAATACTGGTCGCTCGCATTGGCCCAATGCTTTTAATCAACTGATTCATAAAAATCAAAGCGATAGCGGTCGAAAACACTCCGATACAGATGACAGAAACCCACGCCATTAGACTGATGCTCTTGCCATATGGGAACTCGTAAAACGCAACGGGTAGCATAATGACACTACCGATAATAAGCGAGCCTGCGGTAATTGCCACTGGCGAGACATTATCCAAGTAGTTTCTGGTAATGTTTGCGCCAACGGCATAACCCACACATGCCAATAAGGCGTAACCCATCGGCCACAATCCTGAACCTGACGTCGCCCCTTCCCCGCCAAACAAGCTTTCACTCATTAAAATGATGACGCCGATAACCCCAATGACGAGGCCAAGTATTTGTCTTTTTGAGAGTCTGTCTTTAAAAAACGTGCTGGCAATAAAACCACTCATCATGGGTACAGAAGCGTTGAGCACTGATAATACACCCGCGTTCACTGAGCGCGCCGACAACGAAAACAGCACAAAGGGAATGGCCGCAGAAAACAGTCCGACCAGCGTCAATACTTTCCAATTCTCACGGATGCCCTGTCTGTTTTTCTTTTTTAATAACACAAAAACCAACATGGTAAGTCCTGCCAAAATAACCCGCAGACTAGCAAAGGCTAATGAGCCAAACTCGGGCACGCCCACGCGATAAAAAATAAAAGACAGCGACCACATAAAGGAGAGTGTAATAAAAATAATGAGGTCACGGTTGGTCATGGGATTATCCTATCGAGCGTTGGACGGCACTGGCATATGTAAAAAATGCTCGGTCGTAAAAGTGGCATGCGCTAAAAAAACCACGATGATAACTTTTTACGCGCTCAATGGGTGTTGTATTTTTTGTATTTATCGAGGGTTTTTATCTATAAATCGACCTGGCCCAAACTATTCTCCCTACCAACCACCCATTGAATTCCAACCTCGCATCAGTAAAAATGGGGTTATCTAATTTATAAGCTTATTGATAAAATCCAAATCAAAAATATATTCTAAAAAGGATAAATAATGAACCTGCGTATTTTAAAATCTGCCGTGACCAATCCTTGGTTTAACCTTGCGACCGAAGACTGGATCTTCCAAGCACTGGATGCCCACTCGCACACGCTATTTTTATGGCGCAACTCTGAAACCGTGGTGATCGGGCGCTCACAAAACCCGTGGGTGGAATGCAAAATCGATAAGATGGAAGCAGACGATGTGTTTTTGGCACGTCGTCAGAGCGGTGGTGGCGCCGTGTTTCATGATTTGGGCAACACCAACTTTACCTTTTTATCACCCAAAGATAGCTACGACCAAGAAGCGAATTTCACAATCATTATCAATGCGCTAAAAAAATTAGGTATAGATGCTGAGCTGTCTGGTCGTAACGACATGCAGGTTGGTGAGCGGAAAATATCTGGCAATGCCTTTAAACATGCAGCCGATCGCAGCTTTCATCATGGGACATTACTCGTAAATGCCAACATGCAAAAACTGGGCGATTATCTCAATCCTCATCCGCTTAAACTCAAAGCCAAGGGTATTAAATCAGTACGCGCCCGCGTCGCTAACCTCGTTGAGTTTAATAAAGATATCAATCACGAAAACTTATCCGATGCGATTATCGAAGCATTCTGTGAATATTATGGCGAAACTGCGCCAGTAGAAGAGTTGGATGAAGCCAGCCTTGCAAAGCAGCCGACGCTCAATAAATACTATGAGCAAATGGCAGATTGGGACTGGCGCTTTGGCAAAACCCCTGAGTTTAGCCACCACATTGAGACGCGCTTTGATTGGGGCATTATCGATATGCATCTCGATGTGAAGCAGGCTATTATTACTGAAGTGGTCATTTTCTCCGATGCGCTGAATGTTGAATTGATTGATCTGTTGCAACAGACCTTGGCTGGCGTTAAATATAATAAAGACGATATCAAAGCGAGGTTTGATGAACTAAGTCAAAGATATCCTGAATTGACCGCGCAAATTGACGATGTATCAAAGTGGCTGATTGGTGAGATGGAAGGTTAGATTTTTGCTCGTTATTATTATTCAGAAAATCAGTCTAACTTTCTTTACACTCCTATATCCAATGACTTCCAGATTCAACATAAAATGAAACTGCTATATGAGCTTAAACTTAGACAAACTTAAGTTTGATATTTATTGCTTTAGCCATCTATAATGTCTTGCAAATAATAGATTCGTGATCAGAATCTAAACGTTGAGCATTCTATTAAGGTGGCACTATGGCAGCCTATATCACCGTTGGCGCAAAGACCTCTCACGGCGGGACAGTAATCACTGGCTCACCGCACACCACTCATAACGGTATCCCCGTCGCTCGCAAGGGCGACCAAGTCATGTGCAAAAAATGCAAAAAGGTAACCACCATTGTGAGTGGTGACGCTTCTTTTGTGGTCGATGGTGCACCCATTGCACGCGGTGGCGATGTGACGAGCTGCGGCGCGAAACTCATTGCCAATCAGCAAGCGTTTGCGGAGTCGGACTTTAGTGTAGGGAGTGTTGCGCAGGCAGCACAAATTAAGCGAGGAGTCGAAGATTTTATTGATAAAGTCATGGGTGAGAAACGTTACGATGATATTTTCCAGCTTATCGATGAACTAACTGGTGAGCCACTGAGATCTGTAGAATACATTATTGAACATGCCACTGGGGCTATAAACGGTAAGACAGATGAATATGGCAATACCAAAAAAATTGAGCTATCACAAGCCACTACTGTCAACATCAAAGTTCCTGTTCAAAGTAATAATAGTGACGCAAACTTTAAAATATTTACGCATAGTTTGACACCTACAAACGACACCAGCACTAAACAGTTCAAATTACAGACTAAACGTGCCTTAACAATAGGAGAAATTGATATGGCAAAGCTCGTCTTTGCTGAATCAATCGATTATTCCGATGTCTATATACATAACGACGAGTTTTTGCCTTTTGGTTTGCAAAACGACAATACAGCAATGACACCTAATGGAGAAATTTATTTTCCAACAGGGCTTTATCGTGAGGATTACTCTATAGCAACCGGAGCTGATGCTAGTTTAAGACATTTATTTATGCATGAGATGGTACATGTTTGGCAACATCAGTTAGGCTACTCGGTAATGATAAAAGGTGCCTTGCTACATCCATTGTGCAAACTGACTGGCTGTGACCCCTATAATTACGTACTAGATTCTTCCAAGGCGCTGGGTGATTATAATATGGAGCAGCAAGGCGATATTATTGCAGATTATTATTCTTACTTTCATGATACTGATATCAATAGAATTGTTAGTCTATCAGGTACGCATTACATGACAAATCAGAACATCTATAAAATCATACTATCGAATTTCATTAAGGACCCTTCAGATGCAAACTTACTACCTTAGATGTCAGTTATTGATAGTTGCAACAGTTTTTCTGAATCTCACAGCTTGTGAGAGCAACCCGTCTCATAGACCAACTATTGGCGGCGCCATTAAGCTGGTAGATAATAAAGAGAAAGGATTGTGCTTTTTACCAAATTTTGAGACTGCTTATCTAACGTCAACAAAGAAATATGAAGACTTAAAGTTTATAAATCTATCTTATGTAGACGTAACACGTGGCGATGATCCATTATCTAATAAATTAGTATGGCAAGCATCTACAGCCCCTAATCAATTTTATAAATTAAAAGAAGGAGAAAGTATCTGTATGAATCAGCATTCTTCAGAATTGAATGTAAGAAAGTATAATTTTTTGAATAATGACAAATATACGGTGACAATAAGAGGGATGGATGATAAAAAAGAGTACAACTTAAGATTTATTGAAAGATTTATTTATCCAATTAAATAAAAACTCTCTTTATAAACTAGCATAAAAAATTTAATCCCAATAAGTCTACCAAATAAAATTTTGCTCAATAAGAAATATTATGATTGTCAAAACGATAGTTTTATTAGCATTATTAACCTCATTTGTTAATTCAGCAGATACTCAAAACCAGAATCACTATGGGCATCCAAAAAATATTAAGCAAAGCACCCCTAATGAAATGTACGAACTTGGCCTTGCTTACTATGAAGGCGATTCAGTTCCTCAGGATTATGAAAAAGCCTTTAGCCTATTTAAAAAAGCTGCAAATCAAGGCTATGCCCCTGCTCAACTTCACCTAGGCTTTATGTATTATCAAAGTAGTGTTGAACAAAATTACCAGAAAGCATTTGAATGGGTTCAACAATCTGCCAACCAAGGATACGCTGATGCTCAATTCAATCTCGGTGTTATGTATCATGAAAGTATTGGTATTGAGCAAGATTATCCAAAAGCAATGGAATGGTATCTAGTAGCAGCTAACAATGGAAGTTCTCATGCTCAAAATAATATTGGTGAGCTATATTACTTTGGTCAAGGAGTGAAACAAAACTATGCTAAAGCTTTAGAGTGGTATACCAAAGCCGCCAATCAAGATTTAGATGTAGCACAACTTAATATCGGTGGTCTCTACGAGAATGGTTATGGCGTGCCGCAAGATTACGACAAAGCTTTTGAGTGGTATAAAAAGGTAGCTGACCAAGGCAATCAAGAAGCCAGTAATCGCATCGGTAAATTGGTCATGAATGGTAAAATCGATGATAAGAACATCGTTATCTATAGTACCCAAGAAACTGGTCTTACCTTAGGTAATTTAGAGGATAGTTCAGAGAATTGAGAAGATATTAACAACGATAAAAATGAGATTTCAGTAGGCATTGCCTATTATAATCTGAATCGGCTATGCGATAAAAAAATATAACATGTCAAAAAAATTCGTCCTAATAATACTTATGTTTCTTACTTTATTACTCCTTGATCATAAGATATATCAACCTCCAATCCTAGGTAAGTTAAAACTGAGATATATCTCTAGCGAAAATTACCAATTAACTTATAAGGGTGAAAAACTGGCAGGCAAAGTTACAGCCGTTGATAGTTGGTATGTTCAGAAACCTTATGTTTATGGCTCAACTACGAATTTTGAAACGTCGACAGGCGACGACATAATTTATTTTTTTATTAATGTGTGTGACGGAAATATTTTCGAAACAGAGAACTTTATAGAATTTGAAAATTATTTGAACGGCAAGAAAATACCGAAAGATAAAAGAAATTGGATGAGTGGTGATAATGCTATAGATATCAAAAAGTCTGAATACTCTTCAAGTATTAATTGTGATGACTATAAACACTAAACCACTTTGTCTAAGATTTTTTAGACAGAATTAACCTAAAGGCGTGATTATGAAATACTTACATGCAATGATCAGAACAAATAAACTAGAAGAGACGTTAAGATTTTACTGTGAACTGATGGGCTTAAAGCTTCTTAGAAAAAAGGACTCTGAATCAGGTAGATTCAGTTTGTACTTTTTAGCGACCCATGAAGGTGCTCCAGAAATTGAACTCACTCATAACTGGGACGAGGAAGAGTATCCAAACGGCAGAAATTTTGGCCACTTTGCCTTTAAAGTTGATGATATCTACGCGCAATGTGACATCTTTATGGCAGCGGGTGTCAGTATATTGCGACCACCTAGAGATGGGCATATGGCTTTTGTCAAAGACCCTAACAATATCTCAATTGAGCTGCTACAAGATGGTGAGCATCTGGCTCCAGCTGAGCCATGGATTTCAATGGAAAATATAGGTAGTTGGTGAGTTTTGCTGCTAACTACTACTCCTTTCTCTACCCTGGCTTCATTAAAATACAATTGAGCGATAAAAAACGATAATAATATGAAAAAACTGTCTTTAGCCATCATAAATATTTTAGGTACTGCCCTATTATCTACCACAGCGAATGCAGCCAGTTTTGATTGCAACAAAGCCAATACTTGGGTAGAAAAAACAATTTGTGCAAATGCTGAATTATCAACGCTTGATAACGCTATGGCTGAAAAATATAAACGAGACCTCGCTAATACTTCTGATTACGAAGACAGCGAAATCTTTAAAGGTAATATGATTATCGATCAACGACTTTGGCTTAGATTTCAGCGCAATACCTGTAAAGATACAGAATGCCTTAGCCGGGAATATAAAGAGTATATTGAAGATAAAAATTATCATGGTGTGGCTTGGGATTTTACAGATAAGCTAAATCGTTCTAATTTACCTAGCAAAAATTCATTTGGTGAGTTTTCTCAAGATGTGGACGTTCCGATGTATAGCTCGGAAACTAACAACTGGAAGGTAATAGCAAAGACAACAAATAGTGTCTCGATTCATAGGGTCGTTAATAAGCCTTATCTTGCCATTATCGAGGGGATTTTAATTTTTACTAATGGACATACCTGTGAGATTGAAGCGAGCAAAGCAATATGGTCACAGAACCATTGGGTCATCAATGATGATCAGCAAGATAAAACCGCTGAATTGCGTTTGTATCCAGCACTATATAAAGGTAAGCCTCAATTATTATTAAAAGACATGGATAATAAATATAGAGAATTACATTGTGGTATGCGAGGCTATTTTGACGGTATCGTATTAGAACGAGAATAAGTGCGCCGAATCTCTTAATTTTCTCATGACTATTAAAAGCTGAACTGAAACTCTAATCTAAGAGGCTAACTTTACGAGATCAAAAAAACGGCAAAAAATTACTTCTCTGCCGTTTTTTATTTTAAGCTACTATTGTAAATCTTGACGTTAAATCTAAATACTCGCAGCGACCTCTGCCCCATCACGAATTGCGCGCTTGGCATCCAGCTCGGCCGCAAGTTTGGCTCCGCCAATCAGATGATATTGCGCGTCTGGTGCATCACCCACGTTTGGCATTAGCTCAACCACCGACTCTTGACCAGCACAGACGACGACGCTATCGACACGCAACAGCTGCGTTTGTCCTTGGTTGTTGGTGATCCAAATCCCTTCATTGGTGATTTTATTATACTGTGCGCCCGATACTTGGATAACACCGTGCGATTTGACATGGGCACGATGTACCCAGCCTGTGGTTTTATTCAAGCCGCCGCCCAAACGACCCTTGGTACGCTGCATGAGATAGACTTGACGAATCGGTTTGATGCCTTCAGGCTTAATTAAACCACCATCGGTTTGATAATTATTATCCTCTGTCACACCCCACTCTTCGCGCCACTCGCTGACCGACTGAGGATTTGGACGGTAGCTTGGGTCTTTTAGCAGCTCAGGGCCTAGCTCATCAAGTGGCTGACCGTGACGCGCGGTGAGGTATTCACTGACATCAAAGCCAATACCGCCCGCCCCAATGACCGCCACGGTATCGCCAACAGACTTTTCACCAGAGAGGAGTTCAGCATAACTCATAACTTGCGGCAAATCTGCTCCTTCAAGCTTACCTGCCAGACTTCTCGGTACGACGCCCGTTGCAACGATCACATGATGAAACTTGGCTTTCTCAAGCATGGCTTTATCGACTTTGGTATTGAGTTTCACCTCAACGCCTAGATGCTCAAGCTCATTGATATAGTAGCGAATCGTTTCAAAGAACTCTTCTTTACCTGGGATCACTTTGGCATAGTTAAACTGCCCACCCAAGATGTCTTTGGCTTCAAACAGCGTGACGTCATGACCACGTAGCGCGGCCACGTGCGCCGCTGACATGCCAGCCACCCCGCCACCGATGACCGCCACCTTTTTAGGTTTTTTCGCCTTTTTGTATACCAACTCCGTCTCATAGCAAGCTTGCGGATTGACCAAACAGGTTGAGCGTTTGTGCTCAAAGGTGTGATCGAGACAAGCTTGGTTACAAGCGATACAGGTATTGATGCGATCTGCTTGACCGTTTTTGGCTTTATTAACCCAGTTTGGATCGGCTAAGAACGGACGCGCCATTTGAATCATATCCGCTTGACCACTAGCGAGAATTTCTTCGGCCGTTTCTGGCATATTGATACGATTGGCCGCCATCATCGGGATGCTGATATGCTTTTTAATCTCAGCACTAAAATCAACAAAGGCGGCACGCGGTACACTCGTCACAATGGTTGGTACACGCGCTTCATGCCAGCCAATACCAGTATTCATAATGGTCACGCCAGCCGCTTCCAGCGCTTTGGCAACCGTGATGACTTCGTCCATGACGTTACCATCTTTGACCAAGTCAATGACAGATAAGCGAAACAAAATAATAAAATCTGTCCCGACCGCTTCGCGTACGGCTTTGACAATGTCTACCGCAAACTTCATACGACCGTCAATATCACCACCATATTCGTCCGTACGCTTGTTGACATGACGTGACAAAAACTGATTAATCAAATAGCCTTCAGAACCCATGATTTCAACGCCATCATAACCCGCCTGCTTGGCCAAACGTGCCGAACGGGCATAGTCTTTGACCGTTTGCTCGATGTTTTTGATGCTCATCTTACGTGGTTTAAAAGGTGAGATTGGTGACTTGATAGGACTGGCTGATACGACAAAAGGATGATAGCCGTAGCGTCCACTGTGCAAGATTTGCATGATGATTTTGCTGTCGTACTTGTGAGCAGCACGCGTGACACGCTGATGATTGAGCACGTCAGTTTTGGTGTTCATTGTACCGCCAGCAGGTAGCAGCCAGCCTTCGCGATTGGGCGATATGCCGCCCGTAATCATCATTGCCACGCCGCCTTTGGCGCGCTCGGCAAAATAAGCGGCAAGCTTACCGTAATTATAAAAACGGTCTTCAAGGCCAGTATGCATAGAACCCATGACCAAACGGTTTTTTAACGTGGTAAAGCCTAAATCTAGCGGCTCAAACAAATGCGGATAGTGTTCGTTGGTGCTAGCAGTATCAATCGTATTGGCGCTGGCGGTCATATCATTTTCCTTATGAAACGGTTGTGAAACTAAACATGCGATAGGAGTTAGCGTTACTGTCATCGTAACACACCGCTATTATCATCAGCTATGCAGACAAGCGACTGATGAGTGAACACTATGATGGTTAAAAGAATACAAGGTTGTTGGGATGAGTTTTGCGAAGCATCTGTCTGCAACGGCGCAGCAAGTTAGGAAAGTTCATGGCAGCATAATTATTTTATTTTAAGCCAAATTTGATACAAGACAAAAAAATACTGAACCCAGCACGGTTCAGTATTTTTATTGAACATTCGATAATTTGAATAAATTGATTGGTAAATCGACCTATTTTGCCAACACGGTATCAAGCGCTGATTCAAAACGCGTAACTGCACCATCAACGTCCGTCAATTTATCCAGACCAAACAGACCCAGACGGAACGTCTTAAAGTTATCAGGCTCGCCCACTTTTAGCGGGACGCCAGCAGCAATTTGCATACCTGCTTCAGCGAAAGCACTACCTTTATGCATATCATCACGATCGGTATAAGAGACGACCACACCTGGCGCTTCAAACCCTTCCGCGGCAACGCTTTCAACGCCTTTACCTACCAATAGCTTGCGGATACGCTTGCCTAATTCCCACTGGGCGTCACACAATTTATCAAAACCAATCTCTTTGGCTTCCAATAAGGTGTCGCGGAATTGGCGTAAGCTGTCAGTCGGCATGGTTGCATGATACGCGTGACCGCCATTCTCATAAGCGCGCATGATATTTAGCCATTGCTTTAAGTCTAAACTAAAGCTGTCCGACTCGGTGCTGTCTACTTTTTTGATAGCCGCGTCACTTAGCATCACAAGACCGGCACAAGGGGTACTACTCCAGCCTTTTTGCGGAGCACTGATAAGAACGTCAATACCCAAATCTTGCATATCCAACCAGACACAACCAGAGGCGATGCAGTCAATAACAAGCAAGCCGCCCACGCTATGGACAGCTTCGCTCAACGCCTTGATATAGTCTTTAGATAAAATGATACCCGATGAGGTTTCGACATGCGGGGCAAACACAAGGGCGGGTTTTTCGTCTTTAATCTTGGCAACTGCCTTGTCGATATCCACTGGCGCGAAAGGTTTTGGCGACTCACTGTCATCCGCACGTTCAGCGGTCAGCACAGTAGATGATTTGGCAATCTTGCCCTTTTCTAGGATTTGCGTCCAGCGATAACTGAACCAGCCGTTACGGATAATGAGACAGTCTTCATCTTGCGCCAATTGACGGGCAACCGCTTCCATACCATACGTGCCAGCACCGGGCACAATCACGACGGCGTCAGCGTTGTACACGGATTTTAGTTCGCGAGACAAGTCATTCATCACTTGCTGAAAGACTTTAGACATATGGTTAAGGGCACGGTCGGTGTAGACCACTGAATACTCTAACAAGCCGTTTGGATCAATATCTTGACGTAATGCGGTCATCGGACACTCCTAGTTTAGGGTTAAATCATTGAATATTTCTCTTAAATTAATTACAACAAAATCTATGTACTATTTTGACCAGCTCAGCCAAATCCTATCAGCGAACTTAGCCAACTATTAGTCTTGTTAATTAATAGGATCATTAAATACTACTATAGATTGATAGAGATAATGCAAAAGAATGACGACGACGCGTTCACGTAATGACAGCACGCGCAGTCATTAGAATGATGTTATAAACGAGGTCGTTTAATAATTAGAGAGGATACTCATTAGAAAGGGTTAATAATTAAAATTACTGAGAAATAACAAGTTACTATTGATGACCACGATGAGAGTCTTTCAGTCCTGAAACCACAAAATCGAGTAATTCACTATCACCCTCGCGAGCCGCTTTGCGCATAAGCTTTGATGGTGCGTGTGTCAGCGATTGTGTCAAACGCCGTGATAGCTCCACGATGATATCTTCAGGGCTAGTATTGCCTTCCTGCAATTTGGTAATAGACTCATGCAGCAGCTTATCCACTTGCTCATGGGTACGCGCTCGATATTGCTGAATGTCTTTGCCCACCTGTCGCACTTGAAAGCGACGATCCATCTCAACGACCAATTGACTGACCAGCAGCTCCGCATCTACGGCCGCTTGCCTGCGCTGTTCGATATTACCAGCGATGACATGCTGTAAGTCATCGACAGAATATAAATAGATATCATCAATGCGGCTGATGTTTGAATCAATATCGCGCGGTACTGCCAAATCAATCATGAGCATAGGCTGATAACGACGACGCTTTAGCGCCTGTACCGTCATGGTTTTATCAATCAATAAATCCATACTACCGCTACAACTACTGACAATATCGGCTTCTGCCAGCACTTGCGGTAATTCTTGTAAGGTTCTGACTTCTACTCGGCGATTGGGATGGCGCAGTTCAGCCGCCAGTGCTTCTGCTCGTTCAGGATTGCGGTTACAAATAATAACGCGCCCTACTCCAAGTCCAGCAATGTGCGTGGCGACCAAACGATTCATCTCACCCGCTGCGACAATCAATAAAGTGCGACTGGCCAAATCATCAAATATTTGCGTGACCAATTTTGCCGCCGCAAAGCTCAAAGAAACCGCTTGAGCACCCACCTTAGTTTCACTACGCACGCGTTTTGCCGCTGCAAACACTTGATCCACGATCCAGCCAAGCTGATTACTCAACGTGTTTTGGTCTTGCGCAAGGTGTACTGAACGTTTGATTTGACCAAGTATCTGCGGCTCACCCAATATCATCGAATCCAGCCCTGCTGCGACCCTAAGCCAATGAGTCAAGGCATGAGTATCACGGTGTACATAGAGATACGGATCAATGTCAGTCAGTGACAAGTGCTTGAAATCGGCCAGCCACGTTTTAATCTTGACAATGTGAGCGCTGATGACAGCGGCAGAAACATTGCCACTGCTCATAGCATGCGTGGTCTCAGCAACCTGTGTATATGTTTGTGAGGCTGTATCTTGTACCGTCAGTGCTTCTGGGACGAGCGCATAAATCTCAGTGCGATTGCAAGTAGAAACAATCACGCTGCCATCATTAAAGGTTTCTAATTGTTTGAGAGCGACGGTCACATCTTCACCCACAAGCGCCAAGCGCTCTCGCAGAGCGACTGGTGCGGTTTTGTGATTGACCCCAATGACCACTAATCTCATTATTGATAGACCATAAACATGACGCTCACCTACCAACCGCGCTATCTGATTAGTTCTAAAAGACAGTTTTGGACGACATGGCTGAGAGGAAGATTCTAAAAATCGCTTATTATATCATTATTGCCAGCTTTAATTAACACTCGCCCCTCTATGAGGCGCATTTGCTTGTATCTGGGCGCATATGTCACAAATCAACAACTTATATGATTGATAAAACCAATGGTTAAGTTTCACCCCATAGCCGTATAAGTAGACACAAATTGGTCGCTTAGTTCACGGTAACTTGCTATATTTTCAAAGCGTTACAAGCACATTCCTAGTTAGAGAAAAACAAAGCGCATTTTAGTCGTCAGCAGATTTTATCAGTGGTAACTGATTCCTGATGACAGAGCGGTAAGTGGAGGTATTTTGCCAATCTCACAGTAACATGGGCGCTATTGTTTATCGTCTTACTCTACTCGTATAATGTTTGTCATGGGTACTTGCTACCAAAATTTCATTGACATGATTAAAATAAAATTGCTTTATCATTATAGATAAGCAATGGGCGAATACGGCTATCTATGATGTTTTTTGGGTCACTATTTCAATTTCAGTGTCGATCACAGCTTCGATCACCACTTGTGCATGACGACCAGTCTAGCTTTCGTGCTTTATGGCAGGCCGTTATCGACAGACTGTGCCAACGTTACAAGCTAACCTTATCGTTGGCCGTTTGTCTGTGCCTGATAACCCCAGCCCATGCCAATCACGCTGATACTGCGCTAGAAGAAAATGTAGCTGCTATCTCAATCCCTCTTAAAAGTAATACTGTGATGGATCACAATGAATCTATTGATCCCTCTGTTGATGATAGCGAAGAGTTGATAGAAGATGTCAAAAACATCGATAGCCTAGCACCAGCAAGTTTATGGCAGTCTGAGTCTAATGAGCCAAGTTTGTACGCCTTGTTGGATGCAGAGTTTGCAGCGGATCGCGGTGACAAACGACGAGCCGTGACTATTTACAAACAGCAGTCCTTTAAAGAAGATGCGACTGCCGTGTTTGAAAGAGCATTGAGCCTATCCTTGCGCACTGAAAGGGTTGAAGACTCATTACACTTTGCTAAGTCATGGCAAGACCAAAACCCTGATCATGTGCCCGCTTGGTTTTATGTCGCGCACTTGGCGTTACGCGCACACGATTATCTCTTAGCGGGTGAGACGCTCAACCGTATTCTGCGTTATGACCCGCGGGCAGATTTGAGTGAAATCCTCATCGGCATTTATCCAAACAATGATGAGGACAAGCGTGAGTTACTCGCCGCTTTGCAGCCACTTGATAGCGAACAAAACGCGTCATTGTCTGTCTTAAAAGCAGGTTTGCTCTATCAGTTCAATGAGCCTGAGATTGCCATCGTGCATATCAATCGTGCTTTAGAACATCAACCAGATTATGTCCCTTTTATCACTTTAAAAGCAGACATATTACGCAAAATTGTTACGGCCGAAACCGTTGTGAATTACCTCAGCCAAGCACGCTTGCGCAATCCAGACAGTAAAAGCTTATATCTTTATGAGATTCGCTATTTGCTAGATTTAAAGCAAAGCCAAGAGGCGTGGGAATTATTGCTCAAAGCTCATGAGCGTTTTAGTGATGACGCTGAGATTACGCTGCTTGCGGCATTGGTAAGCTTAGATATCGAAAAATACGAGAGCGCCGACCAGCTACTTAATGCGCTTGCCAAAACACCCGCTTATCTTGATCGCGCCTACTACTACCTTGGTATCAGTGCCGAGCGCCAACAGCACTTTGAGCAAGCCAAATACTATTTTAATGGCGTAATGCAAGAAGATTTGGTGTTAGAAGCACGTAGAAAAGTAGTGGCCTTTGAATTGGTGAACGACGATATCGATGCCGCCATAGCCACTCTAGAAAAATTGCGTAAAGACTTTAGTGTATTTGCTCCTGATACGTTTGTGATCCAAGCCGATATTTTATGGCAGCAAAACGAACCTGAAGAAGCATTGCGTCTTCTCACTCGAGCGGCTCGTAAATATCCAGACAATGAAGCGTTATTGTTTGCACGCGCTCAGCTCCTTGATGACAAAAACGACTATATAGTGAAGCGGACATTGCTCAATCATTTGCAAGCACTAGATCCCAACAACTTGTCTTACCAGTTAAGTTACGCCCAGCTCCTGCTTGCCAATGAACGTAGCTCCGAGCAAGGATTGGCGTTAGCAACGGCCATTATTCAAATTCGTTATGATGACCCGCGCTATGACAATGAGTTGCACCTACAAGCACTTAACATACTGGCCAGCGATTCACTTGCCAACAAAGATTATCAACAAGTTATCGATTATCTACAAACGCCTTACGATGTGTTACCTAGCCTGCGTTCAGGAACCTTATTGCTACGCGCCTATCAAGGTTTAGGTGATAACGAAAAAGTCGAAGCATTACTGACAGATTTGCAGCAGCGTTTCTCATTCGGACAGCGCAATATTAATGACCGTATACAATTATATTAATAAAATGTTTTGCATTAGATAAAGCGTCTTGAGTTAGCTAAAACGCTTGGGCAATATGATTACAAGGCTCTTATAAGAAGCTAACAACCACGTATAACTGAGTAACAAATTAGATTTAAGCTAATATCTTTGTAGATTTGTCCATTTTTGAGGAAACATCATGTCGTTATTCAAATCGTCTTATAAGCACAATAAATTGGCTCTGTTTACTGCTATGACAGCTGCGATGGTCATTACTTCTGGTTGCCAATCGTTAAAAACGGGCAACGCCGCCAACCAGCCAATGACGACAGTCCAGGGCCAAAATGCTGAGCAACCAAAGAAGCTTGAAAACTTTAATATTACCGGCAAAATCGGTGTCACGACTCCGGCGAATGACAGCACAGGCACCCAAGGCGGTAGTGCGTTTTATGCATGGGGACAAGAAAATGATCGATTCGCGATTGAATTAATTGGTGCTCTTGGCATTGGTAAAACCAATATAGAATACAACGGTCAAACGGCTACTTTGGTCAGTGAAAAGACTGGAACCTTAACCGCTGATGATCCTGAGACCTTGTTGCAAAAAGCCACTGGCTGGCAAGCACCCATCTCGCAACTGCCGTACTGGATATCTGGTCGTCCAGCGCCGTCAGACAGCGCACCACAACTTGATTCCCAAAACCGTCTGATCAGCTCAGTAAATGGCGAATGGCGTGCCAGCTTCACTTATAAAGGCTCGGATAAATTGCCGAATAAAATCACCGCTGTACAGTCACAAGGCAATAAGGTTGTGATGACGATCAACCATTAAGCAATTATTGATACATCCACAACCACTGCTTTTTAAGACCGCTTTTTATGACTGAGAACCTAGCCGCTTCATCTGCTTCTGTTATCACCCGTTTATCGCCCGCAAAGATCAATTTGTTTTTGCATATCACTGGCAAGCGCGCTGATGGTTATCATGATTTGCAAACTGTTTTTCGCCTGCTTAATTGGGGTGATTATTTGCATTTTTCTGTAGCAGATAATACGGTCGATACAACTAATACATCGGATGTAGAGACGCTTTGTGGTTGTCTTATAGCATTGGCAGGCGCTGAAACCATCACCACCAATATCCATGACAATTTAATTTTCAAAGCGGCACGCGCCTTACTTGTGGCAGCTTTAGAGTTGAGTAAATTACCAGAGAGCCTTTCGCAAGTTCATATTACTTTAGATAAGCACTTACCAATGGGGGCAGGATTGGGTGGCGGTTCTTCCAACGCTGCAACGACCATGTTCGTGCTCAATGAGATCTGGCAGCTTAACTTTACGCGCGATAAGTTAATGTCTATTGGCGCAAGGATTGGCGCAGACGTGCCTATTTTTATTTTTGGGCAAGATGCGATTGGTATGGGCATCGGTGAGCAATTGACCGCCATTGACTTGTCTGATCAACAGTATTTGGTATTGACGCCTGATGCACATATCAATACGGCCGAGCTGTTCGCGCACCCAATACTACAGCGAGATATCGCTTCGTTGTCGATTGAAACCATTCAAAGTCAATCCAACCATTATATCCAAACTTCACTCGCACCTTATCAAAATGTCTTTACACCAGTGGTGACTAGTCTTGCATCCGCTGTAAAAGAAGCTTTGAGTTATTTGCAAGGCTTAGAGGCGCAAGCACTGGGTACAGCACGCATGACTGGCTCTGGTAGCGCAGTGTTTTTACCTTTGGATGCGAGCGTTGCCAACGATGAAACGCTGTTGGCAAAGTGGGTTAAAGATGCGCCTTGTGCGGGGTATGTGGTGGAGAGCCTAAAGCGGAAATTTTGATAAGCTAGCATTGATACCACCCCATTACGAATAAATCCCAGAAAAAGGCGCAAAGCACTTGCATAATCTGAAAATTTACTTATAATAGGTCGCCTTAATAGGGGTATAGCCAAGTTGGTAAGGCATCAGGTTTTGATCCTGACATCCGTTGGTTCGAGTCCAGCTACCCCTGCCATTTTTAAGTTCAAAGCGTTTGATAGACACTGATTGTAAGTGGTTTATTTTATAGACCGTCACTTATCTTATTGTCATTGACAACGTTATCCCAGTTTCGGTATAGTTCGCAATGAACACCGCTAGGGAAAAGTTATATTTTAGACGGTTTATCCGTTTTTTAGATAACTAACAGGTCGTGACACCAGTCTAAGAATGACAATCATTAAAAGTTGTGATTAGATATCGGACGTACACAGCCTAGACATTACAGGGGTATAGCCAAGTTGGTAAGGCATCAGGTTTTGATCCTGACATCCGTTGGTTCGAGTCCAGCTACCCCTGCCATTTTTTACTGTAATAGTATACTTCAACCCTTTTCACCACTCTTTTCTTAATTTGAGCAGTTTGACACTGCTTAGCGGTCGCTGCTTGAGTCAATCAATAGGACTTCTGTCATGCCTTATTTGGCGATTTTTACGGGTAATGCCCACCCTGAATTAGCAAAAACCGTAGCCGATCATCTTCATATACCTCTTGGTAAAGCTGACATCACGCGTTTTTCTGATGGCGAAATTGCCGTGGAAATCAAAGAACACGTACGTGGTAAAGACGTGTTTATCATGCAGCCTACTTGTGCACCGACCAATGACAACTTAATGGAAATCATGATGATGGCGGACGCTTTGCGTCGCTCTAGTGCTGGTCGTATCACAGCCGTCATGCCTTACTTTGGCTATGCTCGTCAAGACCGTCGTCCACGCTCAGCTCGTGTACCCATCTCGGCCAAAGTTGTCGCTGACATGCTAAACATCGTCAGTATCGATCGCGTGATGACCGTTGATTTGCACTCAGATCAGATTCAAGGTTTCTTTGATATCCCTGTTGATAACATCTATGGCACGCCTGTGCTATTGAATGACTTACAAAAACAAGATTATGACAACATCATGGTAGTCTCACCTGATGTAGGCGGCGTGGTTCGTGCGCGTGCAATGGCCAAGCAATTGGGTGATACCGATATGGCAATCATCGATAAGCGCCGTGCGCGTGCCAATGAGTCGCAAGTCATGCACATCATCGGTGACGTGCGTGATCGTGATTGTGTGATTGTTGATGATATGGTTGATACCGCAGGTACGCTATGTAAAGCTGCTGAAGCACTCAAACAAAATGGTGCACGCCGCGTTTTGGCCTACATTACTCACCCTGTCCTATCAGGTAATGCGTTGAAAAACATCAACGAATCGGCTTTAGATGAAGTCGTCGTGACCGATACCATTCCATTGTCAGCTGAAGCCAAAGCCTGTACCAAAATTCGTCAAGTGAGTATCGCACCGATGCTAGCTGAGAGCTTACGCCGTATCAATAACGAAGAATCTATCAGTGCGATGTTTGACGTTTAAGTTGTATTTTTAAACAATCATACTAGTTATGGCAAAGAATCGAAAATAGAGCGTCAAGTGTCATCACTTGGCGCTTTTTTTGATTGACAGTTTTGCACAGTCATTTTGCGTAGGTCTTTATTATTGTTATAAAACCACGTATAATGCGCGCCTGTGTCGACCGTTTTTGATGTTATTAGGTCGGCGTTATTAAAAGTGCTGATCATGCTTACCCATAACGACTGCCAATGACTATCATATCACTCGTTAGGATGAGCAAATGGCAAAATTTGAGCGTTGTAAGTATTATGAACAACGACAAGTTTTAGCTATCAACACCCATTAGTGGATTGGTCGCAAATCCACTTTTTATGACCAGACACTTCCTCATTTTTTTTATAGGATTATATCCATGAGCATTAATCATTTTGAACTAAACGCAGTTGATCGTTCTGCTGAACTACAAGGTAAAGGTGCGAGCCGCCGCCTACGTAAGCAGAATCTAGTTCCTGCTATCATTTATGGTGGTAACGAAGAACCAACAGCGATCTCTATCAAGATCAACGAATTGGTAAAAGCACTTGAATTCGAAGCGTTTTTCTCGCACATCTTGACCATCAATGTTGATGGCGAAGAGCATCAAGCAGTTATCAAAGACTTGCAGCGTCACCCTGCAAAAGGCTTCCCAATGCATGCTGATTTTCAGCGCGTTGTAAAAGGTCAAAAAATCCACATGAATGTTCCTGTGCATTTTGTTGGTCGTGAAGATGCGCCAGGTACAGCTGCTGCTGGTATCCTATCAACGCTTGTTTCTGATATCGAAATCATCTGCTTACCATCACAATTGCCTGAGTACCTAGAAATAGATGTATCTGGTATGGAAATCGGTGATTTGTTCCGTTTATCAGATATCAAACTACCTGAAGGCGTTGTTATTCATGAGCTTGAGTTAGAAGACGGCCATGACCGTACTATCGTTAACATGCAGCCACCAACGGTTGAAGAAGTTGACGAAAGCACTGACGACGTTGATGCTGACGAAGTACCAGCCATCGAGCAAAATGACGGCGCTGAAGAAAACAAAGACGAAGAATAATCATTTATCCATATAGCTACTTATTGTAGTATGTGTGGTCGATGATTCATTCAGTCAAAAAAACAGCAGGTGATTTTTATCTCCTGCTGTTTTTGTAAGTAAGGTTTGAGCAAATACGATATAGTCCATTTTAAATAAAAGAAGCACAACTATCATAACGTGCTGCAAGAATAAATTTGTCTTTCTTGCTGTGCTTATGCAAACAGATGCTACGAAAATTTATCCTAGCAGCACTGAGCTCATTTTATATTGAGTCGCCTATGTCTTTTGTTGTATCAAATCTTACTACCTATTTCTTAAATCTAAGCAGGGTATTTTTATGGCCATAAAGCTTATTGTCGGTCTCGGTAATCCTGGTCAGGAGTACATGTTTACGCGTCACAATGCTGGGTTTTGGTTTGTCCATCATTTGGCTCAAGAGTTCAATATCACCCTCTCCCATGACAAAAAATTTCATGGCGTGACTGGACGCGGGCGCATTCATGGGTCTGATGTGCGTCTATTGATGCCCCTCACCTTTATGAATAAGTCTGGTCAGTCAGTAGTGCCGATGGTGAAATTTTATAGCATTGATAATGATGAGTTGTTGATCGCTCATGATGAGCTTGACATTCCTGCTGGTAGTATCAAACTCAAAACCGATGGCGGACATGGCGGTCATAATGGACTGCGTGATATCACGCCTCACATTGGCAATGATTTTCATCGTCTGCGCGTTGGTATCGGTCATCCTGGTCACAAATCAAAAGTGAGTGGACACGTTCTCTCAAAAGCTGCGCCTGATGAGCAAATTGCCATTGACAGTGCTCTGACAGCTGCTTTTGAAGCGCTACCCTTATTATTAGATGGTGATATTGAAAAAGCTCGTTCGCAAATTAACGGTTTTAAACTGCCTGAATAAAATTGTACTTACCAGTCAGCAATCTTTTATTTTAGCAAGTTAATCCCTATTAACCTATTGATCTAGTAAATCAATATCAGCTACGCTAAGGAAGTAACCTATGCTACTTAATATGCTCAAATGCAAATTGCACCGCGCTCGCGTCACTCATGCCGAACTGCATTATGAAGGGTCGTGCGGTATCGACGGCGATTTGTTGGATCTTGCTGGATTGCGCGAAAATGAATCCATCGATATTTATAATGTGACCAATGGCAAACGCTTTCGCACCTACGCTATCCGCGCTGAAGCTGGCTCTGGGATCATCTCATTAAATGGCGCTGCCGCTCATATGGCAGATTTGGGTGACATCGTCATTATCTGCGCTTATGCCCATTTTGACGAAGTAGAAGCGTCGACGTACCAGCCAAAACTGGTCTATTGTAACGAAGACAACACCGTAAAAGACACTGCTAATATTATTCCTGTGCAAGTGGCTTAGATTGATAAAATACAAAAATATTTGAATAAAGCCATGGTAAGGAATTGACTAAGCTGTTGAAGTTATTGTCATTATTTAACCAAAACCTTTATGCTAATATGAAAGCTGAATCTGTACGCAGATTCAGCTTTTTTTATGCCATTTTACATGGCGAATTTATACTTTTTATGACAAATTTTAATCAAAAATAAGGAATGATACCGATGTGGTTGGCAGTGATTGCAATACTGATTGGATTGGGAGTTTTGGTTTGGAGTGCAGATGTTTTTATCGATGGGGCAACAACACTGGCAAAAAAGTTCAGTGTGCCTAGTTTTTTAATCGGTGTTTTGATCTTAGGAATAGGAACGTCAGCACCTGAAATGGTGGTATCAGTGTTGGCCGCGATAGATGGCAGGCCGGAATTGGCATTGGGTAACGCTTACGGCTCCAATATCATCAATATCGCTTTAGTACTGGGCGCAACGGTGTTGATCAGCCCTATTATCATCCGTAAGGCCATCGTAAAGCGCGATCTGCCTCTTCTAATAGGGGTCACGGCCATCGCCGCATGGCAGCTACGTGATGGCATGTTGGGAGTAGCTAATGGTCTCATACTGCTATTGTTGTTGGTCGGGGTACTGGCAATGCAGATAGTGCTCAGCCTACGAGAAGGCTATCATGAGCACGAAGGAGAAGTTTTAGTAGATGGCACTGAGGCAGCTCAAGCAGAGCAAAGCGTCGCACGAGGGCTTGGTGGTTTGTTTATCGGTATTCTTATGCTGGTTATAAGCTCGCGTGCCATCGTTTGGGGTGCGGTAGAATTAGCCACGTTTTGGGGACTGAGTGAGTTGATCATCGGATTGACAATTGTCGCGATTGGTACGTCATTGCCTGAGCTGGTATCAAGCTTGTCAGCGGCCCGCAAAGGCGAGCACGATATGGCATTGGGCAATATTATCGGCTCGAATATCTTCAATACGTTGGGCGTCGTCGGTCTTGCCGCATTGGTTGCACCAATTACCGTCAATCCTGTTATCTTGTCTCGTGATGTACTCACAATGGGTCTGATTACTTTGTTGCTTGCCGCTTTATGCGTCTTTGCATTTATGACCAAGCGTCCATTTGGCCGTCCTGCTGGTACCACATTGGTGCTCTTTTTTGTGGGTTATACAGGATGGTTGATTCAAACGGTTAATATGTAGTTTTTTAAAGCCACAAACGCTAAATTATTTGAATACATCTAAACCATCGGCACAGTAACGACTTTACTGACTTTTCTTGCGATTTTTAAAGCCACGCCATAACCCTTCATGTGCCACTTTTGGCATTTTTAGGGTAATGGTGTTGGACAGCATGTCTTGTACCGCAAGGCCGCGACGATTAAACAAGCAAAACGCATAATTGAATACCAACCCCAAAAAGGCACTGGTTAATAATAAAGTACGTGTCCCACCGATCAAACTGCCAATAATGCCAAAAATCAACGGCATCAAACAAGCGGCCAAAATTCGTTTAAAAGACTGGCCCCATGTCAGAAGATGACCTGAATTATTCACGGTTTTTAGTCGCCATGTTTGCATCCCTAATGTCTGCCCACCGCGCCGCCAAAAAATTCCATAAAACGCCACGAGCGTCAGTACAAAAGAGGGTGTCATAATCACATTCTGATACCATGTCGGTAGCGACTGTGCTTGCGATGACTGCGTGCCCGTCTCCATAGTTAGCAGTGTACCCACTACGGTGAGTATCGTTCCTACCAAAAATAACAATGCCAAAATCAACATACCATCATAGATAATGGCCACAACGCGAGTCGTCGGCTTAGCAATCGTTGGTTCTTCATCTAAGGCTTGCTGTACAGATAGATCGTGCTTAGGCATTGATTTCTTGACAGTTTTTGAGGGGCGTTTAGATAAACTTTTTGACATGGTACCGGCTCATAGCAAGCAGTGAATAGTGGCTCTATTGTACCGTAATTCACGGTCTTATAGTACATTATCCTAAGATGTCCCTTAGCTCAATGATAATGCATTAAAAAAAATTGACAGACATAAAAAAATCGCCAGAATGTCATAAGACAGGCGATTGATTTAGTGTTTCTTAAGCTTATAAATAAGCTATTATGCAAATGGTGCGCTTGGAGAGATTCGAACTCCCGACCCCTTAGTTCGTAGCCAAGTGCTCTATCCAACTGAGCTACAAGCGCGTACTTTGCACATCACTTACTGCATTTATTAAATAACATTTGCAGTAAATTAGGTTGGTCATTATATAGATAATATCGCTTGTGTCAACATCTTTTTTTATTAAAATAAAATTAATTTTTTTAATAAAATTAAAGGTCGTTAACGCCAATATACTGCGTTACTACTCTAACAACAACTGAATAAATGGCGGTGAAGGAGGGATTCGAACCCTCGATACGCTTACACGTATGGTTCCTTAGCAGGGAACTGGTTTCAGCCACTCACCCACTTCACCGAACGATATAAAACGCTTATAAAATAACTATAAACACAGTATCGATGCTAACGATACGTCTTATGCCGTGGGCGAGTATTATAGCAAAGCCAAAACGAATTGCAAGCGTTGTGTGCCGTTTTAATGATGCTTTTATAATAATTATTTATTTATCAGATCCTTTACTCTTTTAAAATCTCAAAATACTGATAAAAATCAGGTCTATACCTTAGGAAGCTGTGTTGTTTAATTGGCAACTAAATTATTTGAGTGTGTGATTTAAACGACTGTGGATTTTTTAGCAATGGATGGCTATAGTATCCGTTACTTATTTTGGCATATATAAAAGGAGGGGCTATGCGACCAGTGGTACTGTGTTTTTCAGGGTTAGACCCATCAGGCGGTGCTGGACTACAAGCAGATATTGAAGCCATCGGTCAGGCAGGTGCGCACGCCACCGTTGCTTGTACAGCGATTACTATCCAAAGCTCGCAGCAAGTGTTTGGCTTTGAAGCGTGTTCATCGGATCTGGTGGAAGCACAAGCGACGACGGTGCTTGACGATTTAACAGTTGGCGTGATCAAATCTGGCATGCTTGGCACCACGGATAATGTTGCCTTGCTGACTCGCTTATTTGCTGACCATACTATCGCTGACGGTACCCCTTTTGTATTAGACCCTGTATTGGTCGCCAATAGTGGCGGCAGCTTAGGCGATGAGCAGACCTTGGTGACAGCCTTTCGCAAGCTTTTGCCTTATGCCACCTTAGTCACCCCAAACACTCATGAGCTTCGTGCCTTAAGCGGCGAGCAAGACTTGCATATTGGCGCGCAAACCTTATGTGCGCAAGGTACTTATGCCGTGTTGGTAAAGACCTCTCATGACTTTGATAGCGGGGATATCGAGCAATATCTATATGTAGAGGGTGAGATGGTGCATCAGAGTATTTTACCGCGTTTAACAGGCGAATTTCATGGTTCAGGCTGCTCACTGGCGAGCTTTATCGCAGGTCGCTTAGCGATGGGAGATGTGCTGATCGAGGCTGTCAAAGCAGCAGACAGTTGGATTACTCAAACTTTACGCGCTGCTGATGTTCCTCATCCTAATAGTGCCAGCGCCCAATTGATTCCCAATCGCTTTGCCCGCGTTTAGTCGCCGTGTCTTTTATTTATACTCCATCCTAAATGAAGCAAAGACAAACACTTTATCGCACTCCTAATATAAAAAAGGCGCTCTATATAAATAGAACGCCTTTTTTGCTTTACAGTCTTATCTGGTAGTCAGTGTTTCTTCAACTAACTGGCTTTGACCCAACATTGGCTTAGCCTAACACTGACTTAACCCAACATTGGCATAAAGTTCGCTGCCAAACCGCCAATGAATATCTCGAGCAAGTAAAAAGCCAAGAAAGCGACCATTGGTGACAAATCAAGCATGCCTAAGTTTGGCGTAATACGTCGAAACGGTGCCAAAATCGGCTCAGCGAGGTTAATAATAATGCCGATAATCGGATGCTGGGATTGCGTAAACACCACAATCCAGCTGACGATAATAGATCCTATCACCAAATAACGGCACATGCGCAAAAAGTCTAAAAGCAAACTGGTAGTACCGGTAAAAAATAACGGGACAGGGGCAATACCTTTATGAGTCAAAGCGGCTTTACCAGCGATATCGATCAGACGAATCAAAAACATCAGCACGATGGCGGCAATACTGATACGACCTTGTCCGACGGTTGGAAAAATACGCCCAAAGACATCAACGATGTGGGTCGCTTTGTAGGCCGGGGCAATCATAGGATTTTTGGCATCCATGCCTGCAAACTGTAGCATAAAGCGAATGAACACCAACATCATGGCGAAGGTGGTGACCAAATCAAAGATTTGAAATAACATGTTGTTCATGAAGTGCTACTCAATGTGACATTATTAACAGGTTCTAGAATGACGACTGTCATTATCAGAGGCTTAGTATTACCACTCAAGTGCCTCATTAACTTTTAGAAAATGACGCACATTACAACAATATAGAGACGATTATTGACTCATCTCTTTGCTCAAGGCTTGGCTGCGATCATAGCAAGCCTGCATGGCTTCACCAATTTGACGACCAATATCGTTGTCTTGCATCGACTCAATTGCAGCTTGAGTCGTTCCATTTGGTGATGTCACTTTGCGACGTAATTCAGCAGGCGCGTCCTCGCTGTCCATCGCCATTTTTGCAGCACCTAGCATGGTTTGCATCGCAAGTGCTGATGCCTGCTCTTTGTCTAGCCCTAGAGCAACTGCCCCATCGACCATCGATTCAATAATGTAAAACATGTAGGCAGGCGCGGAACCTGAGACTGCAGTGACGGCATGCATGTGCGTTTCATTCTCAACCCACATGACCAATCCTGAGGCTTCCATCATGGCGGTTGCCAATTGCTTTTGTTCATCAGAAATGTCCTCGGTCCCATAAAGACCGGTAGCACCCATCTGGATCATAGCAGGGGTATTCGGCATCGCACGCACGATATTACGATAACCATGCAACATATCAGATAAAAGCTTGGTCGATAAACCTGCCGCTACTGAGATGACGAGTTGCTTGTCCAATACATCAGCGAAAGCGCCAACGACGGCTTTCATAACTTGCGGCTTTACTGCCAGTACAACAATATCAGCATCAACAACAGCTGCTTTTGAATCAGTAGCAGGATCGACAGTGTTTAACCCTTTGGCAGTCAGTTGTTCACGTACATGGATATTGGGATCAGCAACTGTGATTAGATTCGGTTGAATACCGCAGCCAATCAGCCCGCTAATCAAAGCCTGCGCCATGTTTCCGCCGCCAATGAAGCTAATTTTCTTATGATCTAATACTGACATACTTGTCTCCTGCTTACAAAATTCAAAGGCATTTAAACTAACATAACGCTAGATAAAATGACACTCAGTTTATCATACTGCCACTATCGCCGTTTGAGAAATTAATATCATCTAGACCTACTACAAACTTCGTTAAGACACTGAATTAAAATCGACTATTGCCCATTTTAACTGTTAAATTAATATAGAGCGCAAACAGAATAGAGTGTCAGGAGAAGTATGTTTTTCATTCGTAAAGCCGATCTAGAAGATTTTAAAGATATTGCTAGCATCCACTTCAAAAGCTGGCATGCTGCCTACTTAGATCTACTACCCAAATCTTATGTCGAAAGTCAAAATAATCTATTTGAAAAAATAAAAATGTGGCAGGAGGTGATTGCACATCCTGATGTCATTATTTGGATAGCATATGATGCAAATCATAATAATTTAGGATTTATTGGGTATTTTAACAACAGTAAATGTTATGAAATCACAACGTTATATGTCTTACCTGAATATCAAGGTCTAGGCATAGGCACTAAATTAGTGAGAACATCGTTGCAGGCAATCTTAGAATCTAATATCAATACTTCTTTTTACTTATGGGTATTAGAAGCTAATATAGCTGCTATTCATTTTTATGAGAAATTCGGCTTTGTATACACTGGAGAAAATAATAAAGAAAACTACAAAGGTACTCAAATAACTGATGTCAAAATGGTAAGAAATACTGATGCTTTGCTGCCCTAATTTATTGAGTCGTTTAAGTGATATTAACGTTTAGAGCATCTATAACCACTCTGTCTAAGATATCCGAAAGATTTATCGGATTTATCAGTGATTCATCTATCTTTAGCACCCAACGTTCAAATGGCGATACCAATAATAATGGTAACTCTCTCTCATGATGGATGGACGCAACACTCACCACAACCAAACTACCACGCAACCAAAAAGGAATACCCAACGTTTGGAATAATTTCTTTCCAGATTGCGGGCGCGTAGAAAGCGCCGTGTTGAGACGCTGTTGACGATCTAGCGGCGTTATTTTTAATATGGTCTTGTGTGTTTTCTCAACCTTATGCATGTCCAAAAGCGACGCCAATGATTGTAGTCTAATATGTAATTGCCAAACAAAATCTTTATTCGTGCGTAAGGTAACGGCTGTAGAGGCAGTGCCTAATGACTCACAGTCAAATAAGCCAATTTGATCGGTAAGTGGCGTATTAAGCCACGCTAACCATTCAGTGCTTAAACGATAAAGCTGTTGACGATAACGGCGAATAGTATAGGAATGCTTACGACCTTGCCAAAATAGCGCCGTTTGATGGTCATGATCTTTGCGTTGACTGAGGCCTAATACATCATCGATCAGTTGCTTAGCAGGCGGTAATGGCTCATCTTGGCCTAGCCAGTAGTGCAGTAGTTGTCGTTGACGATACTCAGGCAGCGCTTTTAACTTATCAATATCAAGTACTCGCTGTGCAGGCAATAATTGCAACGAATGGATAGCCACTTGCTGCATGTCCTGTGCCGCTTGGGTTCGAACAGTTACTTCTGCATCGGTCAACAACTGCGCACTACGAGTGATGTTATCAATGACGTTTGGATTGTATTTCATCAATGCTGGCATGATGTCTCGTCGCAGTCCACTACGGACATTGTCGCCTGATTTATTGGTCGGGTCATCGATATAAGACAGTTTTAAACGTTTGGCATAGGCGCTGATATTGGCGCGTTGTATAGTAAGCCAAGGTCGCCATAACACAATGCGATGCGTACCTTGTGTTTGTATTCTCCAAGGCTGCATCCCTGACAAACCATTGACACCTGCTCCTTGAATCAGCCGCATCAATATCGTTTCCGCTTGGTCATCGGCATGGTGTGCCAATAGCAACACATCGTTTTGATTCATGTGCGCACGCATGACGTCATAGCGTGCTTGGCGCGCGGCTTGCTCATTATGACCGCTCACTTTCGCATGTAAAATATGGCAGGGAATCTGCTGCGTGCGCGCCCAATTTGCCACGTGCGCGGCCCACTGACGACTGTCCGCTTGTAGACCATGATCCACGTGTAGAAGCTGCGGTAAAAATGGCAATCGTCCTTGATAATAAAGCTGCACACATAACGCTGCGAGTGCCAATGAATCTCGGCCCCCACTGCAAGCCAGCCAAATGCGGCGACCGTGTAACTGACTACCGTACTCAGCCATACTACCCAATAAGGCTTCTGCCAAATTATTATCCGTTGGCAGTGATGCTACTGGTTCAATAGAATACGGAATGATGGCGCTACTGGTCATAATCAGCCTTAATTTTTTGGAGATTATGTGAATGATAGTTGATTGACTTTGAAAATGACATAGCGCTAATGGCCTGAACGCTTCTAGAATACTGTTTTGTAGACACAAAAAAAACGCGCCATTCAACGACACGTTTTTATTTTAACATCAAGAGTAGGTAATCAATATGAAAAACCAATCGTTAAAGACTTAGTGCTAAATTTCAATATTGAATCAGCGCCCGATTAGATCGCTGGCGCGTTTACCAATTAGCAAGGCAACATCACTTCTGAGTTAAATGACTTCAGCTTCTCATAGCGTAGCTCGCAACGCTTTTGTGCGTCCAAGTCTTTAATCTCATCCAATTGCTCAGCGATAAGTGCTTTCAACGCATTCATCACAGGCTGCGGCTGGATATGAGCGCCTTCCCCTTCTTCGATGACGGCATCAATCAATCCCATTTGATACAAGTTGATCGCATTTAATTTTAATGCTTCACTGGCATCTTGCGCTTTTTCAGCCGTTTTCCATAGGATGGACGCACAGCCTTCAGGCGAGATGACCGAATAAATACTGTTTTGCAGCATATTTACTTTGTCACCTACCCCAATTGCCAACGCGCCACCTGAGCCACCTTCGCCAATAATGGTCACGATGACCGGTACTTTTAAGCTTGAAAATACTGCGATACTCTCTGCAATTGCCTGCGCTTGCCCGCGTTCTTCAGCACCAATACCGGGATAGGCACCTTGGGTATCCACAAAGGTCATGACCGGAATATCAAAACGTTCAGCCATTTTGACCAAACGAATGACTTTGCGATAGCCTTCGGGGTTAGCCATACCGAAGTTATGAGCGATACGCTCGCGAGTGCTACGACCGCGATGCTGACCAATGACCATGACAGGCTTGCCGTCGAAGCGCGCCAGTCCGCCCAAAATGGCTTTATCATCGGCATAAGCACGGTCGCCATGCAACTCATCAAATTCGGTAAATAGCTGATTAACATAGTCCATAAATAATGGACGCTTGGCATGTCGTGCAAGCTGCACACTATCCCAGACAGTGCTCATAGACGCTTCCCTTTAATAATTATACTCAATAATGTCATCGTTATCGATTTTCAGATAATGTTGGTTTTCAGATAATGAAAGTACAGTTGTAAACTCAATACAAGCTATAGTAGCACATCTTATATGGCATGACATTACCGACAAAGCAGCTTTTGTTACGTTAATCTTTAACGCAATCATCACAATAGTAACTTCAAAATGCTTTAAGCAGCGACAACGTTTAGCGTCACGCCCCATTTGGCGAACTGATCGATTTCAGTATAAAGGTCTGGCAACAAGAACGCATAGTGCTCACTACTATCTGCCACAGTGATTTGCCAGCAGTTGTCATCAATAATTTCTAATTTTAATTCTGGTAGTTCTTGATCGCTGCGGCTATGGTGCGCCAATACGGCCAGACGCAGTAATAAACATAGATAAACGAGCTGATCGCCGCCAATACTACAGGTCTGCTCTAACATATCGGCCTTGAGCTTACGACGATGGTTGAGCATGAGCTGTGCCATGCGTTTTTGGTCAACTTGGGAAAACCCTGGAATGTCCGAATACTCAAGCAGATAAGCACTGTGCTTGTGGTAGCTGCTGTGACTGATCGCAAGCCCTATTTCGTGCAAAAACGCTGCACGTCTGAGCAAATCACCGTCTTCATTACTAAGAAGCAGTCTGGCTTTTACTTGCTCAAATAGATAACGACTGGTTTTTACCACTTGTTTGGCTTGTTTTTTGTCACCTGAATAACGCTTAATCAGCGCCAGCACACTACGGTCACGCACATCTTCGCTCGCAAAGCGGCCGAGCATGTCGTACATGACGCCTTCACGCAGCGCGCCATCCGAGTAACTAATAGTATCAATACCCAGTACTTGCATCACAGCACGCAATACCGCTACGCCCGCTGGAAAAATTGCTTTGCGGTGTTCTTTCACGCCTTCTAAGTCGATGTCATCCACATTACCAGTTTTAATCAGTAGTTTTTCAAGGTTTTTGACACCTTTATAAGTGATGCACTCTTGCTCATCGGCCCAGCCTTTTGAGACAAGGACATTGCGTACCGCTTTGATTGTACCACTAGAGCCAACCACACTACTCCAGCCTGTTTTTTGGTAGCGGCCATTAATCGCAAGCACTTCTTTGCGCGCGCCTGAAATAGCATTATTAAAGGCTTCTTTGGTGATCAGACCGTCAGAAAAATACTTTTGTGTAAAGGCGACGCAGCCCATCTGCAAACTTTCAGTCAACAGCGGATCAAACTCTTGACCGATAATAAACTCTGTCGAACCACCGCCAATATCGATGACCAAGCGTTTGTCACTACTGGCGTTGGTATGCGATACGCCCAAATAAATCAATCGCGCCTCTTCACGTCCCGCAATAATCTCAATGGGCTTTGGCAAAATTTTATTGGCACGGCTGATAAAGTCGTTGGCATTTTTGGCTTGGCGTAACGCGTTCGTCGCAACCACACGCAGACGTTCTGGCGGCACTGAATCCAAGCGCGCAACAAAACGACTCAAGCATTCAAGCCCTCGCTTTTCAGCAGCCGCGCTCAAAATATTATTTTCGTCTAGCCCAGCAGCAAGCTGAACCTTTTCAGACATAGAGACTACTTTTCTTACCTCTCCATGGTCGAGACGAGCAATGGCTAAATGAAAACTGTTAGAACCAATATCAATGGCTGCCATCATCTCATCATCGGTGAGTGGTGGGTTTGTAAGGTAGTCAGTAGGCATAAGAGAGATCGTTACCATGTTAGATAAATAGGAAAGAGAAAGATTAACATTGAACAATTAATGGACAGCGTAATTACATGGGGCGCAAAACATGATATTTACGCTGGCCGATGCAGTGGTCACCATTAAAGCATTTATGCCAAAAACTGGCAAGTGACACAAAACCCGAGTACAAACACAAACGCATCTTCAATAAAATCATAGACGTATGCTTCATATCTCGTACTTGTATTAACCATATTGGTTTGCTACATTTGAAGTCAGCAACATTATAATAGATAACAGTAACTTACTGCCTATTTATTAATGTAGATTAAGGATTATAAACGTGGATTAAGGAAAAACTGTCATTATACGTATTAAAATCTGTACTCGACTGTTTTCCGATTGACATACAATAAACGATTAGCAAGGACGCTAAAAATGACTCATATTGATACAAAAAACCAGACCAAAATCGCTGACCATCAAGCTACTGCAAACAGTAGTAAGGATGTCACAAAAACCAAGCCGCTAACCGAACAAAAATTTTACGACTTTTACTTAGATGAGCATCAAAACATGGCTTGCCGTCGTCTGCATTTTGCTGGCAGTAGCTTTGGCTTATTAGGTTTGGCAAAGTCTGTCAAAGACCGTTCGCCAAAACCCTTACTTAAAGGCATTGCCGCTGGATATGCTTGTGCTTGGGTCGGTCATTTCTTCTTTGAAAAAAACAAGCCAGCTTCTTTTAAGTTTCCGTTAAAGAGCTTTGCCAGCGACTTTCGTATGTATGGCGATGTACTGCGCGGCAATTTAAGCTTAAAAGATCGTAAGTATGACAAAGCCAGAAAAACCTATTGATTCTTTATTTCATATCACTATTGTCATCACAGCTACTATTTATCATGGAGGTATTTTAAAATAACATCGATACGTCAATAGCCACGTGCGACTGGTATACATTTTCCTTGCGGACTGCTAATACAGAGGCTACGAAAAATTCATTCCAGTCACACTATATCGTTTTTAAAATGGATAGACTATAGCCACAAAAAAAGCCAGCACCGTAATAGATTTACTGGTGCTGGCTTTTATTTAAAGCGTATCAAACGTTAAACGATTACTTATTTGCCATTTCTGCAAAAATTTCATCGGCCGCTTTAATCGATGCGTCAATGTCTTCTGCGCTATGCTTGATCGACATAAAACCTGCTTCATAAGCAGACGGCGCCAAATAAATACCGCGATCGAGCATGCCGTGGAAGAAGGTATTGAACACATCCATGTCACACTCTGTGACTTCATCAAAGTTCTTTGGCGTAGCCGTATCACTGTCTTTGACAAAGAACATACCAAACATGCCGCCCAGCTTATTGGTGCGAAGGTTGATGCCATGTTTGTCAGCAGCTGCTTGGAAACCGCCGATTAGATGATCTACTTTTGCAGAAAGCTCATCGTAAAAACCGTCAACCGTTAAGTCTTCAAACATCGCAATACCCGCGCGCATCGCCAGCGGGTTACCTGACAATGTCCCCGCTTGGTAAACGCCGCCCAGTGGCGCGATACAAGACATAACTTCTTTTTTGCCGCCAAAAGCGCCAACTGGCAAGCCTGCGCCAATGATTTTGCCAAAGCACGTCAAATCGGGGTCAATGCCGAAATGCGCTTGCGCACCGCCAAGTCCCACACGAAAACCTGTCATCACCTCATCAAAGATAAGCACAGCACCATTTGCGGTACATTCGGCGCGCAACGTATCATGGAATTCTTGCGTTGGGATGACCATATTCATGTTGCCCGCGATAGGCTCCAAGATAACGCAAGCAATCTCTTCACCCCATTTGGCAAAACAGTCTTTAATCGCTTGTGGGTCATTGTAAGGAATAGTAATAGTGTGTTTGGCAAAATCTGCTGGTACGCCTTTCGACGTTGGCTCACCAATATCAAGCATGCCTGATCCTGCTTTTACCAGCAAGCTATCCGAATGACCATGGTAACAACCTTCAAACTTAACAATTTTGTCACGCTGAGTATAACCGCGCGCCAAACGAATTGCGCTCATGGTCGCCTCTGTACCCGAGCTTGTCATACGAATCATCTCAACGCTCGGGACAATCTCACAGATTTTATCAGCAACCGTCGTTTCAAACGGCGTTGGTGTACCAAAGCTCAAACCATCATCAGCCGCCTTTTTAACAGCATCGATTACCTTTGGATGCGCGTGCCCCAAAATCATTGGCCCCCACGAACCCACATAATCAATATATGCATTGTCTTCGGTGTCATAAATTTTGCTACCGTTGGCACGGTGCATAAAGATAGGTGTACCGCCCACGCCAGCGAAAGCACGAACTGGTGAATTGACACCACCTGGAATATGCTTGCGAGCTTGTGCAAATAACTGTTCGTTTTTAGTGCTCATAATTATTCTCTACTTGTAGGTCTTTGCTATTTTATATAGTTAGCCCTAAATAAAAAAGATATACCTATTACAACGCGCTACTGAAACAAATTTTTCTTGCTTGCTGTGCCTTCGCAGACAGAGGCTACGCAAAATTTATCTCAGTAGCGCTGTATTTATTTTTATAATGGATTAACTATATCGATGCGTGTTTATATACTGGTGATTAAATTTTTGGTTTCAATCACATTTACACTCATTGGTTCGAGCTTACTGACACGTTTGGCTATTTTTGCAACAGCCACAGTAAGTATTAGGCTTTTTTAACCACAGAGGATTTGAGCTTCATCGGGCCATAGCCGTCAAGCTTACAATCAATATCGTGACCATCAGAAGCGTCTGGCAACAAACGGATACTTTTTGCTTTGGTACCAACTTTGATGACAATCGAGGAGCCTTTGACTTTTAAGTCTTTAATCACAGTGACCGCGTCGCCGTCTTGTAGCTCGTTACCGACAGCGTCACGAATGACGGCATCTTGGTCTTCGGCTTGAACCGCATCTGTCTCAGCCACCGTCCACTCATGAGCGCACATGGGACATACCAGTAACGCACCGTCTTCGTACGTATATTCAGCATCACATTTTGGGCAATTGGGTAAGCTCATTGTTTCCTCGGCAGCCATGATAAATTGGGTTTATTGTGGAGCAAACATTGTACCGTAACTTGCCACCTTTAACCAATTTGTACATTGAAAACTGACCGCTGTCCCCAAGTTAGACCTTAACCATGACATTTTTTATGAGAGCATGTTTTGTGGTACTCTTCTTAGCTGCATTTGGTTTTTTATAATAGATTCAATTTAAAGAGAAGACAGTGCTGCTGGGACAAATTTTTCTCGCGTGCTGTGTGCTTCGCACGCCAGAGGCTTCGAAAAATCTATCCTTGCTCTCATCTCAATTGTGTCTCTTTGACTTTTAGATGACTGTATCATTGAACTTTACTACCCCTATCTTTACTGAATAAACTTTTATTAGAAGGATAATAATAATGACCCCTGCTTCAAATACATCAGTACTACCGCAATTTTCCCAATTAACCATCCAAGGTGAAGACGCCGAAAAATTCCTACAAGGTCAGTTAACTTGCGATGTCACCAAGCTTGGCCTTAGCTATCAAGCGGCCGCCATCGGTAATTTGAAAGGTCGGATCGAGTTTGGCATTTGGATTAAAAAACAAGCAGAAAAACAGTATGACGTTGTCATCAGTGCCGACTGCGCCGCTGCCCTACAAGCCCATTTAAAAAAATTCGGCGCATTTTCTAAGTTTGATACCAGTGAACCGGTCGCGATTTATCCTTGCGTGCTGGCAGATATGCCGACTTTTAGCCATAAGGACGATCATAATACGCCTGACGATACAAAAGCGTGGATGCAATGCAGTATCGCCACCGGTAATTACTGGATAGTAGCCGCCACTCAAGGTGAGTTTCAGCCGCAAGAGCTGCGTCTGCATCAGCGCGGCGGCATGGATTACGACAAAGGCTGCTATCTTGGTCAAGAAGTCATCGCCCGTATTTACTTTAAATCAGCGCCCAAGGCGTTTTTGCACTATGTTAAAGGTGCAGGTACTGCCCCAGCGGCAGGTGACAAGCTGGATAAAATCCAAGTGGTCAATACAGTGACGACAGCTGAGGGCTTCGAGGCGCTCGTGGTGGCTCGCTCAGAGCATCTTGCTGAGAGTGAGCTGACCGTATTAGATTTACCACCTGCGCTACAAGCCGATGTCGCTCGTCCCAAGTGAAACCAAACGATAAGCGTCTTTTAATGTATCTTTACTAAAACGCAGCAGAGCGTCCTATGACACATATTGCGGTACTCGGAGCAGGCGTGGTCGGCGTGACCACCGCGTGGTATCTACGGCAGGCAGGTTATGATGTGACCGTGATTGAGCGCGAATCTGCCGCAGGGATGCAGACCTCCTTTGCCAATGGTGGACAGATTTCTGTCTCACATGCCACGCCTTGGGCAAATCCTGCTACGCCGATGAAAGCGCTAAAATGGCTGTTTAAAGAAGATGCGCCACTACTATATCGCATGCGTGCAGATAAGGCACAGCTTAAATGGGCATTGCAGTTTTTACAGGAATGCCGCGCCGACCGCGCCGATGCCAATTTGGTACAAATGGTACGTTTGGGTTTGTATTCACGCGATGCCTTGCAGCAGCTGCGCGCCGATATCGGTATCAATTATGAGCAGCAAACGCGCGGTATCATGCATTTTTATACCAATCAGGCTGAGTTTGATGCGGCTATTGCCCCAACGCAACGCATGCAGGAGCTTGGCTGTGAGCGGCACGTGATTGACATCAATAATGCGGTCAGCTTAGAGCCAGCACTTTACCCCATTGCCCATAAGCTTATTGGTGCGACCTATACCAGCCGTGACGAGTCAGGCAATGCAAACCTGTTTACTCAGCGTTTGGCTGAACGTTGCACCCAAGCTGGCGTACGGTTTTTATATGATACTGAGATATTGGCTATCAATACCGATACGCAAGCAAGTCGTCCGCACGTGCACAGTATTACCATTCGCCCTAAGGGTCAAAATGCGCAAACCTTTAGCGCTGACAGCCACGTATTGGCGCTTGGTAGCTATAGTGTGGCGCTGATGAAACCACTGGATATGCATTTGCCTATTTTTCCGGCAAAAGGCTATTCAGCCACTTATCAGGTCAATCCTCGCGCGCCGCACCACGCTCCTTTTGTCAGTCTGATCGATGATGAATTTAAACTCGTCACCTCACGCCTTGGCGATAAATTACGGGTGGCAGGTACGGCAGAATTTAATGGCTACAATATGGATTTGAACCCTGTGCGCTGCGAAGCCATTACTAAGCGCGTGCAGCAGTTATTTCCCAAAGGCATTGTTGCAAGCTCTGTGCAATACTGGACTGGGCTGCGTCCCATGACACCTTCTAATGTGCCATTAATTGGACGCGCTCATCTGGGTCAAGTGCGTCATGGCAGTCACAATGCAAGCGCCACCTTTGACAATTTGTGGCTTAATACTGGTCATGGTACGCTTGGCTGGACGCATGCTTGTGGTTCAGCAAAAGCCATCAGCTTGCTCATACAGGGCGAGACGCCATTGGTCGATTTTGATTTTGTGGGAATAGACGCATAAAAAAAGGCGCTTAACTAAAATATTATAGTTAAGCGCCTTTTTATTATACAAACGAGATAATTCTAATCTAGCAAAATCTTACGCTGCACTGCTGGATTCAGTCTCGGACTCGTTCATTTCTAGATTAGCCGTTTCTAAATCAGTAGCGTCTAAACTTGCCTTCTCTGGCGCAATGGCCTCTAATTGTACGGGAACGCCATTGACCGCTGCATTGCCACTTAAAGAGTCTATTAGCGTATCATCTGTCAGATCATTTACACTAACGCCTGCATGTGCTTGTGCAATCTTTTGCTTCACGCCTTTGCGACCATGACCCCAACCATGAGGAATACTCACGACGTTAGGCATCAGCTCATCCGTGACTTCCGCTACGATAATGACGCTACCAACGCGTGAGGTTACTTTTACGTCTTGACCGTCCTCAATACCGTATGCCTTGGCAGTATCAGGATGAAGCATCAAAGTACAACGTGGCTTGCCTTTGACCAGTCGATGGCTGTTGTGCAACCACGAATTATTACTGCGTACATGACGACGACCTATCAATAACACTTGCTGATCATCATAGTTCTGCATCATCTCTTGTACGCGCTCTAAGTCTGCCTGATAAAAATCCACATTCAGATGAATCTGTTTGTCTTTATGCTTCAAGGCTTGCGGAAGCATCTGTTTAAGTGGCCCTAAATCAATGCCATGTGGATTCTTTTTAAGCTTCCTTAAGTTTAAGCCTTTATAAGGCCCACGTCTTAATCCTTGATCAAGTAAGAGATTTGGACCCAAGACTTTGATAAGCAAGCGTTCAACCTTGGTCGCAATTGGAGGTTTTTTGTCTAGCCGTTTGGCCAGCTCTAAATAAATTTGCCAGTCGTGTTTGGCCTCTTTTTTCTTACGAAATAGGGCTTTTGAGTACTTTGCCACGTTATGCACGGCAAAACCATTAAAGGTAAGGTCATAATGGTCGCGTTCTAGTGGCGATACGGGTGGCAAGATAATATTGGCATGACGACTCGTTTCATTAACGAAATAATCCAATGAGACCATAAAATCTAGGTTTGCCAAGGCTTTGTCTAATTTTTCGCCATTGGGTGTGCTGAGCACTGGATTGCCAGCGACTGTCATAAATCCTTTTAATTGTCCCTCGCCTTCCACCAACATCTCTTCCGCCATAGTAACGACTGGATAATCGCCATTAAAGTCAGGCAATTTACTGACTCTGCTATGGCGCTTACCTAAGTAACCTGGGCCTGAATTATTGACCACATCGACGGCAGGGTGCGGGAACATCAGCCCGCCTTCTTCATCCAATCGGCCTGTGACGATATTAATCATCATAATCAGATATTGACTCAATAACCCGAACTCTTGCACTGAGACACCCATGCGCCCATAGCAGACAGCGCTTTCGGCCTCACAAAACTCTTTTACCATACGCTTGATTTCGGTGGCAGCCATACCTGTAATACTGGCAACCGACTCTGCGCTATAATCCTTGGCAAACTCTGCAACTCGCTCAATATCTGGTGCTAATGCCGCAGCTCTATTATTCTTAGCACGGGCTTTTTCGGCATAACCTTGTACGTAGATTTCATTCAACATCGCCAACAATAATAAAACATCGGTCGCTGGGCGAATGAAATGATGCTCACTTGCAATATCTGCTGTTTCTGTTCGCCTTGGATCTATCACGACCACCTTACCGTCGCGCGCTTTAATATCTTTTAACTTTTGGCGCATGTTTGGTGCAGTCATGATACTGCCGTTAGACGCCAGTGGATTACCACCAATGATGAGCATGTACTGGGTACGATTGACATCGGGTACTGGAATACGCAGCATATGCCCAAATAAATGCAAACTCACGATGTGGTGTGGCAATTGGTCGATGGAGGTGGCGGAGAAGCGGCTGCGCGTTTTGATACTGGTCAATAAATATTTAATCGTTAACATACCGCCCAAGTTATGGACATTTGGATTGCCTAGATAGATACCAAGTGCATTTTTACCATGTTTTTGCTGTACTGATTCGATGCCAGCAGCCACCTTATCCAACGCATCAGTCCAGCTGATCTCTTTCCAGCCATTGGTTGTCCTTTCTACTGGTTGGCGCAAACGGTCGCTGTCTTCATGCAAATCTTGTAAAGCAGTGGCTTTTGGGCAGATATAACCTTGCGAAAAAGGATCGTCTTTATCCCCTTTAATCGATAAGATTTTTTCGCCCTTATGTTCGATGACAATCCCGCACATCGCCTCGCATAAATTGCAGGTTCGAAAATGAGTTTGTTTTGTCGTCTCAGCTTGTTCACTGCTCATGATTGCACTCCCTGTGATTGTTTTTCGGTAGTTACTCCGATATAAATTCCGTTTTATAACTGTCTTCGCTTAAGCCACCTGAACCACTTAATAGGTCACTAGATTCTTATAATCCTCTTGAGAAAAGTTGCCAAAAAGTGCATCAAAGTTTCTGCAAAGCATACTGATGGCTTGTTGCCTTGAATAACGCGCCTGATGACAACCCAATATCAGCTCATGCACTTGTGCCGTCGCAATGTCGACACAAAGATGCACTTCAGACCACTTAAACGAGCGATCGGCTGATGACAGTCCTTGAATGAATATCTCTACCCACTCCTCTTTTATCTCACCGATCAAACCTTCCAACCCTTGAGCTACTGAACGATGACTTCTGTTGCTCTCATTGGATAAGGGCAAGTTTTCTTTTAGATGACAGCGAAGACTGTCTTCAATCAGACGTTGAAATAAGTCAATGTTTTGAAACGCAGCATCAAAAATCATGGTCAAACAATGCTGGCAACGCTGATGGAATTCCTCATCAGTTAGTGTGGGATAATCCTTTAGCATGCTTATCCAAGCCAGACGCATAGGAGAAAGATAATTGTGTTTTAGCTGCTCGCTCAATTCGACTTGCAATGCCTCTAAGCTATCAAAATGATTATAAAAACTTGGCTGTGCGATACTCGCGCCTTTTGCGACTTTGTTCATGCTCAAGCCGCAACTGCCCTCCAAACTATATAGCTGCAACGCACTTTTTAACAAGGCACGGCGCGTTTTGGCTTTTGCCAGCTCACGCGTCGTTTGCACTGGGGTTTTTGACACTGTGTCTGAGAGGGTATTGAGTGCATTCACTGTCGATTTATCCTAACTTTGTCAGACATTGTAATTTATAAAATATCGCTTTTTATGACATTCTGAAAATCGGTATTGTTTCAACTATAAGCTTATAGCCATTTTGCTCTTAAGTCTATGAGTAAATATTTAGTCAAGTTTTTAGTCAGCCAAATCTAAGAAGAATAAAATAGTATTAGAAATAAACGCCCAAGCCAATCAGTCAATATTTCGCTAATAACTCTTAAACTCATTAACATTTTTGACTATTATGTTTGCCAAAACACGCTTATGATTGCCAAAACACGCTGACTATTACACAAATGAGTGGCCCATAACACAAATGTGCAGTTATCCATAATGAAGTAACACTCTAAACATTGCCTATACAGACAACGCAATTTTGAACGCCTATATTAGGTGTTACCAGCTGACTTGCTAGCTTGTTTTTACTGGCTTGGAGCAAACGCTGCGAAGTAAATCGATTATTAAAGACAGACGGAATAATTGTCTTAATGATCAATCTCACAATAATAGAAGGAATATAATAATGAACGAACATACTTTGAAAGGCGAATGGAACCAAATGAAGGGTTCAGTCAAACAGAAGTGGGCAGAGTTAACTGATGACGATATGACGCACATTGAAGGTAGCCGCGATAAACTGGTGGGCCGTGTACAAGAGCGTTATGGTCATGCCAAAGAAGATGCAGAGCGTGAAGTCGATGACTGGCGCCGCGAAAACAAATACTAATTTGTATTGCTGATACTGACTTGTACCGCTGATACTAAAGCGAACAAATAATGATCTGACTAGCAATCGAGAAAATAAGACCGTATGACAGCTCATACGGTTTTTTTGTGGAAAAAAGTATGAGTGAGCAACGGGGTTATAGATTCTCTACTCTATGGAGATAGATGAGTATGTCCATACCCCAGACACGATAAAACCGCATAACACTCTTGTTATGCGGTTTTATTGTTAACCATCCATGTTACCTATCACGACTGTTTCCTATGCATCCTTGCATACTCTTCAGTATATTGTGATACTGGGCATCCTGCCCTTTTTACTATACTTAGCAACGATTACTGCTGCTATCAGCAAAGGCTATATGTCCTTACTTCACTTAGTATTATCATCCTGATGCTACTAAATAAATCATTATCCCTAATGCGGTCAACTCAATCCTTGAGTCATACTTCCTAATGCCGTATGACTATAATGCTCTGATCCTAATCTGATGTTAAGTCGCGTAAGCGTCATTGTGTGTAAGCATATGCTTACAACACTATTATTGTTGAAGATAATTACAACTTATTAACGCAAACGACACGTAATATAAAGCTTTGTACTTTATTATCAATAATGTAAGAAAATATTTCTGCATATTTTATGATTGCTTCTAAAAATTATGGAATCTTTTAAGAAAACAGTTATTTGGCCAGAACAAACGGTATAAATACTTTCTCAACATTATCGTGTCAAAACTTATCACATGCGAGGTACTTTTAAATACTCGCTAGCCTTCATAGTGGTATGACGTTTGACAAAATTATAGGACATTGGATTTATGAATATTCAAAAGCTATTTTCATTTAAGACAGTGATATCTACTGGCCTTGTGGCTGCACTATTAGGGACTACTGTTGGTTGTACCGTGGCAGGTCCAGGCTATGGTTATGACAATCGACCTGTCTATCGTGACAACAATAACAATGCGAATTACAATCGTGCTAGCCAACAACTGCGTGAGAACTTACGCCGCCAAGGCTATCAAGTTATGGATATTCGCTCTGACAGCTACCGTGGTGATCGCATCCTGACTGCTTATGCTAGAAAAAACAATCAAGACTATGAGCTTAAGTATGCTTACCCCAGCCTTAGACTTATTAGCTCAAATAGAACTGGTTGGTCGAATAATGGGCAGCACAACAAATATGATAAGAAGCATCCTAATAAAAACAAGTACAAAAATAATGGCAAGCACAATGGTAAATATAACGGAAAGCACAATAGTAAGTATAAACACAACAACCATCGTTAATATTAAGATGCGTTTAAGCGTTTAAGATCACCACCCTGTCATTACTTTCGGTCAAATAAACCAACCATTGGTATATTTGACCTTTTTTATATCAGCATGAGCCCTATTAAAAATCCAAAACTTTTATAACATCGTAAGCTGGCGTCTCGTAAGGGTGCGCATCTTTTAAAGCGATAATAACGGCTTCTATAGCGTTTTTATCAACCACCATCTCAACCCGCCACTCATCTACTTCTTCAAGACGGTTATGCGTTCCAATATGCGGAGTACTGCCTGCCAATGGCATAAACTGTCTTGTCCCCTTTACTTGCCAACAACACTGCTCATAGTCACCAATGGCTCCAGCACCAGCTGCAAACAAGGCCGACTTGACGATTTCTAACGCCTCATCGGGGATAAACACTGTCAGTTTATACATATCTCTACCTCCAAAAATTTTTAAGATAAAAATCAGTATTTATGAGCTTATTTTTTGGATAAAGATGGATGATCCGTCCATATATAGCGTAGCAGCCAATCCTTAGCGTCACCTGCGTAATCAATACCGATCCGTGGTCGCAATGATATTGGTGGCATACAACCATCGTCCTCTACCCATACGTTAGATTCAGGCAAAATTGGTTTTCCGTATAACTCGCGATCGATTTGTAAGCGCTTAGTCAGCTTACCAGGGCCTGCAAACTGCTTGGGATGCGTCAGCTGTTTATCTGGGCTTTGTGCCTCTTCATCCAGCAGACGATCACTGTCCTCTGTCAAAAATCCTGCTCGAATCAAAACCGACTCAGGCGACTCGGCAGCCGCCGTGATCATATTGAGTAAGTGATGGATGCCATAGGTTAGATAGACATAAAACACGCCACCTTGCGCATACATAATCTCAGTACGCGGCGTTCGTGTTCCTGCATGCGAGTGACAAGCAGGGTCGTCTTCACCAATGTAGGCTTCGGTTTCTGAAATGCGCATACGCAGTATTTTGGACGTGCCATCAGTATCTATGAGCTTTCTACACAGCACCTTACCGACCAAATCAGCAGCCACTACGCAGGTAGGACGAGTAAACCAAGCTGGCTCTAAAATGGTCGCGGTAGATTTTGACATTAGAAGACACCTTTTCTGATTTTTATATGATTATTAATATGAATAAGTATTGATAAAGTAGCATAAGAATCAGATAAGATATTTGGGACAACGTTTACGCTCTGTTTGATTTTTTATACGAGTTAAGCGACAAGCCTGTGTCTAAAAAGATAATGTTAATACCCTGTAGCAAACATCAATAATTATGGTTAGGGAGAAGTTTGTCCTTAGTCATTATTGATAAATGATCAAAAACCGTAGTCTGTTTTGAGTGGTTTATTAATTGATTGAGAGGCCTGTTTTGATCGTTCCGGTAGGGTATATTCTAACTGAACTACATATATAGAACTGGTTTGGCTACCAAGGTAACAAACGATGATCAAACTTTCTATTTAATCATTTAAGCTAAAGAAACGAAAAAAACCACGACTTCTCGTGGTTTTAATATTTAGAAATGTGCTTAATTTTTATAAAATTTCAGCACGTTTAGCGATGAATTTACTATTAGGTAAGATTGTCATCAGTTGGTTATTTCCATCCAATCGATTTGAAATCATTACTTCGACTTTATCCCTAATTGCCGTTAATTCTAATCCAAAAGTACACGCTCGGTCATTCTTTTCTTCTTTACTTTCAGCTGGATAGTCAACTGAAAATTCTTTTATTTTTATCGATATTAATTGATCTCTCAGGAAATTCTTAATTATACCTAACTCGTAAACGGTCAATCTTGTGTCGTTACTCATTTTGTATCACTTATTTTAAAGAATTAAGGAGTAGTTATTACAGACCTGTAAGACTTATTGTAGGCTCTCCAACAAACCTTTAGTGTTTGTTTTTAGGTGTACATGTGTATAAACTTATGGTCAGAAATATATAGTCAGTATTTAAAATATATTTCGCTAAAAACTATATTATCAATCATTTCTGTCAATCATACAAAGCGAACTAAATATTCAATTTACCTGATAGACAGGTTAGACGAGTAAACCAACTAGGATTTAAAACAGTTGATGAAGCAGTGGACATTAGCGAAACCTTTTCTTATTTTTATCATCTAATTGACATGGGTGAGCATTAACAAGTTAGTATAAAAGTAAGATTAGATATTGAAGGCACTGTTGGTGCAATGTTTGTTTTTTAATATGAATTAAGCTACAAACCTATGCCTACAATTTTGATATCGGTAGTATGTGGTAACCATTGATAATTATGACTAAAAAGAAATTCATTATTGCTGGTTATTGATAAATAGATAAGAATAGCAGTCTGTTATAAGTGTTTCCATTATATAAGTCTATTTTAAGTGGTCTATTAGTAGGTTTATTGGTCTTACTATAAAGTCATTTGTCATAAACTTTGTTTAAAGACTCATAGTCGACATAATAGATCTAATAATTAATCTATATGAGAATGATAATACTAAAACAATCAAGATCAGGATAAGTATTTTATTATTTCTCATTTTTACTTAACCTCTTGCCTACAGCAATCAAATGTTTTGGGATATACTTTTATGAACTACCGAATTCTATTAAGCTCTAAGCTAAAGGGTATTCATATTGAATATTAATATTTGAGAGTACAATTGATTGTTTTCGAAGAAAGCAACCAATCTCCATTGGTCGTTGGGTGCATTGATATCGCTTAGCCAACACATATATACATTTAGCCCCATATATTCATTATTATAAGTATCTTCATCTATATAATTTCTAAAATTTACCCAATCACCACTAGAGTGTCCAAAAATATCCCTAAGAATTGGCTGAGAACTTTTTTGAGCTATAATTTGAGCTATAAGCATATCAAACTTAAGACTCAAATCATTTTCGTCTACATTACTCATATTATTGCGCTCTCAAATTAGTTACTAGAATATCAGAAATAGTGAGTATACAGTTAGAGTTCGATACATGTATGGTGCACCGACCACAGATAGAACATGTATGGTTTATACGTTTTTTATAAGGAGCTTATTATGGCTTGGGAGAATTGGGAATACTATTTATCAGAAAGAGATTCACATGAAAAAGTAAACATACCAGAATGGTTCAAGGTTGTTCAATTGAAACAAGAACAACATTTAGACGGTCGCATTTATCACTTCGATATATTCCCACGTTCTGAAATTATTGAAGCATTAAACCAGTTTGAACCTTCTTGTTATGATTGGATAAGTTCAACTTGTCATCAAAATGGAATAGATTATTTGAAAAAATCAGAAGTCAAAGAATTTAAAATAACCGCAACATGTTGGACTTAAAGTAAATCTTGAGTACGGTTTACATGTAGCATACCGATCACAAATAGGATATGTATGGTAGGTACACCATGAATTACACTACGATTATCACGATAATTCACCCTATTGCTACCATTGTTCTACAACCCAACATTAAAGTCCTCACTACGGAACCAACATTAATATAATGCCATAAAAAAACTGAGCACAAGGCTCAGTTTTTTTTGACGCTGGATATTAAATCCTTAGCTCAGTGGCACACCAATACGGTTGGCGACTTCTTCATAAGCTTCGATCACATCGCCCAATGATTGACGGAAACGATCTTTATCCAGTTTTTTCTTGGTATTTTTATCCCAAATACGGCAGCCGTCTGGTGAGAACTCATCACCTAGAACGATACGATTGTGGAATACACCAAATTCTAATTTGAAGTCGACCAGTACCAAATCACCTGCATCAAACAAAGCGGTTAACACATCGTTCACCTTATGCGTCAGTGCTTCCATTTCTGCCAACTGCTCTTTGGTTGCCCAGCCAAGTGACACAGAAAGGGATTCATTCACCATTGGATCACCAAGCGCATCATCTTTATAAAACAGTTCGTAAGTAGGCGGCGTCAATGCTTGTCCTTCCTCTAAACCCAAGCGACGAACCAAGCTGCCTGCCGCAAAGTTACGCATCACACATTCAACTGGAATCATATCCAAACGCTTGACCAACACTTCGTCATCAGACAGCTGCTTTTCAAAATGCGTTTCGATGCCAGCATCCGCCAACTTCTGCATAATAAAGGCATTAAAGCGGTTATTGACAACGCCTTTACGTGCCAATTGTTCGATACGCTTACCATCAAGCGCTGAGGTATCATCACGGAAATGTAGAACCAAAAGATCGTTGTCTTCTGTTTCATAGACAGATTTGGCTTTGCCTTTATAGAGCAATTGTTGCTTTTGCATGAGAGGAGTTCCTGTTCGTTCAAGCTTATGTGGTAAAAACGCGCAGCGACCGCTGAGTCTTGTATTACTGTATTAATTTTATTCAAATTAATAACAATAAAAAACCAGCGGTACAAATTGGAAAATAGAGTTAGTTTGAAGGAGTACTTACAGTACGTTGAGGTTTTGGCAGTTGATACTGGCTACCAGATTCGTTCTGTAATGTGAGCGTGTTTGCCCCTGCATTAGGCGTTGGGTACAAAGGTACAAAGGGAGCCGTTTCTTTGTCAGCTGGTAGGGCTATTGGCGCAAGCTTTTTGCTTTGCTGGTACTCTAAGCTGCCGTTGTCACGCTTGCCAAGTAAGTTTTTTGCACTTTGGCAGCCGCTCAATACCACAGCGCTGCCCAAAACTACAGTCAGCATTGCAGGGAATAGTTTTGCAGTCGTCGATGATACTGTCTTCGATGATATTGTCATCAGGTTATCTCTCTGAGTTAGCAATAATTGCTCATTTAGGCAATTGGCTTATCGTTTTGTAAAATCTTAGAGGCTGTTACCAAGCCTACAATGTTGGTCGTAGATTTGGCAGTTACCAGTTTGATTTTTAAAGTAAGTTGGCTTTTACTAAAGCTTCATTAATAGTTGCATGATGTCGTTCAGCGAGCCACACTAGCGGCAAGCGAATACCTTTATCTATCATGCCCATTTTATGCAAAGCGTATTTTGCTGGGATAGGACTTGACTCAATAAACAAGTCACGGTGTAAGTGTTTGACGATGTCATGGACTTTATGAGCGGCGTCAAAATCACCACGTAAACCTGCTGCGAAGGCGTCGCTCATGGCTTTTGGTGCTACGTTGGCTGTCACCGAGATATTGCCTTTACCACCGAATTTCATCAATTCCAGTGCCGTGCCATCATCGCCCGATAATACGACGATTCTATCACCAACGGCTTTGATCAATTGCTCACCGCGAACAGCAGAACCAGTCGCATCTTTAATCGCAACGATATTTTCGATATCCGCTAAGCGTTCAACCGTTTCTTGAGCGATATCAACGACCGTACGTCCCGGCACATTATAAAGCATCTGCGGTATATTCACTGCTTTGGCAATTGCTTTGTAGTGTTGATATAAGCCTTCTTGCGGTGGCTTATTGTAATAAGGGGCTACCAATAAAGCACAGTCTGCGCCAGCGTCTGCCGCATCTTGAGTCAACTTAATCGCTTCAGTTGTGTTGTTAGCGCCTGTGCCAGCGATGACTGGGACGCGTCCTTTGACATGCTGGACAAAATAGCGAATAACATCGCTGTGCTCTTGCATAGACAATGTCGCTGACTCACCAGTGGTGCCAACAGCAACCAGACAATGCGTGCCTTGCTCAATCTGCCAATCTATGAGGTCTGCCAGACGTTTATAATCAACCGTGCCGTCAGGATGCATGGGCGTTACCAAAGCTACCATTGAGCCTTGTAGTCGGGTTTTGATCTCGTCGTATGCTGTGCTCATAACCGTGCCTTACTGTATTATCCTAGCTTTTGTCAAAGCTGTCACATGATAGGTCGTTTGCAAGTATCCATTGTCATATCAGCACTTATAAATTTGTGCAATCATAAGCCTTATTGACAATTTCTTGCTCGATAACATTTTGCTTGATATTAATACTGAGTATTTGGTTATGGTAGAGACACTGAGAACATAGATTTTGTGCCCTCAAATCAGTATCGGCGACATTTTCGCCAATCTCTAATTCTGCCTACCAAATAATAAACCTATAATAATAAAAACGCCTGCTAGTGTAGCATATTTTGATTTGACCGCTATCAATCAATTGACTCAATAAATGAGTGACGGTCAGATTTTGGACGTCATTAACGAATCGTCAACACATCGATAGTAGGACGATACAACCGAAAAGGCAAGCCTCGCGTGCCGATACCACTGCTGACAAATATCTGGGCGCTGCTGTACTGGTATAAACCGCGCTGTTTACTCATGCGGTTGTTATTCAGCAATGTTGATTGCTTGTTATGACGCTGGATATCTTTTTGTTTTTGCGCCAACCGTATGTTTTTTTGAGTCGCTTTTGCTGCTCCAGTGATCAGTAAAGGTCGCGGTTGCGAAGACTTTGGCAAATGGTTAATGCTATCAAATCGTGATGCTAAGATAATAATAGGCTGCTCGGCTTGCGCAATCTCGTCACTGAGCGCGGCTTTCTCAGCAGTACTTGGTAACTCAAGGCCAGGGAGTTGTTTAGGATTTTCTTGCCAGCCGCAAAGCAATGCGACAATAGGATTACCTTCTATACTCTTTTGCTTAATAAAATTCTGGTTATTTATATGATGTTTTACTTGGTTCGCTAATGCTGGATGTTTTACTGAGTGAGCATTTGCAGTTACCGCGCATTTTAAAGGCAACGAAGTACACTGCTGACCGATATAACTGATATCTAATACATCAAAGGCACTGGCCAATGTATCCTCTAATAAAGGCTGGCCCTGCTTGGTTGTATTAATCGACTGATAACGCAAATCTGAGACACTCATTACTGTATAAACTGGCTTATTCAGTCCTTTAAACAGCATGAGTTGCCCAACCAAATCAGCACTTGGATAATACAACCAGTCACCAGTAATCAGTACTGCATCTGCTGACAACGCATTGATGGTAGCGACCAGCTTGCGAATATGGCGAGGCTTGCCGCTATACAGTCCAATACGCAGATCGGCCAATACAGCGATCGTAAGTGGTGTGGATAAGCCCAAGTCAATCGAATGAGGCTCTAGACGCAGACGGTTCGGCTGTACAATGACGGTAAAAAAATACAAACCCATCGCCAATAGGACTATTAACATGAGTGGCGTTGAGGTTTGCACCCATATCGGTAGTGCCGCTTGCGACCAACTCAAGATCAATAGTGCCGCCCAAACTGGCATCGTATAGGCGGCATAATACAGCATGAGCTTAATCCAAATGCGCAAAAAGCGCTTGGTTGGATTGGCATTGAACGTTTGCAGTCCTGACCACAGTACTATATACGCCAGCAAGGCTGCTGCCGTAGAGCTACTTAGTATGTAAAAAGCGTGGTCAGTCATAATTACCTGATGGTTACGTAAGAATATGAGCCGAGCAAGCGGCTTATCCTATGTTAGAACGTATTGAGCAATAAATAAAATCACTCGCGAAATAAGTTGATGACGGTATTTCGTCGTTTTCAGTCATTTGCCAAAAAAATCAGCCATTATAGAGGTCAAGCTTTGTGATAGACAAGTACAATTATTAACACTAACGGCTAAGCTATCTTTAATGGTTCGATGATTCGATGGCTATGTTACCGCTGCATCAGTACTGACGCTTCCTATTCATACTTGATACTGACGTTCAGTACTGACGCTCATCACCTACTCAATGCGTAAGCCAATAATAGCTGGGACGCCTTGGCGAACCACCTCAATGGTCACTACCCCCTTTTCGGGCAAGGATGAGATAGCATCTGAAAAATCCGTTACTTTTTTAATCGACTTTTGATGAAAATTGGTAATCACATCCCCTGCCAAGATACCAGAGCGCGCGGCCAAGCCAGTCGGGTCCACGGTAGTCACTAAGATACCGGATTTTTTATCTGTGCTGATTTCTGCTTGTTCATCTGGTGTCAGGTTACGTAGACGTAAACCCAGCTGCACCCCGTTATTCTGCTGGTCGCCACCTTGCGCTCTGACATCACTGGGCGCCTGTTCGAGTTTACCGCTCACGAGCATTTGCTGACCATCACGCTGAATCTGAGCGCGGAAAGAATCACTAGGCTTGGCACGATTGAGCAAGTTTAGCAAATCTGAGGCACGCATAATCTGCACATTATTATATTGCAGAATGATATCGCCCGATTTTAGGCCTGCTTTTTGTGCTGGTGAGTCTGGTGATACGCGGGTCAGTAAAGCGCCTTGCGGGCGAGCCAAATTATAAGCCTCAGCCAAATTGCGATCGATATCTTGTGGATAAATACCCAAATAAGCGCGCGCCACTTCACCATCATTTTTTAGCTGCTCATAGATGTCCATAGCCGCGTCAATCGGAATCGAGAACGACAGTCCCATATAACCGCCAGTGCCGCTAAAGATACGTGAGTTGATACCGATGACTTCGCCGCGCTGATTAAATAGCGGACCGCCTGAGTTGCCAGGGTTGAGTGCCACATCTGTTTGAATAAAGGGTACACTGATGTCACGCGAGAAGCTACGTGATTTGGCGCTGACAATACCTGCAGACGCTGAGTAATCAAACCCAAATGGTGAACCAATGGCAAGGACTGGCTCCCCTACTTTTAACGCATTTGAGTCCCCAATGGGTAGTGCTGGGAACTGACCGCCTGCAACTTTGAGCACGGCCACATCAGAGCGCTCATCACTACCAATCAAAGTCGCATCTAGCTCTGTTCTGTCGTTAAGCGTGACTGTGATTTTGTCAGCGCCTTCTACCACATGGTGATTGGTCAACATATAACCATCAGATGTGATAAAAAAAGCAGTGCCATAAGCGTGTTCGATCGCTGGCGTGGCAGCCTGATCGGGGATACGCAGACGATCACCAAAGAACTGACGCAGCAATTCAGCCGTCTGCGCCTTAGCAAGCTCGGCCTCACTAACTGTTTTTGTGACGTTCACGCGGGCAACCGCTGGCGTGACTTGTTGTACTAGGCCAGAAAAGTCGGCGGTGGTTACTGCTGCTTGAGCAGAAGTCATGGCAGTGGCAATGACACCAGTTGCCATCGCTGTGCTGACAGCAAGCGCGAGCGTACCGCGTTGCAACCAATGCTGCATACTAGATGTAGAGTGCGCTTTGAACATATTGATAGGCATATCGTCCTCTGTATAAATGGTTAATTATTATTAGGAGCCGTATTGGCTGTTATCGGTCGTATCTTATGCAAGCTCAGGCGATCTTAGACGACGTCACCTTCATATGGGCCAATATAAAAAATACAGCGTGGCTGAAATTGGTTTTTTGTCGCCTCTGGTAGCAACGACGCAGCAAGTAAGAAACATTTGTATCAGTCATATATTGTAATGTCGCGTATCTATTTTATTGAATATCGACTATAGCTGACTGACAGCGCTGCACGATGTCCAGTCATAGTAAGTAAGAAATAAAATCATGGTATGATAGCAAGCCAAATACCTTCTAAATAAAACAAACGTTAAATTTACTGACGGTAAGTTTATCAAATTGGCAGTCATCACTCTTATTTTCAACTTTTGCATTCCTATAATGACGCTATATGTCTGGGAATGCTTATGTCTTTACTACTTTATAGTATATATATCATATTTAGCTCATGTTGTGATTCATGATGGCTATCATTGTTGTAGCTCAGATTCTGTAGAAATTGACCACTCTAGATAAAGGCGTCTATTCGTTAGGCTACCGATGGTCATTTTTCTATAAATACTATTGATAGATATAAAATATGACAAGAATATAAAAGGATTAACTTATGGATACCGCCCTATTATTATCTGGCGTGGTTGGGATTGGCATTGCTGCCCAATGGTTGGCTTGGTATTTAAAGCAACCGTCCATTTTATTTTTATTACTGATTGGCATTGTCGTGGGACCTGTGTTGGGGGTTTTTGACCCTGACTTGGTACTGGGAGAGCTGATGTTCCCCTTCATATCTTTGGGCGTGGCTATTATCTTATTTGAAGGCTCGTTGACGTTAGAGTTTGAGGAGATTAAGCAGCATGGTACAGTGGTGCAGATGTTGGTCTCTGTTGGTGTCCTTATCACCATCGCTATCGTTGCTTTATCGACTTATTTATTATTTGATGTCGATCCGCTGATTGCTCTGCTATTTGGTGCGCTGGTCTGCGTTACAGGCCCAACCGTCATTATGCCGCTACTGCGTAGTGTGCGTCCCAACAAGACAATATCCAATATCCTAAAATGGGAAGGCATTATCATTGACCCAATCGGCGCGATCGCTGTGGTGCTGGTCTATGAATATATTATCTCAGGCGGCGAAGCCAGTAGTATATTGCTGTTTGCCAAAATCGTTGTATTGGCGACAGCGCTTGGCATGGCAGGTGCTTGGCTTCTGGCATTTCTCATGCGCCGCCATATGGTTCCTGAGTTTTTGCGCAATGTTTTCACCCTTGCCTTCGTCTTGGTCTTGTTCTCTGTATCCAACCATTTAGAACATGAATCTGGATTATTGACGGTCACAGTACTGGGCGTGGCTTTGGCAAATTGGCCTAAATTCCCACGCGAGACGATTCTTGAGTTCAATGAATCATTGACCATTTTACTTATCTCAGTGCTCTTTATTATTCTTGCGGCTCGTGTAGAGCTGGCGAGCTTACTCAGTGTTGGTTTTGCAGGCTTAGTATTACTCGCCATTGTGATGTTTGTGGCGCGTCCATTGTCGGTATGGGCATCGTCGATTGGCTCGAACCTTAGAACCAATGAAAAGCTCATGATTAGCTGGATTGGACCGCGCGGTATCGTCGCCGCTGCTATTTCGTCGCTGTTTGCGATTCGTTTGCAAGAGTATGATATCCAAGGCGTTGAGCTACTGGTGCCTTTAGTATTTATGGTCATCATCGGCACCGTGATGATTCAAGGCTTAGGCGCAAAAATAGTCGGCAACTTGCTGGGTGTACGTGAACCTGAGACCAATGGTATTCTCATCGTCGGCTCAAACCCGATAGCGCTTTTGGTTGCTACCTCTTTAAAAGATCAAGGTTTTGATGTCATCGTCGCGCATAATAACTATACCAACATTGCGCGCGCGCGTATGAGTGGCTTGCGTACCTACTTTGGCAACCCCATCTCTGATCATGCGGATCGTCATCTTGATCTGATCGGTATTGGTCGTCTATTTGCTATGAGTATGGATAAAGAGATGAATACTTTGTCTGAGATTCATTACCGTCATGAATTCGGCGAGCGCAAATTGTATCGTCTCAAGTTCAGTGACGAAAAAGTCAGAAGTGAGCGTGATGACAAGCAATCAAATTTTCATTCGCAGTGGTTATTTGGCAAAGATGTGACATATACCAAGCTTGCCAGCATGCTATCAAAAAAAGCCCGTATCAAAATTACCAACATCACTGATAGCTACAGTTTTGAGCAGTACAAAGCTGATAATAAGCAATTTGTCCCGCTTTACACCATAGACAAAGAAGGTAAGCTGCACGTCATTACAGACAAGTTCGATGGCAATGTACCGCGTGATCGTAAGCTTATCTCGTTAGTGGTAGAAGACGAAGTGCAGCCAAAACCAGTGGATGTGACCCCGAAACAAGAACAAGCACGTATGGCGGCAGATGCTAACTTTGAGTCCAATTCAAAAGCTCCTGAAAAGCGTAAAGAAAAAGAGCTAAGCGATGATGATGCTCAAACGATAAAGCCAGAGTTTGTGGTCGGTATGGAAAAAGAGAACGAGCAACATGCTGTCAATGACTCATTAACGAAACTAGGCAGCTCAGAACCCTCAACGAGCGCAGCAAAAACCACCAATGATAAAGTAGCCGAGTCGAAAGATGCTGCTGCTAATACTCTCAATAAGGGTGTGATGTCTGCCAACTCGACAGCAACGTCAAAAACTAAGGCTTCTTTGACTAGCAGCACTAATGGCAATGCACCGAAAAACAAAAAAGGTGCGCTTGACCCAAACCGTCTGCCCGACTCTGGACAAGATGCTGGCACCAACGCCAATGTTGATAGTCATAAAAGTGCAGAACAAACAAGCTTAGATAACAACGCAGATAAGCCATAAGTCGCTCTGTATCGAATGCTCTTAAAACACAAAAGCCCCAACGCGATGTTGGGGCTTTTTTATATAAGCGGTTTAAAATAAAATCGATACGTCAATAATCGCGTGCACCTAGTATGAGTTTTACTTGCACGGTTTGCCATACTCGTGCGCTCACTTCATCTGCTGTACCAGACGCATCGATGCGCTGAATCCTCATCGGGTATTCGACCGCAAGGCTGCTAAAGCCTTTATGCACCCAAGTAAAAAACTCAGTGGCTTGCTGCTCAAACCGATCAGCAGCGCTACGCTTGTTAGCACGTGCCATGCCCTCTGATACTGGCAAATCCAACCACACTGTCAAATCTGGCAGTTGCGGCACAAACTGACTGATAAGCCCGTCAATCTTGGCACGCATAATATCGTCACCATGCGCACGTCCAAAACCTTGATAAGCGATGGTCGAGTCGGTAAACCGATCACATATCACCCAGACACCGCGTCGCAGTGCTGGCAAAATCACTTGCTGCATGTGGTCGCAGCGCGCCGCAAACAGCAGCAATAACTCGGTGTCGTCCGTAATGTCAGTCGCAGGATCGAGCAATATTTCGCGCAAACGCTCGGCAAATGGACTGCCACCTGGCTCACGAGTACGCAGATATTCGATACCATTATCGTGTAAGCGCGTGCACAGATGCTCAATCGCCGTCGTTTTGCCCACGCCTTCGGTGCCTTCAAAGCTAATAAAACGACCTTGAGTGAATGCTGTAGAAGTTTGAGACGGGTTGAATGATTGATGAGATAGCGATGAACTAGATAAGGCAGAATTGGCTTGCAAAGATGCTGACATGATATGACCTTGTGCCACTAATAAGCGTTATATCTTTTATATAACACTCATTAGATGATAGGTGATTTGATGAGTGATGGCGCAAAAAACAACTTACTGCGGCGGCGTTTGCGCTCTTTTTTCACGCATGACGCTCAAATATTCTTTTACGGCTTGATTGTGCTCCGCCAAACTATTGGTGAATTTGTGTCCACCTGTGCCCGTTGCCACAAAATACAATACTTCGCTATCAGCGGGATGCAAGGTCGCTTCTATAGAGGACGCAGAAGGTAGTGCAATTGGTGTTGGCGGTAGACCGTCAATTTGATAAGTATTATATGACGTTTTTTCATCAATGTCGCGGCGGCGAATATTGCCTTCATAACGACTGCCCATACCATAAATAATAGTAGGGTCCGTTTGCATACGCATGCCTTTATTCATACGATTATTAAACACGGCGGATACTAAAGGACGCTCCTCAGGTACGCTGGTTTCTTTTTCGATAATAGAGGCCATCACCAGTGCTTCATAAGGACTCTTATAAGGCAAATCTGGCGCACGGTTTCCCCAAGCCTTCGTTAGCGCTTGCTGTTGACGTTTGTATAAATCTGTCAATACCTGCTTATCACTGGTGCCTTCCCCATAATAATAAGTATCAGGAGCAAACCAACCCTCAAGATTGTGATTGACGATAGGATCATTACTATTGATCACCGCATCTGGCAGTATACCAACCAAATCCAACGCTTGAGCAATACTTTCATTATCGCTGTCAGCGGTCAGCACTTCTTTTTTGATGCCTGGATTATCACGTAACGTCTGATATAAATCTTTAGAGGTTTTTCCTTCGATAATCTGTACCTTTACCATGGCCGCTTTTGCACCTTGTTCGAGCACCTGTAGCGCTTCAGCGATGGTTGGGTTTTCTGGCAATTGATAAATCCCTGCATGCAGAGGTGCATCCACTTGTGACTTTATATAAAGCTTGGCCACACTGGCAGAAAAAAGCGGAATCTGTTGTTGCCACTGAGGTAACAAGCCATAGTAGGTCTGACCTTGCTCAATGGTGACCATCTGCTGTGGCTGCTCAATACGACCAAATAAGGTTTGATAGACCATTGCTAAGAAAAACGCCGCAATCAGTCCTAGCACGAGCAATATCTGATAACCACGCTGCATAAAAAACGATTGATTGTCCGTTTTATATTTACGTGGTTTACTCTCCCCACTGATGAGCGAGACGTCTGTGGCTGGCGTATCCTTTATTCCATCTTTTACTGGTTGTGAATCTGGTAGTGCGGTGTCATCTTGTTTATTCAATGGTGTGTTAGGACGTTCAGGAGGCGTTTCAGGGGTAAGCTTACTCATGGCAACTCGCGAGGCAGATGTTTGCTAGAATTTAGCATTGAAACGTCTGATTTTCAATGTTATTTGCTTAGCTTATGCATTAACTTGATACTGACACTAAAAAGTGTGGCTTAATATTCTCACCTTTTACAGGCATTTCTGCGACCCTATATTACTAACGAAAACTTATGATGAATCTAAATTTTGACCAAAGTCTTGCTAAAAACTATCGCTCACCCAGTCAGATCATTCGAGTATTGAGTGAAGCGTGGGTCGCTCATCAAAGCTATTGTCCTAATTGCAATGCCGAGCCCTTATTCGAATACGCAAACAACCAACCTGTCGCTGATTTTTATTGCTCAAATTGTGACGAGCAGTATGAGCTCAAAAGTAAACAGGGAAAAATAAGCAATGTTATCAATGATGGCGCTTATAAAACGATGATTGAACGCATCAATAGTACAAATAATCCAAGTTTTTTCTTTTTAACGTACTCTAAAGAACTGACCGTTAATAACTTTTTGATTATTCCCAAGCAGTTTTTTACGTCCGATATTATTATTCAGCGTAAACCTTTATCAGTCACTGCCAAACGCGCAGGTTGGGTTGGCTGTAATATCAACTTGCGACACGTACCCGAATCCGGAAAAGTGTTTTTAGTCAAAAACCAGCAAGTGATAGCGCGCGAAAACGTCACTCAACAGTTTCAAAAAACCTTATTTTTACGCGAACAATCCACAGCATCGCGTGGCTGGACATTGGACATACTGCAATATATTGATAGGCTCGATACTACCTTTTCTTTAAATCAGGTTTATGCTTTTACAGAGGAATTAAAACTTAAACACCCTGACAACAACCATATTCCTGACAAAATCCGTCAGCAATTACAGGTCTTGCGAGATAAAGGCATGATTGAGTTTTTGAGCCGTGGTCACTATCGCAAATTGTATTAAACGCTTCTCGTGTTTTCATAACAAAAGACGATCACTCCTCTAAATTGCTTTTGCTACGATCACGGTCACAGCACATTTAGCAAAAGTGAGAGCGGCAATGAACAACACAACAGGCTTAACCACCTATCAAGTAGAAATCGTTGAAACCATGAGCTGCATTGTTGAAGTAGTCGCTATAGATGATTCCTCTGCTATTTTGCAAGCTCGAGACATGTACAGAAACGAAGACATTGAACTGTTTTATGATGATTTGATAGACACTAAATTTAATATTTTCGATAAAAAATAGTGTTTTATACGGACGTTGTTACTATGGCATTATTTAATAACATCAAACTGCTCATCGGCATGATGCCGCGCAGCGCATTGCAAAAAAACAGCCGCTTTAATCGAGGTAAATCCTCATCTTGTAACGACCTTATAATAACGGGACTATTTGTGTTGGATAAAGCATCGATAATCACTTGCCGCATCACGCCAGCCACGCCCGATTGTGCCATAGATGGCGTGTACCATTGACCTTTGGTTAAATAATTAATGGGGTTGTCATTCAGATTTGTTGGTTCTGATGAGCGTGCCTTTGATACGCGCAAAGACGCAGGCTCCTCTACCAGTTGATAAAACACATTGCTCATTGTGCCCTCAACCCAATGACCGCTCATGTCGCGCACCAGTCCTTCACCAATATCTAATGCCGCATGAGACTCTGACGACTTGCCTTTTAGCAAATCTGCTTTGATGCGTTGCAGCTCAGCACTTGCTAGCACAGTATCGAGTCGATTAAGGCTTTTGAGACCTGCTAGCGGTGGCGGTAAGCAAGCGATTCGTGAAGACAAGCAAACAGCAGTACTGGCAGACTGTATAGGAATTGGTTGGTTATCAGCCAAGTGGATTTGCTTCTCAGTAGCGACAGTCATTAGTGAGGATTTTAGCCAAACCTCGCAAGCGCTTCCAGATGCGCTTGATTTATAGCCATAACCACGAATGTCTTGCGCGGCACGCGTTACTATAAGTTTGAGCATGCCTCGTGGTAAACGCTGAGCATGGCGTTGTAAGGCAGTTATTACAGAATGGCTGTCTAACTCAATTTGCAAGGCACTGGCATGGGAGGTGAGGCGTTGGTGATGATGATCCAACCACAGTATCTTGCCATCAACGACGCCCATGGTAGTAAAAAAACCATCACCATATGCCAGTCCCCGATTGTCTAATGACAAGGAGAGATGAGAATCATCTGCCCTGTCATCTGATGTATGTAGACATAGCCAGCCGTTCGCCGATGGCATTGTGATTGCCACAGCCTAGGTATTGTCTTTTGGGGCGTCAGCTTTATTGATGACCAGCATACAGCTGTAAAACTCACACTTTGCCAGTTCTACTTTTTGCCCACCAACGACTTTGTTTTTAATGATTTGATTGATGAGCATATCACCAACCATTTTACCACCCTCATCGCCCATTAACTGACGCGCAAGCTTGTATGCCTTTTTGGCATGGTTTTGGCTCAGCTCTTTTTCTTTGTCAGTGTCGGTAGGATTAGCATAGTACCAACCAAGCTCGAGGTATTTTTCAGAATCAATAATGTCTAAATAAGGCGCATCGGCCTGCATAAAGCGATATTTAGTAGCGGCATTACTGGCGTAATCTAAGCTGTTTTCATCCGTGCTTACCACTTTACCAAAAGTCGCTTTGATACCGTCTAATTCATCAATACTGAGCGGCGTGACCTTGTCCTCACTCCATGCTGTGACATCGTATCTCACTGGCGTGGCTTGCTGAGCAGTCGCCCCATCTAGGTCAGCATTCACAGAAGCACTGCCTTTTGCTGGCGCATTATTGGCAACTGCCGTTTCGCTGGTGTCCGCATTAGCGTCTTGATTTTGAGCATCGTTTTGACTACCATCACAGCCACTCAACGACACACCTACTGCCATTATCATACCGACCAGAAGGGTCTGTAGGTTATTATTCCACATGGACAATTTACTCACACTTTTAGATTGATCTCAAAATAGTATTAACGAGCGAGCAGATATGCCGCTGATAACGAACAATGTTTTTATTGGCAAACTTTCTTGGGTCGAAACTTCTTATAACCGAACCATCACTAGAGTAGACCCTATTTTTTACAATCTATAGTTTACCCAACTGCTTAACACTTGACTACCCTTTACGTTACGGATAACACTCCAAGAGAGTACAGATTTGTTAAAGGCCTACATGCCAAAACCTTCTTCTGATTCATATGGTTATTCACTCAGTCTAAGGTTTGTTAAATATCGTGGTATCCCTTATGATAAGTAATGTTGCACGATGAGCTTAAACGACGCTCTTATTCATAAATTTTACTTTTTACCGCCAGCGGAGCGTTTATGACTCAGCACTTTATTGTTATTGGCAATCCGATTGCCCACAGCAAATCCCCCCAAATCCACACGTTATTTGCCGCCCAAGTAGGCATTGATATTCGTTACCAACGTCAGTATTGTCCCGATGATGAGGCCAGTTTTACGGCAGTTATTGAAGCGTTTTTCTGTGGTGGCGGCGTGGGTGCCAATGTGACTGTTCCGTTCAAACAAGTTGCTTATGATTGCTGTGTGGCGCGAGGCGGGTTATCAGAGCATGCCAAAGTGGCAGGCGCTGTCAATACACTGCTGCTAAATAAAGCGTTGCTAAATCAGGGTGTGCCAGTAACAGAAGCCATTTATGGCGATAATACAGACGGTCAAGGATTGGTCAATCACATGACAAGTTTGAAATGGCCACTCAAAGGCGCTCGCGTTGCCCTTATTGGCGCAGGTGGTGCAGCACGTGGCATTATACTGCCGCTGATTGAGTCTGGTATTGCCGCGCTTACCATCGCTAACCGCACAGTGAGCAAAGCGACTAATCTGGTCAACGAATTAAGTGCAGCCAGTCCTACTGTCAATGAGCAGCAGATCGAAACGTGCCGCACTGCCGAATTAGACGGACAATTTGATATCATCATAAACGCCACCTCTATTGGCTTATCAGATGATACGCTCCCCATTAGCACCGAGCTGAACTGCCACTACGCCTACGATTTAATGTATGGACGCCCGCTGCCATTTTTGCAGCATTTTGCCGCTCGCGGGGCGCAGACGTCTGACGGTTACGGTATGCTTATCGGACAAGCCGCCTTAAGTTTTGAGCGTTGGACGGGTCATCGTATTGATGTAATACAAGCAACTGAAGAATTGAATAAAGAATAGATAAAATAAAGCATAAAAAAGGCGTATAAACCCAATGTATACGCCTTAAATTTGTCTATCTTTTTATAAAGATAAGATTGTCTAAAACGCGTCATTCAAAACGCGCCAATAGCCATTTTTCCATGCGCCGTAACGGCGTGCGTAGATTGGTTGAATGCATCACCACTGCCCCTGCCAGACCAACCAAACAGCCAATTGCTGTATCAAACAAGCGCGCCTGAATTACGGATTGATAGGCTTGCTCAGTAAAAGGCAACCCGCTGCCATACTCAGCAATGAATATTGTCAGTGGTGTGATAAATATCACAGCCAGCCCATAATGCCGATCAACCAAAGATTCTATACAAAGCATCATGAGCAAGATTGCCGATGCCACGCCCCATATTGGCAAATCCCAAGCCAGCATCCAACTCGCTAACCCCAAGCCCAAGATTGTGCCTAGCAGACGATGTATCTGCTTAATCCATACGGTTCGCAAATGAATACCTTGAATAATTAAAAAGCAGCTGATTGCCGCCCAGTATGGATTGGCGAGATTTAACATCAAGGTAATGAGTAAGGCCAGACTGACAAAACCTGCCACGATCATACTTTCGCCCAGCGTGTCTGGCTCATAGCTATAAGTGGGCGTCGGTGTAGCTGGGCGCGTCGCTACTAAAAACAACGAATACAACAGCGACAGTATTAAGGCAAAACCACTGCCTAGCATTACCAACCCCATAGCGGGCATAAGTGCTTCTAAAGGCAAAGGAATAAATAGGGCAATAGCACCTGCCATCATAACAAACAATCCAGCGGGCGGTGGCTGACGATAGTAGCGACCCAAAATCACAATACCAAACGCCATTAAAGTAAATACTGGCAATTTTAATACAGGGACTTGCTGTGCAATCAAACCCAGCGCAAAACATAGTGACATGGCAAAGCTCCATGCCATCACTGTCACCAATCGATAAGGCAGTTTGCCAACGAGCGGCGTATTTAAAATCACCATCGCACCCAAAGATGCCTTAATCCCTGAGGACAAGTCACCAAAATAAGCACCCACAAATACAGGGAAACTAATGGCAATTGCAGCAATAATTGGCATGTGCCAAGGTCTTTTGCTTCGGTTTACGGTCAGTAGATGAGACAGCTCACCACCAATCAGTGTTTTTATGCGAGCAAGCAGTTCTATCAGCCAAGAATCTTGCTGGGGCTTGCGTGTCGACTCACCCATCACTGGCGCTCCTTATACTATAAATACGTATATCTGTCGTGTGTTAAAACCAATGCTAAAGACAAATACGTACTGTTCAATGAACAGTCATAAAAGCCAAACCGATTTATTCATAACTTATTATTTACGTTTTATACGATTGCAATGAATATTAGTTATTAGTTATATATTTGTCGTCATATAAGACTTATACTGCTATTACTACTGTGACGGCCGCTTTCTATCGAGAAAGCCTTAACATTACTCAAAAAAAATCATCTGTTTTTAACAAACTCAAGTAACGACCAGTGTTATTGTCTAGTTTCATCCAAAATAATCAAACAATCGTTTATATAAACTGTCTATACCAATCAGGGCTTACCAACTAAGCCGACTACCTAAGATAACGAATAACTAAAGAGAGCGACTATGTTAACTTACAAAGCACCTTTGCGTGATATCAAGTTCTTGATTAACGATGTTTTTGACTTTCAGACGCATTATAAAGACTTGGACAATGGCGCAAACGCCGACCCCGAAACCATCGACATGATATTACAAGGCATGGCTGATTTTGCCGAAAATGTCATTGCTCCTATCTATCAGTCTGCTGATGAAGAAGGCTGTCATTTTGAAAATGGCGTGGTGACAACACCAAAAGGTTTCAAAGAAGCGTACAATCAGTTTGTCGAAGGTGGCTGGCAAGGTATCTCATATCCTGAAGAATATGGCGGTATGAATCTACCTATGTCGATTAACCTTATCAAAGGTGAGATGATCGGTACTGCAAACTGGCCATGGGCGATGTATTCTGGTCTATCTATCGGTTGTACCAACACATTATTGCAGTATGGAACAGACGAGCAAAAAGCGATTTATCTGCCTAAGCTGGTTGAAGGAACTTGGGCTGGCACCATGTGCTTGACTGAGCCGCAGTGTGGTACCGATTTAGGACAGGTCAAATCAAAAGCCATTCCACAAGATGACGGTACTTATAAAATCAGCGGCACTAAGATTTTTATCTCAAGTGGCGAGCACGACTTGACAGAAAATATCGTTCACATCGTGTTGGCTCGTTTGCCAAATGCGCCAGAAGGCACACGCGGCATCTCATTGTTCATTGTACCAAAATTCACGCCTAATGCAGGAGGTGAATTGGGTGAACGTAATGCCGTGGTTTGTGGTTCAATCGAACACAAAATGGGTATCAGCTCTTCTTCTACGTGCGTATTGAACTTCGATGGTGCGACGGGTTATCTGATCGGTGAGCCGAATAAAGGCCTAAAAGCCATGTTCACCTTTATGAATACTGCTCGTATCGGTACTGGTATCCAAGGTCTAGCGCATACTGAATTGGCGTTCCAAAATGCCTTGCCATATGCCAAAGAGCGTCGTTCTATGCGTACGTTATCAGGCACCAAAGAGCCTGAAAAAGTTGCCGATGCCATTATTCATCACGCTGATGTACGCCGTATGTTATTGACGCAAAAAGCCTTCGCTGAAGGTGGCCGCTCAATGATTTATCACTCTGCTCGCTACGCTGATAAAATGGCACAAGGCATCGTAAATGGTGACGACGAAGAATTTGAAAAGTGGGATGACAAACTTGGGTTTTATACGCCAATCCTAAAAGGCTTTTTGACCGAGCTGGGTATCGAAGCGGCCAAGCATGGTCAGCAAATCTATGGTGGTCACGGCTATATCAAAGAATGGGGCATGGAGCTGATCGCTCGTGATGCTCGTATTGCTACTTTGTATGAAGGGACGACTGGCGTACAGGCGCTGGATTTACTTGGCCGTAAGGTTATCTTGCAGTCTAAAGGTAAAATTATCCGCGACTACACCTCAAGCATCATGAAATGGTGTGGCGAGTACGCACTTGACAAAGACATGCGTAAATTTGTTTGGGCACTCACCAAATTATGTGCTGAATGGAATACCCTCACCGTACGCTTGATGCTGATGGCACGTAAAGATCGTGAAATCATCTCAGCCGCTTCAGAAGATTTCTTGATGTATTCAGGCTATGTCATGATGGGTTATCATTGGGCACGCATGGCAGCTGTCGCTTATGAAAAAATCAAAGATGGCGGCGTAGAATCACCGGAATTCTACAAAGCGAAAGTCCAAACGGCGGAATTCTATTTTGATAAAATATTGCCACGTACTTCGGGCCACGCCGAAGCGATGGTCGCGCCAAGTGAGAGCATGACATCGATGGACATTGATAACTTCGCTTTCCTAGACTAGGATTGCATAAAACTTATATCACGCTCGTTAAAAAAAGCGCCTAGCAATTAGGCGCTTTTTTATGTTTAACTAAAACTCACTGCGCTTATTAAAAGAATAAGTAGCAATATTCGGAGTCCATTATGTTGCCTATCAACCATAAAACCGTGTCGCTAGCTTCAAAAGGCTTAGGAGTGCTGTTGCTCAATACCGCAATTATCATTATAAGCACTAATAGTGCCATTGCTAAAAACAGCGATACCCCTATTCACTTTGCCAAAGGCGCAATCACTAGCGTGACGACTGGTAAACTCAACCCCAATGAAGATGATCATTGGTACCGTTTTCAGGCAGAAAGTAAGCAGTATACCGTGATCAATATTTTGCCACTGGCAGGGACTTCTGAAACCGCCAATGTGGGCATCCTGCACATGCCAAACGGTACGCAAGAGGGGACCAAAGGCGGTATTGTTTATCAAGGCTGCTTACCCACGACCGGAGAATATCGCTTGCGTATCGCGCGCAATCTGATGGCAACCAACGGCAAAACTGCAGGCTATACAATAGAAACCATGATACTACCTAAATACGCCAGCGAATCCCTATGCAAGCAATTAGCGCCCAAGTAGTCATCGCTACAGTCAGTCAGCGCACCCGCTTTATAAAAAGCTTGGACAGCACAAACGCTTGAACTGTCCAGTATTAATTTTCTAGTATTAACTACCCAACATTTTCTTGTGATAAACCGCACTAATTTCTTCGACTTCAACACATACTTGTAGCGAGGCGCGACCTGATTGTTTTGGGTTAAGCTCGGCTTCTATTGCTGCCACCAACAATTGCGCTAGTTGATTGCGAGTTGCCAAATCACGCCCTGTCATTATTTTTAGACTGGCATAAATAAAACCATCGGCTTGTTCATCATCTTCTATGCCCACCAAAAACTTCTCAATCGGGACGAGACGGGTTTTGATTTCTGCTGGTGCACCAAAGTGACCGCTGTCCCATAGTGCTTTATTCAAAGATTTGAGTAAAGACTCTTCATGAACGATACTGACATTGGGCGTTGCTTGAATGGTCAAATGCGGCATAAATACATCCTTTAAAGTACGAGTGAAAAAAGTGGGGGGGAAAGATAACAGATCAGCGACTACAAGCCGCTCAATTTATCCACAATCAATAATAACCGTTTTAGTCATCGGTAATCGCGCTAAAACGAGCAGCAAGAGCGTCAGCCAATTGTAGAGGCGGTAGCTCAATCTCTAGGCCGCGGCGTCCACCACTCACATAAATCGTGGCATGCGCTTGCGCGGAGTCATCTATGATGGTCGTTAAACGCTTTTTTTGTCCTAGTGGACTGACGCCGCCCAGCACATAACCAGTGCTACGCTCTACTTGCTTGGGGTCAGCCATTTGGACTTTTTTGCAGGACAGCAATTTATTAGAGGATAAGGCTTTAGCCATTTTCTTAAAATTCAATGTTTTATCTACCGGCAAAATAGCCACAGCAAGCGCACCTGCATCTGTCGATACCACCAATGTTTTAAAAACCTGCGTAACATCAACCCCAAGCTTTTCAGCGACTTCTAATCCAAACGAGGCGGCTTGACTGTCATGAATATATTCGTGTAATCGGTAATCAAGACCACGTTTTTTAGCAAGATCAATGGCTGGCGTCATAAGCGTTTACCTTTATTTGTTACCACGACTGCGCTAGCAGCCATGAGCTTCCTTGTGAGCATTAAGCAATAGGAATAATAGCAGTATATACAGACACTATATATCGCTTTGATGGCTTTTATGGCATTATAAGCGCAACATATTTGACTATTTTTGATACTAATTATGATACCGAAGTTCCTGAAAAAACGGATTTTTACAGCGCCCACCGCGACCAATAGCCCATCTGCAACTGACACCAATTCAGCCGCCTCCACAACTTATGCGAAGGCGCCAATCAATCAGCTGTATCGTAAGCTATCGGGTCAACTGCTTGACGTTGCCGTCAAACCCAAGCTCTTGGGCGAGCTGCCTGAGTTTGAAGCTGACGATCAGATACTAAGATTTTATGTATTACAAGATTATTCGCGCTCAAACAGTATTTTGATCGATTTGCAGACACAAGAACATAAGCTACCACCTGCGTTGGTGGGCGTAAATGATGCTGCCCATCGTATTAAAGAAAATGCAGCCATCATTTTTTTGAATCATCCAAATGCCAAAGACAATCAATTATCACCGCGCCTTTCACGCTTGGTTTCTGCTGTATTGCAGTATCCAGATCTGAAGGTACGTTTGGTGCCTGTCTCTATTCTGTGGGGACGCGCGCCAGAAAAAGAGGACTCGCTGTTTAAGCTGCTCACGGCCGATAACTGGGAAGACCCAAGTATCACTAAGCAGTTATTTAATATCGGCGTGATGGGACGTGACACTTTTGTACAATTCCACCCGCCGCAAGATTTGCGTACCATCATCAATGACAATCTTAAAGGCGATACAGAGGACGATACTACCCTTGATTCAGTAGCTACTGAACCAAGTAGAAAGGTATCAAATAATACAGACAATGAAAATAATGCTAGCGTATCGCCAAGTTATTCGTTGATGGCGGCGGCTGATGGCAATCGTGAGTTGGTTCGTACCTTACAGCAGCAGTTGACGATTTATTTAGACAAGCAGCGTGCCAGTATGCTCGGTCCTGATTTATCAGACAGGCGTAACCTCGTAGACAAGCTGGTGTACTCGCCAGCCATTAAGCACGCGATAGAAGCAGAAGCCGAAAAGACAGGTACTAGCGTTCGTGAAGCTCGCTTGTTGGCCAAAGGCTATGCTAATGAGATGGTCAATGATTACTCACACTCTATCGTGCGCGGATTTTATAAGTTCTTAACTTGGTTATGGACACAGTTGTATGATGGCGTCGAGGTTCATCATTTTGAGCGCGTGCGCGAGCTTGCCGCGGACTATGAATTGGTTTATGTGCCTTGTCACCGCAGCCACGTTGATTATCTATTACTGTCTTATGTCATTTACAAACGTGGTCTCAGTATTCCTTATATCGCAGCAGGCGACAATTTAGACGTCCCAGTATTAGGCCCTCTATTACGGGGCGCTGTGGCTTTCTATATACGTCGTAGTTTCCGTGGCAACGCGCTGTATACTGCCGTCTTACGTGAGTACATGCACACGCTCATCACGCGTAACACACCGATTGAATACTTTATTGAAGGCGGGCGTTCGCGTTCTGGGCGTTTGTTACCACCGAAGATGGGCATGCTTGCAATGACAGTGCACAGTCAATTGCGCCAGACCAATAAACCAGTGGTTTTCATTCCAACGTATATCGGTTATGAGCGCATCATGGAAGGCGGCACTTATGTCGGTGAGCTAAAAGGTAAGCCAAAAGAGTCTGAATCTTTGATTGGATTGTTGAAGGTTGGCCACAAAATCGAGCGAATCTTTGGTACGGTGCATTTGAGCTTTGGTAAACCCCTATATCTCAGCGAGTTCATGCAAAAATTTGATGTGCCAGCCAACAGTCTGCCACCTGATCGTACCGACACCCCGCTAGATGACAAAACCAGTGCTATGGTCGATAATATTGGCGTCAAAGTCATGCAGCATATCAATAAAGCGGCAGTGGTCACGCCTGTGTCGTTGCTGTCATTGGTACTGCTATCCGCACCCAAAGCGGCCTTAGATGAAAGCAGTTGTCGTGAGCAAATCGCACTCTATCAGGGGCTTGCTCAGCAGTTAGCGTATTCCGATGACACTGTCATCACAGATATGAGCCCGCAGCAAATCATTGATTACGGTATCAAGCTTAAGCTTATCGAACGTACGCCGCACATCTTAGGCGATATTATTCAAATCGCAGGCAAGCAAGCAGCATTACTCAGCTACTTCCGTAATAACATTTTGCATGTCTTTATCCTATTGTCGTTCTTGGCTGCTTTAGTGGCGCGTAATGGCCGCATGGAACGTAGTCGCTTAAATAGCATTGCTGAGCAGTTATATCCATTTTTACAAAGCGAGTTATTTTTGTATTATCCTGCTCATAGTCTAGGCGATACTCTAGATAAAAAAGTCGATAGCCTACTCTCTCACGGACTGATTGTAGAATTAGGCAACGGCATGCTTAGTGTGCCTGAGTCGAATAGCATGTGTTACCAGCAGCTGCAAGTATTGGCGACCCCTGTTGGACAAAGTCTTGAGCGTTACTTTATGACCCTTGCTCTACTGGCTCAACAAGGCTCAGGCAATTTGACCGAAAACGAAGTCGTTGACTTGTGTCACCTGCTTGGCCAACGCTTGTCTGTGCTATACGCTGATGATATTCCTGACTTCTTTGACCGTGCTTTATTTACTAGCTTCATTAGTGCCTTGACTCGTCTCGATTACTTACAAAAGAATGAGGAGACTGGCGTATTGACATTCGATCACCGCATCAATGACATTGCTCATCACGCCAAATACGTCTTGACGCCTGACATGATGCAAATCTTGCATCAAGTAGCAAGCTTAGATGAAAGTGAGATTACTCATGCCATTACTGAAATTAGTAATAAAAAGCAGCGTAAATTTGGGCGTAAACGTTAATAATCGATAAAAAAGTCAGCAGTGGGCTGTTTGCAACCAATTGATAGTTTTTATTCAGAAGGGACTTTTAAGTCCCTTTTTGTTTGCTATCTGATTTATTTTTGCTATGATTGCAGAGCATTGTAAATCGCTATTAAAATTGTAATCATTAAAAAGCGCATTTCATAATGTATTTTAATTTCTTAAATAATCTGACCCCTCGCCTGTCGTCATGCTATGACAGCTATATATGAATCTAAATTTTTATCAAGTAAATCGTCCTTTTTCTTTGTTCAATACCTCTCAAATTAACCATTCACGAAACTTCCAAAGCTCAATAACACCCAATATAGATAGCTCAACATTTATATTGTTTCCCTATATCATGCCACAACCCCCTTATCCTACACCTCCTAGTTCTATAGCTAAATTCACTAGATATGTCAGAAATGAAAGTATTTATAACGATCTAAAAAGTCTTAATTCTCAGCAAATCAAAGAATTCCTACTTAGCTATCAAGCTTTTAAGCATCAAATATTCGGTACTCAAAATCCAACCGATATTACTAATCCTTTCTATCAATGGGTAATCAAACACAACTTATCCGCTTGGGATATTCAAAAAAGTATTATCGACTGCTATCACAATGATATTAATAAAAAGGTTAAGCCTATTTGGTCTCGAGCTCGTATGGGACAAAGTCGAACCATATTGCCTGATGGTCGTATTATCTTAATCGGTGGCGAGTACGAAGACGCTTACGATCCAAATTTTTGTATTTATAATGACGTTACGGTGATTTATCCAAACGGTGATATCAAGATCTATAACTATCCAAAATCTGTATTTCCGCCTACCGACTTCCATACGGCGACGCTGATAGGTTCAGGAGATAGCGAACATATTATTATTATCGGCTCATTAGGCTACCCTGAGGATCGTAAATTTAGTCATACACCAGTTTATCGTCTCAATACGCGTAGTTTTAAGATAGAGCAAGTTGCCGCACGCAATAGTATAGGTTGGATTCACCATCATAACGCTGTATTAAAAGACAATCGAATTATCGTCACAGGTGGTCAGGTTCTGATAGATGAGACTATGCCCCTACTCGATAATATCGATACGTGGGTACTCAACCTAAACACACTCATTTGGAAAAACATTACAAACCTGTGTAGAAAATGGCAGCGCTTTTATGTCAAACGACAAGACGATAGCTGTCTCAGTCTTTACGACTATGGACAACTGAACTATCAAATAGAATCAAACAATCTGCAACAGGCTAAATACCATATTGAGACCATTAAACATTTGATAGGTAAAGCACCTGATCTGGACAGTTATCGTTTGCTCCTTATTCCGCCTATTGATCATGAAGTTGTTTCTACTTTTGATGATAGCGATAAGCTAAATAGCTACGATACAACACTATATGTAGATGGTATTAAAGTAGGCTATAAAACCAGTGATGACAGCTGCATCCAAGTAATTATTGAAGGCAAACTATCCAGTGATAAACTTGAATTATTACAACAAAGCCTACGTCATAAATTAGAAAAAGTTGAAAACATGGCTTGTGAGATCATAGACATCTAATTTAACCCATTCATTAAATTAAACACAAAAAAAAGACCTCTAACGATTAGAGGTCTTTTTTATTACGTCAGATCTAAACTTTTACAGCCAAATTCCTAGGTAGAAATCTTTTTATATTTCATGCGCTTAGGGCTGGCATCATCACCCATGGTCTTTTTGCGATAAGCTTCAAACTCAGTGTAGTTGCCATCGAACCATACCGGGCCTTCATCTTCAAATGCCAAGATATGAGTGGCGATACGGTCAAGGAACCAGCGATCATGCGAGACGACCATAACTGTGCCTGGGAATACTTGAATCGCATCTTCTAGTGCACGTAAGGTTTCGATATCCAAATCGTTTGATGGTTCATCGAGTAGCAGTACGTTAGCACCTTGCTTCAATGTCTTCGCCAGTTGCAAGCGGTTACGCTCACCACCAGAGAGTTGACCAACATGCTTTTGTTGATCTGAGCCTTTAAAGTTAAAGCGACCGATGTAGGCACGGCTTGGCGTCGTATAGTCGCCAACAGTGATGATATCAAGGCCGTCCGACACTTCTTCCCAGACCGTTTTCTTATCATCTAGGTTGTCACGTACCTGACCGACGTAGGCCACTTTAACACTTTCACCCAAATCAACTGAGCCAGTATCTGGCGTATCGCGCTCGGTAATCATGTTGAATAGCGTGGTCTTACCGGCACCATTTGGCCCGATAATACCAACAATAGCGCCCGCTGGTACGTTAAAGCTTAAGTCTTTATAAAGTAAACGATCACCAAATGATTTGGAGATATCGTTCACTTCAATGACTTTGTTACCTAGACGTGGACCAGGTGGAATATAAATCTCAGAAGTCTCATTACGTTTTTGGAACTCGGTTGAGTTCAACTCTTCAAAACGCTGGACACGAGATTTAGACTTGGCTTGTTGACCTTTTTGATTTTTACGAATCCACTCAAGCTCTTTTTTCAGTGCTTTAGCAAAAGATTCTTCTTGCTTGTTTTGCTGCTCAAGACGCGTATTCTTTTGCTCTAGCCACTCAGTATAGTTGCCTTCATACGGATAGCCATGGCCACGGTCAAGCTCCAAAATCCACTGGGCGACATTGTCCAAGAAGTAACGGTCATGGGTAATGGCCACGATCGTACCGCTATAGTTCTGCAAGAACTGCTCAAGCCATGCGACAGATTCTGCGTCCAAATGGTTGGTCGGTTCGTCAAGTAACAGCATGTCAGGGCGTGATAGCAGCAAACGGCACAATGCGACGCGGCGTTTTTCACCACCAGACAGTTTGCTCACATCCGCATCCCATGGTGGCAGACGCAAGGCATCAGCCGCTTTTTCTAGCTGGGTGTTTAAGTTGTGCGCATCCCATGCTTGAATGATGTCTTCCATCTTGCCCTGCTCTTCTGCAAGCTTATCAAAATCAGCATCAGGTTCCGCATATTCTGCGTAAATAGCATCCAGACGCGACAATGCATCTAAGGCTTCGCGCATGCCATCTTCGACATTACCACGGACGTCTTTGCTGTCATCAAGCTGTGGTTCCTGCGGCAGATAGCCCACTTTTGTACCTGCTTGCGCACGGGCTTCACCACTAAACTCAGTATCCACGCCTGCCATGATACGCAGCAAGGTGGATTTACCTGAACCATTAATACCCAATACACCAATTTTGGCACCTGGGAAAAACGATAGGTTAATATTTTTGAGAATTTCACGTTTAGGTGGAACAAGTTTTGACACGTTGTTCATCGTGTAGATATATTGAGCCATTAACACTCCGATAGACTGCATAGAAGAGGCAAGCGAATCATACTCAGCAATGATACCAAGCGTGCTACACCTCAAAATCAGGGTTACAAATTATGGATCATTATCGCATTGTGACGCATACCCTGCAAGCTGAGAGGTTGTTTTACCACGTGTTTTACCGCTTTTGTCATGAATCGGTGATATTTAAAGGTACAAGCTGTGACGAAACTGACAATTAAGCACACAAAAAAAATCATGAAATCTTTCGATAATTTAATCAATAGTCGTTAGAATGTTAGATTACCTTAACAAGATCAAGTAGTTTGCTCTAACTGATAACCCATAAAACTGCCTAAATTTTGATATAAAATTGATGGTATTATTTGTCTATAAGCATTAGGAAGGTAATAACTCTATGACCACTGGTTACCGCCCTGAATGGGTTCAAGGTGCGTTTGTTGATTTTATTGGGTCGCGCTTGCACCCGTTTTGGTCTCTGAAGATACCGAAACTACGCTTTTTAGCACGGCATCAGTTAAGTGATGATTTGATAGCGCTACAGTTTGAAACCAATTATGCCTTTAGACAACAAGCGCCTGACTGGCAAGGTGGACAGTATCTGAATTTAAGTGTTCTTATTGATGGTACTTATCATCAGCGCAGTTACTCGCTAGTGGGTCTGCCCCAACAGCCGCTTTGGTGGCAAAATGAGATCGTTAATAATAAAACAAACAAAAATAATCAACGTCATACGGTGACGATTGCCATTAAGCCACAAGGATTGGTTTCGGATTACTTAACCAAACGTATGTCCCTTGGCACAGTAATCAATAGCAGCCTCCCAAGTGGTGCATTTACCTTAACACAAACACCATCGGTAAAGCTGGCAAGCGCCCTTATTAAACAAGAATCTACCGTACCATTGGCATTTAAGAAATCCACACCGTTACTGTTTATTGCGGGTGGTAGCGGCATTACGCCAATGCTAGGACTCATCACGCAGGCACTAAAATACGGACATCAGGTCACCTTATTACATTACAGTCGTGCTGTACTGCTTCAAAATGAATGGCAACAACTGGCTGCAATATACCCAGCTTTTACTTATCATTTGATTAATACAACAGATTCCAATACTTACTTGGTAGGCACGCGATATTTGAGCGGACACAGCTTGTTGGCATTAGACTTGCCATTGGCAGATACGCAGATATTTGCTTGCGGCTCGCCCGCTTTATTGGCTGGCTTATACAATGCAGCTACCGAGATAAGCTTGCCACAGAACAAACAGTTGCGTGACAACATCATTGTAGAAGACTTTGGCAATGCTTCTTCTGATTTCACTAGCGACCAAATACACGATAAAACAGCAAAGCAAGAAGCACAGACGATTTATTTACGCGCACGGCAGCAGCAATTTAGCAGTGACACGACTTTACTGATTGCCGCTGAAAAAGCAGGTATTCGCCTAACCCACGGTTGCCGGCAAGGTATTTGTCAATTGTGCCGCTGTCGTAAAATAAGCGGTGTGGTCAAAAATATCCAAACAGGCAAACTCAGCAGCGATGGCAATGAATTTATACAGACTTGTATCAATATTGCTATGACTGACGTGGTATTAGATGTTTAACGATTTTTCAAAATAATGAGTACCAATCAATGAAAATAAACAGCAATCACAAAAGCCTACCACCCCAAGCTGGGCGCTATCCGATATTGACAGGGACGCCATTGACAAAAGAGCAGACGGAAGCTCTGGGTGAAGAGTTGAACGCCCTTTACCACAGCGTGATGGACTCGCTAGGCAGTGATGAGGCAAAGTACATTCAGCGAGTTTATGCCACAGTAGTATATAGCGAGCTGGTCGCACGCGGCTTATTGGCCACAGCAGGACGACTGTCAACAAAACCTCATCAAGTAGGTACTTGGTTAGCGGGCACAGCTTTGCTCAGTTTTAGCAAAATACTGAACAATATGGAGCTTGGGCACAACGTGATGCACGGTCAATATGACTGGATGCAGCACCCGTATCTCAACAGCCAGAAGTTCGATTGGGACAACGTCTGTCCTTCTCCATTATGGCAACATTCACACAATTACTTGCATCATACCTTTACCAATATTCTCGGCCGTGATCATGATGTGGGCTACCATCTGATTCGAGTGACTGATGAGCAGACTTGGACACCAAGTGACCGCTACAATATGTTCAAAACGGCAATATTGGCATTGGGCTTTGAGTGGGCAGTCGCTTTTCACGACATTCAAATCAGTGTCGATGAGTATGCAGACTCTCCTGAGCTACACAAAACGATGCAACAAAAATCGCGCGCACTATTTGCCAAAATCGCTCGGCAAGTGGGTAAAGACTACATTGTCCTACCGACTACAGTGGGGCTGACGCTGGGTCGAGGTAGTGCTCTAGCGACGCTGAGCGGTAACGCTACTGCCAATGTTGCCCGTAATCTGTGGACATGGGGAGTGATTTTTTGTGGACATTTTACTGAACAGGCGCATATTTATACTCAGCTCGATGCCAATGAGAGCAAAGGCGACTGGTACGTGCGCCAAATTCTAGGTTCTAGCAATATCAAAGGCAGTAAGTTGTTTCATATCTTGACGGGCAATTTATCGCATCAGATTGAACATCATATCTTCCCTGATATGCCGGCCAGCCGTTATGCCAGCATAGCCCCACAGGTACAAGCCATATGTCAAAAGTATGGTTTAACCTATAATACAGGCCGCTTCAGTACGCAGTTCCGGCAAGTGCTCGGACGTATCCGCCATTTCAGTAAGCCAAGCGCAGATGAGTGGCAAGCCCATACACAGTCGCTGGCTAATATTGACACTATTGCTGCTAATAATGTTGATCCAAATACTCAAGCCCCCACTGGTTTAAGTAGATTTCTTTCTCCAGTCGTCCGTCACGCTGTGTCCTATGCTTGGTGAATGCTTTACATAAGATAAGTCTATCAATATTAAGAATGTTAACAGTCATACTATCTACTCTTACGCTAAGTTCCTAGATTGTTGAATATCATTCATCCATACTTAGGGCAACCATATAACAATTTATGAATATTCCTTTTTAAATGGCAGCAATTTGAGTGGCAGCAAGCTGTACAATCAACAGAATGCACCCAAAAGTTTAATAATAACATCCAATGATGGAGAGTAAATATGAGCAACCAAACATCCGAACCAAATCTTGAAATTACCCATAATCAAGCAGCAAACCGTTTTGAAACCTCTATTGGCAGTCAGACGGGATACATCAGTTATCAAGAACGTGATGGCAAACTGGTTTATGACCACACTATCGTACCTCAAGAGTTGGGCGGACGTGGTATTGGATCTGCACTGGTCAAAGAAGCGCTGGATTATGCACGTGAACATAATAAGAAAGTAGTACCTCAATGCTCATTTGTATCGTCTTATATTAACAACCATCCTGAATATCAGGACTTGATATAGTTCGACATTACCGAACTAGGCATATAACAATAGGTCTGCTAAAACATGTGATCACTTATTTATCAGTCATCTGTGTCCCATATAATTTTTAATAAACCAAAACATCATAACAATAAAGGTTATTAATATGAGTAGTTTATCCAACAAACAAATTGATCTTCAGCTAGAAGATTTGGCAGGATGGGAACGCGACGGCAATAGTATCGTCAAAAGCTATCACTTTAGCGATTTTATTGAAGCCATAAGCTTTATGAATCAAGCGGCCTTTCACGCAGAGGCGCTTGAGCATCACCCTGAATGGCACAATATTTATAATGTGGTAAAAGTGCGCCTTACCACACACGATACAGGCGGCATTTCTAGTTTGGACATCCGCTTGGCAAAACGCATGGAACATATCATTCAACCCAAACGTTTTTAGTGCTTTTGTTATCATCTATTTTAGCGAATTTTAAATAAGCAATACCAAAAAAAAGTCCTCAATTGAGGACTTTTTTTGACTTAACGAAGTATGATATGACGTTACATTTTGCGACTGACAAATGCTACGATAAATAGGATGACAGCAACAGCTAAGAAGATATATGCCAAATTAGCAGATAGGCCAGCGACGCCGCCAAAACCTAGTAAACTTGCAATCAATGCAACTACAGCAAAAATAATAGCCCAGCGAAACATAACATTCTCCTCAAATTAATTGTTGAAAAATAAGATGAATAAACGAATAAAGTAAGTTTCAGTTAAATACTTCCTACTGAAATAGTAACTACTAATATTTGTCTAAATTCCTCCGATTCTCCTTTAATGTACTTTTTGTTTTTTTAGTACTTGTTATAACTGCTTACGATTCATAGATTAGCAATGTTTGACTTTAAAAAACGTTCATTTTGGTAATGATAGCGATAACTTATGTAATCTTTGTAGCAAATCTTAGTATTATGCCACTTTTGCCCAACTTTATAGTGTTTGTGTGTAGAGATGGTGACACTCTAACCAATAGTAATTATTTTCGTCCTATAATCTGCTATACATGTTATCAATAAGTAAAGATTGTCTTTACTAGGACAACCATTTTTAAGAGTAATTTTTAAAAACATAAATTTTGATCAACATATATGCTACTAACAAACCTAGTTAAATACGTTAATTCATTCACTGTGTGAATACCTTAACTTATTGTTTGAGCCCTCAAGCATTTTTAATAATTCATCTACAACATACCTATTAAGGACAATAACTATGAACGATAACGCGGATACGTCAAACAGCACATCACAAAGCAATACGTCAAAAAGCAATGCAGAAAAGCGCCCTTATGCGGTTGTTTTGTATGGTGCGACAAGTTTTGTGGGAAAAATTACAGCGCACTATTTGACATCGTTTTTATCCAACGCTAAAGATAAGGATGGTGCCAACGTCACTTGGGCAATAGCGGGCCGTGATGAGGAAAAGCTCAATAAATTGCAGTCTGAACTTGACAGTAAAGTAGATATTATTATTGCCGATAGTAAGGATGTTGCCAGCTTAGATAAAATGACCGAGCAAACTCAAGTCATTATCTCAACCGTCGGCCCTTATCTTAAATACGGTGAGCCTTTGATTAAATCATGTGCTGAAAAAGGGACTGACTATGTCGATCTCACAGGCGAAGCCATTTTTATCAAAGACATGATGGACAAGTACCAAGATACTGCCAAACAAACTGGCGCTCGCATTGTCAACTCGTGCGGATTTGACTCTATCCCATCAGATTTGGGCGTTTATTTTACCCAAACCAAAGCAGAAGAAAAATTCGGTGAGACTTGTAACGTAATTCACATGCGAGTGAAAGCAGCAAAAGGTGGTCTATCAGGCGGTACAATTGCTTCAATGGCAACTATTTTTGAAGAAGTCGGTCAAGACCCCTCGCGCCGTAAGCAAGTAGCAAACCCTTATTTGCTTAACAACGATAAAGAAGCACCAAATGTGCGCCAAACCAATATTAGCAAGCCAGAATATGACAGCGAGCACAAACGCTGGGTCGCGCCGTTTGTCATGGCAAGTATTAATACTCGCATCGTCCATCGTACCAACCAATTGCTCGACTACGAATATGGTCGTGAATTCAAATACGATGAAGCAATGTGGATGAAAGATGGAGTCAAGGGTAAGTTATCGAGTTACGCGATGAGCGCAGGCTTGTTTGGGTTCGCCACTGCCATGATGATCAAACCAAGCCGAGAGTTTTTATCCAAACATGTGCTACCCAAGTCAGGCTCAGGTCCCTCTAAAGATGAGCAAGAGAACGGCTATTTTGACATTCGCTTCTTTGCACAAACCGCCGGGGAAGAAACCATTACTACCAAAGTAACGGGCGACAAAGATCCTGGTTATGGCAGTACCTCGCGAATGCTGGCACAAGCAGCATTATGCTTGGCACAGGATGTCAGTAAAGAAGATGTCAGTGGTGGTTTTTGGACGCCCGCCTCTGCTATGGGCGATAAGCTTTTGATGCGCTTAGAAGAGCACGCTGGTCTCAGCTTCGAAGTTGTTGAAGGTTAGATGGTCTAAATTTATACTTTATTAAATTCTTAAAACATTTTCTGATTCGGTTTTTGATCAGTTGGAAGTTTTAACCGCATTAGTTCTCAATTGATTGTTTTATAACCGTATCTTGTACGCAAGGTACGGTTTTTTATTTTTCAAAATTTTTAGTTCTTGCAAGCAATGTTAATAAATAATAATAACGTTATTTTTAGGTAAGCGATGTTGCCGATTTTCGCGACTTTAATACATTATGCTACACATTCCTAGCGTAATGTCACAGCCATATTGCAGCGAGTGACGTAGGATTGAACAGGTGAGGACATTGGTCATAGGGCATTATCTCTAGTTTAGTAAATCCGGTCTATGACTTTTAAAAATGATCCAGTCTTATTAAGGTACATTTTTAAAAGACAAACGAGGCACTCTATAAAGATGCCAACAAGATAAGCCAATTATAAAAACACTTTAAAGAACCGTGCGGTGTAATCTGCGCAGTTTCTACCTGAAAAATTTCTATTACAAAGCCTCATACTCAAAAAATTTATTCATCATTCAGAGGAAATTACCATGAAACTAAATATAATAACCGCCGCAGTAATGACGACAGGTCTTGCCATGTACGCCAGCTCTGCTAATGCCGCTATGACCACAGATGGCCATGGCAATGTCGGCTATGACAGTTATGATGAGTGCGTGACAGCTGTCAAAGATGGCTCAGCCAAGTTTTATACGCCTTATACTTATCAAAACCCTAAGCGCCAAGCTGGAGAAGCCACTGTTAAAAAAATGCGCTTATCAGAAGTCATGATTCCTCAAAGCGTGGTTAACAGCAACAGCTTACGCACCAGTGACTACTCTGCAGGTGCTTGCGACTTAGGTGTTGGTCAATCAAATGGTCGTTATGGCGTTTCAGGGGCATTGGTTGGCAAATATGTGCCTATTGCAGCTGATATGCCGGTCAACGTCTATATGGACACAGCCGGTAATCCGGTACGCTTAACCATGCAGCAATGCGATAACCATTTCGGCAGTAAGTTCCCCACGCCAGTTGTTAGTGAAGTCGAGGCACCAGAGGCACAAGTTGCTATCACTGAAGTACGTACTATGGAACCAGTCATTGTCGAGACCACTCGTGTTATCCGTCCTTCCAAGTTCAGTATAAAAGAAGTCATCATTGCACCATCGGATCAGGTAAAACGTGTGAACACCGCGCAAGGCACAGCAGTTGCTATTGAAGGGGTAAATCGTACTGTCATCGTCGGTGAAGAAGCAGATCCAGACATCATTGACAACATCGAAATTGACCAGACTTTCCCTGTAAAACGTGTGCCAGACACCAATCCTTAATAAAGGACTGTAATTTTAAACACTGACCAATATATAATTATTGGTTGGTGTTTCCATGCTTAATAAATAACTAAAATTGTTTGAAGTGGGCATAAAATAAAAAATAAACGCTTTATTTTATGGCAATTTTTAATCTGACAATAAGAATACAGTAATTGCACAAAATCACCTGCCAACATCAATCTGTTAGATTATTAATCTATGCACTACTGAATCATTGAATGCTTAATTGCTATTCTCCTCCTTGGAGTTTGTAATCGATTTAGGTTAGCTTATAAAACTCTTCATTGAAATCGATCATGATAATCGCTTAATGGTTATCATGATTTTATTTTTTCTATAGATTGAATGTTAGAGATAGTAAATATATATATTCAAAAGACTAAATAAAATTTTGATATACAAAAAACGCTAAATAAGAGTCAAGTTTGAACCCTTTTAAACTGACATTATAAGACTATAAATTAAGGAATTCATTAATGAAAAAACGTACCCTACCTTCATCGCTACTTATTGCTGCCGTGCTTACTATTCCAAGCCTAGCTATGGCAGCACCTGCTACTAATACAACAACGGCAGCACAAGCAGACATGCAAGCAGCGGCAGAAATGCAGGCAGCGCAAGCAGCATCTGCTAACAATACTCTTGAGACTCAAGCTGCAGCTGCTAATAGCGAACAGGGCGCAGACCAATCTAATTCGTTTGTAATTAATGAGACGCAAAGAATCTCAAGAGCCAGTGGAAATAGCATAACTAACACTGCTACTTCACAAGTAATGCCTACTGATCTGCAAACCCAGCAACAAGACATGCAGCAACCAGGCGATATACAGCTACAAACTCAGCAACCAGATATGCAAGATCCAGAAGCTGACCTACTACAAGAACAAGACGCTCAAGAAGTCATGATACAAGAAGAAGAAATGGCAGAATAAAAAATATTGATCGCGAGTTTCAAAGAACACTGTATAAAACATTTTATTGAACTTGTTATTCAATATACCAGTCAAAAAAAGGCAGCCTAATGGCTGCTTTTTTTATTGCTTGTCATTACTAATACTGACTATTTTTTAGCTTTAGTCACACCTGCTTCTTTTAATAAGGCGCCAAGCGTACCCATTTTGTTAGGAGCTTCTGTGTTTTCAGGTTTGGCTGCCTTCTTACTACGATTGGTCGCGCTGCTCTTGTCCTGACGATTTTCTTGGCGACCGTCTTGACGATTGCTGCGCGGCTTTGAAGCGCGCTTATCAGCGGCGGGACGATTACTACGAGGACGACTGGCTTTGTCATCATTCGCAACGTTTGCCTCAGCAGACTTCGCAGCTGGGCGCGCTGATTTTTCAGCTTCAGGTTTCATACTAAAACCAATACGACCACGTTTTTCGTCAATGGAGATGACACGTACTGAGATAATATCACCCGGTTTAACACGGTTCATCGGATCAGCAACAAAATCGTTGGCCATCTGCGAGATATGTACCAGACCGTCTTGGTGAACGCCGACATCAACGAAGCAACCAAAGGCGGTGACATTTGTGACCACGCCTTCAAGTGTCATACCTTCACTCAAATCTTTAATGCTATTGACGTCATCACGGAAACTTGCCGTTTTAAACTCAGGACGCGGATCACGTGCAGGCCTAGCTAGCTCATCCAAAATAGCCTTTACGCTGATGTTATCATCGTTAGCAGCAAGTGCCGTGGTATCGATGGTATTTAATACCCCTTCGTTACCGATGATATCTTGCAGCGCTTTGCCCGTTTGCGTCAATAAGCTATCAACCAGCGCATAGCTTTCTGGATGGACACCTGTCGCATCAAGTGGATTGCTACCACCATGAACACGTAAAAATCCTGCTGCTTGTTCAAAGGTTTTCACCCCTAGACGCGGGACGTTCTTTAGCGCTTCACGACTGTCAAAAGCACCGTGTTCTTTACGATAAGTAACGATCTGCTGCGCGACATTGCGATTTAGACCAGCAATGTGTGCCAAAATAGCAGGACTTGCTGTGTTCACATCAACACCAACGGCGTTCACACTATCCTGAGTTACTTTATCTAAGCTATCAGCCAACTGACTTTGGTTAACGTCATGCTGATATTGACCCACACCAATGGCCTTTGGATCGACCTTCACCAGCTCTGAGAGCGGATCTTGTAAACGACGAGCGATAGAAACAGCACCACGTACTGACACATCTAGATTGGCCAATTCATCACTAGCAAGCTCACTGGCTGAATAGACAGACGCGCCAGATTCATTGACGATCACCACATTGGCGCTTAGAGTATCATTGGTGGCCAAAATCTCTTTAATCATCGCATCTGTTTCGCGACTGGCAGTACCATTACCGATGGCCACCAAATCAACCTGATAAGTACTTAATAATTTGTCGATGACCGCTTTGGCTTCGTCTATTTTATTATCAGGGGCAAATGGATAAACCGTGGCTATGACCGGCTTATCTTCATTATCTAACATCACATGACCTTGAGCATCAATGATGGCCATCTTCACGCCATGACGGATACCAGGATCAACGCCCAAGATAACTTTACGACCGGCAGGCGCTGACATCAATAAGTGCTGTAAGTTATTCGCAAAAACTTCAATAGCATCAGCTTCAGCGGTCAAACGCTTTTCAGTCAATAAGCGATGTTCGATATGTGGACGCCATTTGTCTTTCCACAAACTGCTGGCAGCTTCTGTTAAAAATTCACGGCGGGCATCAGGTGCTGTGGTATCAACATTAAAATGACTGATTATTTTTTCGATAAAAGGCGTGTCTTCGCCTTCAACTTTTAATCCCAACACGTTTTCTTGACGACCACGCAGCATTGCCAATAGACGATGGTTTGGTAGACGCGCCAAGCTTTCGCTATGCTCGAAATAATCTTTAAACTTCTCACCGACTTCACGCTTCTCTTCACTGGCAACGTTCGATACGATACTGGCCGTTTTGGCAAAACCGTTACGTAAGTTATCAAGTAAATCTAGCGCTTGCGTCCATTCATCAACGATGATGGCTTGCACGCCAGCCAGCTGTTTTTCGACGTCACTGAAATCCACATCAATCTCATGACCACTGTCATCCGTCACACTTGATTGAATCTGATAATCCGCTAAGGCATCAGTTGGTGTGATTTCTTGAGTAAGAATCGCTTGGGCGGCAGCGTCAAGACCAGCTGCACGTGCTTTGGCCGCTGGTGAACGACGACGTGGACGATATGGCAAGTAGATGTCTTCAAGCTCAAGCTTGGACGTCGCATTATCAATACGCGTCTGTAGCTCGTCAGTCAAATTGCCCTGTGTGCTCAGTAGCTCAGTAATTTTGAGGCGACGAGTGGCCATGTCACGCTCATAATTAAGAGACTTCTCTAATGCTCGCAATTGCGCATCGTCAAGATTCTGAGTCTTCTCTTTGCGGTAACGAGCAATAAAAGGAACAGTCGCGCCTTCATCGTAAAGTTTGACAAACGCATTGACTTGAGCAGTCTTAATGCCAAGCGCGCGAGCAAGCTTGTCGTGAATATTCGCGTGTGTGGTTGCATCCAAAACCTGTGCATTTGTCGAGGCTTGAGATGGCGTTAAGGTATCAGTGCTACTCATATACGTATCAATCGTTGAGAAATGTAGTTTTGCATTATAGCAAAAGCTGCATGAATAAAAATCCTTTTTATCTTTTCGTTATTTATCACCTGTTTTACTTCCAAAATCGTCTGATATCATAAGTTCTGTCGCCTTGTTAAACAAACGCATACAGCATTTTTCTTTATGAGTGATGCAATTATGATTGCAATCTTATACACTAAAGTGTCAATAGTACAAATATTACTAAGTGCTACCAAGTTGAACAAATGTATTTATTTTTACAGGATTTTTCTGATAAACAATGGATTGACTACTAGATACTGATTGTATTTTTGCAAGCCATCGTATTTTAACCACACTTTTACTAATTAGTTTTTGCTAATAATAATTTTTATAAGAGGATGCTTATATGACTGATAATAATAGCCCTGACACTTTGACGCAGCGTATCTTAGTTGTCGATGACGATGCCCGTCTGCGCTCTTTGTTACAACGCTTTCTAGAAGACGATGGTTTTGTGGTTCGTACGGCGCACGATGGTAGTCAGATGGACAAATTGATGCAACGTGAGCTTTTCTCATTGGTAGTATTGGACTTGATGTTACCTGGTGAAGACGGCATCCATATTTGTAAACGTCTGCGCGAAAACAATGGGGATATCCCAATCATCATGTTAACGGCAAAAGGCGGTGATGCGGATCGTATTGCAGGCCTAGAGGCAGGAGCAGACGATTATCTGCCTAAGCCTTTTAACCCAAAAGAGTTATTGGCTCGTATCAAAGCAGTACTGCGCCGTCAGAATCGCGAACTGCCGGGCGCTCCAAGCCATCAGCTTGAAGTGGTTGAGTTTGGTCCATGGACATTAGATCTATCGACTCGTACGCTCAAACGCGATGGTAATGTTGTCACCTTAACGACAGGTGAATTCTCTGTATTAAAGGCGCTGGTTCAGCATCCACGTGAACCTTTGACGCGCGACAAACTAATGAACCTTGCGCGCGGTCGTGAATGGGGTGCGATGGAGCGCTCAATCGATGTACAAGTCTCACGCTTGCGTCGTCTGATTGAAGACAACCCTTCACAAGCGCGTTATATTCAGACTGTATGGGGTGTAGGTTATGTGTTCGTCCCTGATGAAGCTGAGATTGAAGCTGCTAAAAGTGAATAATGCTCATTCAATACTTTTAGCGCTATGAGTCCCGCTTTGAAGACCTCTATTGTTTTCCAAAACATACCCTGCACCTTGGTGACAGGGTTTTTGGGCGCTGGTAAAACCACGGTTATTAACCAGTTGCTGGCTACTAAACCTACTGCTGAACGGTGGGCGTTACTGATCAATGAGTTTGGGCGTATTGGTATCGATGGATTATTATTGGCAAGCTCACAAGACAATACCGATGATAAAAACAGTATTGCGATTCGTGAAGTAAGCGGTGGGTGTATTTGTTGTACCAGTCAGCTACCTCTTCAGATCGCTATTAGTCGACTACTAAGTGAGCATCATCCACAGCGGCTTCTCATTGAACCTACAGGCCTTGCTCATCCGCGCGAGCTAATACATCAGCTCAGTGCCCCGCATTGGCAGACTGCCCTAAAGATGCAGGCAGTGATTACAGTGCTCAGCGCTGTGCAGTGGCAGCAAGACAAATATCGCAATCATGATGGGTTCCAAGCTCATGTTCGTGATGCCGATGTTTTGGTGATTAATCGTTACGCTCAATTGGACGATGGCGAAACACAGGCTTTAAAAGCGTGGATAACTAAGCTCAACACACAGATTACTGTGATTTGGGCAGCGCCTATACAAACTACGCCTGATAATGACAACACATTGAATGCGCATCTGTCTGAGCTGAGCATTCAGCTGACTGAACCCAGCCACGTTATTGCGCAACAGCGTATGGTAAGCATCGCTCACTCTCGGCGATCTTCTGTGAGTTTACAACCAATAAGCACTTCTTTATCACCTACTGCGCTGTCACATCCTTTACAAGCCAACGATGACGCTCAGTCTGACTCAGATCTTGAGCAGCCTTATCGTTATCATGAAGAGCAGCAAGACATGCTATTGGCAGGTTGGCGACTGCCAGCGCACTATGTATTAAAAGCGGATGATTTACAAGATTGGTTATTAAGATTACCGAGCTGGCAACGTATTAAAGGCGTGGTGCATACTTCTGACGGCTGGCTACAGATTAATTTTACGCCAGACAGCTTGACCACCAGTACCATCAGCACGCAGACAGATAGCCGACTAGAAATCATTTTGCAGTCTGATAATGACAACCAAACTCAAGACACTACCATAGACAACAACCAAGCACACAATGCGTCATCTGCCATCGATTGGGAAGCACGCGACTGTGAATTGATGGCACTGGTCATATAATTGCCCTGTTCCATAATAAGAAAAGAAAAACAATCACATTATAAAGTCAGCATAAAAAAAGCGAACCCTGCTATGTTATGTAGCAGGTTTCGCTTTTTTATTTTTAATTAACGCAATTGACTGTCTTTACTACCACGTCGATTGAATAGCTCAGTCGCTTTTGCCTCTTGTTCAAGCTCAGTTTGACAACGCACACAATGTTGGATACCCGGCACGGCCAGTCGCCGAGCTTCTGGAATGGGATTGCCGCATTCATCACAAAACTCAGCACTAACGCCCGTTGGTAACGAACGTCGTGCGCGCTCCAATGCATCATTGACAGTTGCATCCATCTGTTCGTGCTCAGCACCATCTCTTGACCAGCCACCTGCCATAATCTTATCCTATTTGTTTTTATTCATTACATAACTTCTTTAATAACAAATAGATGGGGTGTTAAACGGCGAATTACAACCTGCCAACGAACATTAAAAACTATTAAAGAATAAGCTGTGGTTCGTTAAATAAAATTAAAATAAAAACAAGCATTATAGTGCGACACGCTACTGGGATAAACTTTTCTTGTTTGTTGCAGCATTGCTGACAGAGGCTACGCAAAATCTTTCCCAACAGCACTGTGTTTATTTTATAGTGAATTGACGATTGCACTGGTTCATAAACGTTGTTGAGAGGTTACTAATCTTTTGGCTGTAACTCAACCACTTGTCCGCGTACACCAATACTTTCATCGCTCATGAGACAAACGTAGCCTGCCATGATGTCTTCAGGCGTTTTTAAGCTCATAGGATTTTCTCCTGGATAAGCATGGGCGCGCATGTTGGTACGCGTGCCGCCTGGGTTTACACAATTGAATCGCAGATTCGTGGTGTTTTGCGTCTCTTGCGTGAAAATATCACTCATGCCTTCCACTGCTTGTTTTGATAGCGCGTAAGCACCCCAAAATGCACGAGGATGCGTGCCAACCGTGCTAGACGTAAATACGATAGAGCCATGAGCTGCATCTTTTAGTAACGGTAATAATGCTTGGGTGAGCATAAAGGTTGCAGTAAAATTGACCTTCATCACTTGGGCAAACATATCAACGTCGTACATCTCAAGCGGTGTCAACTGTCCGAGCATACCCGCATTATGCAAAATACCATCCAGTTGACCCACTTCTTTATTAATCAGTCCTTCTAACTGCTGCATTTCAGCATAGGTAGCGCCTTCTAGATTCATCGGTAGCATGGCTGGCTGCTTGCCGCCAAAGCTCTCAATCTCATCATAAACGTATTCAAGCTTACTGCTGGTACGTCCCAATAGTAAAACGGTAGCACCATAACGGGCATAGGTTAACGCCGCAACACGACCAATACCGTCCCCCGCGCCCGTTACCAAAATCGTTTTACCGTTTAAGCAGTTATCAGGCGGCAAAAAATTACGAATCTCATCGTGAGTCAAAGGCTGAGTAGGGTTTTGAACGGCTTGAGAGTCAGATAATTGGTCTATTTTTGTGCTCATGGCATTGCTCACTACTTATTGTTTAATAGTTTATTATTCAAAGTTTAGAAGTACGTGTTTAAAATTATCGCGCCAAAACGATTGTTAAAAGGCAAACTGTATAAACAGCGAATTATATATAATCAAAATTACCAGAAGAAAGCAGCAACTCATTCAACTGCTTAGGAGTATCAACAATATAGTTTGCAGCCCACGCCTTTAGGTTTTTCTGCTCCTCAATAGGAATGTATCCATAAGCCGCTAAAATCGTTGGCATACCAGCGGCATTGCCCGCTTCAATGTCGCGTATGTGGTCGCCGACATACAGTACACAACCAGCTGCACCGCGAGGTATACCAAGCTTCTCTAACGCCATATACATAGGCTCTGGATCAGGTTTGGTGCGGGACACATCATCCGGACAAATCAAAACGGCACAGCGCTCATCCAACTGCATCTTATTTAATAGCTGCTCTGCCAAATAGCGCGGCTTATTGGTTACGATACCCCATGGCACGCCCTTTTCTTCAAGAGCCGTCAACACTTCTTCTAGCTCACTGAACACACAGCTATCGATGCATATATCCGCTTCATAGTCGTCCAAAAACTGCTGGCGAAAATCAAGTAATTCTGCCTCACTGACTTCCAGTTGATCGTTGTGCCGTAACATCAATTGCACCATTGCCGATGCACCCGCAGAGACTTGTTCACGGATCTCTGCTCCAGATGGCGCTTGCCAATCATTTTCACGACTCATTTTACCGATGATACGGACAAAGTCAGCAGCAGTATCGATTAATGTCCCATCAAGGTCAAATAAAACCGCTTTTATGAATTGGGCCATAGTGAATGCTCCTGAAATTGATAACGTGTTTAGTGAAATGGGATGGAATATACGCAGTGGCATATGCCGTCAAGCTTAGGCCATTGGTTTTTGTACTGCCATCATATAGTTGACATCGACATTTTGCGCCAGCCAATAACGTTTGGTCAGTGGATTGTAATGTAAACCAATGATGTCTTGGCGCGTAAAGCCTGTATTGACAGCCATTTTGTCCAGCTCAGCTGGAGTAATAAATTTGGCGTAGTCGTGCGTACCACGGTCGAGCAAGCGCAAGACATACTCTGCCCCAACGATGGCAAACAAATAAGACTTTGGGTTACGGTTAATCGTTGAAAGCACACAAACGCCGCCTGGCGCTAGTAGCTCAAAGCAAGCCTGTACAATTGAGCTCGGGTCAGGCACGTGCTCTAGCATCTCCATGCAAGTTACTACATCAAACTGCCCTGCATGCGTTTTGGCCAGCGCTTCTACTGGAATGTGTTGATAGCGCAATGTATCGTCTAAACCGCTTTGCTCTGCATGTAGCGCAGCTGCTTTTAGATTCTCAGTACCCAAATCAATGCCTGTAACATCAGCGCCGCGGCGTGCCATCGATTCTGACAATATACCGCCACCGCAACCGACATCCAACACTTTTTTACCAGCCAGTCCTGTCGCAGCCGTTTTACTCACACCTTGAGCAGCGTCATTTTCGACATCATTGTTTTTGGTAGAGCTGTCGCTTTGATAACCACGTTTGACGTTTTCTTCTATCCAATTCAAACGCAGAGGATTGATTTCATGTAAGGTTGCAAATGCGCCCGTATTGCTCCACCACTCGCTCGCCAGTTTGTTGAATTTCTCGACTTCACTTGGATCCACATTGATAGTGGTAGTCATTGTGTCATTAAGACTAATGTTTGCTTGCTCATTCAAAGAAGGGTTAGCTGAGCCCATAATGGTTTTCCTTTATTGTCATTATCATTATTATCGTATAAAGTGCACGATTATGTGCTCAATATTAGCATGAGAGGGGTAACTTTGTCGTGAGTACATCGTCACCGATTGTGAGTGGTCTTAACCCCTGCCAAAGCCTGTAAGAAATGTACCTTAAATAATAACTGACAGCTTTACAACCGTTAGTTAAGATTCGGATTCACAAGCGCACGCATTTTACGTTATTATAGTCAGTACGCTATTATGGCTAAATTATACTTGACGCCATATCGTTTACGCCCTTAAAGCCATCGATATGTAAATACCCAAACAACCTCTAAGTCTTCACATCTCAAGGATAAAGTATGAAACGTGTCATCACACTGACTGGTCTGGCTATGGCCATTGGACTTGCTACTACGGGCGCACAAGCTGCCAATTATGTCGCTGGAAAAGACTATCGCGTGCTAGACAATCCAGAAAAAATCAGCGGTGATGCGATCATTGTTCGTGAATTTTTCTGGTATGGTTGCCCACATTGTAATGTGCTTAATCCGCATATGGAAAAATGGGCGAAAACCAAAGACAAAGATGTGGCCTTTTTCAAGACTCCAGCAGCGCTTAACCCCGTTTGGGAAGCCAATGCTCGTGGCTTTTATGCAGCACAGCTTCTAGGTTTTGAAAACAAAACGCATGATGCGCTATTTAATGCGATCCATAAAGATGGCAAAAAACTGTTTGATCAAGCGTCTTTAAGCAAATGGTATGGCTCAAAAGGCGTTGATGAAAAGAAATTCAACAGTCTTTATAACTCATTTGCTGTCGGTACCAAAATTGGTCGCTCGCAAGCTGGCGCTAAGCGTTATCAGCTCTCAGGTGTGCCAGCCGTGGTCGTACAAGGTAAATACGTTGTGACGGGCGAAAATGCGACCGTTCCTAAAGTCGTTGATTTCTTGGTAGATAAAGTTCGCGCTGAAAAGAAATAAGTTAGCGCTTATTATTGACAAATAATGTCTTAGTAGTCGCTAACTTAGTATAAATAAGCTACCTATAAAAAAGCCAATTCTTTGAGAATTGGCTTTTTATGTTTTTTAGACTGAATAATGACTGATGTAATTAATGTCGTAAATCCTGACTACCTCACTATTTTTTCAATTGCGATAAAATAGCCACTTCCCGAATATAACTTGCCAGATCTGCTTTAGACTCGGCCATTAATTCGTCATCTTGTGTGTGTTTGGCGTACTCAATCCATAGCAGTAATTGATACATGCTATTGTGCTCAGAGGCTTTGTACTGTTTTACAAACTGTTTTAGCGTGCCTTCATCATTGATGTTTAGACGCTCACACCAGCTCTCTATTTTCGAGATCTGCTCTTTAGGAAACACCGCATCAAACAATGCTTTTACCAATTCATGGCGGTTTTCTTCACTAATAAGTTTACCAACACGCTTGGTCTGACGATTACGAGCATTAGCACTGGTAATATCAGCCAGTGCCATCAACTCTGCCATAAAGTAATCGCTGGCTGGCAGGGCTTTTAGCTGCTTTTTCGACAAGTTAGCGAGCGGTATCGACAACTGTTGCAAGCGCTCATGTCCTTTTTTAAGTTCTGTGCGCGAGACGCGCATATCCTGTTCTGACCAGTCAATCATAAAACACTTTCCAAAATAATGAATAATAAAAAAATACTATTTAACGTATATCAGTAACTACCAACGCGTCTTTTCGCGATGCTTTGCCAGCACTTTTATGCCTTGTGGCATTGCCTTGGCAAGGCGACGTTGTAAGTTATCGGTGATGAACACTGAACGGTGCTTGCCGCCCGTACAACCAATTGCAACCGTCACCGTATGGCGATTATTGTGTAAAAACTCTGGCAGCCAACGAGTCAAAAACTTGTCAACATCATTGGTCATCTCGGCCACTTCTGGACAATCTGCAAAAAATGCAGCAACCTCAGCGTCAAGACCTGTCGAAGTACGTAGCTCAGGGTTCCAATGCGGGTTTGGCAAAATTCTTACGTCAAACACAAAGTCTGCATCAATGGGACTGCCATACTTAAAACCGAAAGACAGTAAGTTGACTACAATCTGATTGTCTACGCCAATGTATTCACGCAAACGGTCTTTTAACTGATGGATATTTAAATGACTGGTATCAATGCTGATATCAGCATGACTAGCCACTGGTTCCAACAGTTGGATTTCTTTTTTGATCGCAGCGGGTAGATTAAAAGCAACGTGCTTAGCGTGGTCACTATTAACATCTTGCGACATTAAAGGATGTACACGACGAGTCGCGCTAAAACGTGCTACTAACGCACTCTCCTGCGCCGTCACATACACCACCTTTACCGCATTAGCGCCATACATGGCTTTTAAAGCTTCATACGTCTCTATAAAATTGGACAAATCAGCACGCGGGGTTCGGATGTCAACTCCAAGCGCAATGCGGCGGATGCCACTTTCATTGACCAGTTTATAGGTAGCACTTACGAGCAAAGATAATGGCAAATTATCAATAGAGTAATATCCCAGATCTTCTAGGATATTCAATACTGAGGTTTTTCCTGACCCTGAAAGCCCTGACACCACTAATATACTGAGCTTATCATTGGTCACTTTACTCGCTACCTGCTCAGAGTGATCATTACTCTTATCCTGATTTACATCCATGCTTCACCCATCTTAGTCCATTGCGTTTTGTAGGTTACTACATCATGACGGTTGATTTACCGTCACTAATTGATTGTCCAACAAGCGTGCACGTCCTAGCCATGCGGCGACCAGAATGATTAAATCTTTGCGTTCAATATTAAATTTTTCTGTATTAAGACTTGCGGAATAGTTAACGATAGAACCCAATTCGTCTGTCTTTATTTCTAAGTAATCAATAGTGAAACCCGCGTTAGTAATACGCGTATAGGTTTCTGCTAGTAACGACTCAGTCTGTTGCCAACTCAGCTCATCACTTTTTAGCCGATGCGCCAAACGTTGTAGCTCTTGATGCAATACAGGGGCGATTTGACGCTCCGTTGCATTTAGATACTGGTTGCGTGAAGACAAAGCCAACCCATCATCAGCACGGACGATAGGCGCCCCTATAATCTCAATAGAGTAGCTTAAATCGCGCACCAGTTGCTTGATAATGGCCAGTTGTTGATAATCCTTTTGCCCAAAAACCGCTACATCAGGCTGTACGATATTAAACAGTTTGGAGACAACAATACCAACGCCATCAAAATGCCCAGGGCGTGACTGACCGCATAACTGAGCGGCAATATCACCTGCTAGTACCGATGTTGGTGGTGGCAAGACAGGATACATCTCGTCGATACTTGGCGCAAAAACATAATCTGCATCCACAGTGGCGAGCTTTGCGATATCCTTATCTAGCGTGCGAGGATAGCTATCAAAATCTTCGCCAACCCCAAACTGAGTAGGATTGACAAAAATACTGACTACCACGACATCAGCATGCCGTTTGGCAATTCTCACAAGCTCAAGATGACCATCATGCAGATTGCCCATCGTCGGCACCAAAGCAATACGCTGCAAGCCGCCTGACTGACTGTTTTTCTGACCACGATAAGGTTGCAGGGCAGCACGCAATGCTGAGATATCATGATAAATAGTTGGCATGGTTCAGTATTCTTCTATTCCAAATATTAGACAAATTGGTGTTGTTCAGTGGGAAAAGCGCCTTCACGTACGGACTGCTGGTATAAGGCAAAGGCGCCTTCAACACTGCGTGCAACGTTGCGCTCATCGGTCAAAAAATCGTGTACAAAGCGCGGCGCACGTCCATGAACCATGCCCAGCATGTCATGCATTACCAATACTTGACCATCCGTATTTGCACCAGCCCCAATCCCGATCACTGGTACTGCCACGGCTTCCGTAATGGTTTTTGCAAGTGCCGCTGGCACACACTCTAGTACTAACAGAGCAGCACCAGCAGCGACGACAGCCTTAGCATCCGTCAACAACTTATCAGCCGCTTCATCACCGCGTCCTTGGATCTTATAACCACCAAAGACATTGACTGACTGCGGTGTCAAACCTAAGTGCACACAAGTAGGCGTTCCGGCTTGCGCCAAAGTCGTGACCAAATCACAAAGCTCGCTGCCACCCTCAACTTTGATCACATGCGCGCCTGCCTGCATCAACCGCCGACTATTGGCAACCGCTTCTGGTAATGTCACGTAACTCATAAACGGCAGGTCAGCCAGAATCAGTGCATGCTTATTGCTTCGAGCGATATTAGCCGTATGATAAGCCATATCGTCAACGGTCACGGGTAGTGTTGAATCATGGCCTTGCACGACCATACCCAAACTGTCGCCAATTAAAATAGTATCAATCTGCGCCTTGTCCATCATTCTGGCAAACATCGAGTCATAGCACGTCAAGCAAGTAAATTTGATACCATCTTTTTTAAACTTATTTAAAGTAGATAATGTTGTCATAGGTTCCTCAATTGACACTCAATGTCTTTAATTATCAGTCAACCACCCATCATTTCAATTTTTAAATCTTATTTGACCAATACCGCTTCTAAATATCTCTGAACGTTTTTAGGCGTTTGACAATTGTGTTAAGCCTGTCCAATCTGCACTTTGTGGATAGTCTTGTATTGGTATGCCTGCAATGGTTAGCTCTGACGCTAATTCTCGCAGCGGTATCAATACAAAATTTCGTTCAGACAGACCAGCATGTGGAATGGTCAGTTGTGGCTCTGCCATCTGTAAATCGCCGTACAATAAAATATCGACGTCCAGACTGCGCTCACCCCAACGTCGTAGGCGGGCACGTTTAGCAAGCTGCTCTAGCTGCTGACAAAATGTAAGTAATTCAAACGCTGTTAATCTGGTCTCGAAACCTGCGACCGCATTGACAAAGTCAGGTTGATCTTGTGGTCCCATGGGCGGCGATGCATAGAATGAAGAAACGCTCACGTCGCGTATGTCCTCACAATCCCGAATACCGGCAAGCGCTTGTTGCAAGTGCTCCACTGGCGACCCTAAGTCATTCGCCAAATTGCTGCCTAGCCCGATATAGCAAGTAACCCACACAGTCTCGTCTTTATTAGCGTCAATCTTGTAATCAGATTGTTGACTCAATTCTGTACCGTCTTTAAAGCCATTCATGGTTATCACTTTACTCTAAAATCTAGGGTTAATATCGCTAGCAATATTAAACGCTATTGATGCTAAGCGTTATCCGTATTGGGCTGTCGGCGGCGACGCTTCGCTGGTACTGGACCTTTATTGTCAGTCATGTTAGTAGCAGCCGTCTGACTGTTAACTGCTTGACTGGTTTTAGCTGATACTTTTCTAGAGGTCGTTTCTATAGGGTTTGCTTCCGCAGAGCTCACTTCTATAGATGCTTTCTTCGATCTTCTGGGCTTTCTAGCTTTGGCTTGTGTTTGATCGCTAGACTCAGCAGCTGGTTTTGGTGCTTTTTTCTCATATTTAACAGTCGTCTGCTCGCTATCAGTTGCCTCTTGCATTGCCACATTGTTGGAACTGTCTACAGTAGGTTGACGACGGCGACGCTTATGCGGAATTGGTTCATTATTCATGCTCACGAGTGCAGGCGAGCTTGCCACTGAACGAGCTATATTGACTTCGACCGACGATGATTTGACCTCAGACGGTTTTGTTTTACTCTGCTGAGCGCCATCCGACGTTGTTTCCTGATGATGCGAAGCTTTTTCAGTTGAAGCTGTCTCAGTGGCTACTTTTTTCTGCACAGACGCTTTAACTGGCGCGGGCTTCTCATCACTTGCCAGCTGCCTTTTTAATGGCGGTACAACTTTTTCATGCTCTATGACAAACAATGGCGCAGGCTTAGCGCTGTGGCGCTTGTTCGACGCTTGATCATTGCTATTGGCAAGAGACAATTGCTGCAGTTGAGCAAGCTCACTACTGTCTTGTTTTGCTTGCTGCGTATCATACGATTTGGCTTGATGGTTACTCGATTGCTTGGCTGAAGACTGACTGGCAGCACGGCGGCGACGTGATGGAATATTTGCAGGATCGTTTACCATTGTCTGATCATTCATACCTTTTTCAGTGCTTTTATTGGAGTCGCTGTGCTTAGTACTACGTTGATTGGTAGTTGACTCATCAACTGTATTTGACTCCAGCTTTTGACGATTGCGTCCGCGACCACGCTGACCTTGACCTTGCTTGTAAGCGCCGCGACGAATGTTTTCATCGAAATCTTCAACAGCTTGCTGTTGTTCTTGCTCAGATAGGGTCTGATACGTCTGCCACCAGTCGCCCATCCCATTGGTCGACTCAGACAAAGGATGTTCAGCATCACCGCAGTGCTCACGCAATAATAAAAAGTCAAAACCCGCTCGAAAGCGTGGATGCTCAGAGAGCTGGACAATTTGTTTACTGCGCGGTGCGGCAAGTTTTGGCTGCAACACCCAAATATCACGGATGAATTGCTCAGCAAATTTAGGAATTGCCGTCTTAATACGTTGACGGTCAATGACTTTGCCAGCAGCATGCATCTGCGCTTCTGCGAATGGCATATTACGCTTTTTGGCTTTTGCCAATTGGTGCAAATAGTTTTCCCATAATAGAGCGGCATAGAAAAACGCTGGATTGATGCTTTTGCCCGCTGCAATACGCTTGTCTGTATTGATCGCTACCTGCTTGACCAGCGCACTTGGCTCAGACGGTGGGTATATGATTAAACTGTCAATCGCGCCTGACTCAAATAACAATGGCAATAGTGGCACCAGATAGCCACCTGTGAACATCTTCTGCGTCTCATCATAGAGACGATGCGGCGATATTTGTTCAAGCAGCGCCCAATTACCATCATGAAACTGGTTAGCCAACGCGTCATCAAATTCAAAACCTAGCTTGGCTTTAAAACGTAGGGCTCGCAATAACCGCACTGGATCTTCTTCAATACGGACAGGCGCATCACCCAATAAGCGAATAATTTTATTATCAATGTCTTCAAGCGCACCGCAAAAATCGTGCACCACACCTTTGAGCGGTTGATAATAAAGCGCATTGATAGAAAAATCACGACGAGAAAAATCTTGTTTGATATCGCCCCAAACATTGTCACGCAAGATCATGCCATCACGATTGGTATTGGCATCATTGATGGGTGGACCACGAAAGGTTGCCACTTCAATCAACTCGCGACCTGAATACACATGCGCTAACTGGAAGCGGCGACCGATAATGCGGCAACGCTTACCAAAGACGTCTTTGATTTCATGCGGCTTGGCATCAGTAACGGCATCAAAGTCTTTTGGGCGCAAACCCAATAAAGTATCACGCACACCGCCGCCAACGATATAGGCATCAAACCCAGCTCGCGTCAATGTGGCAATCACTTCAGTAATGGAATTGGGTAATTCAGATTTATTCAGTTCTAACTGCTTGGCGGCACGCTCGGCCATGCATCTACTCCTCGCCGGTATTCTTTAACCACCCTTGACGAACACAGCGTTTATCAGGCGGATGTACCTGCTAGTTTAACAAATTTTGCGCGTAGTAGGTGTGTTATGACATTTACTTACGTGCTATTTTATCAATATTAGGGTTAATTAGCGCAAAATACTGCTATCTGTCCTGCACGCTCAAACGCGCGCGATTGTTCTCAACAGTTTTTGCACCAATGCCTTTAACTTTTGCCAATTCATCAATGGTTTTAAAACCGCCAAACATCTCACGATATAAAACAATCGCTTGCGCTTTACTGCTGCCGATACCATGCAAGGAGACAAGCTCTCCTTCGCTGGCACGATTGATATTAACAATTCTTTGATCACGCGCCTGCCTGTCTGATTTTTCTTTTGCTAACAAATAATCATAGGCACGTTGCGGATTATCGAAACAAGGTGCAGCATTGATAGCATTGGCACTATTTAGCATAAAGATAGTCGCCAGACAGAAAGCCGCGTTTATTACCGAGTGAGTAAAAATGCTTTTACGGTGAGCGTTCATGGCATTTAGCTGCTTCCCATAAGATATCCATTTCTGTTATGTCGCTGTCTTCTAAACGCTTGCCAACAGCCTCTAATTGTTCTTCGATATAACCAAAACGCGATTTGAATTTATGCACGCAAGTCAATGTGGCAGTTTCAGCATCAAGGTTTAATTTACGAGCGACATTGACTAGAGCAAACATACAATCGCCAAGCTCTTTTTCTATCTCTTTGATGTTGGCTTTGATGTCCGCTTCGGATTTATTTGCCAGCTCAGCCTTCAATTCACTCACTTCTTCATCTAACTTATCAAAGGCACCGCTTATGCCCTCCCAGTCAAACCCAAGTTTTGATGCCTGCTTTTGGACATCCTGCGCTTGCATGAGCGCACTGCCCGCTTTGACTTCATCCAAACGGCGCTGCGGTTTACCGCGCGCCACACGCGCTCGCTTCTCTTCTGCTTTAATCTCATCCCAGCGCTCTCTTACTGCCACGTCATCTTTGAGCGTTTCAGCCTCAAACACGTGAGGATGCCTGCGAACCAGCTTTTCTTGTAGAGTAGCAATGACATCGCTTATATCGAAGCGACCTTGCTCCGCGTACATCTGACAATGAAAAACCACTTGTAGCAGCACATCTCCAAGCTCGCCTTTTATATCCTCGTCATCATCGCTTTGAACAGCCGCGCCTAACTCATACGCTTCTTCAATCGCATACGGAATCAGACTATGATTGGTTTGTTTTTTGTCCCAAGGACAATCAGCTCGCAGCCGTGCCATCAGTGCTAAAAGATCTTCAAATTGCCCGCTTATTTCTGGCAATCCTGGCACAGGTGCGGGTGCTTTAATTTTATTGTCTACAATACTCATAAGGGATGCTCTTATATATTTACTTATCGTGTCACTTAGTGATTTAGAATAAAATCTGGCTTAACCCAGATGCTCAAGCCTTATTCAGTCAGTCGTTAGTGTATCATTGAACACTGACTGGCCTACAATGATGCTATTTATTTCTCTATCTTGTCACTGCTTATGCGCAAGGAATCTTATAATTATGTCCACTTCTGTGATCAATGGCTATCAACCAGCCACTGAGTTTGCTCCCATTATTATTGACTCATTTAAAGCTTATGATATTCGCGGCGAGCTTGGGGTCAATCTTGATGAAGACATCGCTTACCGTATTGGTCGCGCCTTTGCCCAAATTTTGTATGAACGATATAAAACAGCTGCCAAGAATAAAACCAGTGATATAACAGATCTACAGCCTGCTATCGTTATCGGTAGTGATATTCGTCACTCGAGTGAGCAATTAAAACAAGCCACCATCCAAGGCATGATAGACGCGGGCGTCGATGTTATTGACTTGGGTATGACTGGGACGGAAGAAGTATATTTTGCTACCAGCCATTATCAAGCGTTGGGTGGTATTGAAGTGACGGCCAGCCATAATCCGATCAATTATAATGGCTTAAAATTGGTCAAGGAGCACTCAAAACCCATTAGTGCGGATGATGGTTTGGCAGAGATTCAGGCGCTAGCAGAATCTGGACAATTCGCTAGTGATAATCAATCAGGAAAATTGCAATTATTGACGGATAAAGGACCTTACATCGATCACGTGATGACTTTTATCGACACCGATAAACTCAAACCGCTCAAATTGGTGATCAACTCAGGCAATGGCAGCGCTGCCCCTGTTGTGGACTTGTTAATCGATAAGCTAACGCAAGCTGGGGCGCCAATCAAGATTATTACGTTGCATCATACTCCTGACGGCAGTTTTCCAAATGGCATTCCCAACCCAATGATTGAAGCCAATAGAGTGGCTACTCAGCAAGCAGTTTTAGAAAATAAAGCCGATCTTGGCATCGCTTTTGACGGCGATTTTGATCGTTGTTTTTTATTCGATGAAAATGGCAAATTTATCGATGGCAGTTATATCGTAGGCATGCTGGCACAAGCTTTTTTGAATAAATATCCAAACGAAGCAATTGTTTATGATCCACGAGTGATATATAACACTGAAGCCGTCATAAACGAGCACAATGGCAAAACTGTGATCAGTAAATCTGGACACTCTTTTATTAAGCAAGTCATGCGTGATTCTGGGGCGGTCTACGGTGGCGAGATGTCCGCTCATCATTACTTTCGAGATTTTTTCTATTGCGATAGCGGCATGATCCCTTGGTTACTGACCATTGAGCTATTGTCCGTTACGGGCAAAACCCTATCTGAGCTGGTCACTGGTTATATTCATGCTTATCCCAGCTCAGGCGAACGAAACTTTCGCCTCACTACTCAGGATGCGCCAACGATCATTCGTGATATCGAGGAAAACTTCAGCGCTCAAAACCCAGCCAAATCGACCCTGGATGGTTTAAGTCTCAACTTTGGAGAATGGCGCTTTAATTTACGCGCGTCCAACACTGAGCCGCTGATCCGATTGAACATTGAAAGTCGCGGCGATGAGCAATTATTGGCCACTAAAATCCAAGAGATTGAGCAATGGTTAGGGAAACAAGGTGCAGTATCAACTTAAGATATTATAGTTAGTTAAAAACAAAAAAAATGCTCATTAATAATTATTGGTGAGCATTTTTAGTTTCAAGAAGACTTTAATCAGATTATTTAGACCGACCAATACCAATATAGTCACCTACTAGGCCATCTATCTGCGACCGCGCTAAAGCGTTTTGCGCATCAAATATGGGTATGGCCTGCTGATTGATCTTAGTAACATCCAACTGATCTCTTGACGACCAGCTTATGACAAAAACTGCTTGTGCTTTATGAAGGTGCTGATAAGGCGTGCGTGCCAGCTGAAACAATGGTTTGTCACCATAAAGCGTTGCCAACTCAGTCTGCGCTTTATCACTATAAATAAAGGTACGAATATTATAAGACCATAATAACGCTAACAATGGATGGATGGCTGAGCCTGCCGTACGTCCAGATCCTGCTTTATAGCTGCCGCCCCAAATCATCACCGTTTTATTGTCAATAAACCCGTCAAAGTATTGCCAAAACTTACGGAATATCAGCTCTTTTTGGTCTTCATTAATATACATAACAGACTGCAATAGCGGCATATCTAAGCTATGCGTTTGACTTGATTGCTGCAACTTGTTTAGCTCAGTCGGCAAGGTACTACCACCAAACCCCCACCCCGCTTTCAAGTAACTGCTACCAACGCGCTCATCAAGTCCCATGATATGACTCACTTGTCTGATATCAACCTGCTGGCTATCAGCCAAGCGCGACATCTCGTTCATAAAGCTCACTCGTGTCGCAAGCATAGCCATGATGCTACTACGGGCAAACTCTACTGTCGCGATATCCGTATGATGCGTAGCATGCGCATGTTGCATTATAGGTTTTAATACCTCTAGATGCTGGCTGCTATTCGCGGTTTTTTCGCCAAGTAACCATAGTGATGGATGTAACATTGAGCTATAAGCATCACCATCTTTTAAAAAGACAAACGGTACATAGTACACCCAAGCACGCTGCAAACGCTGAGACAGCGCTGAGACATGCCCTAGCGGCTCAATACCGCTCATAATCAAGGGTACAGATTGCTGATGACTGTGATTAAAAGCGGTGATCCAGCTGTCCTCAAGCCAGACTGACTCAATACTGTTTAAGAACAACCAGTAAAGCGCGACCGTATTTTGCTCATCAACATTGGGGCGTACTTCAATATCGCCACCGTTTTCACAATTTATGGTTTCATAATGCTGCATAAGTTTGTCAGCGCTGTCTGGCAAAGCTTGACTCACAATGATTTGCTGCTGCTCGTACATTTGCCATAGCGCTTGTAAATGATGTTCAAAGCCATACTGCTGTATTTGCTGTGCCAGAACTTCTCTATCTGCATACAAGTGGACACGCTGACCCAAACTTGCCAGTACTACCGCACTGGTAATGGCATCAATGCTATGACCAATAAGCACACAGATAGTAGGATTGCTAAATTGACTTTGATCCAACTGGCTTTGGTCTAATTTGCTTTCGGACTTAAGCCTAGGTGTATCGCTTGCATCAGCACTCATGAACGTACCTCGTATCATTATTCATCGACTAACAACATCAGTAAGACAACTGTTTAATGTGTTGGAGCAACTGGTTAGTAGAAGTATCGAATTGGGCGTTACTTTCGTGCTGCATAGCCTCATGTACAGATTCCGCCATTTGTTTGCCCATCTCAACGCCCCATTGGTCAAATGGATTAATATCCCAAATGCTGGCCATCACATAGACTTTATGCTCATAGAGCGCAATCAGTGAGCCCAAACTATGCGGGGTCAGCTCATCAATCAACAATGTAGTTGACGGTTGATTGCCACGGTAATATTTGTATTTTTCTGCATCAAAGTCGATTGTAGCCCCAGCTATTTTTGCAATAGCCGTATTACCAAATGCCAGTACTCGGCTTTGAGCCAAGCAGTTGGCTAAAGACAACTCATGCTGCTGCTGTAAGGGCGCATTTTGTACATTGTCACTATAGCGGCGCACACAGGCAATGAAATCACAAGAAACCTGCTGCGTGCCTTGATGAAGCAGTTGATAAAACGCATGCTGGGCGTTCGAACCAATCTCACCCCATAAAATCGGACAAGTATCATAGTCAATGTGATTGCCATGCTGGGTAACTGACTTACCATTACTCTCCATCTCAAGCTGGGTCAAGTAGCTCGGCAAATAGCTTAAACGACCATCATACGGCAGTACAGTATGAGCATTCACTTGTAAAAAGGTACTGTTCCAAACGGCCAGTAAGCCCAATAACACGGGCAAGTTTTTTGCAAAATCAGCTTTTGCAAAATGCTCATCCATACTGTGAGCACCGTTCAATAGTTCTCTAAACTTAGGCATACCGATACGAATAGCAATCGCCAATCCAATCGCCGACCATAAAGAAAAGCGACCACCCACCCATTCCCAAAGCTGTAGTTGATGCTCAGAATGAATACCCCATGCGCTCATTTTTTCACTATTGGCTGAAATACCAATAAAGTGCCGACGCAATACACTGTTTTCCGTACCAGCGCGCAGTTTGGCAGTCGCCAGCAGCCACGACAGCGCCGTTTTAGCATTTGATAGAGTGTCTACCGTGCCAAAGGATTTGGAAGAAATAATAAATAAAGTCGTCTCAGGATTTAGGTGTTTCAACAGATTATCGAGCTGAGTGCCATCCATGTTGGAGACAAAATGCACCTCAATCTGAGTGTCTGCCCATTCGTCCAAAGCGGTCGTTGCCATAAGTGGACCAAGATCCGAACCACCGACGCCAATGTTGACCACATCCGTAATAGCCTTGCCCGAAAAACCGCGCCATGTCCCATGACGTACGCGTTCAGAGAGCCTGGCCACTTGTGTCAAACTGCGATGCACATCAGCGACCACGTCTTGATCAGCAACCTTTAACTGTGCTGTTTCTGGCAGGCGTAGTGCTGTATGTAGTGCTGCTCGTTGCTCGCTAGTATTGACCATCGCACCTTGCATCAGCGCATCGATTCGCTTCGATAACTCGCAGCTGTCAGCTAAATGCAATAGACTTGCCAGCACCTGCTCATCAATACACTGCTTGCTATAGTCCATGTACAGCGCACCTGTTTTTATACTGAAGCGCGTGGCACGACCATCATCTTGCGCAAACAAGCTTGCCAATGACCAGTTCTGCGTGGCAAGCGTTTGCAACTGCTGCCAGTATTGAGAGCTGCGGGCATTGTTATATTCGTCAGTGCACTTTATCTCATCCATCGGCTATTCATCATTTGCTAGTTGCTGCTGAGCAAAGTAGACAAAGGCCTGCATGTAAGAACGCATGTCGCCTGCATCATAACTATCGCCGCGCATGATCGTCACATTGACGCCGTACTTACTAATCAACGCATCGATGGCGTCGGTCAGCTGTATCTCACCACCAACAGACGCTTTGGTATGAGCTAGATAATCAAAGATTTTATTATCAAATACATAGCGACCGACCACTGCCAGCTTTGACGGTGCCTCTTCTAAACTGGGTTTTTCTACAAAACCTACAACCCCAAAGCTGGCATTAATACCGTCAGATACATCATTTACATGACTAGTATCAGTAAGTTTGGCAATACCATATTTATATACATCTTCATCGGCAACTTCATCGACCAATATTTGTGAATGACCATCTTCATTGAAAGCATTAATCATAAATGCCAAATTATCAGCAGACATATCGGTATTAAATGGATCAAGCACCACATCCGGCAACAAGACAGCAAAATTATGCTCTCCAATGATCGGCTGAGCCGCGAGTACAGCATGACCTAACCCTAACGCCTTACCTTGTCGTATCATTGACACTGTCACATCATCTGGTAGCCAATTTAAGCTATCTGCCAGCTCGTCCTTACCTTTGTGACGTAACTGCGTGTCCAACTCAGCATTAATGTCGAAGTAGTTTTCAATCGCGCTTTTTTGCGCATGACCGACCAAGACAATGTGTTTGATGCCAGCGGCAATTGCCTCTTCGACGACATAATGAATGGCGGGACGATTTCCTAAAGGCAGCAGCTCTTTTGGTACAGATTTAGACAATGGCAGCATACGAGTGCCGAAGCCTGCGACAGGGATGACAGCGTAAGTTATTTTTTTCATAGTATTTGGGCTGTGTTGAAAAGAAAAGTGAAGTTAAAATGATTATGAAGTATCATTAGACAACTATAACTCATTAAAGTTTGAATAACTTATACATGTAAACAAACATGTTTTACTTTATTAAAGGCTACTTATTATCTATAAGATTGAGCAATTGGTCATTTTTAATCATAAGTGTTTCTATACTGGAAGCCATGAGACACTAATTACCAGTACTTGATTGGGACAATAACAAGCTTGCTAATTTAATAGAGTTGACGTTATTTTAAAAGTACTAATAACCAAAGGTAAACACTGTTAAAATTTATTATTAGTATAGACTTTATTCTTCACAGCATATCTTACTAATATACTTCTACTTTTTCGTTGTCAATCTAAGCCGTTAAGCCCACTATGAAATTTAAGCCTTACATCCGGCCACTACTGTCAGGCTACTATACTCACTACCGCAAACCCAAACAGCGCTTAGCATTAGTGATTGGCATGTTGCCATGGAAAGATAGCATTGGGGGTTGGGTATTAGAATCGTCCCACATTCAAATACAATGCCATTTCAATGAATGCTATTTTAAACAATGGCTCGAACCTTTTATCAAACGCGTAGATCCTGTTATATATATTTGGGGTTATAAAGCGCCTGATTTTTTTATCGATTATATACGTGAGCAAAAGCTAGATATCTTCTTCTTAGAAGATGGCTTTATTCGCTCAAGACCTTGTGATGAGAGTGGTACTCCGCCATTGTCTATTGTGATGGACAGTCAAGCACCCTATTTTGATACGACTCGTCCAAACGATTTGACTGATTTGATCGCCAATTTTGACTTTGAACAAGTATAGTTATAATGAGACATTGGCGCAGGAGATGCTTGATTACTACGTGTCAAAACGGTCACTAATCTGGAAAAATTTTACCCAAACTGATACTTATATAGGGTATATTTTGATGTTTCAGAAGTAAGCATAATGTCGCTTTCTCAGTTGTTCTATATCTGTTACTATAAGACACCTTAATTTGCTAGTATACTCTACCTGATTTTATCAAAAGGTCATTAAATGAATTCGAAAAAAATTGCGATTATAGGGTTGGGTTATGTAGGTCTACCTTTAGCTTGTGCGTTTGCAAAACAGTATGATGTTATAGGCTTTGATATAAATAAAACACGTATTGCTGAGCTTTGTAACAACATTGATAAGACTCGAGAAGTTACTAGGGAGTATTTAGAAGGTACTTCTAACCTTACTTTTACTTCAAACACTAATGATTTATCTGCGGCAAACGTTTTTATTATTACTGTGCCAACCCCAATAGATGATAATAACTTACCAGATTTATCACCCTTAGTTAAAGCTTCACAGATGTTGAGCAAAATTATCAAGGTAGATGATATTGTTATATACGAGTCCACAGTATATCCTGGTGCTACAGAGGAAGTTTGTATCCCAGAGTTAGAAAAATCGGGTCTCAAATTGAATAAAGACTTTGGTGTAGGTTATTCTCCAGAGCGCATTAATCCAGGTGATAAGCTTCGCACCGTAGAAAATATATTAAAAGTAACGTCAGGTTCAAACCCTTATTATACAGATACAGTAGATGAGCTGTATAAGTCAGTAATTACTGCTGGCACCTTTAAAGCTTCTTCTATAAAAGTCGCTGAAGCTTCTAAAGTTATTGAGAATACACAACGTGATGTTAATATTGCGCTAATAAATGAGCTGGCGCTTATTTTTAACGAAGTTGGTATCGATACCCATGAAGTAATTGAGGCTGCAGCTACTAAATGGAACTTCATTAAGCTCATGCCTGGTCTAGTAGGTGGACATTGTATTGGTGTAGATCCTTACTATTTAGCTCATAAAGCATCATCTTTGGGATTAAATCCTAACTTAATTTTAACTTCTCGTGCGATTAATAATTCTATGAGCAAGTTTGTTGCTGAACAAACTATCAAAAAGCTTATCTCGTACGGAAAAAATATTAAAGACGCTCGTATTTTACTTTTGGGGGTTACTTTCAAAGAAAACTGCCCTGATGTGAGAAACACCAAAGTCATAGATATTGGTATTGAGCTTGAGAAGTATGGTGTAAAAATAACCTATTCAGATCCTTGGGTTGCTGAGGAAGACTGGAGCCACTTGAATGTTGACTATATCGATTATAAAGATATTAGAGAAAGTATTTTTGATGCGGTAGTTGTGGCTGTTAATCACACTGAATTTTTAGGTGAAGATGACAAGATAAATAGCTTTTGCAAGGCACCTAAAGTTGTTATTGATGTTAAAGGTGCTTTAAATAACCCAGATTGGCGATTATAGTTTTAAGAATGAGAATTGTAGCAACAGATAATGCAGGTTTTATACTTGTAAAAATGCTTATGGAAAAACCAATTGTCATATAGTAGGCGTAGACAGTGTCAACGATTCTTACGATATTAACCTGAAAGGGGACACACTAAATTTCCTTAAGAACTTGTCTAAAAAACTACATGCTCTATAGGTTTAACTTGGCAAACTCTGAACAGGTAGGGGGAGCCTTGAATAAACATAAATTTGATGGAGTAATCAACTTAGCTGCTTAAGCAGGTTTTAGGCATTATTTAGAGAATCCTCATGCATATATTGAAAATAATATTACTGCATATACCAACTTAATGGAAGCTTGCGTTAGAAACCATGTAAAACATATTATTTATACTATTACCAGTCCAGTGTATGGACATAATACGATATTCCTCTGCTAAAGAAAGTCAGCCAATTGATAATCCATTACAATTTTACGCCGCGACTAAACGTTTCAATGAACTTACGGCCCATGCCTACAGTCATTTATACAAACTGCCTGCAACTGGTTTAAAATTTCTTATGGCTTCTGAACCATGCTGAAGACCTGATATGGGACTTTTCATGTTGACGAAAAACATACTAGAAGATAAACTCATTAATGTATCTAATTATGAACATCATATCAGAGACTTTACCTATATTGATGATATCGCTGAAGTTATAATTAGGGTAACTGATAGAGATCTGAATAGGGATGGTAAAAATTTGTTCCCTAATAAAACGAAATTCTCTCTCAAAATATATAATCCTAATAAAATGAAAGTCTCTCTCAAAATATATAATATAGTTAATAATCCTATTTAGATATTATATTCATGAAATTGAAAATACTTTCAATAAGAAAATGATTGCGAGTATGATGCCTTTGAAAGCTAGAGACGTACCTAGTATTTATGCAGATACAAGCGAACTAGAAAAAGCTATAAGATATAAACCTTCTACTACAGTCCAAGTTGAAGTAAAAAACTTTGTAGAATGGTATAAAGCATACTATAAATAAGTTGGTAACGATATGCTTTTCCTGCAAAAGAATAAAAGCGTTAAAGCTCTTAATAAAATAGACTCCTCCAGTAATATTTTTTTCGGCTTCAGCGAATGGAAGCACGACTTTATAAAGAAAATATTTGGTGGTAATTGTTATTTTTTCACTACAAAAGACGCAAATAGTAGTGATTTTCTTCGTTTATTTGAAGAAAAAATCACGTTAATAAATAATATTTACGTTTGGAGTTACAATGATCCTTACTGGCTATTTAGTTTTTGCCTTAGTTTAGGCAAGAATTTCTGTAGAATAGAAGATGGATTCATACGCTCGAATAGTTTAGGGGCGAAAAAATCTATTCCTAAATCGCTTGTCATTGATAATTCAGGTACGATGTATTTCGATGCTGCTAGAGAAAGTCAGTTACATAATTTAATACGTAATTTATCATTAGATGAAGAAAAGACTACTGAAGCAAAAAACTATATTGATAGGATAATTAAAAATAATATTTCTAAATATAATTTACCTAATTCTGAACATTCATATAGTATTAAAAATGCGATATTAGTAATTGGACAAAATGAAAATGATATGTCAATTGCTAAAAGTGGGGCGATATTTACTACTAATGAAACATTACTTAGATATGTAGCGTCTAAAAATGTAGGTAGGGATATTATATATAAGCCTCATCCTGACACTATAAATAATGATGCAAGTAGAAGAAGCTATCCTGAAAAGGTAGATGGAGTATTGATAATTAATGATCTACATTATTTATTCGATAATATTTCAAATATTAATGAAGTTCATACTATAAGCTCGTTATTAGGTTTCGAATTCTTATTCAGGGGTCTTAAAGTTTATTGTTATAGTAGAACCTGGTACAGTGGATGGGGACTTACGAAAGATACCTATAGCTCAGAGGATACAATATATAAAAAGACTGTTATTGAATTATTCTACTGCGCTTATATACTATACCCTTTTTATTATAATTCAACATTCCAGCCAGTAACTATTGAGAATACGCTTAATAGTTTATTAGGTTATGATAGTTAGTAAATTATTTATGAAAGACTCCAGTTTAAAAATTTATTCTATTTTTGCAGAACATATAAATATCAAAAATTTATTATATAACAGTATTAATAACGATATTAAACTTTATTTTTCAACAGATTTAAACTTCTTGCGAGAAAGTCGCATACTGCCTTTTTTGAATTATTATTTCAATTCAGAAGACAATGATGTTATAAGATATAATTTTTATTTAATTATTAGAAAAATGGTAGATCTAGATTTAGATGAAACTTTCATAGATATTTTAAAAGTAAATTATAAGAAATTTAATAAGAAATGGCGAAAAATAATAGATTTCGGTTTTACTTATTTATTAAAATTCTATGGAATTTCTCTTGCACTAAACAATCATCATTTAAATAGTCAGATTAACTTAAAAAAGTTTATTAAAAAAAATTACGGTAAAAAATCAGTTGCAGATTTTAATATTTTATCTAATGGAAACTATGAAGTCCCAAGAAGAAGATATTATATTCTTAATCACAAATCTTGTTATTTCAATGAGTTGCTTTTAGAAGAAATAAATTATATAAGATTACAAACAGATAAAAGTATAGAAGACGATCTAGGATTAATTAATTTTATTTCGGCTACAGATTCTACAGATTCTACAGATTCTACAGATTCTACAGATTCTACAGATTCTACAGATTCTACAGATTCTACAGATTCTACAGATTCTACAGATTCTACAGATTCTACAGATTCTAGCATATTATTTAATATAGAAAAGCGCAAAGTTGGAGGGGCAGAAAAGCAATTTCATATTTTATATAATACTGTTAATAATTATTTCCAAAATGCGGAGCGTACTGCAAAGCTTACTTATTCTGAAGAAAAATCATTTGATTTCGAAAAGTATAAGGGAGCCAGATTAAGCTCTCAACACAAAGCCACCATTAGGTTAATCAAAAATACTACTTTAAAAAAGTATGTTTTCAACGCTGCGGTAGATCAATTATTTTATAACCCTTCCTATATCGTCTCATCAATGCATTATTGCGGTCTCGGTAATTTAATAGCGAATAAGATCATAGGTCGAAATTCCTATAATTATATTAGGATAGGAAGCCAACCTCCTCTAAGTTCAAAAGGTCTTAGTAGCAGGTTAAATAAGTATAATTTAATACAGAACATATACGAACTATATAAAAATGAGATGAGCATTATAGTAAATTGTGATTATTTAAAAAAATCTTACCAAAATATTTTACCGTATAATAGAATCGTAAAAATTTATAATGTTGTTGATAAGCCAGATATAGTCATTAGTGTAGATCCTAAGGCCACCATCATGAGATTGGGCTTCGTTGGCAGAAATACTGCTTCGAAAAATATAATAAATTTAATCAAATTATTTTCTGAATTAGAGAATAACGTCAATGTTCCAGTAGAAATGTATATTTATTCGGATGAATTGCTTGGTACACCAATAGAAGAATCAGTAAAAAAGTTAAATTTGCATTCTAAAGTACACTTATTAGAAAATGAGGAAGATCCTACCAAGATTTATCCTACCTTTGACCTATATGTCAGTATGTCTAATGAAGAAGGGCTTTCGAATAGCATTATGGAAGCTCTATCTTACAATATACCTTGCGTAAGTTTGGACGCCGGAGGAAGTAAAGAGATAATAGTACATAACTTTAACGGCTATTTATGTGAAGATAGTCATGAACTCTATAATTGTCTTGTGAAAATGGTAGAGAACAATAAAGAGTTCATGAAAATTAAGAAAAATATGGATAGGTTCAATCTAGAAAAATTTTCTACGGTGCAACTCTACAAAAAAATAGAAGAAGAAGTGGCTTATCAAAAAACAATTCTACCTTTGGGAAATAAAGAAGTATGACAGTTTACATCTTTTGAACTATGAAAAATAATCTTTGAAAGTAAGTTATTGGAATTTAACTTACTTACTAGACTTGAGTGTGTAGTACCATAACAAGGAATTTTTTGAACGTCATGAACACTTTCTAATAAATCAATATGTGATTTATCTAGTAAATCATTAAAACTGTAGTAAAGTGCTATTTTGCAATCTGGTTTTTTATCAATCTCTCTAAGATCTAAGAAAGAAACATTTTTATTATTTTTTCTTGCTCTTTCAAAGTAAGTCTCCCATCTATAGTCATTCAAGACTTCATCATTTTTTAAGTATGATTGAGGAGAAATAGCAACTACATTAGTAGGTTCTATTAGTAATCCGAATAATATAGCAGCATATCCACCCATTGAGTTACCGATAAAGACCGTATTTTTATAAGGCTTAATAAACTCTGCAAGAAAATCTATCGTATCTTGTAAACTTGTTCCTAGACCATCAACTCCCAGTTGATACCAACATTTAAAAACATCTTTGATAAATAAACAAGAAGAACCGCTATTGCTCATCATATTTTTGAACTCAAAGACAGGTATACCTTTTTCGTCAGGGAAAAATCCTGAAAAACATACGTATAAGTTTTCATATCCCTTAAAAAAAAAGTCAAAACCATTATTACTTAATTGTTTCATGTTGATAGTCCAAATTTTCTAACATAGACGTCTGACTTCTCTTTACAGATAAGACATTGTTTAACATAGTATTAGGACCAAAATTGGCCTTAACAAAGTATTCCGCATATTCAGAACAACTATTCCTTAATTTCTTATTCTCTATTAAAAGCTCCAAATAGTGAATCATGTCTACCGGATTCTCTTCATCTAACTCAGTAACGTACCCATTCTTAGCATGTACTATAGTTTCTGGCATTCCACCTACATAAGGTACTACGGGTACTACCCCAAAGCTCTCAGCTTCTAATATTACATTCCCCAGTCCTTCAGAAACAGAGGTCATATAAGTGATATCGGAGTAGTCATAAATATAGCTTGGATCTTGTATAGCGCCTAAGAAATTAAATCTATCTGCATAAGGACTCGCATTTACTTTCGATTTACATTCTTTTAGTAATGCCCCATCCCCTACTAGGTAAAAAGTCACATTACTATGGCGCTTAGCAATATATAATGCAATATCTATCCATAAAAACGGACGTTTTACGGGATGAAATCTAAAACAACCTACAATTACTACTTCGTTATCTTTTTTCCTAGGTAATTTCATCCTATCTAAACTTACTGTAGAATTCGATATATTGTCAGTAATTATACTTACATAATTTACATTAAATTTACTAGAACTTTCTTGCTTTAACCAAGTCTTATAGTCTACACAAGCTGCAATCGAACAAAAGAAAAGGTTTACATTTGCTATTTTCAATAATGCTTTGTAACCTGAAGATAAGAGATATTCGACCTCAGGTCTAATTTTAGGTCTACTTGCAGGTGACATACTGCCAGGGTTGACAGAGATTACTGGTATTCCTGCTAATGCAGCAGCAATACCAATAATAATACATCTGGTATCAGAACAAAAGCAATGAATATGATCTAAATCTAACTCGACCAACTTTACAAATGCAGCTTTTAATTGTATGGTGAAATCTTTAATAATCACATCGCAATCTTTAAATACTCTATCAATGAATTCTATTCTAAAATTAATCCAAGATTTATTTGTTACCGTTGGCGTTCCCTTTATATTAATAACTTCTAAATTATTTTTATATATGATGTCGGCCCAGTGATTATTTATCTCTTGATCTGAATAATGTAATAAGAAAGTACTTTCGTATACTTTACTGTGCTTAGACTCTATTGCGGTAAAAACTGCATTCCTTTCATTACCACCCATTTCTAAAGTATCTGTAAAAAACCCAATCTTCTCCCCTTTGTAGGGCTTTTCGGACTTTATTTCACGGTTACTAACAAATAAGCTAAAAATAGTTCCTATGCTATGTTCTACCTTATAATAACTGTCTTCATTTCTTTCTGAATTATTTCTTTCGTCTATGAATAATAGTCTATCTTCTATATCGAACAAATTAATAAAAAAATGTTTATCATTTTTTTCTATTATTTTACCTAAAGGAAAACTATATCTTAATCCTAATTTTCTCAGATTTATAATTAGTTTTCCCAGCTTTTCTAAACTTTGCTCAGGAAATTCAATATTATCATCTTCTAGTATAAGTAATAAACTATCCAAAAAATCTATATTATATTTCTTATATATAAAGTCATTGATACCGTTGAATACTTTATTGTTTACTCTATTATTAAGTAATACTTTTTCAATATAATGCTTCGCAGCAACGTCAGCATTCCTCGTTTTGTATAAAAATGTATAGTAGTTAACGAGAAAGTCGATACCAAAATTAGCTTCATACATGTTACTAAGTTGTTCAAATGCCCATAGAGACTCTTCGATAATACCTATTTTTGACGCACTCTTAGCATACATTAATAATGATGATTCATTATGTAATTCCATTATTCTTAAATAACGGCAAGTTTTGATACTCTCCTCTATATCTAATGTGGTCAATTGCAATCTAAGTTGTGCTAATGATGACAATATATCTTTCTCTGCTAAGCTATTATGATTAACTTTCATTTAAAACCTCATTCTGACTTTAATTTAAAAAAATGAAATATATAATTTAGTTTTTATTTTTAGTATTGATTATATATATCTGTTGCATTTTTCACCATTTCTGGCATTGAAAAATTCTCTTTAATCCATTTTTTTGCTTCTACAGAAGATGATTCCATAAAAAGTCGATCATTAAATATTTTCAAAATACCTTTTGCTATAGTTTTAGGATCATTGTTTTGAAGAGTAGAACCAGTAACTTGTTCTATAATAGTTTCACGACATCCACCTACATCAGAAGTTAAAACAGGTACACCGAAGCTCTGTGCCTCTAACAACACATTTGGCATTCCTTCTGCTAAAGAAATCAGTACACATAGATCCATAGCGCTGTACATAACTGGCATATCTGAAGTGAAACCAAATATGGAAACCTGCTCCTCGAGTCCATTACTATTAATAAAGTTCTCCATAGACTCTCTTAGAACACCATCTCCGACAAAAACAAATTTTATATCAGCTCTTTTTTTACTAATTATTTTTATGGCTTCTAAGACGTTAAAAGGTAGTTTTTCATAAGCTAACCTGCCTACTATACCAACTAATAAATCATTTTCGCTGGCCATTAACTGGTGTCTTAGTAGTTCAACTTCATTGACTTCTATTAGCTTCTCTGGTATATGAATACCATTGTATAGTACGCCAGTTTTTTCAAGTGTATCGGTATTATCTAATCCAAGCCATCTGTCGAAGCTATTTGCCGATATATACGAATTATTATATAGTTTGACATTTTCGTGTTTTAAAATATTGAGTAATATATCTTTATTGAAGTTACATTCTAAAATATGCTGAGAAGTCACAGCATATTCTGTAGGATTCATCATCCCAGGATTAAGTACAATTTTAGGAATACCAACAATAATAGCAGCCATAGCTGCTTGTATCTCTAGCTCCAACGTACCAATAATATGTACAATTTCAGGTCTTATTTCATCAAATACTTTGATAAACTTGATAATAGAGTTTTTACGGTACTTTGGATATAACCTGTTAAGATAAGCTTCATTGATACCATAACTATTGAGGTTTTCGTCCCCTTCTACACTTATGTCATCCAGTACAATTATATCTGATACGGAATTGACCAATTCAGTATTTTGTATTGCGCTTCCATTCGGAGCTAATGATGGAGAAATATAAGTCACGTTTTTGTCTGTGTAACTATTAAGACAGGATGCTAACCTCATTGCTTTTTGAGGTGAACCTCCAGTACCTTGATGCATTCCCACAATAACAATCCGAGAAGCATCAAAGCTAGTTGGCTTTAAACCAGAAGAGGCGTCTTTCAAAATCTTATTACAAACATGAGATACTAGAAGAACTTCTTTATTTACACTAAAGTCTGATAATTGAGCAAGACTTTTTATTGGCTCATAAAAAACATTTAGACTATTTAAGACGTTTAAAAGTTCTTCGTAATTGTCTATATACTTACTTCTATCTATCTTTATTAGTTCAGATAAACTCCATAACTCAAGAAGATATATTCCGTACTTTTTAGATATAACATATAACTTATGCAACACTTTTTGTTCAGAGACCTGTCTTGTATACTCCCAAAGCAAATAGTCTTTAGTATTTTGAATATCTCCAGAGGTTTCTAAAAGATTTACCATTTTATCAAAAGGAAATTTATATATTTCATTTAAAGCAACTAATCTATTAATAGTATAATTTAGGGAATCACTGTCGCCCTGTTTCTTGAGATTATTTATTACGTTTTGCAAATTTTCAAAATCAAAGTTGACTATGAATAGATCCAAAAAACTTTGATTTTTATCATATAACTTCTCTAAGTAGATTTTTTCATTAATAGATTTTAATATCTGATTCTTTTGAGATATTGAAGCTTCATGCTTCAGTTTACTTGTTAAATTCTTAGTAATTTGACTTAAAGGCTTATCATCTATTTTAAGAGAAAGAGGTGATTTAACTTGAGTTACAACTTTAGCGTTGTCACTGTTGAGAACATTGCTAAGATAATTACTATCAATATCATCGGATGACAATCTATTTTTAATGATTTTGGGAGTATAGTTAGAATCTATAAGAGATTGTCTAGGTTTGAGAATGAGTTTTCTTGTTTTTTTATTTAATACTACATTGTATCCTAATATCGACAAGGTGGAGTCCTTGTCAACTTGGTATTTGATATCTGATATTTTTTCTTTATCAAAAAATACGAGCAGCTTATTTAACTTCATTATCAATTCCAATTTAGTTTAGTTATAAAAAAACACCCCATTGTAGGGGTGTCTTTGTGTCATTTCAATGAACTTTTGGTAGTTAAAGTGTAGGTATCTCCCTACATTACCAACCAGTAACTTCTTTTAGCTTCTCACCAAGTTTAGATGGATCACGCGTGTAAGCGATACCAGCATCTTCAAAGGCTTTGAATTTTTCTTCAGCAGTACCTTGACCACCAGAGATGATAGCACCGGCATGGCCCATACGCTTGCCTTCAGGAGCAGTAACACCAGCGATGTAACCAACAACTGGTTTAGTGACATGGTCTTTGATGTAAGCGGCTGCTTCTTCTTCAGCAGTACCACCGATTTCACCAATTAAGATAATCGCTTCAGTCTGTGGATCATCTTGGAACAGTTTTAACGCGTCAATCTGGTTCATACCAGGAATCGGGTCACCACCGATACCGATACAAGTCGACTGACCAAAACCAAGCTTAGTCGTTTGTGCAACGGCTTCATAAGTCAATGTACCAGAGCGCGAGATGATACCCACTTTACCTGGCTGATGGATATGACCTGGCATGATACCAATTTTGCACTGACCTGGAGTGATAACGCCTGGGCAGTTAGGACCAACCAAACGTACATCGCCAGCCGCTTCAAGATAGCGCTTAGCTTTTAGCATATCGATAGTCGGTACGCCTTCAGTGATCACAACGATCAGCTTAACGCCTGCATCGATTGCTTCAATGATAGAATCTAGTACGAATGGTGCTGGTACATAGATAACAGAAGCGTCAGCTTGAGTCGCTTCCATGGCTTCCGCCATGGTGTTGAATACTGGTAGGCCTAGGTGAGTTTGACCACCTTTACCTGGCGTTACGCCGCCAACAACTTTAGTACCGTATTCGATGGCTTGTTCAGAATGGAACGTACCGTTTTTACCAGTGAAACCTTGTACCAATACTTTGGTATCTTTATCGATTAATACACTCATTATTTTTTCCTTGTATTCGGTTGTCTTGTGATAACCACTTGATGATTTATCGATCAATAATTAAAAGCGATCTATTTTTATACCAACAAGTTGCTATCACGCTTTGACTACGATGCTTAAGCACCTACATTTAAAGGATTATGCTTTTACAGCATCTACAATTTTTTGAGCAGCGTCAGATAGGCCTTGAGCTGAGATAAGCTTTAGACCAGACTCTTCTAGAATCTGTGCGCCTTTTTCAGCGTTGTTACCTTCTAGACGTACAACAACAGGTACTTTTACGTCAACTTCTTTAATTGCAGCGATAATGGCTTCTGCAATCATGTCACAACGTACGATACCACCGAAGATGTTGATTAGAACACCTTCAACACTGCTGTCTTCTAGGATGATTTTGAACGCTTCTACTACGCGATCTTTAGTAGCCCCGCCGCCAACGTCTAAGAAGTTAGCAGGCTTTCCGCCATACAATTTGATAATGTCCATCGTGGCCATTGCAAGACCAGCGCCATTAACCATACAACCGATATTGCCTTCTAAAGCAACGTAGTTTAGGTCAAATTCAGCCGCTTTAAGCTCACGCTCATTTTCTTGTGTTTTGTCTTGTAGCGCTGCAATTTTAGGCAAACGATAAAGAGCGTTCGAGTCGATACCAATTTTGCCATCGACACAAACGATTTCGCCGTTTTCACGAACGGCTAATGGGTTGATTTCCATTAAAGCAAAGTCGTTTTCGATGAATGCTTTATAAGCGCCAGTCATCAATTTAACGAATTGATTGATTTGCTTGCCTTCTAGACCTAGCTTGAACGCAACATCACGCGCTTGAAAAGGTAGTAGACCAACTAATGGGTCAACATTCACTTTAAAGATCTTTTCTGGAGTATTGTGCGCTACTTCTTCAATGTCAACGCCGCCTTCAGTAGATGCCATGAAAGTCACACGACGCGTAGCACGGTCAACTACTGCACCAAGATATAGCTCAGTTTGTACTGGATACATATCCTCTGCAACCAATACAAAGTTAACTGGCTGACCATCAGCGTCAGTTTGGAACGTTACTAGATTGGTACCGATAAGTTCTTCAGCAACTTGTTTGGCTTCTTCACGAGTTTTAACCAGTTTTACACCACCTGCTTTACCACGGCCACCAGCATGTACTTGCGCTTTGATAACCGCAATGTCAGTTGGCGTCTTATCAAAAGCTGCAGCAGCTTCATCGCCGTTATAGGCAATAATGCCTTCTTGGATAGGCAGTCCGTAGCTTTTTAATAGCTCTTTTGCTTGATACTCATGTAGATTCATTGATTGTATCCTTTATTTTTTACAATTAATAAAAAGTGAAAACAAGTGCACATAGACATACGTCCAATACACTTATGATCGCAGCGACACCTTAAACAGTGACACCGCGATCAGGTTATAAGTCGGTACTTATTAAAATAACTACTTATTTCTTACGCTTTTTACGCTGAATGGCGTGAATAGCACGGCCATCTGCAGACAGAGCAGCTTCATGCACCGCCTCTGAAATAGTTGGATGCGCAAAAGTCATTAGCTGTAAGTCTTCGATACTAGAGACAAACTCCATTGCGATCATGCCTTGATGGACGATGTCGCCTGCACCAGCAGAAATAGCGTGCATACCTAACAGACGATCTGTTTTGGCATCAGCAACAACTTTGATAGAACCTTGGGCTTCGCTTTGTGCAAGTGCACGACCGTTGGCCGCTAGGTTAAATGAGCCAGTTTTAACTTCATAACCCGCTTCTTCGGCTTCTTGTTCAGTCAAACCAACCCATGCGATTTCTGGATGCGTATAAATAACATTGATAATCGTATCATAGTTAATTTGAGCTTTTTCGCCATGAATGCGCTCAACGGCCATCATGCCTTCTTCCATCGCTTTGTGCGCAAGCATAGGACCACGTACCAAATCACCGATAGCATATACACCATCAAGATTGGTTTTGCATTGATCATTTACATCGATCAGGCCGCGTTCAGTCAATGTGATACCACTGTCTTCACCGAGTAATTTTTCAGCGTAAGCACGGCGGCCAACACAAACGATAAGCTTATCGAAGCTTTCTTCAGATGACTCACCTTTGCTTTCACTGGTAACGACCACTTGATCGCCTTTTACTTCAGCATTGGTTACTTTGGTATCAACACGGATATCAAGACCTTGCTTTGTTAGCATCTTACCAGCTTCTTTGGCAATATCTTTGTCAGCAGCAGCAAGGAAGCTTGGAAGCGCTTCATAAACGACTACTTCTGCACCCAGACGACGCCATACAGAACCAAGCTCAAGGCCGATAACACCAGCACCGATAACGCCTAAACGCTTAGGGACTGAGGTAAAATCAAGGGCACCAGTAGAATCAACAATACGATCGCCGTCAGTTTTAGCAACTGGAATCTCAATAGGGACAGAACCTGCTGCAAGAATGACGTTTTTGGCAGTAATGGTAGTTTCACTGTCATCTTCTAAAGCAGTGAATTTCACCTTTTTGTCAGTACCTTTGCCATCAACCAATGTGCCCCAGCCTTGTAGCCAGTCAACACCATTGCCTTTTAATAATGCAGCAACACCGCCCGTCAATTGCTTAACGATGCCTTCTTTACGTGCAATCATTTGCTCGATATCGATGGCTACGTCGCCAGTACTGATACCGTGCTCACCAAGATCGTGTTTGGTGGCTTCATAACGATGCGAGCTATCAAGTAATGCTTTTGATGGGATACAACCAACGTTTAAGCAAGTACCGCCAAGTGCAGGCTCACCTTTATAAACACGTTTTTCGATACAAGCAACACTCATACCCAATTGGCCTGCACGGATAGCGGCTTCATAACCACCAGGACCGCCGCCGATGACGACTAGATCATAATTGTCTTTCATAGTACGTTCCTATTTTTTAAATTCTAAGTTCTAATTTCATTTGTCATGCGAATTACGGGTTATCAGAGTAATGGATAAAAAATGGTCTTAATTTATAGTCAATATACTATGTTAGTAAACTACATTCTTATTCATCATTAAAAGATAATAAACAATTAAAAATTCATTGTTTTAATGAATCAATCGATCGTTTATACAAAACCCGGTATCTATACTAAAGTTAAAAAGCTTGTATTAGCGGTTGCCAATACAAGCTTAAAAGCTTACAGGTCTAGTAGTAGCATGGCTGGGTCTTCGACCAACTCTTTAATAGTTACTAAGAACTGTACTGCTTCTTTACCATCGATCATACGATGGTCATAAGATAGAGCAAGATACATCATTGGTAAGATTTCGACTTTACCATCAACTGCCATTGGGCGATCATTGATAGCATGCATACCTAAGATAGCGGTTTGCGGTGGGTTCAGAATAGGCGTTGACATCAATGAGCCAAATACACCGCCATTTGAAATGGTAAATGTACCACCAGTCATGTCTTCTAGACCAAGCTTACCTTTTTGAGCAAGGCCACCAAGCTCACGGATACGGCTTTCAACATCCGCCATGCTCATGCGATCTGTATCACGTAATACTGGAACCACCAAACCACGATCTGAAGATACGGCTACACCGATATCATAAAAACCATGATAAACAATGTCGTCACCGTCTAATGAAGCGTTCACTGCTGGGAAGCGTTTTAGAGCTTCTGTGGCCGCTTTCACAAACAATGACATAAAGCCTAGGCGTACGCCATGACGTTTCTCAAACTGGTCTTTATATTTAGCACGCATGTCCATCAACGGCTTCATGTTAACTTCGTTAAACGTAGTCAACATTGCAGTTTCTTGGGAAGCTGCTAGCAAGCGATTCGCCACTGTCTTACGAAGACGTGTCATTGGAACACGTTTTTCAGTACGCTCACCCATTGATTCAGCGACTGGACGGCCACTGTCAGACTTAATACTGCTGTCTGCTTTCAACGTTGGATTTGCCATATCTGTTTTAGTGACACGGCCACCACGACCACTACCTTCAACTTCTTTAGGATCTACGCCGCTTTCTTTAACCGCTTTACGGACTGCTGGGCTTTGATCTTTGTGGTCAGCTTCGTTTTTCTTATCTGTCACTTGTACAGGCTCGCCACCATCAGTGGCTTGCTTCGCTTGTACAGGCGCTGCTGGTTGATCTGGATCTACAGCAGGAGCAGTATCTGCACTGGCGCTGGCACCCGCTTCAAATTCAGCGATAAGCTCGTCAGATAGAACCGTATCATCAACCTGCTTAACGATCTTAGTAAGAACGCCATTATCAGGCGCTACAACTTCCAATACGACTTTATCAGTTTCGATTTCAGCCAATAGGTCATCACGATTTACTTGCTGACCTTCAGTAACATGCCATTCAACGATTGTGCCATCGGCAACCGATTCTGGAAAAACGGGGGCTTTGATATCAGCCATCGATATACTCCTTAGATTTGGATATTCATACTTATTATTAAGTCGTGATAAGCAGTCAGTACTATTTAAATCGTGTTACTCATATTGTATTAAATAATACTGCCTGTCATCGCCTGATTCATTTATCTTCTATAATCTATTAATTAGACAGCTCGTCGACACTTATACCAAGTCCACCAGCGATCAACGCTTGCTGCTGCTGAGCGTGTATTTTTGGTGAGCCTGTCGCAGGTGCAGCACTAGGAGGACGTGCTACTGGCTCCATGACTTTTGCCTTGGTTGGGTGCGGTACAACAATACGGAACATATGCGGTGCTAAATAATACCAAGCGCCCTGATTAAGCGGCTCTTCTTGCGTCCATACGATCTCGGCCAAGTTGCTATACTTCTCAATCTCAGCAATCAGACGTTTTTCTGGCAACGGATAAAGCTGCTCAATACGAACAATAGCAACATGGTCTAACCCTAAAGCACGGCGCTGTTCAAGTAAATCATAATAAACCTTGCCGCCACATAGCACCATACGCGTTACTTTATCTGCGTTGTGATCGTCCATCTCTGGTAGTACGGTTTCAAACTTACCATTAGCCAACTCTTCTAAGTTCGACGTTGCCAACTTATGACGTAGCAAACTCTTCGGTGACATGACAATTAATGGTTTGCGAATTGGGCGTACAGCTTGACGACGCAATGCATGATAAATTTGCGCAGGCGTGGTTGGTGTAATTACTTGCATGTTGTCTTCAGCACATAGCTGTAAGAAACGCTCAAGACGAGCAGATGAATGCTCAGGGCCTTGACCTTCAAAGCCATGCGGCAATAACATAGTCAGACCACAAACGCGCTGCCACTTAGTTTCGCCACTGGCGATAAACTGATCGATGACTACCTGAGCGCCATTGACGAAATCACCAAACTGCGCTTCCCAAACGATTAATGCGTTTGGTACTGTAGTTGCATAACCATATTCAAAGGCCAACACCGCTTCTTCTGATAGCAATGAGTTATAAGTTGCAAAACGGGCTTGTGTTTCACTCATGTGAGCCAATGGCACATACATGCTACCATCGTTGACATTGTAGATTTCACTATGACGATGTGAGAACGTACCACGGCCTACATCTTCACCTGTAATACGTACTAATACGTCATCATTGTCTACCAATGAAGCATAAGCCAATGTCTCAGCCGCACCCCAGTTCAAGGGTTCTTCGCCAGTTTGCATGGCCAAACGTTGCTCTACCATCTTTTGAACTTGGCGCTGTAACTTATAGCCTTCTGGCATCTCAGCCATACGGCGTCCATAAGCTTTGAGCTTCTCAATATCTACGCTGGTGTCCCATTCATCGACTAAATCGTGACCCAGATAAGGTTTCCAATCGACAAATAACGTTTCGTTAGGCTCATTGACTAATGAGTTGGCAACGTAGTCACCACGGTCTAAAGACTCACGGTAGTCATCTTCGTACTGTTTTTCTTCTTCAGCATTCAAGACACCATCTTCAATAAGCTTTTGCGCATAAAGAGTACGTGCCGTTGGTAGCTTTTTGATCACAGCATACATAAGAGGCTGAGTTGCTGACGGCTCATCCGCTTCGTTATGACCATTACGGCGATAACAGAACAAATCAATGATAATGTCTTTATCAAATTCGCGGCGATAATCTAATGCCAACTGCGCGGCAAACACGACTGATTCAGGATCATCGCTGTTCACATGCAAAATCGGCGCGTGAACCATTTTAGCAACATCAGTACAGTACTCTGTTGAACGAGCATCTTCTTGACGACTTGTGGTAAAGCCAACTTGGTTATTGATAACAATATGTACTGTACCGCCAGTGGTATAAGCACGAGTTTGTGACATCTGGAAGGTTTCTTGAACGACACCTTGTCCAGCGAATGCTGCATCACCATGAATGACGATTGGCAATACTGAATTGCCATCTGTATCTCCCGTCAAAGGCTCATCATTACGACGAACTTGACGTGCGCGTACTGAACCTTGCAATACAGGGGCGACAATTTCAAGATGCGATGGGTTAAATGCCAAAGCCAGATGCACTTCGCCGCCTGGTGTCATCACATTAGATGAAAAACCATTATGGTATTTAACGTCACCTGAGCCTTTTTCTGGCTGTACTTTACCGTCAAACTCATCAAACAAATCGGCAGGGTTTTTACCCAATATATTTACCAATAAGTTTAGGCGTCCACGGTGCGCCATACCAATGACCATCTCTTTGGTGCCATAGTTACCAGCACGTTGAATGATTTCATTGATAGCAGGAATGAAGCTTTCGCCCCCTTCTAAACCAAAACGCTTAACACCTGTATATTTACGTGCCAGATATTTCTCTAAACCTTCTGCTGCCGTTAAGCGCTCAAGAATAGACAAACGCTTTTCTTTATCGAACTTGATATAACCTAAGTTGGTTTCTAAATACTTTTCCATCCAGCGTTTTTCGGTGCTGGTAGTTACGTGCATGTATTCGACACCAATATAACGGCAATAGACCCGTTCCATGATTTCGATAATTTCACGTAAGGGCGCTTCATCTTTACCAATGTTCAAATCATTGGTAGGGAATACAGTATCAAGATCTGCTTCTGATAAGTTATGATAAGCCAGCGTTAGATCTTCCACTTCGGCACGTGGATGCAAATCTAATGGATCAAGCTTAGCGCGACGATGACCACGGCGACGGTAGGCCGAAATTAACTGTTGTACACCCATTTGTTTGGGATCGGCACAGTTAGCTGAGTTGTTGGCGTTTGAATCGGTAGTTTGAGCACTACCTTTATTGGCGGTTTGATTGCGAGCAAGCAATAAAAACTGATCTTTAATAGCATTATGGTGTGCATCGTTCGGCGACTTATATTGTTCAAAATACGTTTGCCAATCTTCACCCACGCTATTAGGGTCGTTTAAGTACTGCTCATAAAGGGCTTCTACATAGCTGGCATTATCAGCAGCCAATTCTGTATGGGAAAGACTCACTGCTTCTTTAGTTATACTATTCATAATAATCGTCTATTTTGATAGATAAATGAATGGAATCGTGCTTATTCTTGTGTAATCTGTTCTGTGCTAGCTATTTGACACTATATCTAGTGAGATCAAGCATCATTCGATAAAAATTTACCGTTATATAAATCTGATGTCACTTACTTCTAATGGCATTAACTACTATAATCGGTAATGCTAAATGGTCATGAACAAGCGTTAGTGCAATACTTTTAGTAAAAATATAATTATTTGTGAACGTTCAGTTTTCTTATCTGACTCGTTCCAAAACATTAATTTATATATACTATTTTCAGGCATAAACAATTTATCAATAATAAAATATCACTCAATTGTTAATGCTTTTAATCAGCTTATAAACCAATCATTGATATCGATATACTTTGGCATTTCTAAGATATTATTTGTTATCAGCCAAACATACACTGCCGTATAGAATACCACGGCTACTTTTTATGACATAGTTTGTTTGTTCAATACTAGATATTTATGTAATGAATACCTAGTATCATTTTAAACACATTATCTGAAGTTAAAGTTTTTCTGATACATCTATAGATAGCAGAAATTCAAATAAATAGTCATTTTTCTAGCAAGAAAGTTGTCTACCAACGTGCTTCGGTATTCTACCATTTAACTACGCTAATATCTCTTAGCGAATGCTTTTTTCTCCTAGTAATTATATAGATTGCTTGCCTGTATATCATGTATTCTTACACACGACCAACGTATTGTAAGCACAGCCTTACCTTCAAATATATATCATTATTTTCATTGTTATAACCTTCCATAACTTGATAGAAGTTTTTAAATAGCATTAGAGTATGACAGGCAAAAAAACACCACCTAATGACCAGGTGGTGTTTTCGTATGACATTGATAAAATATCTTATGCTTATAAACAGTTAACCGGCTTGGTCAATCAGCAGACTACGTAGATGACCAATGGCTTTGGTTGGGTTCAAGCCTTTTGGACAAACTGATACACAGTTCATGATGCCGCGGCAACGGAATAGGCTGAACGGATCGTCCAAACGCGCCAAACGCGCTTGAGTATCACCATCTCGGCTATCTGCAACAAAGCGATACGCGTGCAATAGTGCTGATGGGCCTAAGAACTTTTCAGGGTTCCACCAGAATGATGGGCAGCTGGTTGAACAGCACGCACACAAAATACATTCGTATAGACCGTTTAATTTTTCACGCTGCTCAGGTGACTGCAGACGCTCTGTCGGTGGCGCTGGTTGGTCATTGATTAAGTACGGGTGTACTTTTTCATATTGCTCATAGAATTGGTTCATATCAACAACCAAATCACGAACTACTGGTAAACCTGGTAATGGGCGAACCGTGACTTTTTCTGGCAACGTGTTCATGTTGATTAGGCAGGCTAGACCATTTTTACCGTTGATGTTGACGCCATCAGAGCCACAAATGCCTTCACGGCAAGAGCGACGGAAGGTGAGCGTTTCATCTTCCTTTTTCAAGCGTAATAACACGTCAAGCAACATACGATCTGACTCTAGTAGCTCAATCGTATAAGTTTGCATGCGCGGTGCTGCGTCCAGATCAGGATCGTAGCGATAGATTTCGATGGTGCGAGTACCTCGGCTCATAATGCTAAACTCCACACATAGGTGATGGCGGGCATACAAAGATTGCAACATACTAACGCTATCTATCTATAAGTCGGTACTGATAATCGATATAAATACAGACCAATAGTATGATAGCGCTGGCATGGGCATGTAGCTGGCGGTCACCTTTTAATAAATTAATAAGGGATAAAACGTTTACGCGGATCGTTACATCAAACGCACGGTCTAAACTTAATAGACACGAACTTTTGGTTCAATATAATCAACCGTTAATGGCACTTTGCGAACTGGCTTATAAATGATACGGTTGCCTTCAGAGTACCATATAGTATGCTTCATCCACTCATGGTCATTACGGCCATTTGGTGCATAATCATCATCCTCTGGACGATCATAGTCAGACACACTATGAGCACCGCGGCTTTCATGACGCTTCGCTGCTGATATCATCGTGGCTTTTGCCACTTCATACAAGTTAGCGACTTCAAAAGCTTCAATACGGGCTGTATTAAATACTTGTGATTTATCAGCCAAATGAATTTTTTCTATTTTTTCACCCAGCGCTAAGATCTTCTCAACACCTTCATCCATCATGGCTTGTGTACGGAATACACTGGCATGTGTCTGCATGGTCGCACGAATCTCATCCGCAACATCTTGCGCATTAAATCCTTCAGTTGACTGTTGTAGCTTGTCTAAACGGCGCACTGTGAAATCAAGTACACGTGGATCTAGTGGTTTATAATTGTGGTCAGCATGATGAAACTCATCAACGATATGCTTACCAGCCGCGCGACCAAATACCAATAAATCAAGTAGTGAGTTGGTTCCTAAACGATTGGCACCATGAACACTGACACAAGCACATTCGCCGATGGCATAAAGACCTTTAACCACATTGCCTTTTGCATATAAACCATCTTCATCCGTACCAGCTTCTAGATCAGGTACAATCACTTGACCATGAATCGTCGTTGGAATGCCGCCCATCATATAGTGAATGGTTGGAATAACAGGGATAGGTTCTTTAGTGATATCAACGTTGGCAAAGTTTTTACCAATCTCAAATACTGATGGTAAACGCTTCATGATGGTTTCTACACCCAAATGCGTCATATCCATGACGATATGATCGGCATTAGGACCACAACCACGACCTTCTTTGATCTCTTGGTCCATAGAGCGTGATACTAAGTCACGCGGAGCCAAGTCTTTCACGGTTGGTGCATAACGTTCCATGAACGCTTCGCCATCTTTATTACGCAAGATAGCACCTTCACCGCGGCAACCTTCAGTTAACAGTACACCAGCGCCATGGACACCGGTTGGATGGAACTGCCAGAACTCCATATCTTGTAGTGGAATACCCGCACGGACTGCCATACCGATACCGTCACCAGTATTGATATAAGCATTGGTTGAGGCAGCAAAGATACGACCTGCACCGCCTGTCGCTAAAACAGTGATTGGTGACTGGAATACAGCCACTGTACCAGTTTCTTGTTCAAGCGCAACGACGCCATTGATGTTGCCAGCTTCGTCTTTAATCAAGTCAAGAGCAATCCACTCGATAAAGAACTCAGTGCCTTGCTGTAAGTTTTTCTGATATAGCGTGTGTAGCAACGCATGGCCTGTACGGTCAGCTGCAGCGCAAGCGCGTTGAACGGCCTTTTCGCCATAATTTGAGGTATGACCACCGAATGGACGCTGATAAATCGTACCATCTTCATTACGGTCAAACGGCATGCCCATGTGCTCAAGCTCATAAACAACTTTTGGCGCTTCACGGCACATGTATTCGATAGCATCTTGGTCACCTAACCAATCTGATCCCTTGACGGTATCATAAAAGTGAAAATGCCAGTTGTCGTTACTCATATTACCCAAACTTGCACCAATACCGCCTTGAGCGGCAACAGTGTGCGAGCGCGTTGGGAATACTTTGGTCAGAACTGCAACCTTCATACCTGCTTCCGCCAAATGTAGTGAAGCACGCATACCGGAGCCACCGCCACCAACGATGACTGCATCGTAGTTTAGGGTCTTAATGTTACTGATGGTATTGTCTTGTCTAGTTGCCATTACGGTTTTCCTAATGCCTGTTAATGCTTAAAAGTAAATAAAAAGGCTATTTTGAACATCATCGAATTGCAGGACTCACATCTTTATATGCGGTCAATACATGCACTTATTCAAGCGGATGATACAAATCGCCTTTGACCACTTAAATTGCATATCTATCGTTATATTAGGCTAAGTTCGCTCAACTCTATATTCACTCAGTTACTAATCTATTAATAATCTGAATGATTGGTTAAACCAGCACCAGCCCAATGCTATGACTATTTTTGGCTTCTAACGGACAACTCATATGTCAGCTGCACATAATACTAATAAGTCTGTCCGTTATGGTTTATAGATATTAACGGTAATAAGTTAGTGGTTAAACCGCAACAACACTAGCTGTACCCCAAAAAATCATGATGCCCCAAAATAGAAACACTAAGATGGCGATAATCATCAAAGTCTGTAATACCAAACGTAGTCTTGGCGCGCTTTCTCCCATCTTGCCAGAAGTAATGTAATCGGTGAATACCGTCCACATTCCAACCCAAGCATGACCAGCTAACGCTAGTATAGTCACTAAGCTAAATAAACGCATAGGCAGACTGGTCATAAATGACGACCATTCAACATAAGTAACATTACTATGGGTCAAAAAGAATCCCAGTAATACCACACTATACACAGCCAAAACGACAGCACTAATACGCTGGACAATCCAATCGCGTGAACCAGAGCCTGTCAGACCAGTAGCACTTTTGGTTCCTGAATCATTTTTTATCATTAGAACATCACCCATACAAATGACGCGACAATTAGAATCGCTGAAATCACAAAACTGGCCATAGAAGCAGCACGGCCAGATTTTAGCTCTTCAGTCATGCCCATATCAGCAAATAAATGCTTGATACCCATCACAAAGTGATAAGCGATTGAGGCAACAAAAATCCACGCCACAAAGCGCACAAGTACGTTATCAAATACGGTTTCAAAACTCTCAGGCGACGCCAATGAGTTCTGTAGTAACCACAACATGACAGGAATCAGTAAAAATAAAATAATGCCAGAGATACGATGCAGAATTGAGGCGATCGCAATCGGTGAGCGATTAACGCTAATCACTTGGCTTAAAGGCAGATCAATAGGTCGGTTGCTTTTCACAGCGGGCATCCTTTTTGCGGTTATACTCCTGTATATGCTAGCCATGCTTAACATAAATGGTATTAAACACTGAGCAACACACGAGACGAATAAAGTAAGGAAGAGCTAGCTGACTTCGTTTGGTTTGCGCCAAATATGAAGAGACGGTCATTTGGTATAAGGCATTGATAAACTGTTTAATATTTCGCATGGCTCATCAAATTGATAGGTTTATAGAACAACCCATCTATCATAGAACAAAGAAAATAAACATACGTAAGATCGATTAACTAGTCTATTTTTACTGTCTATCATGATAAAAACAACGTTGCTCCATTATTAGTATCATGACAAACTTTGGAACAAGTACTTAAAAATAGAACAGTTAACAAGAACATTTGAACCGTGAATGGCGATTCTTGTCTATCAAGACATTATAGAGTCGTAACCAATTATGAATAGAGAAGGCTCTAAACAACATTATATCATGACCGCTTATCAATCCGCACAAAACTAATGCCAGTTACATTCCTCTAATTATAAAATGACTGAGCGACAATTACAAATTTATCCCCTAAATAGTGGAAATAGGACAATGAGTTAACAAAGAAATAGAGGATCGTAATAAAAAATTTTTAGAATCATCTAATTGACTGAAAATTTATACTCAACTCAATCCATCTGCCACTCATGCTCTACTTGTTTTTGACACATATAATCATAAAAAATTATTCATTAGTTTGAGAAATCTTTGCAAAAACTCCAGTAAGAATATGTTTTTGCTTATCATCATAGAGAAGGTAGTTTTAAGCGAAATAACCAAGCAGACATATTTTGATACAAAAATTACAGTGAATAAACACGACTACACCGCGCCAATTAGAGGCACTGTTGGTAAAAGTCTTTTCAAATCATAAAGAATTACTGCTAATATACCTTGCGTATCAAATGAGCTAAGTTCAAATTACTTGTTTAACTGATGACGACGCGAGGGTATGCGTCTGAGATAATTTTATTCTAACAAGCTAAAAAAATGGAGATTAAATTATGGCTGATAATCAAGCCACATTGACTGTAGATGGTAAGGATTACCAACTTCCTATTATTGAAGGCACTTTAGGCCCGTCGGTAATTGAAGTTGCTGCTTTCCAAAAAGCTGGCTACTGGACTTATGATCCAGGTTTTATGGCGACAGCGCCTGTCGAATCAAAAATTACCTTCATTGATGGCGGTAAAGGCGAGCTATTGCATCGTGGCTACCCTATCGACCAACTAGCGAACAATGCAGAATATCTAGAAGTCGCTTATGCTCTGATTCATGGTGATCTTCCTAACAGTGAACAAAAAGCAGACTTTTTCAAGAAGATTCACGAACATACGGGCGTTCATGACCAATTACGCAAATTTTTTGAAGGCTTCCGCCGTGATGCGCATCCAATGGCTATCATGGTTGGTGTCGTTGGTGCGTTGTCAGCGTTCTATCATGAACATTTAGACGTAAGCAACGAAGAGCATCGTGAAATCACTGCGATTCGTCTGATTGCAAAAATGCCAACGCTTGCTGCGATGAGTTATAAATACTCACGAGGCGAACCGTTCATGTATCCACGTAACGACTTTAATTACGCCGAAAACTTCTTGTACATGATGTTTGCAACGCCTGGTGATGTAGATTACAAAACCAATGATGTCATCACCCGCGCCATGGATAAGATCTTTACTTTGCATGCTGACCATGAGCAAAACGCATCAACGTCTACTGTACGTCTAGCGGGCTCTACAGGTGCTAATCCTTACGCTTGTATCGCTGCTGGTATTGCTGCTTTGTGGGGCCCATCACATGGTGGTGCTAACGAAGCCGTCCTTGAGATGTTAGACGAAATCGGTTCAGTTGAAAACGTGCCCGAGTTCATGGAAAAAGTGAAAAGCCGTGAAGTGAAGCTAATGGGCTTTGGTCACCGTGTTTACAAAAACTTTGACCCACGTGCACAAGTCATGAAAGAAACATGTGACGAAGTACTAGGCGCACTTGGCATCAACGATCCTAAGCTTGAATTAGCAATGGCACTTGAAAAGATTGCGTTGGAAGATCCGTTCTTCGTCGAGCGTAATCTATATCCAAACGTTGACTTCTATTCTGGCATTATCTTGAAAGCCATCGGTATCCCAACGTCAATGTTCACCGTTATCTTCTCACTAGCTCGTACTTCTGGTTGGATCAGCCATTGGTTAGAGATGCACAGCACACCTTTCAAAATCGGTCGCCCACGTCAGTTATATACGGGTGAGAAGCGTCGCGATTTCGTAAAAGCTGAAGATCGCAAATAAGAAATAGTCCTACACTTTTTATAAAAAATCCCGCCATTGTGCGGGATTTTTTATGGATCTATTTTTTGATTTAAATACTTTGAGCCTTACGTTCTTCGTTCAATATAGGCTTTGGTAAGTGATAAATAGCACAATCACACCTGCTCACAATCACTACTGGAATTCTCTCAAGGTCTGTTCGTATTTTGCAATTTGCTCATCGTAATCTTGAATGGTGTCATTAAATTTGGTCATAAGCGCTTCAAACTCTTTTTGTTGATTCAGTTTCATCTGCTGCATATCGACGACTTGCTGATCTTGTATCTGTTCCCAAACCTGATGTTGAATAATCAGTCTCGCTAATGCAGGACTCTTTGCGCTAACACGCCCCGCAATCTCTGCATGTTCAAACAACTCTGGCACCAAAGTTGCGATATTGATCAGCGTATCTGCGTCCTCTGCACTAAGTGGCGTCGTTACAGGCTGGTAAAGTGCATCCATCACTTGTTGATAACGGTCAATGATTTGATCTTCTGTCAACATCGTAGGTTTGCGCGGCTCAAGACTGATGCGCTTTAATACCGTTAAATCACGCTCACCCACTTCCGTACTGGTATTGATATCATCTTCAGTGTTCAACTCACTTTCGCTGTCTGTAGCAACGTCGGGTGCAGTCAATGCCACGGCAGATTCTGTATTGATATCGCTCGTTGCGTTATCATTAGTGCTATCATCAGCAGTAGGATCACCTGTTAGTAAAGAGTTTTCACTATCTGAAGCATCAGCGGCCTGCAATGACTCGTACTCCGCTTGTAGACGGCGCTGTAGTCCTTGTACTTGGGCAACGTATATAGGTTCAAACTGCTTAATACGAGCAGCAGCTGAATCACTTTTTGTCATAGGCCTGTTGTCTTCAGCACTGGTTTTTTCAGCAGGCTGGGTATTGTCTGTCACTGGCTGCGTGTCTGATGGCTGCTGGCAACCCGTCAAAAATAACACACCAGTGAGTGTTGCTATCAGCAAGGTTGGCGATCGCCATAAGGAATGGCTTGTTTGAGGCATACAGTCCTTATAAGCTGCATCCATCTCAGCGTCTTGGCTTGCATCAATCGCAAACGTTGCTGGCAAAAATTTAAACATGAGAGTACTTATCCTTATCAATGCAAATGTTAAAAGCTAACTTTATCATCATTCATTACTGACTTGTTTTGTGTGGTTCTGTCGACGGACTGCGCACCCAAAAATGGAATGCAGGCTTCTAAATCTCGGCAGTCTTGTCCACGCTGACGACGAATAAAATAGTCTTGCACCATGCGGGCTTGTTGCTCGATGCCATACTTAAAAAACGACTTGCCAGTTTCGAGCACATAATCATAACGTCGATTCATAACTGCACCGCGCACTACTTTTAGACCTCGCTGTAACTGCCACACATGGGTCAACTCATGTATTAGCCAACCTTGTTTGCCAAGGGGCGCGTGGCTAAAATCTGTAATCCAATCTGCTGGATGAAAATAAATATTGCCATTAGGGCTAACTGCGTAGTTCTTTAATACCCACCAAGCTGTTTTTAATTGAACTTCACCTAGCTGAATACTGTCACCAAACACTGAACGTGCCAGCGTTATTTCTCCAGACGTCAATAAGCGTGACTGCTGTTTAGCCCCTCTAGGTAAATAGCATTGTGACAAATATTTAAAAACAGGTTGAAACCTCATTTCTGTCATACCTTATATTTGGCGAACCGCTATGGGTAATTGACTACGCTTTATAGACTGTCTTTGAAAACCACACCTGAGAACGTTGACTTATTAGTTAGTCATACTCCATTAATGAGGATAAAAATCTAAAAACTAAAGCGTTTAGGACATAAGTTGTACATTTAGTTGACTTTCATTAACGTGAATCTACGGTAGCCTAACCTTTATAACAGTGCTTCTATGACTATAATAATACTTTTACAATCATACTTTATTTTTACCTGTCTAAATTAGCCCACATTGACTCATGATGTTTAATATTCATGATGCCTAGTATTCATGAGTCACTTATTTTGATGCATTGATGAGCAAGCCACGAAACGCTGCTGTTTTGATCAATTGATGACCCTACATTTTTATTACTATAATAGAGAGCTTTATGTCGACTAACTTCCATGCTGATACTCCCCTTGCCCAGCGTATGCGCCCTACCACGCTTGATGCTATTATCGGTCAAGAGCACTTATTAGCAGATGGAGCACCATTACGACGTTTGGTACAACAAGGTCATCTGCCTTCCATTATTTTGCACGGCGAAGCTGGGATTGGTAAAACAACCATCGCGATGCTACTGGCTGATGCGGTGGGCAGGCCTTTTCATGCCCTGTCTGCTCTCAATACTGGCGTTAAGCAATTGCGTGAAGTATTAGATAGCAAAGATTCCCTTAGCTTTGAGTCGCCTGTGGTGTTCATTGATGAGATTCATCGTTTTAACAAAGCCCAACAGGATGCACTATTAGGTGCGGTAGAGTCTGGTGATATTACATTAATCGGTGCCACAACTGAAAACCCTTCGTTTAGTGTCAATAATGCGCTGTTGTCCCGCTGTCAAGTGTATCGCTTGCAGCCATTGACGCCCGAACAAATCAGTGCAGTACTACAGCGGGCACTTTTGGAAGATAAAGTACTCCAGAAATTGACTATCGACTTGCAAGCACAGGAAACTATCAGCCAATTGGCACACGGGGATGCAAGAAAAGCACTGAACGTATTAGAGCTTGCCATTCAAACAGCGGACACCAATCAATCATCCCTTATCATTGACAATGAGCTGGTCGGTCGGGTAGCACAGACGGCTTTGGTTCGGTACGACAAAGATGGTGAGCAGCATTATGATATCGTCTCTGCCATGATAAAATCCGTACGTGGCTCAGATCCTGATGCAGCGCTGTATTGGATGGCGCGAATGCTGGTTGGCGGAGAGCCTGCTGATTTTATTGCGCGGCGTTTGGTTATTTTGGCCAGTGAAGACATCGGGAATGCCAATCCTAACGCGCTACTTCTTGCCGATGCTGCCTTGCGAAGTGTACAGTCAATCGGTATGCCAGAAGCCCGTATCATTTTGGGACAAGTAGTGGTCTACCTTGCCACCAGTGCCAAAAGTAATAGCACTTATAAAGCCATTAATGCAGCGATGGCGTTGGCAGAAAAAGACGCATCACCCGTACCACTACATCTACGCAATGGCGTAACCAAACTGATGCGCAATCAAGGGTACGGTCAGAACTATCATTATCCACACGATTACCCCAACCATTACTATCCTCAAAGCTACTTACCTGATGCCTTACTAAATAACAGCTTTTATGAGTTTGCAGACAATCAACGAGAGCAACACAGTAAGCAATTTATGGATTGGCTAAAAAACCAAGCCGCAAGCAATGACCGATGATGTGAGGCATTATTCAGACGTTACTGTGCAAAAAATCAGTACTGATCATTGATAAAACTTATTCCTATTTTTGAGAGACTAATCAGGGTAGTACAGAGATGAGGCAGCACGTTGGTGTAAAAAGCGTTAAAATGTCATCATCATAATATAGGCAGGCAATGAGTGAATAAATTCTAAAGCTCCTTACTATCGTTGTTTGCTTTAATCAGAGTACGTTTTGCTTAACCACAACAGCGCTTTGTATCATCTACTGCTACAATAGGCAGATAACGTTTTATATTACGAATCACACTTATTTATAAATAATAAAATATTGAGATTTACTATGAGTTTAAATACGATCCCTGAGATTATCGAAGACATTCGTGCTGGTAAAATGGTCATCTTAATGGATGACGAAGATCGCGAAAACGAAGGTGATATCATCATGGCAGCGACCCATGTTCGACCTGAAGATATTAATTTTATGATTACTCATGCGCGTGGCTTAGTCTGTTTGACCTTGTCACAAGCACGTTGCCAACAATTGGCATTGCCACTGATGTCAGATCGCAATGAGGCAAAATTCAGTACTAACTTTACTGTGTCTATTGAAGCCGCAGAAGGTGTGACCACTGGTATCTCTGCCGCCGATCGCGCTCGTACCATTCAAGCAGCCGTTTCTTCTTCAGCAAAGCCAGAGGACATCGTTCAGCCTGGGCATATTTTTCCAATCATGGCACAAAATGGTGGCGTCCTACACCGTGCAGGTCATACCGAAGCGGGTTGCGATTTGGCACGATTAGCAGGGCTTGAGCCAGCAGCAGTCATCGTAGAAATCATTAACGCTGATGGTACGATGGCGCGCCGTGATGACCTTGAGATTTTTGCAAAAGAGCACAATCTTAAAATTGGTACGATTGCAGATTTGATCAATTATCGTATTGCTAACGAGCAAACCGTAGAAGAGATTGAGACGCGTCCTTTTGAAACTGAGTATGGCACCTTTACCCTGCATCGTTTCCGCGAGTTTGGTGCTGATGAAACGCATTTGGCTTTAGTAAAAGGTGATGTGAGCGAAGGCATCAGTACCGTACGTGTCCATGGCTTCCATCCACTGCGCGACTTGTTTGCTGCTAAAAATGACACGACAGGTCGTGGTGGCTGGAGTGTGCAATCAGCCTTACAAGAGATTAGCGCCGCAGATCGCGGTGTCTTTGTTTGGGTTGGTAATCATGAACCTGTGGACTTGGGAGAGGCATTAGATAAAGCCTCAAACAATCAGTCACAGTCGACCATTACTCAGCAGCCGTATCGTAGCATTGGTGTGGGCGCACAGATATTACGCCATCTTGGTGTTCGTGATATGCGCTTACTGTCATCACCGATGAAATTTTATGCCTTGTCAGGTTTTGATCTTAACGTAGTAGATTTTGTTCAAGCACCGAATCAAGAGTAATATTACTTGAGCATTTGATGTTGTTTTAACCTTTAACATAAAAGATTAGTCAAAAAAAGGCACGCTACTTTAATGTTAGCGTGCCTTTTATTTTGAGCTACAATCAGTCCGAAACAAAAGAGTGATGCGAGAAAGGTATTAACAAATTAAAATGTTGGAGTATGACCAACTTCTGCTTCTAGTGCCAATAGCCGTTCGCGTTCTTCATTTGTCCAAGGTAGCTTGTCTTTGCCTTCACTATCTAAGCGTACTACAACTGCCTCAGCTGTAGCGACGATGGCTTTTTGAGCAATACTATAATAACTGTACTCCATGACGATACTGGTATTGCCCAAACGCTGGCAGCGCACACCCAATAACAACGTGTCAGGGTACGTCACAGGCCGCAAATATTGGCAGCTAGATTGTGCCAATACTGTCACCATACTCCCATCAAACATTCCTAAAGCTTGCAAATAGCCGATACGCGCTGACTCAGAATAACGATAATAAACCACATTGTTTAAATGATTAAAAGCATCCATTTCACCCCAATGTATGGGTTGATGATGAATGATAGGATAATGAGCCAAAGCGTCAGGATGAGGATTGTCTAAAGTTTCAGGCGTTACGTTCAAAGTTTGATTAAAACTGTCCATGAATTATTTCTCTTATTTTTTATATTAATCGCTTTTTAAAGTAGTAGCACTTAGCGTTGAGACTTGTCCAAAATCTGCGTCGTCAACAAGGGCGTTGTCTTCGGTGCACCAGCAACCAATTGATCTAGTAAGTGTATGACTTCTAAAATATCAGTTGGCGCGGCATTGGTTTGTGAGCTGCTCTCAGTCGACGATTGTGTCTTAGTGACAGACGCAGAACGAGAGGGTCTTTCGTCAGCAGTGCTACCTGTTTGCGGTGTAGATACTCTTGGCAATAGGGTCTGCAACTGTTTTTTAGCTTGACGGAGATAACCAATCATCGGCTCTCTTTCTCGCATATTGCTGGCCTGAATCGCCAAGTTCAAAGTCATAATAACTTCGTGAATCACAAGTTGCCGACGCGTTAGAATCACATTTTTATCGCTGGTATTCATCTGCGCGTCAGACGTAGTAGCGCGTTCGTGATTGTGTAAAAAGTCCTGAATGTTTTGAATGGATAAATTCTGTAGTTGCCAAGGACTGGGCTGCGTACTTCTCGCCTGCAAGCGCTCAATGTCTTTAATCAAGCTTTGCTTGATAACAACGGTGAGTGCTGGGGCAATCTCATTGTTGCTTTGAGAGAGCTGCCAATGGAGGCCGCGCAACAACTCTATCGCTGCACTGTCATTGTTGTCTACTAGCAGCCTATCAGCCGCTTTGGTTTGGATACGCAATAAATCCAGCTGGTTTTGAGCTTGGCTACTGGCGACCGTACTCGGCTCTGGCAACGTTTGCTGACTCATCGAAAATAGACGATCGTCCATCTCATTTAAACGGCTAACGACTTGCTCGTTGCTTTGCAAACGCTCGTTGACGTTTTGCTGGAAACGATATTGGCTGATATATAATCCTATTAAAGCGGCAATGAGTAACAAAATAACCAGCCACTGTAGTCGCAACAAAAACATCGTCGCTTGTCGGCGCTGCTGAACAGTAGAAGGATTCTTTAACGATTCAGAATTCATTGACATAAGGCAGTACCGTTATTGATAAGTTTAAACATATTAGTAGCAAGTAAGTAGAAGATAAAAAATACTAAGTCTTTGAAGTAATAGCCGCAAGAATGGTTTGTGGCGCTAAGTCATCTACACGCCAATGGCTTAACTGCTGCTCTGCCACCATATTGGTTAAGCGCTCACCTAATACTACGTAAGCGAAGTCTGACAACGTAACGGCCATTTGATACTCTATAAGGCCTGCGCTTAGACTGTCTAGACTTGGCATTATAGATTTCTCTGATACTTGATTGACGACCTGCGTCCAATGCTCAAAAGCAGTACCGCTACTGACAACAACGATGGGCTTTGATTGCTTGGCTGGCATGACAATCTGCTCTGTATTATATGCTAGAAAATCTTGTAACCACTCCTGATACTGAGTCGCTGCCTCAATTGGCATGATACGCTCATACCAAGCAATACTATCAATATGAACACCGCGTGCCTGTAATGTATCAACCAATAATCGTCGTCCACCAAGACCGCGCCATATCAGTACCCTATCACCTGCTTGCAAACTGTCAATCTCAGACATTGCTAGCATGCCTTCGTTATTGGCAATCTCAGGCTGGCGCACTTGATAACTTGCTGTCTCTAGCCTGACATGACTTAGGGCAGCAGCGGTTGCATCACCAACAGCAATAATAGGACTTGGCGCTTTTAACGTATCAGATGCTGCTACGTCCGCCTGATTATCCGTACTGCATCGCACTTTATGCTCACGCGCCAGTGACTGCCAAACCGCCAACCCTGAAGCAGCAGCGGTTGGACTGACAATAACAAGCGCCTTGTACTTGCCTGCTAACCACTGCTGCATTATCGCGATGTCATTGTCCGTTATCGGCCTCGATTGTAACGCCAACATCGGCATGTCAATCACTGTCATTCCGGCTGCTTGTAGATAGTGTGTCAATGGAGAAGCACGTTCTACTGGTCGCGTATTGATAACCACTTGTGACCCCAATAAGGGTTTGTCTATCTGTTGATTGTTGCCTGTAGACTCAAAATAAGTGGACGATGACATAGAAGTACCATGACAAAAAGCTGATAAAATTGGCTCAATGACAGACTGATATATAACAGCCTATAGCCAAACTACTGACGTATTATTCAGGCTGATAGATCGCTGATAAAATGTCGCCCGCACCATCCGCAAGCAACATATTGGCGACATCAATACCAAGCTGATTGGCTTGTACTTCTTGTGCGTCTTGCGTCCCAACCAACGTTACTCGTTTTTCAGCTTTTAGCAGCTCACTACCATCCGCTTGACCGACTCGACCTCGTAGCCACAGCACATTACCAAGATCATTATTGCCATTTTCGCCGTTGTCATCATTATTCGCATCGGTTTCATTCGCCATTTGTAAAACAGCATAAGCGGCAATTGGCACCTGACAGCCACCGTCCAAATGACGGTTTAGGGCGCGCTCAGCGATAAGGCGAATACGGGCTTTGTCATCATTAAGCGGTGCTAGCAGTTTCAATACTTCATTATCACCATCACGACATTCGATTGCTAATGCACCTTGTCCAACCGCTGGCAAGCAAGTATCAATCTCAAGCTCGCAGCGTATGCGTGCGTCCAGCTCGATACGCTGTAAGCCACTGGTTGCCAAAATGATGGCATCGTACTCGCCAGCATCCAGCTTACCCAAACGGGTACCAACATTGCCGCGCAAGGTCTTGATCTGTAAATCTGGGCGATACGCTTTGATTTGACACTGACGGCGCAAACTTGACGTTCCAACGACCGCGCCTTGTGGTAACTCATCAATACTCTCGTAAGTGTTGGAAACGAAAGCATCCGTTGGTGAAGCGCGTTTACAATAGACACCCAACATCAAACCTTCAGGCAGTTGCATCGGTACATCTTTCAATGAATGTACCGCAATGTCTGCCTGTCTGTCATAAAGTGCTTGTTCAAGCTCTTTAACGAACAAACCTTTTCCACCAATCTTGGCCAAAGGTGTGTCCAAAATCTTGTCACCCTTAGTGACAATTTTTAGCAATTGAATCGTCAATTTGGGATACAGCTCAAGTAAACGGGCGCGAATATGCTCAGCTTGCCATAACGCTAACGGGCTTTGACGCGTGGCAATCGTGAGGGTAGTTAAAGCAGGTTGCTGCGAGTTGCTCATAAAGGACCTCGATAAGTTCGATACTATTAAGTTCGATATTATAATGTCAGTATTCAAATACCAGTACTCAAATATCCGTACTGAAAAATACTGCAGTCTCGCCATAGAACATGGGCGATATCAATGATTGATAGTAAATGCTGACGCAAAAAAAATACCCCTATTTAAGCATAAATAAGGGCTTGATGATATGGGAGGATTCTATCGATGATAACACGTCAGGCTACATGCTCTGAATTTTATCACGTAACGCTGGCAAGTGACGACGGCTGACTGCCAATGTATCATCAATGCCTTTAAAACGTATCTGGTACTGTCCTGCATCCAGCGTCTCTAAAAAATCCAAAAAACTGAGATTGATAATCGCATTGCGATGGACACGAAAAAGCTTGTCGCCAAACTCTTGCTCCAGCTCTTTTAGCGTCTCATCAATCAGCAAAATACCTTCTTTATGACGTACTTTGACGTATTTTTGATCTGCCGTAAAATAATAAATATCTTTGAGTTTAATCAACTCAACACCGCGGTGGGTACGCGCAGCAATGTGCTCGCGCACTGGGCGCGCAGTTGGGTCTGCAAGCTTACGGATCTCATTTAATTGCGCCGCGTTTAGGTTCTTGGCTTTGTCCAAAGCCTCTAACAATTCATCTTTATTGGCAGGCTTTAATAGATATCCGATTGCGTTGGCTTTTAAAGCTGCTATCGCATAATGATCGTAAGCGGTGACAAAGATAATGGCTGGTGGATGCTCAAGCTTGGCAAGCTCTTGAGCACAGCGTACACCGTCCATCTCAGGCATCCGAATGTCTAACAATATAATGTCAGGCTGCTGACTTTTTACAGCAATAATGGCTTCTATTCCTGTTTTGGCCTGAGCAATCACTTGATGACCTGATTCTTGTACAATTCTGACCAAACGCTCGCGCGCTAGTGGCTCATCATCACAAACTACAATACGCATGCAAACTCCTATCTTCGGACAGTCCTGATATGTTTTAATCGTACGGGCATTAATGCAATAAGTATGCCATGCTTATCTATTCAAAAAAGGAGAGAGTCAGCGGTAAAAAATTAGAGATTATAAGCCGGCATCATGCAAAGGATAGTCAATCACAGTGATGATATCGGTGCTGGTTACCACGCTATTGATAGTGGCGCTATGACCAAAATAGGCCCGTAGACGCTCAGCTTGAATATAAAAATCCATATGCTGACGCAAATCATGATTAATAATAAGGGTCTTTTTGGGCAGCTCAACGCAAACTGTAATCACAACTCGATGCTGCTGCCATGTCGCTTTAATATCAATATAGATGGTCTCAGTGGTCATCTCAACCACATTGATCAGCATTTTTTCTAGCACACTTTGTAACGCTAAGGCCGTAATGACCATGTCGTACATGATGTCTTCGTCAGGTAACTGCCAACTTACCTCAAGCTTATCTGACAACCGGCTAGATTCAATCGCCAGATAATGCTCACAAAGCGCAATCTCTTCTTCAAAGCTGATCTCATGAGGTCCTGTAAAACTGGCACGAAATAGCGCGGAAACGTGTTGTAATAAGGACGCAGCTTTTGGTGGGTTAGATTCGATAAGCGACACAAGCGTATTTAAAGTGTTAAAGAAAAAGTGCGGAGCAATGCGCGCTTTTATCAAATCATTTTGAGTGGCCAATTTATATTCAAACGATAACTTAAGCGCATTAAGCTCACGATGATTACGCAAAAAATACAGCAGAAAGACCACTGTAAATCCACCTGTAATTAAAGTATCAAATAGCAGGCTAAACACAAACTCTTGGTAATTATATTCAATCCAGCGCATATTTACCATGACTAACATCACTAAAGTCATCGCTACGGTAGAAGCAAACATCATTATCATTACAACACGCATGCTTACGCTCAAAACGCTGGCATTTTTGAAGGTAGGGCGCAGATAGTCAACCAGATATAGTGAAGGTATAACGATTAGGGTGTTTTGAATAAACCTGCCTAAAAAATTAATCAAAAATTCTGACCAAGTTGCTAAGCCGTGGCGCTCAATGATAGTAAGAAATAGCGACCAAAAAAAGATGTACAGCAGCCACTGCCAAGGTCTCATGATCTCCATGAGCTTGGGAATAAAAAACTCTAAGCGCTCCGCTAGTAAGGCAACCTCATCCTTTGCTATACTTGAGTTCTTATTCTCTTGACTTGTCTTGTACTCATATGAATGCCAATTCTTCAAACCATAGTAATCCCGAATCAAATATAAATGCCTCTGTTTCTGATTCTAGCACAGATGCTTCTATAACAAATAACGCTTCACAAAACATCCCTGCCACCAGTCAGGGTCAGCAGATGTGGGGTGGCAGATTTAGCGAAGCGACCGACAGTTTTGTGGCAGCTTTTACCGCCTCTGTTGGTTTCGATCAGCGTTTTGCGCGTCACGATATTCAAGGCTCTATTGCTCACGCGACCATGCTAAAGGAGTGTGAGATCTTAACGGCTGATGAAGTAGCGACCATCATCGAAGGTCTTCAGCAAGTACTGCGTGAAATCGAAGCGGGCGAGTTTAACTGGTCCATCGCACTTGAAGATGTGCATATGAATGTTGAATCGCGTTTAACTGACATTGTCGGTTCAGTTGGTAAAAAGCTACATACGGGACGTAGCCGCAACGATCAGGTAGCCACTGATATCCGTCTTTGGTTACGTGAAGAAACAGACAACATCATCGCGTTGTTGGTGCGCCTGCAAAGCGGTCTGCTTGATCTGGCAGAACAACACACCACGACCATTATGCCAGGCTTTACTCATTTACAAACCGCACAGCCTGTCAGCTTCGGTCATCACGTTATGGCATGGTTTGAGATGTTGTACCGCGATACCGAGCGTCTGATCGATGCGCGCCGCCGTATCAATCAGATGCCACTTGGTAGCGCAGCTCTTGCTGGCACAACGTTTCCTATCGATCGCACCATTACCGCTGAGATACTGGGCTTTGAAGGCATTTGTCAAAACTCGCTTGATGCGGTATCAGATCGTGATTTTGCCATTGAGTTCACCTCAGCCGCCTCTATTCTCATGATGCATATGTCACGCATGAGCGAAGAGATTATTTTGTGGATGTCAGCACAGTTCAATTTTGTGCAGATACCAGATCGCTTCTGCACTGGCTCCTCTATCATGCCGCAAAAGAAAAACCCTGATGTGCCTGAATTGGTACGCGGTAAAGCGGCACGCGTGTTCGGTCAACTTATGACCCTGCTTAGCCTGATGAAAAGCCAGCCACTTGCCTACAATAAAGACAACCAAGAAGACAAAGAGCCACTTTTTGATTGCGTGGATACTTTGACTGGCTCATTGCTGGCCTTTGCTGATATGCTACCGAACATCAAGCCAAACGTTGAAGCTATGCGCGCCGCCACTATGAAAGGCTATGCAACAGCGACAGATTTGGCAGACTACTTGGTACGTAATGGTGTGGCATTCCGTGATGCGCATGAAGTGGTCGGCAATGCCGTTGCTTTAGGTATTGCCGAGGGCGTTGATTTGAGTGAATTGTCTTTGGCGCAGTTAAAACAGTTCAGCGATGCCATTGGTGATGATGTGTTTGACTACCTCACGTTAGAAGGCTCATTGGCCGCTCGTGACCATTTAGGCGGTACAGCACCTAATCAAGTCAAACAAGCCGTGATCAATGGACGTGCGCGCTTAAAAGCATTTGCTTAATATCTTGATTAAGCTGTTTGCTTCATCTTTGTATAAAAAACACCCGTCTCAGTAGCGGGTGTTTTTTATTTGTCATACCACCTGCAAACTATAATCAGTTCAAAATAAAAGAGACATACTTATAATAGCGTTCTGCTGTTATAAATTTTCCTTGCTTGCTGTGTACTTCGCACTCCAAAGGCTTTGAAAAATATATAACAGCAGCAGTAAACTCATTTTGAAGTGAATTGGCTATATACACCAGATACCCTTTGCTAAATCTGTCAAGACCGTTATCATAGATAAATATGCCTATTCGATGTCACCACTTACTATAATAAATAAGGAATGCCTTATGACTGAGACTTTTAATCCACAGGCCAATACTGTGTTTTGCCGTAAATATAAGCAAGAATTGCCAAAAATGCCGCACCCGCCCTTCCCTAACAAAAAAGGTCAGGAGCTACAAGAGACGGTATCCGATAAAGCGTGGAAAGAATGGCTTGAGCATCAAACCATGCTGATCAACGAAAATCACTTAAGTATGATGGATCCTGAAGCCAAAAAATTCTTAACAGAACAGCGTGACAAGTTTTTGGACAATGAAGACTATGAGCGTGCACAAGGCTGGACACCAGAGAGCTAGTCATAGCCTTTTCTAGTTTTCTTTATAAAAGACAAGCCAAAAAAACGCGCTATTTCACTATAGCGCGTTTTTTTGAGTCGATTTTTATGATTATTGATTGGTGTCTTTATCCAATGACTCAAAATCAGGTACGGACGTAGTACTTATTTGACGCGCAGCCATACGGTCATTGGCTTCTTGTACGGCTTTTTCGACCTTGGTATAGTCTGAGTGACGTACATCTTGACCACTAATGTAATTGATGACCAACTCTGCCAAGTTTTGGGCATGATCGCCAATTCGCTCAAGCGCGCGCAACACCCACATAACATTAATCACTTTTGATACATGTCGTGAGTCTTCCATGATATAAGTCATCAAAGCGCGAATGGCTGATTGGTACTCATCATTGACTACGTCATCATTGCGCATGACTTCAAACGCCTGCTCAGCATTTGACTGACTAAAGGCTTCTAGCGCGTTGTGTAGCATCAGACGAACTTGATTGCTGAGATGTTGAACCTCAGCGTAGCCATAAGATGATTTGCTTTGTAACGCAATTTTACTGGCCATCTGAGCAATTTTGACCGCTTCATCACCGATACGTTCTAAATCGACCACGCCTTTACTGATGGACATTACCAAGCGTAAATCGCTGGCAGCTGGCTGGCGTTTGGCTACCAATAATAAAATATGTTCATCCAGCTCAACTTCCATCCGATTGATTTCAAAATCCATATCGATGACTTCTTGCGCGAGCACCTCATCTTTGTCAATAAGCGCATGGACGGCTTTGGCAACTTGGTTGGCCGCACTATCACCCATGTATAAAAACAGACGAATGGCTTCATCAAGATCTTGATCGAAACTTTTGGAGATATGCTTATCACTTTGCATAAGAGGTATTCCCTGAAATCCATATTTTAGGAGCGCGGTCTGCTTCTTGGGTCAAACGTATCGACTCATGATATGTGTTGAAATTGGCTATCGAGCATCCCGTGCCTGCTCAAACCTTAGTATTAACCATAGCGACCAGTAATATAATCTTCCGTCGCTTTTTGATTCGGTTTGGTAAATATCTGATCCGTCTCGCCCATCTCAATCATATCGCCCAAGTACATATAGACGGTGTAGTCTGACACGCGCGCGGCTTGTTGCATGTTATGAGTGACGATGGCAATGGTATAGTCATTCTTTAAATCTTCAATTAAGTCCTCGATAGCACCTGTTGAGATAGGATCGAGTGCTGAGGTCGGCTCATCGAGTAACAACACTTCAGGCTTGGTGGCGACACTACGCGCGATACAAAGACGCTGCTGCTGTCCACCTGATAGAGACAATCCAGACGCTTTTAGTTTGTCTTTTACCTCTGGCCATAATGCTGCTTTTTTCAGCGCCCATTCGACGCGATTATCCAGCTCCGCTTTGCTCAACTTTTCATAAAGGCGTACACCAAAGGCGACGTTGTCATAGATTGACATTGGGAACGGTGTTGGTTTTTGAAACACCATACCGACTTGGGCGCGTAGTAAATTCACATCAATGTCTTTGGCCAAAATGTTTTTGCCATCTAGGTTAATATTGCCTTCTGCACGCATGCCTGGATATAGATCATACATACGGTTAAAGGTACGTAGCAACGTAGACTTACCGCACCCTGACGGACCGATGAAGGCAGTTACCTTTTTGTCCGGTATATCGATATTGATATTTTTTAACGCTTTAAAATCACCGTAATAGAAATTCAAATCACGAATCTCCATTTTGGCAGGGGGCATGTTTTTTGGGATGTCATGGAGCGTTTGTTTGGTCAGACTGCTGATGTCTGGCTGTTCTTTATGGCCGCTAGTAGACTTGGATCTAGTTAACAGATTGCCTGTTGTCTCATTGAAGCGATCAGCCGTCTTTTTTGTGCGAACTTTGCTTACGACGTCATTCATAGTCTTATCCAACCTAGCTCAATTAAAATTTATATAAGTTTAAGTAAATGCTGAGTATTCATAGTACTTAATGTTCATAGTACCTAATATTCATAGTGCTTAGTAGTTACAGTGTTCAGCATTTACCTAGTATCATGCGCTCTATTGTCAGTATTTACTTGACCTGACCTCTACTACCAATGTATCTGGCGGTAATATTCAACACCAATACAGAAGTGGTAATCAGAAGTGCTGCTGCCCATGCAAGTGTGTGCCAGTTTTCGTAAGGACTCATCGCAAACTGATAAATGGTATTGGGCAAGTTGGCCAGCGGTTGACCCATATCCGTACTGAAATATTGATTGTTCAGCGCAGTAAATAGTAACGGTGCTGTCTCACCAGTGATACGAGCAAACGCCAATAATACACCTGTGGTCAGACCCGCTTTTGCCGCCTTAATAGTCACCTGCGTCACCATTTTCCACTTAGGCGTACCCAGTGCATAGGCCGCTTCACGGATACTGTTTGGCACCAGATTGAGCATGTTTTCGGTGGTACGTACGACTACAGGGATGACAATCAATGCCAATGCCAACGCGCCTGCCCAACCAGAAAAATTTTGGCCTTTTACCATTAGTGCATAGATAAAGAGACCGATAACAATTGATGGCGCTGAGAGCAAAATATCATTTAAAAAGCGCGTCACTTTGCCAAGCATACTGCCTTGAGAGAATTCAGACAAATACACACCTGTCATCAATCCAATCGGTGCGCCAATAAACAATCCTGAGAACGCCAACATGATTGAACCGACGATGGCATTACGCAAACCGCCTGGACTCATCGGCGGCGGCGTATCGGCGGTAAATACTGGCAGTTGTACGATGCCTTGAAAGCCTTCAACAAACAGTGTAAATAGAATCCAAAATAACCAAAACAAACCAAAAACCATCGCCGACATTGCAAAGCCTAGACCAAGTTTATTGGTCCAGCGGCGCTTGTTATAGAGGCTTCGGTTATAACGACCTTCAAAACCTGTGTTAACTGGCAGTGGCGCATTGATTGTATTGTTAGAAAGCATAAAATTTGTGTCCCGTTTTTTTGTCAATACCGATAACCATCAAAATCTCAGGCCGCCGAATGACTATCGGTTGCCTGCTTTATTGTCCATGCGCATGAGCATAAGCTTCGCAAGAGACAGCACAATGAAGGTAATGACAAATAGGATTAAGCCTAAATGTAGTAAAGAAGCCAGATGTAGCTCACTAGAAGCTTCAGCAAACTCGTTCGCCAAGGCTGAGGTAATCGTGACGCCCGACGTAAACAAACTTGGACTGATGTTAAAGGCGTTACCAATTAAGAAAGTCACTGCCATCGTTTCACCCAGTGCTCGTCCCAGTCCCAAAATGACACCGCCGACGACACCCGCTTTGGTATAAGGCAAGATAATCTTGAACATAACTTCCCAAGTCGTCGCGCCCATGCCATAAGCTGACTCTTTTAATAAGTCTGGCACAACAGAAAAAACATCACGCATGGTGGCAGCGATAAAAGGAATAATCATGATGGCAAGCACCAATGATGCGGTGAACAAGCCCAGTCCCATTGGCGCACCAGTGAACAGCTTACCAATAATAGGCAACGGCCCCACATGTTCAATAAACCATGGCTGAATATGATCGCCAAAGAAAGGCGCGAATACAAACAATCCCCACATACCATAAATAATGGAGGGGATACCTGCCAGCAGCTCAATAGCAATGCCAAGAGGTTTCTTTAAAAACTTAGGGCACATCTCAGTCAAAAATATGGCAATACCAAAACTGACTGGTACGGCAATCATAATGGCAATAAACGATGTCACTAATGTGCCGTAAATAGGCGCTAACGCACCATACTCATTAGAAACCGTATCCCAGTTATTGCTGGTATAAAAGCCAAGACCAAATTCTTGAATGCTCGGCCATGCTCCAACGATTAAGGAAAGTAAAATACCGCCTAGAGATAAGAGTACAAGTATGGCAAAAGCCTTGGTTGCATTGACAAACAACGTATCGTAACGTCTTTGTTTAGCCAATTGGGACCTTAAGTCATTCATAAGTGTCTCAGCATTGAATAGATCGAGTCAAAATATTGGAAGAATTACGCAGGTTTTATGACAACAAACTTAAAAAGCAGAAGTGGATATGTTTATCAGTACAATCCATCAAGATGAAGATTAAATTTGCTGTGATAAAACCTCTCAAACCACTACCGGAGAATAGTGATTTGAGAGGGTAACTGGAACATTATTAAACAATGATTAGAATAAACTGGTTACTGTGCTGGCTTATAAACAGGTTGTCCATCGCTGCCTTTTACGTCATTCCATTTTGCTTTGAATAGTGCTACAGCAGTATCTGAGAAAGGAACATAATCTAATGCCATGGCATCATCATCGCCTTGGCTATAGGCCCAATCAAAGAAGTTCAATACGCCAGCCACTTGCTGAGGATTCTCTGGTTGTTTGTGTACCAAGATGAATGTCGCTGCAGCGATTGGCCATGCTTGAGCAGTTTCAGAGTTGGTAATAACTTTGTAAAAACCTTCTTCTTTTGACCAGTCAATGTCACCTGCCGCTGCAAACGTTTCTGCAGAAGGCTGTACGAAGTTACCAGCTGCGTTTTTAAGCGCTGTGTGTGACATGTTGTTTTGTTTAGCGTAGGCATACTCAACATAGCCGATAGAGTTTTTCATACGGTTGACGTAGCTTGAAACGCCTTCGTTACCTTTACCACCAGCACCAGTCGCAGACGTTGGCCATTTAACCGTTTTATCAACACCGACTGTATCCTTCCAATCAGTTGAAACTTTAGCCAAATAATCTGTGAAGTTAAAGGTTGTACCTGAACCGTCTGAACGGAATACTGTCGTAATAGCTGCATCAGGTAGCGTTAAATCTGGGTTCAATGCTGTGATAGCAGGATCATTCCATTTGCTAATTTTACCCAAATAAATATTGGCTAGGGTTTCACCATCCAACTTCAACGCGCCTGGCTCAATACCATCGATATTAACGATTGGTACTACGCCGCCGATGACCGTTGGAAACTGAATAAGACCCGCTTCCTCAAGCTCTTCAGGAGTCATAGGCGCATCAGAAGCACCGAAGTCTACTGTTTTTGACTGGATTTGTTTGATACCGCCAGAAGAACCGATTGATTGATAGTTAACCTGACCACCAGTGTCAGCGTTATAGTCAGCAGACCATTTAGCATAAATAGGCTGCGGGAACGAAGCGCCAGCGCCTGTGATGTTCATTGCGATATTTTCAGCAGATTTAAAACCTGTGCCAGCAGCAGGGGCGGCACCGGTAGTTGCATTGCCAGTAGTTTCAGTGGTTGTAACAGGAGCACTACTAGTATCAGCAGCTGGCTCTGTCGTATCAGTCGATTTGTTACATGCCGTAAGTACTAATGTACAGCTGACGGCCACTGCTAATAATGAATAACGCATGTAGGACTCCTAAAGTTTAACAACGATACAAAAAAACATTGTTTGTGACATGCGGGATATATTGACAAGTTTTTATGACAGTTTGATGACAACCACTTTTATCTTTCATTTTCGCTCACATTCATTAAACCTTTTTTCAGGCGTCTATCGTCAATAGTAAAAAACAGATAGGCGACATGATGGTACGTGAGTGGTACATATTTTTCTTGCTTGCTGCGTTATTGCTGACCGAAGCTGCGGGGGATTTGTATCATTCATGCTGCATTCCCTTTTTAGCAGAATATCTTTCCTAAATACCATTAGCCGTCAGGGTAGAATTTTGCTAGTATAAAGTTGATTTACAACACTGACAGACTCGGGGTGCGGTGTGTTATTGGCCTACTTTTTTAAAGTAGTCGCCTTGATACATTCGCTGAGAGATCACCCGCCGAACCTGATGCGGTTAGTACCGACGCAGGGAAGTCTTAAGCCTATGTTCTATATGTACAAAGGGCGCGCAGAAATGCCTTTTTATTATTGCCAATGTTTAGCAGCGTTTTTATCTGCGGACGTATGGTTTTAATAATTAGCTGTGCCTAGCAATCGTCTAAAGACGACTTACCACTTTCAGTGCGATAGTCTGTCTGCTTTATGATTGCATTTGTCTGTATCCCATAGCGCCACCCCCGCAGCTACTGGCGGTGTTGATTTTATTCAAAAACCAACACGCTAGGACAGCATATGACACATTCAAACGTACAGACCACCCAAATCTACACTCCAGATAATGACACGTCTGCTATTCCGAAACCTGCTGATAAGTCGAGCAGTAAAACGGACAAAAAATCAGAGGCGCTAAAAACCCCTGCCCACCGTGCAGCAGGTGACACGCGTTTTGAAGAAGACGCTCGCGATCTGCATCGTATCCTCCCCGCCTCCAAAAAAGTCTATATCGAAGGCACGCGTCCTGATATTCAAGTACCCATGCGCGAAATCACTCTTGATCCAACACCTATTCAAGGCACGGATGAGGCAAATTGGGAACGAAACCCACCGTTTTATGTTTATGACACTTCAGGTGTTTATACCGATCCCACCGTCGATATCGACTTAACTCGTGGCCTACCAAAATTGCGCGCCGACTGGATTGCAGAACGCGGCGACACCGAACAATTAAACGGTTTATCCAGCTCATACGGACAAGCACGCGCCCGCGATATCAGCACAGCCAACCTAAGATTCGCTCATATCGATAAGCCACGTCGCGCTAAGACAGGCAATGGTTTCTCAGGCAATGTCACGCAAATGCATTACGCCCGTTGCGGCATCATCACGCCTGAGATGGAATATATTGCCATTCGCGAAACCCAAAAGCAGCATGAGCTGACCGATAGGCGTCAACATGAAGGTGAAAGTTTTGGTGCCAATACACCCAAAATTATCACGCCTGAATTTGTGCGCAGTGAAGTTGCTGCTGGACGCGCCATCATCCCTAATAACATCAATCACCCTGAGTCCGAACCGATGATTATCGGTCGCAATTTCTTGGTGAAAATCAATGCTAATATCGGTAACTCAGCGCTTGGTTCTTCCATTGATGAAGAGGTATCAAAAATGACATGGGCGACGCGTTGGGGCGCGGACACTATCATGGATTTATCAACGGGCAATCATATCCACGAAACGCGCGAATGGTTGATTCGCAATTCGCCTGTGCCGATTGGCACCGTACCCATTTATCAAGCACTCGAAAAAGTCGATGGTGTAGCAGAGGATCTCACATGGGAGATTTTCCGTGATACCTTGATTGAACAAGCAGAACAAGGCGTTGATTACTTCACCATTCACGCAGGTGTCCTGCTCCGCTATGTACCGCTGACCGCGAATCGCTTAACAGGGATCGTGTCCCGTGGTGGCTCTATCATGGCGCAGTGGTGCCTTGCGCATCATAAAGAAAGCTTTTTATACACGCATTTCGAAGATATCTGCGAGATTATGAAGCAATATGATGTGGCATTTAGCTTAGGTGATGGTCTGCGTCCTGGCTGTTTGCAAGATGCCAATGACGAAGCGCAATTTGGCGAACTTAAAACCTTGGGTGAGTTGACCAAAGTGGCATGGCAACATGACGTACAAGTCATGATTGAAGGGCCGGGACACGTGGCGATGAACCGTATTAAAGAAAATATGGATTTACAGCTTGAGCTGTGTGCAGACGCGCCATTTTATACGTTAGGACCTTTAACGACTGATATTGCACCAGGATACGATCATATCACCAGCGCCATTGGTGCGGCGATGATTGGCTGGTTTGGTACGGCCATGCTTTGCTACGTCACCCCTAAAGAGCATTTGGGTTTGCCTAATAAAAAGGACGTCAAAGACGGCATTATTACATATAAGATTGCCGCCCATGCCGCTGACCTTGCAAAAGGACATCCCGGCGCACAGGCACGTGACAATGCCTTATCCAAAGCACGTTTTGAGTTCCGCTGGGACGATCAATTCAATCTGGCGCTTGATCCTGATACGGCACGTGAATTTCATGACGAAACTTTGCCAAAAGACGCTCATAAATCCGCGCACTTTTGCTCCATGTGTGGACCAAAATTTTGCTCCATGAAGATCACCCAAAACGTGCGTGATTATGCAGCAGGACTGGACAAAGATGCAGCTAATCAAAAAGTGATTAACAAAGGAGTCACGCCACAAACGGGCGACTTAACGGACATAGGTCATCAGATTAAAGAAGTAGATACTGAACTTGTAGGGCAAGTAGGCGAAGCGAGTGCTGAAGAAGTACGTCAAGGTATGGCGGAAATGGCTGGGAAATATCATGAAGAAGGACGTCAGTTATATAAAGAGGTTTAACGGACGCTAGTATAAAAATATTAGAGAATAAAGCTCGAACCTAATTATTAGGTTCGGGCTTTTTAATAAGAATATAGTTGATAGCTTATGTGCGTATTTTAGAATATAAACATTTGTGTAAAAATAGATAGACAAATCCATTACTTAGAGTAAGATACGGGTAACTTTACAAGCAATTGTTATGTCCTCACTGTCTACTGTTAAGGTACATTTATGAATCATGTCTATCGTGTTGTTTTTAACCATTCTCTAGGTGTTTACCAGTGCGTGTCTGAGCTTGCCAAATCGCGCGGTAAGTCTTCTGGTAAGTCTCAAGTCGCGACCAAGCTTTTACTTACGCCACTAGCTGTAACTGTGCTTTGTGCTTCTGGTTCGGCGCTGGCAGTTACCTATGACAATGGTCAGACGACGACGATAAATGATGATGCATATTTTGTTGAAAATGATACGGTTAGCAATCAAGGAACTGAACTAGTAGTCAATAAATTAATCTTGGAAAAAACAGAAACAGGACAGCCCTCAGAGCTATTTATTAATAATAAAGGTACTGTTACTGCCAATGACATTACTGGCGTGGTAGGCAATGCCACCATTAAAGTATCTGGCCAAGGTAGTTCTTTCAATGCACAAGGTATACTCATTGGACAAAACGACGGTAGTGGTAATTTATCGGTAAAGAGCAATGGTTCAGTTACGGCGGATAATCTTTGGCTTGGCAATCAAGAGCTCAATGCCCAAGGTGGCAATATAGGCAATGTAAATATTGACAACGCTATCGTTAATATCGCAAACGAAGTTCTAGTAGGGGCAGAAACTCAAGGGAACTTGAACCTAACCGAACAGTCTCGATTAACCGCAAACCAGATGCGTATAGGCTATAACGAAGGCTCTGTAGGTGAAGTTGTTCTCGATAAATCAACTATGAGCATTGGTAATAATGGTCTAGCTGTTGGTTTATTTGGAACAGGCACACTTGACGTTAAAAATGGCGGTAGTGTATCCGTAAATAGCCTTATGACAGTGGGAGATGCTACAACAGGAGTTGGTACTGTTAATTTAAATGGCGGCTCAAACTTTTTTACGAGTAGCATTGATAGTGAGCGTCTCGTAATAGGCGGAGAAGGCAAAGGCATCGTAAACATTAACAACACTTATGATGTTGATAATGAGGCTTGGTCTATTGGAATGGATATCTCAGAAGATACCATTATTGGTGATACTACAACAGGTATCGGTGAGCTCAATATTGATAGTGCTTTTGTCGATGCTGGTAACCTTATAGTTGGTAATGCAGGGTCAGGGACTCTAAGGGTTGTTAATAATGGATTTTTAGGTGTTGATAATATTTCGCGTGGTGTTAATTCGGTACTTTCTGATGTTTATTTTGATGGATCTACTCTAAACGTTGGAGCTCAATCAAATTTATTTGCTAATTTTACTGATAAACAACGAATTGAGATTGGAGCAAATGGGCTGAAGTTTGAAGTTAATGACGATATTACTATCAATCCTAATGCTGTTATAACAGGCAATGTTGGTTCTGTAGACTTTGAAAGTGGCAAGGGAGGATTTTTAAAAGTTGGTGATAGCACGTTAACAATGTCTGCTAACAGCAAGCAATGGATAGGTGAGACACTAATTACAGAAGGTGTTCTTCAGTTAAATGGCAACTATACTATGGCGGCAAATGAATCGCTAGGTATTGCCCTTGATGTCGAAGATGAAGGTAATTTGAACAGCTATGGTAAGTTATTGGTTAATGGTACGGCTAATATAAGTAAGGGCGAATTAAAGATCCATGCTTCTGATGCTATCCAAAACCTATCTGGCAATAACGAATGGAAGGATATCGTCAAGGCTACCACTCGCGTAGGTGAGTTTACAAAAATAAGTGACAACAGTCCATTAGTAAGCTTCTATGCAGACTATAGCGATCCTAATGCTGTTCATCTAAAAATGGGCGCACCTACACCGCCAGTAGTCACACCTGAGCCGCCAGTAGTTACACCTGAGCCACCAGTAGTCACGCCTGAGCCACCAGTACTCACACCTGAACCGCCAGTAGTTACGCCTGAACCGCCAGTAGTTACGCCTGAACCGCCAGTAGTTACACCTGAGCCACCAGTAGTCACGCCTGAACCGCCAGTAGTTACGCCTGAGCCACCAGTAGTCACGCCTGAGCCACCAGTAGTCACACCTGAACCGCCAGTAGTCACACCTGAACCGCCAGTAGTTACGCCTGAACCGCCAGTAGTTACGCCTGAACCGCCAGTAGTTACGCCTGAACCGCCAGTAGTTACGCCTGAACCGCCAGTTACTGATACTACATTTGTAGAGTCAGTCAATACTCAATCACAACGTAATGATGTAGGCATTGCTTACGCTCTAGACCGCGCTATTCAAGATCAAATTGCAAATGACGATAATGATCTGGCGAAAACACTTATTAGCTCAACCACCAATTTTAATCAGAATCAGTTAGCAGCCGCTGCTAATCAGCTACAACCCTTATTCATGGGTGCAACCAACCGTATCATTACAGATACTAACTATGCGGCAAGTGAAGCCGTTACTGAGCATCGCGCTACTACAACTGAGCGAAATGTTTGGGCGAAACTGATCGGTAATACAGGCAGTCATGATGCCGAAAACGGAGTCACAGGCTACGAAGCAGATAGCTATGGTGCTATTGTTGGTTTAGATATGCCGATAAACAGTGACCTTAATTTAGGTGTAGCAGTGTCTTACATCGACACTGATGCCGACACCGATGGTGGCCGTCTGGATCACAAACTGACTGCCAAAAACTGGCAGGTCTTGGGCTACGGTAACTATGCAGCAGGTGAGGCAACTCATGTGAACTTCCATGCTGGTGCTGGTAGTAGTTCGGTTAAAGGCGAGCGTCACTTGTCTATCTTGACTAACGCTATTGCTCGCTCTGACTACGATGTCGATACCTTACGAGCGGGATTGGGGGTCGATCATCGCATTGGTAGTGAACAGCGTCATGTAACACCATTTGCACAAGTAAATTATGCGCAAGCGAAGAGCGATAGTTACCGTGAAACAGGCGCTGGCGTTTATAACTTAAACGTCGATGAAAACAGATACGAGTCCATGCGCTGGACGGCAGGTCTAAAAATGTCTCAATATCTTACGCCGCAGTTTGCTATTACAGGACAGTTAGCAGCCGCTATCGAAAATGGTGATCAGAATTCAGACATCACTGCGAGCTTCGTTGGTTTGTCGAATGACCGTTTCACAACAATTGGACAAGAAGTTGGACGTGAGATTGGTATCGTAGGTATTGGTGTCAGCTACATGCCTACTCTTAAAACTACTCTATCTGCTGGCTATCGCAGCGAGTGGCGTGAGAACTATGATGACCAAGGTGCTAGTATCGCGCTTCAAACCACCTTTTAAAACATAGTCTTATCATTGAAAAGCCTGAACCTAATTATTAGGTTCGGGCTTTTTTGCATTGGCTTTTAAATCGTTAAGAAATAAACGCTTAATATGACGACCAAATAAATGTAGCAGGTAGTTATATAAAAAGGTGTAGGTCAACGCATCGTGACCCAAAAGTACCAATGAAAAAAGCTCAGATCCGATTACTGAATCTGAGCTTTCTATGCTTCGATAAAATATCAATTTTTATTATCAAACATATTTTATTAGGCGTAGTTAAAGATATAGCCATTATTGTCATTTGGAGTGGTAAGTAAAATAGTGCCACCTTCATCATCTATTAATCTTATGCCGCTAGCTACCCCATCTTCTAATGGGCATCGTTGAGAGCTCGCATCAATGATGGCGTCAACTACAGTAAACTTGGAGTTATTATTATTTTTTAACGTACCTCGAATAATACATTGTCTGGTGTCAATAATATTAAAAGTACCACCTTTATTGACAGTAAAAGTACCACTACTTATTCCAAATGTCCCAGCAAGTACGCCTGTGCTTTGTCCTACCTGTTCACTAATTTCCTGTTTTTCCGGTAGAGTAGTTCTTGCAAGTACTGAGTTAGTGTTGACGGCAAGGGTATCCCCAAAATCAATTACATATATTAAATTTAAAGCATTATTCGCTACTGTTTCAACAGAAAAGTCAAACACCCTACGAGTTCTATTAAGTACACTAAAGTCAGTACTTTCTGAGTTGTAGCTATAATTAACTGTATTCTCACTAAAGGTTCCATGCATTAATCCATAAGATACTTTATCTGGTAAAGGGTCTAATTGATTGCCTTGTAAATCAATAGTGTTGTTATAAATCATCCAATATTCACCGCTATCATCTACCACCAAACGTTGCACTACATTGTTAGTATCATGAATATTTCGTAAATCTGACTTACCATTAAAGGCAAATCCAAATACTTGGTTTTGAGGTCTGTCTGGCTTTGGCAGCTCAGGAGTTGGTAAAACGGGCGCTGATGGTAGACTGACATTATTATTACTGTCGTTTCCACAACCAGAAATTACTAGCATAGAAGCTAAAGCCAGACTCAAGTAACGTATATTCATTGATATATCCATTCAGATTAGTAACTATTTGATTTAGCAATAAACTTAATTCTGTTAATAATAGATAAAAATTGATACTTAACCAATACAAATAAATACATTTAAGAAAAAAATCCCAACGAACAATTTGTTCATTGGGATTCTTATATTAGCTAAATTGAAAAGTATTAAACCTTTGACGCCTCATAAATCTTTTCAATTGAGCTATCAATCGTATTGGCAAACTCTTCATCGCTTTGCTGACGATTTAAGCCTTCAGTGAAAGCTCGGGAGAAGCTCGCAATCATACCTGGGTTTTGCTTAAGCTTAGCACATGCCTCGTCTCGACTATAACCACCTGATAAAGCCACTACTTTTAGTACTTTTGGATGATCGATTAATTCTTGATAAAACCCTGCTTCCTCAGGCAATGTCAGTTTCAGCATCACTTGATGATCGTCATTCAGACGCTCTAAATTATGCAAGATACTGGTTTTGAGAATAAGCTCACAATCATGTTTTTCATTACTATTGATATCCACTTCTGGTTCGACAATTGGCATCAAACCTTTTGAGATGATTTGTTTTGCCACATCAAACTGCTGCTGCACGACCAACTCAATACCGTCGACGTCTGGCTCATAAATCACTGAGCGCATTTTGGTACCGAATATAGAGTGACTTTTCGCTTTATCTAACACCGAATCCAAATCTGGGATCGGACGCATGACTTGTACACCGCTCATTTGCTCAGCCAAACCTTTATCTACCTTCAAAAACGGGACGATATGTTTGTCTTCCCATAGATAGGTAGCTGTTGGTTTGCCATTGACTTCACGATCCATAGTATCTTCAAACAAAATCGCGCCAAGCACACGCTTACTGTCAAAAGCGTCACAGGTAATAATCCGGCTACGCATCTCATGTACCAAATCAAACATGGCACCATCATTGTCATAATCATTACCAGTAACACCATAGTTCTCTAATGCTTTTGGTGTACTGCCACCACTTTGATCAAGTGCTGCAATGAAACCTGAACCATTTTTTATACGTTGTAATTGCTCTTCATATTTCATTGAGAGGGCATCCTATTTTTATTTATTGAGGTCAAATAACACAAATTATTGGCTCACTGTGAGTTTTTATAAGCCTCATTGTTTGTGCATAACCTTACCATAGGACTCTCTACATGCCTATATACGATACGTTAACGCTTTCATAAAATCTGTCCCTATCCTACTTTTAAGCCAAAAACAGCACGCCCACACAACAAATCGCGAGCAACAGGCCCAACACATTGATACGGTTGAGCGTCTCTTTAAATACGCCTACCCCAATTAAGGTGGCGACAGCGATAACCCCAACATTCATACCTGTGAAGACGATACTTGGCGACTCAGACAACACTTGATGCGCGCGTACATACGCATAGATATTCCCCATATTAAGCGCCCCTAATAGCAACCCTGCTACAAGTGCATTCCCCTGCCAGCGTACACGAGTGACAAGTAGGTAGATAAACAACAACAGTCCTGCCAAACCAAAACTGACAAATAACGTGAGCGGAAAGGCAGTTCCATGTTTAGCAACCTGTTTAAATAGGATGTCGATAACACCATATCCTGCCCAAACACCAAACAACCAAAGCGGCGTACGTTTGGCTTCTTTGCTCAGAGCAGTATGTTGTGGACGATAAACCAACGCCCCTAGTGCTAGAAATCCGAGCAGTAATCCGAAAATCCGCGTACCCGTCAATACTTCACCGAACAATAAGAAAGCAGCTGCAATCGGTATGATTAAAGACAAACGCTGAGCGGCATCGGTGGCGACCATACCGACCGCCTCAATGGCACGCCCAAGGATAATAAATACAGTCGGCAAAAGCACACCAAGTGCGATAATAGTACCCCACTCGTTATTGAGCGTACTCACCTCGCTTATCTCTGGTTTTAGCAAAAACCAAGTAAGCAAAAAAGCCACTGGATAACCTGCAACAATCGTTTGGCGTATGTCTATATTTTTTTGCCGCAATATTTTTAGTAACACTGAAACGGCGACACTACAGAGTACCGCTATCGTTAAATACATCATCAGCTTCTACCCATTTCAATCGCAATTTTTGCGTGATTATCATTCATATATTAGAAAAAGCGCGCTACATACATTTATCTTTTATCAATCAAGTCTGACAAAATAACGAGCGCATAAATAAAATAGGGCCACTAGACACCCCAAAACCATAGAATGTAACAAAATATTTCTTATGCAGCAATCTATTTATCGCTTTTCACAAATCGATGTTAGACATAATTGATGGCTTCTAAATTACAATTCGCATGCAGGTCTAATGGGGAAATTTGTTAAAATAATTAGCATTCCTAATAACAAAAGTAAAGATTCAAAACAACGAGTGATATCGTTGATTTTGGCGTACTACTATTGATGTTTTATGACTGCCTATGAATGCTCTATTTCGCTTTTTCGAAAACCGCCTCCCTGCTTTCCCTGAAACTCCTATGCCATTACCCTCACCTCGTGACGGTATGCTCAAGTTTATGTGGGCATGTACCAAAGGGCTACGGGGCTGGCTCTTGCTATTCATGATTTTGTCTGCTGGTATCGGTATCTATGAGGCAATGCTGTTTGCTTGGATTGGTAATATCGTTGACTGGTTGGGGGTTTATACACCGGAGAACCTTTGGTTAGAAAAAGGCGATATGCTGCTTTTGATGCTGGCAGTCATGATAGTGAGCCCGATATGGATTGCATTGTCATCGTTCGTTCATTTTCAAACCTTGCAAGGCGTGTTTCCAATGCAAATGCGTTGGCGTTTTCATCAGCGTATGCTTGGGCAGTCAATGCAGTTTTATCAAGATGAATTCTCAGGCCGCGTTTCAGCAAAGGTAATGCAAACGGCTTTGGCAGTTCGTGATACGGTCATGACCGTCACCGATATGTTTATGTATGTCGCGGTCTACTTTATCACCTCAGGTGTGATTTTATTCAATCTTGATAGTCTATTACTCATTCCCTTTATCGTTTGGCTTGTTCTGGTTGGATTATCCATTTGGTATTTTATTCCTAAGCTAAAATTAACGGCCATTATACAAGCGGATGCCCGCGCCTCGATGACAGGCCGCATTACTGATGCTTATGCTAATATTATGACCGTTAAGCTATTTAGTCATTCACGCCGTGAGCTAAGTTACGCTAAGAATGCGATGGGCCAGTTTTTGGGTACCGTTCATGCGCAAATGCGCTGGGTCAGCTATCTAGAAGTGTCGACGCATCTTATCAGTGTGATTTTGGTCAGTGGTACGGCTGGTATCGGTATATATCTGTGGCAACAAGGCGCAGTGGGCGTTGGGGCCATCGCGGCCGCAACAGCGATGGCACTGCGTTTGAATGGTTTGACACGCTGGATTATGTGGCAAACTGCCAGCCTATTTGAGAGTATCGGTACGGTACAAGATGGCATGCGCACATTATCGGCACCGCAAACAATTACTGATAAACCAAACGCACCTGCCTTAAAAGTTACCAAGGGCCGTATTGTATTTGACCATGTTGATTTTAGCTATGAGCATAAAAATGAAGATATTGAGGGTGAGACAGTAGACGAAGTCAATGCGCCATCAACTTCGACCTTCAAACTTCTTGATAACTTCTATTTAGATATTAAACCTGGAGAAAAGATTGGTTTGGTTGGGCGCTCAGGTGCAGGTAAATCAACGTTGGTGAATTTACTATTGCGCTTTTTTGATGTTGATAAAGGTAAAATCTTCATCGATGGACAAGCCATTGATGAAGTCACGCAGGAATCTTTACGCCAACAAATTGGCATGGTAACCCAAGATACTTCATTATTGCACCGCACAGTACGTGAAAACATTGCTTACGGTCGCCCTGATGCTACTGACGAGGAAATTATTATTGCCGCGAAGCAAGCCCAAGCTTGGGACTTTATCAAAGACTTATATGATGATAAAGGCAATAAAGGTCTGGATACGCAAGTGGGTGAGCGCGGTGTCAAACTCTCTGGCGGGCAACGTCAGCGTATCGCTATTTCTCGTGTCATGCTAAAAAATGCGCCCATTTTACTATTGGATGAGGCGACAAGTGCACTTGATTCTGAGATTGAATTTGCTATTACTGAAAGCCTAAATGACATCATGACGGGCAAAACGGTCATCGCGATTGCCCATCGTCTCTCTACCATTGCTGCACTCGATCGACTGGTGGTTATGGATAAAGGGCAGATTATCGAGCAAGGCAGCCATGATGAGTTATTGGCATTGCACGGTGTTTATGCTCGATTGTGGCATCGCCAAAGTGGCGGCTTCTTAGGTGAAGACAGCTAAACCTTATAAAAAATGCGTACAAGGAAGTGCGCCTTTTTATTTAGTAACATTTATTACCCCTCTAAAGATCAACGATAGCTTTGTAGACAAGTTACGCTCCATCATTTACTACCACGTCATTTTTATTCAAATTCAAAGCGTTTTTAAAGCTACTTAGATCAGCAGCTTAATCAACCCTTTAGATTGAGCCAGCCAATTTTTTACACTTCATTAAAGAGTCATAAACATTCTGTGCGTTTGTGCTAATAAAAGCCTATGAGCCACGTGCGTAACTTTTTAATTATTATTACCATAATGAATGGGTGCAACCATGACCGACCTCTTCGCTCCAGCTCCTACAGACAACTTATTGCCTTATGATGGCCAAGTGAATGATTTGGGCATTGTCATTGATGCTCCCAATATCCTGTACGATACTCTACTGACCGAGCTGCCTTGGTATGCGGATATCGTGACTCTATTTGGAAAGACGCACGTTACTACCCGCCAAATCGTTTGGATGGGTGACGAGAACATCACTTACCATTACTCAGGACATGCGCGTCAAGCTATACCGTGGTCAGACTCAGTGTTTGCCGTGAAACAGCATATTGAGCAGACTTTGATGACCACTGGAATAAAGGCGAATTTCAATTCGTGTTTGTTGAATTATTATCCTTCTGGAGCTGATGGCATGGGTTATCATGCTGATGATGAAAAAGCGCTTGGTCATCAGCCAATTATTGCCTCACTCTCGCTAGGGGCTACCCGTAAGTTTGTTTTTAAGCATAAAAAAACTCAAGATAAAGTCGAGCTTTATCTTGAGTCCGGGCAGTTAGTTGTCATGCACGGTGACACCCAAACATTTTGGAAACACACCATCACCAAGACTAAAACCGTCTCAGATGGGCGCATTAGCTTAACGTTTCGGCGTATGCAGACCGTCTAACCTTGATTCCTTCCCCTCTAGATCAATAAACAAATTACGCCTGTCGATCTAAAAAACGCTCACGGTAGCACTGATAGGCAGCTTCGCAAACGCTCGCAGTATAATTAGCATTGACACCACCTGCTATCACAGCGCCCGCTACCGGAATGATTTGCGCCGCTTTGGTTTTGACAATATTGGTCGCAACCTTGGTCGCTGTTTGACGTAATACCCGTGCCATCACTTCCTCATTTACCTTATTGAATGCCAGCGTTTCTGGATCTTTACTCAACTCGTAGGTATCATCAAGTGTTGCTTTGCGCTCTTCAGCAGAGGCAGATGTGGCCACCGCTAATAAAGACATGGCAAATAATTGCTCGCCTTTATCATTGATATCAAAGCCATAGTAGCTTGCATAATCGCCAATGGCACGCAAGTTGGCAGTGATTAGGCCGACTACATCAGCAGGAATACCTACCCAACCAACGATACCTGTCGTCACCCCTTGGGCGCTAGTCAATGCCACATACTTACTTTTGAACAGTTTGACCTGCTGATCAACAACTGCCACTGGTAGAGCTGCGATATCAGCAAGTGTATCCACAAATGACTCTGTACCATCTATGTCATCCTGATAAGCCTCAATTACCTTTTGAGTATCTAAGGTCCAATTGGCAGCATCACTTAAGGTGATGATAGTTTGTTCAGTTGCTTTTTTTAAAGCCTCGCCAAACTGCGGAGCATTCATCAATGCTCCACCTGCTGCAGCGATGGGAGTATTTATTGCAGCCAATGCCTTATCAAGTATATTTTTGCTAGGATTTTTCCATGCTTCTATCTCTTCGCGAACTTGGGTTTCATAAGCAGCATGGTCAGTTATTTTCCCATCATTATTTTTATCAGTAGTCATAGTTACTTCCTTTATAAACATATTCTTTAGAGCTATTCACCCTCTATACTATGGTAAATGGCGTCCAAAAGTGGAAGTACTCAGTTGTTAAAACGACAATTCTTGTAGGGTTTTACGAAGTACGTGTAATATCCTATTGTTTTTAGTAATATTTTCCTGAACATTTATAATAGAGCTTTATGGACTACCTCATTCATGTCTTATAAGTACTTTACGGCCATCGTTCAATCATTTAGCAACAGCCAGTACAATCTTACCAAAGGTATTACCTTTTTGAAGCTCATAATGAGCAGCAACGACTTCTGACAATGGGTACGTTTGCTGAATACATAGCGTCAGCTTATCATCAGCCACAAGCTGTAAAACCCGCGCCATATCATCACCATTACGCTCAGCTTTATAGCCAGCGACTTCCAAGTCTTTTTGCGTACCCGTTTCTTTGAGCTTGTCGACCCAAATGGTTGGTAACACATTCACGCGCGCGCCAGATTTGAGCACAGCAAGGGCACGAATACCCGCCTCATCACCAACCAAATCGAGCAATACATCGGCTTGTAACTCAGTGAACGTCTCATCTTTGGTATAGTCAATCCAACCTGCCAATTTACTGGTATCTATTAACTCACCGAGCTTGGCATATTTTTCTGGTGAGCAAATAATGGTGACTTTAATATTATCTTCAGCAACTTTTTGCATTAACAGCTGAATCAGTAAATGACCGACACCCCCTGCTGGGGCGTTCATCACCACATGCTCGCCTTGTTGAATGTCGGCAAATTCTACAAACTGTAATGCTGTTTGACCGATACAAGGCAGTGCTCCTGCTTGCTCTAAAGTCAAGGACGACGGTACTCTTGCCAGTAGCTTGGCATCAACTGCCACATACTCAGCATAGCAGCCACCATTAAAAGTCAGTGCAGCAACTTGGTCACCAACATTGAATTGAGCGCTATTACTTTTGACAACCTCGCCTGCCATATCAAACCCTAAGATCGCTGGCTCATTTTTATCAAAAAGATTCTTTTGAATGGCTTCAGCGCCCCAGCCTTTGCCCTGACGGGTTTTATAATCAACTGGATTGATACCAGCATAGGCGATCTTGACCAGCACCTGATTGTCTTGCAAGTCAGGAATGGCCACGCCGTCTTGGTAGGTCATGACTTCAGGTTCACCAAACTCGCGTATGAGTACGGCGTGTTGGGTTGTTAGTAATGCATTGTTAGACATTTTTATATCCTTATACGTCTGAGTTATTTTACTTTTGCCTGTTTTAGCACCCTATCACAATAATACCAGCTCTGCACTGATTGGCAGATGATCGGACAACGTTGACCAAGGCTTACCTGTATGTACCCAAGCCCCTTTAACGCCTAGGTTACGTACGTAAATGCGGTCTAAGCTGAGTACTGGTAACTTGGCTGGAAACGTGGCTGACAGCTTACCGTGACAATGCTTGAAGGCTTCTGTCATCCCTAAGCTGGTAGCAAGCTTGTCACAAGACATTTTTTTCCAATCATTAAAATCACCCGCCAAAATCAATGGTTGGTCACAGTCAATCTCGTTGCGCACATAATTGGCAATGGCTTCGTATTGCTTGATACGGTCGCGCTCAAACAAATTCAAATGTGCGCACAATACGACGACGGGTGTCTCCCATCCGACTGGCTGTACCTCACAATGGAGGACACCGCGCTGCTCAAGCTTATTGACAGTAATATTGACATTGTGTTTTGGATCTAGCGGAAAACGGCTGAGTACCGCATTGCCATGATGACCATTTTCATATTCAGAGTTTTTGCCATAGCTGTTTTGCAGCTTCAAATACTCGCCAAACCATTCGTGCTGTGATTGGTCAGGGTATTCGTTGTATTGCATGTTGCGCTTAAGATTTTGACCTTGCACTTCCTGCAAACACAGCACATCAGAGCCAATTATATCAAGCGCTTGAGCGATACCCTGCATTTTCACTTGGCGATTCATGGGCGACATGCCTTTATGAATGTTATAGCTGGTCAAAACAAAAGAAGGCGTGGTAGTCATCATTTTATTAGTCATAAGCTCAGTATTTATAGCGTGAAAGTGAATAGCGCTTTATCAAAAGTATTGTAAAAATGAATATCAATATTAAGTAAACAAGGAAAAAGAGCATTGATTCTTATTGAACCAATGCCCTTATATTATACCTATATGTTATCAATGGCTAATTCATCTAGAATCGTCATTGATGGTAGCACTCACGGATTAGTAACGAGTGACCAAAGCAATCGGCTGATCTTCACCCATGATATCTTGCGGCATAAATACTGCCTCGCCACCATTATGAATCACATGCTCAATGATTTCACCAATGGCATCATCGGTAATGCCCTCAGCAGCAGGATCATTTGCTATGCTCAGTGTTTGCGCTTTTTCATCAATCTTAGCAGATTGAATATAGCCGCGACGTACATAGAGGGTTTCACCTGCACCTTGGAAGGCACTGCGATAGACTTCTTGTAAATCCGTCTGCAACATATTGGCACCGCGTGCTTTATCAATCTCTCCCAAAGCCGCCTGATGTAGTGACGTGCGATATTCTTCTACGGCTTCTTGGACACTATCAACGATATGTTGAGCACTGCCCTCGTCTAGATTAGTGGCATTAGATACAGTAGCGATAATATTGTCTGGACGATCACACACTTCTTTGTAATAGCCAATGTTTTTGGCATCACCAACGATAACTAGAGGCATTTTATGTTCGCCCCATAGCTCTTGTACGCTCTTATCGACTTGGTTAAAGAATTCTTTCAAATAGCTGCTTTCGTTGTTTGCTGAACGATCTGATCCTGCGTCACCTGTAGTATATAGACCATTGTTTTCAACAGGGAACGGGATATTTTCCATATTGTTCTGAGCATCGTCATCTTTATCGAACTCTTTAATGACTCGGTCATTAGAAGCTTCGATCAGACGTGCATGATCACGGGTTAGTACGACAGTATAGTAGTGAACCGCACTTGCCATATCGCGAACCAAATCACGAGTAGCGAAACTGGTTGAGATGACTACACGTTCTTGTGTATCAAGCGGCATACGGATGATTTGTACATCGTCAGTGCTTGCAAAAATAGCTAAAGTATCGAGATTATAATTATGATTAAGCTCATCAGTCTTAGAATGAATCTTTTCTAAAATAGTGGTAGCAGTACGCTTATCATATTCATTAATTAAGCGTTCTTCAGCTACTTTTAACTGATTCTTTAGCGCAATTGGATCCTGATCATTAGCAGGGTGAGCGCGATGCGTTTTGACGAAAATGCTGACTGCTGGATCTGCCTTGGTTTGACGTAGGCTTTTAAGAGTTGCTTTCATGTATTGCTCCTTATTTCATTATGGTTCACGCTTAACATTGTCATTCTTTTATGTGTTAAGCAGTAGGTACGTAAATACTCATGTAATTATTATTAATAGGTCATATTAAATCTAAGCAAAACAGTATGAGCAAATAACTGACATTAACTCATTAACCGTCCTTGGTCCCTTTCCTTACTATGGTTATTTTTATCTATTCTGGGACCAGTTGTTAAAATCCTTGTAAATACATCTTATTAATTTTTATTCCATTACAGTGATGCTAACAGTTGAATCTGACCCGCTATAGGGTTAATTTGCAAGCAAATGATGACGCTTTGTAAATAGAACAACCAATATTGTTAAAAGCCAACCCTATTCGTTTCTAACCGTTTTTTATTGCTAATTTCCTCCTACATTTTCAAGGCCTGCAAAGGGATAGGTTGCATTTTTAGCAAATGAACCCATCTTTTATATAGTCCACTTTTTATATAACTTACCTATCAAACAATAAAGTACCAAAAATACTAAGAACAATTTATGCCTTATACATTGGCGTCAAAATACGACTCTACAGAGCAATTTATTTATTCATTCACACCTCACTCACATACTTCACTCATTGATACTGGATACTTTTATGACTTCTACTTCTACAAACTTACATCTTGTCGATTTTACCAATGCGACGCCACTTACCTTACAAGACCAAGTCATGAGCGCTATCGATGAAGCCAATGATTTTTTAGACAAAATGGCAGCGGCAACTGACAATAACAATGGAACTACTGACTTCAATGCCGAACAAGCCTTAGCCGATGTCATGGCATTTGATCATCTTAATTTGGCTTTGGACCGCAGTTGGGGCATTTTTTCGCACCTAAATGGCGTGATGAGCAATGATGAGATTCGTCATGTCCATCATGAACTGCTACCTAAACTCTCCGCTTATGGCACGCGTGTGGGACAGCATCAGCCCTTGTTTAGCCGCTACCAAGCGATCGTTAGTGATAAAACGTTTTTTGCGAGTCTTGATCCTGCACGTGCGCGTGCAATCGAGCTTGCGTTGCGGAGTTTTGAGCTGTCCGGAGTGGCATTACCGACAGCTGAACAAGAAAAATTTGCTGCGATTCAAAGTGAGCTATCAACACTCTCAGCCACTTTTTCTGATCATGTTTTGGATGCGACCCAAGCCTATAGCTTGGTGCTCAACGATGAGCAATTGGCAGGATTGACAGAAAGCGGCCGAGCACTTTTGGCTGATGCAGGTGAGCAATATAAGGCACAAGCACTTGCTAATGGTACATTGACGCAAGAAGAAACAGAGACGTTACCAACACCTTATTATGTCGCCACTTTAAATATACCTGTTTATCTTGCGGTCATGACTCATGCTAATGACCGTAGTTTGCGTGAGACGCTATACCGAGCTTATGTCACCCGTGCCTCTGAGTTTGATCAGCACACTAATGCCAAAGGCGAATCATTGAACAATGCTGATATCATGAGTCAAATTGTGCAATTGCGTGAGCAAAAGGCCAGGCTGTTGGGCTTTGAGCATTATGCAGATGTGTCACTATCGACTAAAATGGCAGATAGCGTAGCAGAGGTTGAGACCTTTTTACGAGATTTAGCCGCACAAGCGACGCCAGCCGCTAAGCAAGACTTGGCTCAATTGCAAAAGTGCGCACATGAGTATGGCATTGATGACTTGCAACCATGGGACAGTGCTTATATTGCTGAAAAAGTAAAACAAAGTGAATTTAGCTTGTCGCAAGAAGAAATTCGTCCTTATTTTCCGTTACCAAAAGTTATCAGCGGCTTGTTTGCAATTGTAGAGCGTTTATACGGCATCAAGGTTAAAGAACAGACCAATGAAACGACTGATGATAACTCAGCATCACTCTGGCATGGCGATGTCCGCTTTTATCAATTGTTTGATGCTGACGATCACCTAATTGGTGGCTTTTATTTTGATTTGTTTGCGCGAAGTGGCAAACGTGGCGGCGCATGGATGAGTGGCTTTCAGTCGCGTTATCGTTATGACGAACAAGATCATCAACAACTGCCTGTTTGCTTTATGGTTGGCAATTTTACACCGGCGCTGGATGGTAAGCCAAGCTTACTGACGCATGACGAGGTGCTGACCTTGTTCCATGAGTTCGGTCATGGTCTGCATCATTTATTAACCCAAGTGACCGTTGGCGATGTCGCTGGCGTCAATGGAGTGGAATGGGACGCGGTTGAGCTACCAAGTCAGTTTATGGAAAACTGGGCATGGGATGCTGAAGGTATTGCGCTTATTAGCAGTCACGTTGAGACCGGCGAAGCCTTGCCTAAAGACAAGCTTGATGCCTTATTGGCCGTCAAGAACTTCCAAAGCGGTATGCAAACACTGCGTCAAATTGAATTTGCACTTTTCGACCTGTTGATTCATGCGCACAAGCCAGCACTGGATTACGAAGGCATTTTGGCGACTCTAAACGCGGTGCGTAGTGATATCGCTATTATGCAAACGCCTGATTATAATCGCTTTGCCAATGGTTTCAGCCATATCTTTGCCGGAGGGTACGCGGCAGGTTACTATTCTTATAAATGGGCTGAGCTTTTGTCTGCAGACGCCTTTAGCAAGTTTGAAGAGGATGGTATTTTTAACCCAATAACAGGCAAAGCGTTCCGTGACACTATTTTATCAGTTGGCGGTAGCTTCCCCGCAAAGACCAACTTTGAAAATTTCCGTGGTCGTAGTGCCAGTATCGATGCCTTGTTGCGGCACAATGGTTTTGCAAACGCTGACCCTGCGGCAAACGTCCAAACGAATCGTGAGGCAGTCTAAATGCGCTATCAGTCATCACAACCAAAGCGTCAATTCTTAGCCGGGGTTCGCTGTCCTAAATGTCAGACGATGGATGCGGTGGTACAAGTGAACATTGTGATACCTGACCCTGATGAGTATATTGAATGCACTCAGTGTGGTCATACCGAACATCGTCCTGATCCGGTTGCGATCAGTGCCAAAAATCATCTTGAAGATCAGCTCACACGTGATGCGATGACTACAGGAACCAGTGGGACAGTAAAATTCAAACCTTAAAGCACATCCGTTACTGTTCAAGCCCATTCAAGATTAAGGGTGTTTTAAGCCTATCTATCAATAGATAGGCTTTTTATTTTGAGTTTGTTATAGTATGACTACCTATATTTTTGACATAAATTTGACTCACGTATGAACCGTAAAAAAATGTCTGATAATTTTCGCCAAAAGTGGTGGCTAATTGCTGTATTAGCCGCCCTATTTATTGGTTATTTGGTTTGGAAACTCGTTTTATCTGATGCCGATATAAGCTCTAGTGAAAGTCCATCTTCGGTAACCGAGCAAATTGAGGTTACGCCTGATGCTCCTACACAATCAAATGAGATGACAGATAGTACGATGTTAAATGAAGATACTGCATTAAATGATAAAGCCCTAGGTGAAAGTGCCGATCTTTCTGACCCTACAAATATCCAAGCCCTTGATCCCAAGGCTATCTTGAATGCCCCATTACCAGAAACGGACAGTCTGGCCAAAGAAGAGATTGATCGTTTAGAAGACGAGCGTCAGCGTTTGGCCGAACAAGAAAAATTGGCGGCAGAACAATTGGCTATGAATAAACAATTGACTGATATGAAGGCCGAACAAATTGCCCTACTTGAACAACAAATTGCCGAATTAGAAGCAAACAATATAAATAAGCCTGTGGCAGAATAAAATTATAACTTTTTTATAAAGGGGCTAAAGATGGCGAACTTACAATTAACGCATGCCCCTATTCTAAATAGTAGCGCACAGCTGCTTATCCTACCCGTCAATACAGCAGGTGTTCTTTTAGATCCTGTACTCACACGAACGAAGACTTTATTTCCTGACAATTATCAACGTTACTATCGCGCTTGCCGTGATGCCAGTCTGATCGTAGGTAGTTGCTTGTTGCATAAGCGCTCACTTGAGCAGACAGGACTTGGTGCTAGTAATAGCAGCAATCAACCTAGCTACATTGCCAATCTTATTATATCTGATCATCCTTATTACCCAGCTCGCACACGCTGGCTCAGTGCGGCTTTGATGGATCTGCAACAACAACTCCTGCCACTCATTCGCTATCAAGGTATTCGTAGAGCTGCACTACTCGCACGGCCTCTAGTTTTTGATAATTCGCGAGATTATGTGTCTATCACCTCTGATTCAGCAAGCTTGCTCCCTTTAGATTGGCAAGCTGATACTTTACCTTTATTGAATCAGCATTTACAAGCATTACCCAAACTTCACATCGATATTCATCTGCCTAAAGACATCAATATATAGCTGATACAAAATAAAATAGATACACGACATCATGACGCGAGACTGGGATAAATTTTTTGTAGCCTCTGTCTGCGCAAGCACAGCAAGCAAGCAAGCAAGCAAGCAAGCAAAATTTATCCTAGTCTCTCTGACTATGTTCTATATTGACCTAACTACATAAAACAAGCGCTTATTTCGACTTTTTTAGCGCATAAAAAAACCGCCTTGAGGACTAATAATAAGTCTCTCAAAACGGTTTTTATATATCTAAACCAAACCAATTATTAAAAATTAGTTTTGCTCGATACCTTTCATCGTCAGCTTAATACGACCACGGTTGTCGACGTCTTGAACAAAGACTTTTACAACCTGACCTTCTTTTAGATAGTCTGAAACATTCTCTACGCGCTCTTCTGCGATTTGTGAGATATGAACCAAGCCATCCGTGTTTGGCAACACGTTAACAAAAGCGCCAAAGTCTACGATACGAGCAACGGTACCTTCATACGTTTTGCCAACTTCAACTTCAGCAGTCAACGCTTCGATTCTACCGATAGCAGCTTTGGTTGCCGCTTTGTTTTCACCGAAGATACGAATCGTGCCGCCATCATCGATATCGATAACCGCGCCAGTCTCTTCAGTCAGCTGACGAATCATCGCGCCACCTTTACCGATTACATCACGAATCTTATCTGGATTAATTTCGATAACAGCATAATTAGGTGCATGAGCATTGATTTCAGTACGGCTTTCTGGCAATACTTTGTTCATTGCGTCCAAGATATGGATACGACCGGCATGGGCTTGCTTTAGCGCTTGCTCCATGATATCAGGCGTGATGCCTTCGATTTTGATGTCCATCTGTAGCGCAGTAATACCATCTTTAGAACCAGCAACTTTAAAGTCCATATCGCCAAGATGATCTTCATCACCTAAAATATCTGATAGAACAGCAAAACGCTCGCCTTCTTTAACCAGACCCATTGCGATACCAGCTACAGGCGCTTTTAATGGTACGCCGGCATCCATCAATGCCAAACTTGCACCACAAACAGACGCCATAGACGATGAACCATTAGATTCAGTAATCTCTGATACCACACGAATCACATACGGGAAGCGTTCGCTGTCTGGAAGCATGGCTTGGACACCGCGACGTGCCAAACGGCCATGACCGATTTCACGACGTTTTGGAATGCCTTCGCGGCCTGTTTCGCCGACAGAAAAATGTGGGAAGTTATAGTGCAGCATGAAATGGTCACGAATCGTACCACCTAAAGAGTCAATCATGTTGACATCACGGCTATTACCAAGCGTGGTAGTTACCAGTGCTTGCGTCTCGCCGCGAGTAAATAGCGCTGAACCATGCGTGTATGGTAATACACCAACCTGTACATCAAGGGCACGCACAGTCTCAAGATCACGGCCATCGATACGTGGTTTACCTGACAAAATGTTGTCACGAACCGTACGATACTTAAGGTCGTTGTAGATTTCTTTAAGCTCAGACACAGTATCAGCATAATTTTCTGATTCTGCATCGCCAGCAAGCGCATCGATAATTGATTGCTTGATTTCATCAAGCTTGGTGTAACGCTCTTGTTTATTAGTCGTGGTATAAGCATCAGCAACTTGCGCACCGAACTGTTCTTTCATGCTGGTCTCTAACGCTTTGTCACGCTCAGGGGCAGTGAACTGCTGCTTAGCAGTACCAATTTCTTCTGCCATTGAAGCGATGTTATCAATAACAATTTGCTGCTGCTGATGACCGTATAATACAGCGCCTAGCATCTGATCTTCTGATAGCTCTGCTGCTTCAGATTCGACCATCAATACCGCAGATTTAGTACCAGCGACTACTAGATCTAGATCACTGCTTTCAAGCTGTTCAAGTGTTGGGTTCAGTACGTACTCACCATTGATAAAGCCAACACGCGCAGCAGCAACAGGACCATTAAATGGCGCATCAGAGATCGCCAAGGCAGCTGAGGCTCCGATTAGAGCAGCAATATCTGCAGACTGAGTTTTGTCAGATGACACAACCGTTGCCGTAATTTGGATTTCGTTCACATAACCTTCAGGGAATAGCGGACGAATCGGACGGTCGATCAAACGTGAGGTTAGCGTTTCAAACTCGCTAGCACGGCCTTCGCGTTTGCCGTAAGCACCTGGGATTTTACCCGCTGCATACATTTTTTCTTGATAGTTTACTGTTAGCGGAAAAAAGTTTTGACCTTCTTTAGCGTCTGATTTTACGACGGCTGCTACTAGTACCGTCACGCCGCCCATGTGAACCAAAACTGAGTTGGCTTGACGTGCAATTCGACCTGTTTCAATAACAACCTGCTGGTTACCGTACTGAAATTCGCGCTTAATGGTGTTGAACATTGTCATATACTATTCCTAATGTTGACTGACAAAAATGATATCAGCGCTCTAAAGGCTGATACTTGTCATTAAAATGCTTTTTATATAACCGCTAATAAATACGTTTTCTGTTAAAACCATATAAATTAGCATCAATATCGTGATTTAGTTATCTGTATGTCCATGATAGTCATCGTACTATCATGTATGGATCATCGTTCAAATGTCAGTGTTATTATAAATACTGTTACATGGCAAAATCATACATGCAGTGTGTCTTTTGACTTTTAAATATTCTTGAATGGGTCGCCCCATTTCATATCGCATTACTATAAACCGTCACTGTATGAACAATATCCATGCTATAAAACGTACAATGTATTATTTTACAGGGATTTGTAGGCATTGACCAATGAATTGCAAAACAAGCTATTCGTTAAGATTCGGACATTGGTAGAGCCAATTTACTTTAGAAAAGGTATTACTGAGGTAAAACATCTACATTCTTAGCCATGCAAAGATCTAGCAAACAAGAAATCCTATACTAGCAGAACGTCTTTATCATTATTAGCCTTGTTTTGAACTGACTATACCATAACAAGTCAGTACCAAATTTCTTAATATATTTATAAGTTGCTATTAATGGATGTGCAGGTATTTAAGAGTGATAGCCCTTATCGACAAACATAAAAAAACGGCGTGAAACTATTCCACACCGTTTTTAGAAGAAATCTATTTTATCAATATCAGCAAGCGAGTTCTGAGAGGCTTGGCGAAAATATTAAAAGAACACCATTTGATGTGTCTTTTTATGCTAGCAACCACTCGCACTATTATCGCTAAATTAACGACGTAGACCTAACTGGCTAATAAGGGTGGTATAACGACCAAGATCTTTACCTTTTAGGTAATCAAGCAGCTTACGACGGGTGTTTACCATACGGATAAGACCGCGACGGCTGTGATGGTCAGCTTTGTGCTCTTTAAAATGGTTTTGCAAATCGTTAATACGAGCACTTAACAAAGCAACTTGAACTTCTGGAGAACCAGTGTCATTTTCGCCGCGTTGGTATTGAGCAATGATTTGTTCACGATCGGTATTAGTTAGCATAAATATCTCCGGCAATGCTAAAAGTTCTCATATACACTCATGATGAGTTATTTTAAGAACAGTAGAATAATAAATAAAGTCACTTATACGTCATTCAGGACAACCCTGCATTACTAGAGTTGACCTAGTGTACGATAAGCTCAATCAGTTGTTAGAACAAGCACTTAAAAATAATAAAGACTAACAAGATATATTCCTAACTCAATCATTCATTTAGAATGATAAGACGGAGTAAAACGTGTGATCTAAAATACAATTTAAATGTGCGGGCAATTATAACAAAAAACTGCTGAACTAGCAGCAGTTTTTCATAATAGTTTCGACGATATTTTAGCGTGTGTTAGAATGCTTCTTACTAAATATCAAAATAAGATGAATCAATAAGACGGCTTATTTTTTAACATCATCATTAGTAGCGTTGCCGCCAAGTTCATTGTCTGCAAGAGGCGCTGTAGTTGCTTCAGCCAAACTATCAGGTGTAGTATCTTCACTAGGGTTGATATCTGCTGCAAGCTTCTGAATCTCTTGTTCTTGCTCATCTAACGTTTTAGATACATTGCTCATAATGACTCCTAAATAGTTAGTATTAGACTGTCTTTTTTCGTACCTATCAGTGTAAGAGTGAAAATACCAGAAATTAAATGCGCTCTGATATTTTCACTCTCATATCAACAATCATCAGATAAAGAAAAGAATAGTATCTACTTATCTTCTTTTGCATCTTTTAAATTGTCAGCAATACGATCTGCTGCCGCTTCAGAATCTTCTGTATGGTTATTTTCAGTTTGACTCTCAAGTGAGGCTTTTGCTGACTCAGAGCGTTGTTGTTCAATTTTAGTGTCGTTTGGATTAGGGTTTGCCATTGTAATATCCTTAGTTTTAATCATAGTAAAAACAGGTACATCGTTCTAGAATTTTAAAAAAATAAATTAAGAAAGTGCTTTGTCGATAGCATCAACGAAATTGTCAATATCGTCTGGATTACGTGAAGTGATTAAGTTGCTATCTACTTGTACGGTCTTGTCTACAAAGTCTGCTCCAGCATTTTCTAAATCTGTTTGAAGAGATTCATAAGCAGTAAGCGTTTTGCCTTTAGCAATGCCTGTATTGATAAGTACCCAAGGAGCATGACATATTGCTGCTAATGGTTTGCCCGCTTCATTAATAGCATTAATTATCTTATGAGCTTCTTGATTACCACGAATAGAATCGGCATTGACTGTGCCGCCTGGCAATACTAATGCGTCATAATCATTAACTTGTGCCTCGTTTGCAAAGATATCAGCAGTAAAGGTATCCCCTTTATCTACATCTTGATTCATTGCTTGAACTTCTTTGTCTTTGTTGGTAGTAATCAGAATTGTCTTATAACCCTTGTCTTTCAATTGGTTATTGACGTCTTCATATTCTGCTTGTTCAAAATTATTATGGAGTAAAAAAGCAATTGTTTTCATATATCCCTTCTTCTTTTATTAATAAATCAGTTATAGGCGAGGTTATTGTTAAATCAGTTGATTATTATGTATTTATTATTTTTATCTCTTCAGTCAGTTATTATAATTTTTATTAACAGCTTCTTATTATAAAACCACATCCTTGCAACTTTACTTCCTTACTCTTTATTCTTATTATTTTTCATTATTATTGATTATTGCTCTAACTTATTCTTAATTATTATTCTTTTTGATTGTTGTCCTAAGTATTCTTATTATGACCTAGCTCTCCCTAGCTGACTTAACCAATGTACAAAAAAAACAGGTTTCACCATAGGAGAAACCTGCAATTAAATGTGACGATATGTGATTAGTGTAAACTGTTAGTAAAGTTCAATGCGAAGGTATTAAGACAAAATTGGCTATCGTTGAATCAACTTCTTAGGCTGTAATCGACCATTTAGACTGACAGCACCCAGACCAAGAAACTCACCTTCTTCATTTATCAAACGAATATCGACAGGCGTCTCAAACCATTCCTTTTTATGAGACTCGACTTCATCAAGCTCATCATCAGTGCCTGAATCAAACTCAGTAGATTGACAATCGCTCCTTGCTTTATCGATAAATGACTGGCTATCAATATTGTTCGATACATAATTTTTTAACTCATCTGTGAGCTGGTCAAATACGTTTAAGCGTTGACCCATGTGTATACGAGTACATTGCTCAGTCGTTAGAGTGAGTGTCGCATCGATATTGATACAAGCATCCACTGGCATCAATCTTATTTGTCGATCGTCAAATGCTGCCTCTTCTAGTTTTGACAAAGCAATTGCATTATCAATATTGAAGTCACCAACTTGCGTGCGTCGTAATGCCGTTAGGTGTCCTACTGTACCCATGGCCTTAGCAATATCTTCGCCCAATACACGTACATAAGTCCCTTTGGTACAAGTGACAGTCAATTGGATTCGCTCGTCATCAATCGTTTTTATATCAATTGCTTTGATAACAATATCTCTTGATGGTCGCTCTATCTCGATACCAGCGCGAGCATATTCGTACAGCTTTTTTCCGTCTTTTTTCAAAGCAGAATACATTGGTGGTATCTGCTGTTGAGCGCCTAAAAACTGCTTAGCAATGCCCTCTAATAGCGTATTGTCAAACTTTGGAATAGGCGCTTGTACGACGACTTGGCCATCCGCATCACCCGTATCTGTTTGACGACCAAGCAAGATGGTAGCTTGATAAGACTTATCAGCATCCAGTTGATAATGACTGAACTTGGTAGCTTCGCCCATACAAATAGGTAGTAGACCTGTTGCCATTGGATCGAGCGTGCCAGTATGACCTGCTTTTTTACTGTCATGGATTGGTGATTTAAACAGATATTTTACCTTTGATACCACCTGCTGCGAGGTCATGCCTTGAGGCTTATCTACTAGGACAACACCAGAGACTTTTATTTTAGCAATTTGATTGGGTGATATAGACATAGTAGTGGTTTACTCGTCATTCTCATTTTGTTCTGTCTTGGTGACAGCTTGATTAATCAGATCCATCATGTAGTTACCACGAGCAGTCACTTCATCATAATGAAAACGTAAGCGCGGCGTGGTACGGGTTTTTAGGCTATGACTTAGTTCAGTACGTAAAAATCCTGCGGCTTTGTTAAGCACTTTAATACTGTCTTCATGATTGGTCTTGGTCATAGCATCATTAAGCTCAGGCTCCATGATGGTGACATACACATCAGCATAACCCAAATCAGGACTGACCTTGACACTGGAGATTGTGACAAAACCAGTCAAACGAGGATCGTTGACTTCATCACGAATAAGAACGGCAAGCTCACGCTGAATCTGATCAGCTAAGCGTTGTAAACGTTGGTTCATGTTATTACCTTGTGTTTAATATGGCTTATTTTATTTTTTCATAAGTTTAGGAGCGAATATTTGCTAAAAAAGGCCTAGCAGGGTGCACCTGTTAGGCCTAAGTACAGCTGGATATCAAAAGAGTTTCTAACACACTTAGTCAATAAAACATATTGTATGATTAGATACTCTACTATCAAGTCGTAACTTTAGATAGTACGTGCGAACTCTTGGATTTCAAAGACTTCGATCTTATCACCAGCTTCAACATCATAGCCACGAACGGCTAGGCCACATTCCATACCAGTACGTACTTCATTAACGTCTTCTTTGTAGCGACGTAATGATTGCAATTGACCAGTAAAGATAACTTGGTCATCACGCAATACGCGGATAGGTTTGTTGCGATAGATCGTACCTTCAACAACCATACAACCAGCAGCCGCACCAAACTTACTAGAGCGGAATACTTCACGAACGTCTGCCACACCAAGAATCTTCTCGCGATGTTCAGGAGCAAGCATACCACTCATTGCCGCTTTAACATCATCAATCAAACCATAGATCACACTATAATAGCGGATATCCATGTTAGCCGAATCTGCTTTACGGCGTGCAGTTGCATCTGCACGGACGTTGAAGCCTAATAGTACTGCTTCGCTAGACTCAGCAAGTGTGACGTCAGACTCAGAAATAGGACCAACGCCTGAGCTGATTACTCTGACTTTAACTTCATCAGTGGATAGCTCATTCAAGGCCGAAAGTAAGGCTTCTAGTGAACCACGTACGTCCGTTTTTAGTACGATGTTTAAGAATGACACATCGCCTTGACCCATCTGATCGAACATGCTCTCTAAACGCATGGCATTCTGACGTTCAAGTTGACGCTCACGCTCACGATTGGTTCTAAAATCAGCCACTTCGCGTGCTTTTTTCTCATCAGTCACAACTAAGAATTCACTACCAGCTGCTGGCGTTTCAGGCAAACCTAAAATTTCGACAGGGATAGAAGGACCAGCAGAGTTAATGCGTTTACCATGTTCATCCGTCATTGCACGGACTTTACCATAGTGCTCACCTGCTAATACTAAATCGCCTTGCTTCAATGTACCTTTCTTGACAAGGACACTCACCACTGGACCACGACCTTTTTCAAGTCTTGATTCGATGACCACACCTTGTGCAGCACCGTCTAATGGGGCTTCTAATTCCATTAGCTCAGCTTGTAGGCTAATGAATTCTAATAGCTCATCAATACCTTCACCTGTTTTGGCTGAGATACGTGCCATTGGTGTGTCGCCGCCCCACTCCTCTGAGATTACCTCTTTTGTGGTCAACTCATTAAGTACGCGATCAGGATCGGCACTTGGCTTGTCCATTTTGTTGATAGCAACAATGATTGGCGTACCAGCAGCACGAGCATGATCAATCGCTTCAGCTGTCTGCGGCATCATACCGTCGTCAGCTGCTACCACCAATACAACGATATCCGTCGCTTGAGCACCACGTGAACGCATAGCACTAAAGGCTGCGTGACCTGGGGTATCAAGGAAGGTAATAACGCCGCGATCGGTTTTGACATGGTAAGCACCAATGTGCTGGGTAATGCCGCCCGCTTCACCCGTGGCAACTTTTGTTTCACGAATTTTATCTAGTAATGACGTCTTACCATGGTCAACGTGACCCATAATCGTTACTACTGGTGGACGCGTCTGAACGTTACTGCTACGCTCATCAACAGCATCTTGCAGATCATCTTCAACTTTTGTATCACTGACTGGCACTGGGTTGTGACCCATCTCTTCAACAAGCAAACTTGCGGTTGCTTGATCAATAGTATCCGACTCACGTGCCATCTCGCCCATTTTCATGAGAAGTTTGGTCACTTCACGAGCTTTAACTGCCATACGCTGAGCAAGATCTGCAACAGTAATGTGCTCACTGATCTCAACATCATAAACAATTTTTTCGACGGGTTTTTCAAACTTATGCTGTGATGCTTGCGTTGAACGCAAACCGTTTTTACGGTTTTTGATCTCACGCTCATCTTGGTTTTTACGACGGCGACCACGAGTACCAGTAGTGCTGGCACCGCGCTTGATTTCACGACGCTCTTTTTCAAAAGACTCTTCTAACGCATCACCGACCAAACCTTCTGCCAATGGTTCATCTTTACGAACTTCTGCCACTGGCTCACGGTCAGTATACTGACCAGCCATTTTACGCATTTGTTCAAGCGTACGTTTCTGTGCTTCTTCAGCTTGAGCGCGACGGGTTTCTGTCTCGATTTCGCGTAGACGGGTTTCTTCTTTCTCACGCGCTTCACGAGCTTTACGTTCCGCTGCTGTTTCAACCTTTGGTTTTGTCGCAGCGACTTTCTTCTTAGGTTGCTCTTTAGGCTTAACTTCAACAGTCGCCTTGCCACCTTTTTTCACAACCACTGAAGTCGAGATATCATCGTTCTTATCATCTGATTTTCTGCTAGAACCGAGGCTTGCACGCATCGCTGCTAGGGTTGCAGCTTGACGCTCTTCAGATTTTTTCTTAGTAGCCGCGCGTTCTTCTGCGTCTTTAGCAGCACGTTCTTGCGACTCAATCATCGCTTGCTCACGCGCAGCCAATTCTTCAGCCATTTTTTCTGGATCAGGCTTTTCGAATACTTTCTTTTTACGCACTTCCACATTGACGCTCTTAGACTTTCCTGAAGAGCCGGTCACGCGCGCGGTGCTAGTCGTCTTAGATTTAAGACTAATACGACGCTTTTCTTGCTGACCATGACTTTGCTTTAAATACGTCACCAACTTCTCTTGCTCAAGCTCAGTGACTAAGTCACCCTCTGCACGAGCAGGCAGTCCAGCATCTACCAATTGCTGTTTTACAGCACTTGGGGTTTTGCCTACCATATCTGCCAGTTCTTTGACGGTCTTATCTGCCATTTATTATCACCTACTGTCTATTATTTGCTATATGTTCAATTCAGTTGTTGGCTACAAATGATTGGGGTAAGGCCAGTATTCATACTACATGCATACCAGCACTTTAGTTTCGATAGCATATCACTAAAAGACAGCGATATGCAGTTACCGCTTATTCATTGAACCAAGATTCCCGAGCTTTCATGATGAGTTTTCCTGCGGTTTCAGAGTCTAAACCTTCGATATCTTCTAGATCAAAGACGGCTTGTTCTGCCAAATCATCAACGGTAAGAATGTCTTTTTGTGCCATTTTATAGGCCAAACTAACTGTCATACCTTCAAGCTCTTGTAGCTCTTGACTTGGCTCTTTCATGTTCTGTTGTTTGACCAGCTCATCAGCGATGACCACTTCTTTCGCACGCTCTTGAATCATCTCAATCGCTTCATCGTCTAGACCTTCGATATCATAAAAGGTTTCAACGGGTACGTAAGCCACTTCTTCAATACTGGTAAAACCGATATCAACAAGCGCTTGTGCTAGGTCTTTATCGACTTCTAAACGCTCATAGAATAACTCAATGAACGCCTTAGATTCGTTTTCTTGACGTCGCTGATACTCTTCTTCAAGCATCATATTTAGCTTATAGCCTGTCAACTCAGAAGCCAAACGCACGTTCTGACCTTGTGAACCAATCGCGCGCGCCAACTGATCATTGGTACTAAAGATAATATCAGCTGTTTTTGTATCTTCATCTAAAATAATACTGCTAACATCAGCAGGTTCTAAAGCGCTGATAATAAATTGTGCAGGATCATCCGACCATACCACCACGTCAATACGCTCACCATCAAGTTCTTGCTGTACTGCTTGAATACGTGTACCACGCATACCAATACAAGCGCCAACTGGATCAATACGATGATCGTTCGTCTTCACAGCTATTTTAGCACGTGTGCCCGGCAAGCGAGCGACATTGCGAATTTCGATAATTTGTTCTGCAATCTCAGGTACTTCTTTTTGCATCAATGCTGATAGCATTTCAGGATGCGTACGAGACAGCAATAATTGTGCACCGCGGTTTTCACGGTTCACATGATATAAAATAGCGTTGATACGAGACTTGGCACGTAGCTGCTCACGTGGCAGCATTTGATCACGTGATAAATACCCTTCTGCATTGTCACCCAAATCGATGATATAACCGTCGCGAGTCTGTTTTTTGACTTCGCCATACATCATTTCACCAACACGTGGCTCAAAAGCATCAGCAACTAACGCACGCTCAGCTTCACGGATTTTTTGGATAATGACTTGTTTGGCTTGGGTGGCGGCAATACGACCAAATTCGATAGATTCGATCTGTTCTTCTTTGACATCGCCAATTGACCATTCTTCTTCGTCAAGATCGCTAATCGCTAACTGACAGGCAGGCATTTCGTGATCTTCATCTGCAACTACTGTCCAATAACGATAAGTATCATAATCGCCTGTTGTACGATCAATAACAACTCGTACAGCCACTTCTGGCTGCTCGGTATAGACTTTTTTCTTAGTCGATACCACCAAAGCGTCTTCTATGGCTTCAAAGATATCTTCAGGATTTAAGCCCTTCTCATTACTGACAGTTTCTACTACCGTTAAGATTTCACGACTCATGCTATACCTGTCCTATCATTTTTTAATTGACTTAAATTTTATAATTTGTGTATCAGTACTGTGATCTCACCGCAAGCTATTTGGATATTATCACGCTGATTTATTATGTACTGCTCAATCTATTACACTCAATTAAGTAGGTTCTTATATCAAACCCATCAATAGACTACGCATCTTCATAAATCAAATTGGCTTTATCAATATTACTTAATGCAATCTCGAATTGCTCGCCATCACTTGACGTAAGTCTTAAAGAATTTGCATCAATACTGTCTAACGTACCCGTTGCTTTACGGCGTTTTTGATCACCCTCGCCAATGGCTTGAATCAGACGTAAGCTCACTTTTTGACCAACATAAGCATGCATTTGCTCATCTGAAAAAAAGGCGCGATCAAACCCTGGTGATGACACTTCTAAAATGTACTCACCGGCGATGGGATCATGAACCTCAAGAATACCGCTCACTTGATGGTTCACCGCTGCGCAATCTTCAATAGTCACTTGCTTATCTTGAGCTTGCTCTTCTGGCAATGCTTCAATATAAATACGTAACAAAGAGCGGCGGCCTTGTGGCGCGAATTCTATGCCCCATAGCGCCACATCACAGGCGGCTACTGCAGGGGCAATAATATTGGTCAGTTCTGCAACTTTGGTCGAAAGCTTCATAATCTATTTATATTTTCCTATTCACGTATTTAACGTACTTGGTAAACCGTCTCAAAATATCGGAGTATTTTTGCTCGTAGTAGTCACGATGACTATTATATTTTAAACCACAATCTACACTTTAAACCATAACTATTGCGTGTTGTGCATTTATATAAGGATGAGCATAGCAAACATCAAGCTCAGTCAGACAATGCTTTTATTATTCATAAAGCAGTACTATCGATAAAAGAGTTAGGAATAATAGATAGTGTTGCTTAAGAAAAATCGCGCTAATAGCGATAAGTGACGAAGAGTATGATTGTACTCTATAGACCTAGAGCTTAGCACAAGTAGGATAGATACCGCGATAACACAGACCATCAGATACAAAAAAACCCACAAACATAATGGTGGGCTAATCGTTACTGACAAATTTAGTGTACAAAACATCAGTATAAAAAGTGGTAGCGGGGGCTGGATTTGAACCAACGACCTTCGGGTTATGAGCCCGACGAGCTACCAGACTGCTCCACCCCGCATCAATCTAGAACGCACATTATAGGGAGGTTTAATTGAACTGTCAACGTTTAATTTAAAATAAATCTAAATGAACCAGATGACAACTAAAAAACTGACCTTTACGCTGTGCTGCGTCATAAAAACTTGGTGCGATTGGGGGGACTTGAACCCCCACAGCTTGCGCCACCACCCCCTCAAGATGGCGTGTCTACCAATTCCACCACAATCGCATTTTCTTACTATTCTATTTTTCGCCTCAACTTTATCATAAATAACGCGTAAGGTAGGCGTCGATAAAAGGTAGCGGTAAAAACAGAAAAGCATTGTAAATCTAACGTACCAAAATAGCAAGGGCTGCTTGTTTAAAAGACCATTACTGAGGGTTTTGCGTCAATGGGCGCGGCGTTTGCGGCGCTGAAACTGGTGCATCTAAACGAAACTGATCTTCAGCCTGCTTACGAGCATGCACAGCAAGGGTCATACTGGTAATAAAAAATATGACGGTCAATACGGCTGTTGCACGCGTCAAAAAGTTGGCAGTGCCTGCTGCACCAAATACGGTACCTGACGAGCCAGCCCCAAAAGAAGCTCCGGCGTCTGCCCCTTTACCATGCTGTATCAAGATCAAGCCGATCATGGCAATTGCCACGATAATGTGCAGGGCTAATATAAACGTAAACATGGTGGCCTCTTTTGCCGCATAATGACGACTGATAACGGAAAATAAATCTTAACTATAATAAGGGGAGCGATCAGCGTGTAACGACGCCAAATCGATTATATAAATAAGGCGCATTGTACACGATTGCAAGGGCACTGTTAAACCTACTTTTTCCAACTGATAAATACATTTTATACGCAAATTAGAAATGCATTCTCCAAATCTTGCTCAGATCTGCTTAGACAAGTTCAGTGTTGGCCTGATTGAAAGCATTGGCGATGGCCAAAAAACTCTCTGCCTTTAATGAAGCGCCACCAACCAGTGCGCCATCAATCATAGGATCAGCTGCAAAGGCGTCTGCATTCGCCATATTGACACTACCACCGTATAAAACTGTTGTGCCTTCTGTCGTCTTAGTAAATTCGGCTACTGTTTGCTTAATATGCTCATGAGTTTTGCTGACTTCTTCGACGGTTGGTACTTTACCCGTACCAATAGCCCATACAGGTTCATACGCGATGATCAATTGCTCAGATAACGATGAAACCAGTTCTGGTTGCTGAGCAAGTAAGTCTTTGATCACCGATAACTGAGTATCAATGACTTCAAGGGTTTGCTTATCATCGTACTGTGTCTGAGTTTCGCCAATACAAAGCACCACGCCTAGGTTTTGTGCAAGGGCATGACTTAGTTTTTTGACCAGACTGTGATGAGACTCCTTATGGTACTGACGACGCTCAGAGTGACCGAGTAGTGTCCAAGTAGCGCCAGAATCTGCTACTTGCTGCGCTGAGCAATCCCCAGTATATGCGCCAGTGCTCGCACTATGCTCGCTGATGTTTTGGGCGGCGCACAGTACTGAGCTGTCTTTTAGACGCGTACTGACAGCTGCCAGATGGATGCAGCTTGGTGCTATCATCAACTTGCAACGATTTTTTGAAAGCGCTGTATCGGCTGGCACCTGTGTCTCAAGTGCAGTTACTAAATCATTTAACAGCGCATCGACGTCGCGGCTTGTTGCTGGATTCTGCTTCCAATTGCCAATTACCCAAGCTTGCATATTCATCTACCTTGTCTCATGTATTCATGCCAATTCGGCTAATATGCGCGCCAGTATAACAAATAATTGACAAGTGCTATAGTATGCTACTACCAGAAACGAGCAGACGCTTAACGTGCCTATTTCATTAGCGCAATATGACGCAGCGGTTTTCTGCGCATAATTGGTTTAATAGTTCATATAAAGTCTTTAAACTAAAGCAAAGTCCCATCGCACGACACCCATAAACAACATAATATTATCAAAATCTGATTCATTAAGCTGCTAACGGCATACCTCATTAAGAGACACAAACTATTAAAAATACCGACATATAAGATCTTTGTAAAAGTAACGTTTCATTGACTTCTACTATTAACAGTCAACTGGCTGCCGATTACTTAAGCAAAGCGTTTATTGGTCGTTATAAATAGTATGCAAATTTTGGGTAAGTATGCACAGTACTTGGTATCAAGGAGAGGTCCTAATGTCCATCACAACGAGTAAGTATGGCGGGTTAGCGCAGCAGCTGATCAGCGAAGGTATCGTGAGCGAAGCGAACATGAAAACGGCGCAAGTCGAGTCGCAGCAACAACAAATAGGACTCGTGTCATATCTAGTAGATAACAAACTGGCCGATGCTTATCATCTTGCTCAAATGCTGTCGCAAGCCTTTGGCGACCCTTTATTCGATCTTGATGCACTAAACGTTGATGTGGTTCCAAAAGACTTAGTGGACGAAAAAATCGTTCGTAAGTTCAATGCTCTGCCCCTCTTTAAGCGAGGCCAACGCTTATTTGTCGCGTTAAGTGACCCAACGCGTGTAGATGCCATTGATGCCATTGCTTTTAATTCTCGCCTTTCAATTGAAACCATCGTCGTCGAAGAAGATAAGCTTAAAAGGCATATCGAAAATCTTTACGCAGACACGATGCAAAGTTTTGGTAGCTTCTCTGACAGTGATTTGAACGTTGGGTTTGAAGAGGGAGAAGATGAGGAAGGTGAAACCAAACTTGCAGATGGCGTTGATGAAGCGCCTGTTGTAAAGTTTGTCAATAAAATGCTGGTTGATGCCATTCGTATGGGTGCATCCGACTTGCATTTTGAACCTTACGAAAAGACGTATCGCGTTCGTTTTCGCGTTGATGGTGTGATGCAAAAAATGGCCAGTCCGCCTGTACAGCTCTCAGGAAAAATTGCCGCGCGCTTAAAAGTGATGTCACAGATGGACATCTCAGAGCGCCGTGTACCACAAGATGGGCGTATTAAGCTGAAGATTTCTAAAAGTAAAGCCATTGATTTTCGTGTTAACTCTTTACCGACGTTGTTTGGCGAAAAAGTCGTTCTACGTATTTTGGATCCTTCTTCAGCCATGCTTGGTATTGAAGCCTTGGGATATGAGCCTGATCAAAAGGAGATGTTTTTAGAAGCGCTTCATAAGCCGCAAGGCATGCTCCTTATTACTGGTCCTACTGGTTCTGGTAAAACGGTCTCACTGTACACAGGTATTAATATTTTGAATACTGGGGCCACCAACATCTCAACCGCTGAAGACCCAGTCGAGATTAACTTAGAAGGCATTAATCAGGTCAACGTAAACCCCAAGGTGGGTTTGACGTTTGCCAACGCGCTCAAGTCTTTTTTGCGTCAAGATCCTGATATTGTGATGGTGGGTGAGATTCGTGACCTTGAGACGGCCGAGATTGCAATTAAAGCGGCTCAAACAGGGCACATGGTACTTTCAACCTTACATACCAACTCAGCACCTGAGACGTTAACCCGTCTGCGCAACATGGGTGTGGCCTCCTTTAATATTGCCACGTCTGTGAACTTGGTTATTGCCCAGCGCTTGGCACGGCGCTTATGTAAAAGCTGTAAAAAACCCCTCAATATTCCGCGACAAAGTCTGATTGAACTTGGTTTCATAGATGCCGACTTGGACAACCCAGACAATGTGATTTATGAACCTGTAGGCTGTAATGAATGCCGCGAAGGTTATAAAGGGCGTGTGGGTATTTATGAAGTGATGAAAGTCAGCCCTGATATCTCAAGAATTATTATGGAAGACGGCAATGCGATAGACATTAAAGACGCTGCCCTAAAAAATGGCTTTCGAGATCTACGTCGCTCCGGTATTTTAAAAGTCTTACAAGGCGTCACCAGTATTCAGGAAATGATGCGTGTGACCTCTGAATAGGTATAAATTCAATGGTGACCTCCAGTACTTAAAAATAAAACAGATAGACACTGGTTTTTTGCGCTAAAATGAAGTACGTAAAGTTGATGATATAAACTAAGCGTCGTTCCTGTTTTTTGGTATCCAATCAGACATTTTTTAAGGGTAGTAACATGGCAAAAGCTAAGACCGATATGCTGTTAGACTTTGTCTATGATGGAGTGAACCGGCGCGGCCAAAAGGTAAAGGGCGAGACTACCAGCCGCAGTTTAGAGCTGGCGAAAGCGACTTTGCGTAAACAAGGCATTACAGTTAAAGGTATTAAGAAAAAGCCAAAACCTCTTTATACCTTCAAAAAATCTATTAAGCCTATTGATATTGCTATTTTTGCTCGTCAGTTGGCCACGATGATGAAAGCTGGCGTGCCGCTGACTCAGTCCTTTGAGATTGTCGCTGACTCGCTTGATAACCCTAGTATGAAAGAGTTGGTATTACAGATAAAAGCGGACATTGAAGCAGGCGGTACTTTTGCATCGGCATTACGTAGACACCCTCGCTATTTTGATGATCTTTTTTGTTCACTGGTTGATTCTGGCGAACAATCGGGTGCGCTCGAAACCATGCTTGAGCGAGTGGCAACCTATAAAGAAAAAAGCGAGTTGCTCAAAGCAAAAATCAAAAAAGCCATGAAATATCCCATTGCGGTTATTATCGTGGCAATTATTGTTACCATGATTTTGCTGATTAAAGTTGTGCCTGTATTCTCCGGCTTGTTTGAGTCGTTTGGTGCCGAGCTGCCAGCGTTTACGCAAATGGTAGTTGGTATGTCGGAGTGGATGCAATCATGGTGGTTCATTTTGATTGCTATCATTGGTGGCGCCATCATTGGTTTTTCAGAAGGAAAGAAACGCTCTAAAAAATTCCGTGACTTTTTAGACAGAGCAGCGTTAAAAGCACCTATATTTGGCAATATCGCTTATCAGGCTGTGATTGCCCGTTTCGCTCGTACGCTATCGACGACCTTTGCAGCTGGTGTACCACTGATTGATGCCCTAGATTCTACAGCGGGCGCGGCCAATAACATCGTATTTTATAATGCCATTCAGCAAATCAAAAACGATGTATCAACTGGGCAACAGTTACAATTTTCGATACGCTCAACCAACCTGTTCCCAAGTTTGGCCATTCAAATGGTCGGCATTGGTGAAGAATCTGGTAGTTTAGAAGAGATGCTCGATAAAGTGGCGGTTTATTACGAAAACGAAGTCGACAATGCGGTGGACGGCTTAACCAGTTTGATGGAACCACTCATTATGGCGGTGCTAGGGGTATTGGTAGGTGGTCTAGTGATTGCGATGTACTTGCCGATATTCCAAATGGGTTCAGTGGTAGGATAACGATTTGATGCAATTTATACAATTATTACAAGACAATATGACGGTGGCTTTAGTCGTATTTGGTTTATTGGGCCTTTGTGTTGGCAGTTTTTTGAACGTTGTGATTCATCGTATACCATTGAGGATGATCTATGATTGGCGACAAGAATGTAGTCAGTTTATGTCTGATCAATCTGATATACCGCGCGAACATACGCAGCCTATAAACAGCATCGTAGCAAAAGATCAACCCATTACTTTGAGCCGACCTGCCTCCCGCTGTCCGCACTGTGCTCATAAAATTAAATGGTATGAAAACATCCCTCTAATCAGCTGGTTGGTACTACGCGGCCGTTGTTCAGACTGTAAGGCCTCAATTGGTCTGCGCTATCCCTTGGTCGAGCTGGTCACTGCATTGCTATCCGTGTTGGTAATTTATCAATTTGGAGTCAGTGCGACAGGGTTATCGGCATTAGTTTTGGTATGGACGCTCGTCGCTTTGACAGGCATTGATTTTGATACGCAGTTATTGCCCGATCGTCTAACGTTTCCATTGGCGGGTTTGGGATTGGCAGTCAATTCACAAAGCTGGTTTGTCTCCCCCACTCAGTCGATTTGGGGCTTATTGCTTGGGTTTTTGTCATTATGGATTGTGGTTAAGATATTTTATCTCATCACTAAGAAGCATGGTATGGGTCAAGGGGACTTTAAGTTATTGGCCGTGCTAGGTGCTTGGCTTGGGCCAATGATGTTGCCGTTGATTATTTTGTTATCATCCCTGCTAGGCTCTATCGTTGGGCTGATTTTGATGAAAAAACAAGGCGAGAGTCGACCCTTCGCATTTGGGCCTTATATCGCTGTGGCAGGTATTGTTGCATTATTATACGGTTCAGATATCGTCAGTTGGTATCTTGGTATGTATACTTAATAAGTTGCTTTAGCAATTTTTCGGTAGTTATAGTCGCGAAAATCGATACATCAATAGTTTTATGCTACTGGAATAAGTTTTTTTCGGGCTGTTCGCAAAGCGTGACAGAGACTGCGAAAAATTTATACCAGTCGCTACTTATTTGTTTTGAATTGAACCAGTTATATATTTTATCTTCAAAAACCATTTTTCCAATTTGTAACTGCCATCATTATTATATTAATTAGATAAGTCATTATTATGTCAAAACATACTGCCCAATCTCCTTATTCACATCAACCGCAAAACCTATCAACCAAGAGCAAGACGTTAGTCGTCGGTCTAACAGGTGGCATCGGTAGCGGTAAATCGGCTGCCAGCGCTTGGTTTGCTAAGCAAGGTATAGACATCATTGATGCGGATGTGATTGCCCATGAAATCGTTGCTAAAGGCAGCTCAACCTTGCGCAAAATCCAGAAAAAATTCGGTGATTGGGTATTAAATGGTGATGGAACCATGGATCGAGCAGCAGTAAGAACACATGTATTCACTCATCCTGAAGCCCTTATTGAGTTGGAAGCAATCACGCATCCAGCGATACGGGAGGCAGCAAAAGCACAATTAGTAAACAGCACCTCACCTTATGCGGTGTTGTCAGCGCCTCTGCTCATTGAAGCCGCCGAAGCTGGGCTTGCCAATCTATGCCAACGCATTCTAGTCATGGACGCCACTGAAGATACACAGCTTGCACGGGCCAGCGAGCGTGATGAACAAAGTGTACAAAAGATCAAAGCAATTATGACCAACCAGTTAAGCCGTGAAGAGCGCAATCGTCATGCAGACAATGTCATACTTAATGAAAGTGACCTTGCCTCCCTATATGCCAAGCTTGCGCCCCTACATGAAGAATATCTTACGCTTGCCCAGCAGCTAAAGTACGCTGCCGATTGACCTCATATAGCGCCATACCGGTGGCAACACTCACATTTAGGCTTTGTAGGTTGCCATGCTCATTGCCTGACATCGGGATATAAACCAGCTCATCGCAGCTCTCTGTCGTCAGGCGACGCATTCCCTCTCCTTCTGAACCCATGATAATCGCTGTCTTTCCGGTCAAATCAGCCGCATGAATCGGTTTTGCATCTGCATTCAATGCCGTACCAAACACAAAAACGCCTGCCTCTTTAATCTGCGATAGCGCACGTGCCAAGTTGGTGACGCTGATAATCGGCATCATTTCTGCTGCACCAACTGAGACTTTAGCAACGGTTGGTGTCAGGCTTGCCGCATGATGTTTTGGACAAACGACTGCATCGACACCCATCGCCACGGCCGTACGCAAGCAAGCGCCAAAGTTGTGCGCGTCAGTGATTTGATCAAGCACTAGTAACAGACACTGCTCACGTCCAGCAATCGTGTCCAGCAAACCTTCATCAGCAAAACCCAATGAACGAGCGTGAAGCACAACACCTTGATGCTGCGGGCTACCACACAATTGCGCCAGCTTGTCTTTTTGTGCCATCTGAATGCTGATACCATTGTCACGAGCTTGTGACATGATAGCTTGTACATGACTGTCGCTCTCGCGTCCTTGCTGTACAAATAGGCTAAGTCCATCAAGTGGACGGTGTTCAAGTAAGGCATCAATCGCGTGAATGCCATAAAAATAAATGGGTTTTGCCATAGTAGGCCTATTGAATATAAGTGGGTATCGCGCAATGCGATAGAATAAAAAGGGAGTATGACTTGATGGTACCAATCGATCTACGGCTGGTTATCAATAACGTCTGACAAAAACGGCTGTCAAAAAAAGAAATAAACAATACCGATCCGATATTGTTTATTTTTTGAGTGTGTTCGATGTGGCGTCATAATATTGGCACATCACGCTGCCAAACACATTAGCCTTCTAAATGGCAGACATACTGAACAATCTCTTCGGTACGTAGGTTAAAGCCACTATTGCCTTCGACTACAAATGATTGACCTGCACGGTAGTAGCTGAACTCTTCATCACCATTTATCTTGACCTCACACTCACCACTAGTGATTTCGATACGCTCAGAGGTGTTGGTACTAAAATGATAATGCTCAACCAGATTATCACAAGGTAAAATAATACCCAATGTTTTGTGGCGACCGTCTTCAAACATAATAGTATGGCTTGAACAACGACCATCATAAGATACTGTCGCTTGGGCATTGACGGTTACATTAGTAAATTGCGCCGCTGTCATAGTGGCTTCCTTATCAAATAATTATTGCAAAACTAAAAAATAAGTAACTGATTTGAATCAGCTGGTGTGGGCGTTTTTAAAGAAGCGCTCAATTTTAAATGCTATGTACTTTTGTTCTAGAAACCTGCACGCTATATAGCGACAAGTTCTATAAAAATATTCTGACGTAACAATTAGCATAATATTTGATACGCATACGTTTCTTACTATATGCGTCTAATTTTACGAGATTATGACTCGGTGTTATGCCGTACTATGCATAAAACTCTAAGTGTGAGTTTATCATTATGTGAGATTATGCTACCACATTATCTCTATAAAGTTTGTTACAGCGACCAGTAAATTCTGTTTGATAAGACACCTCTTAAACCAATTTATTGTATTTACAGGCTTTAATATTTGTATTTAAAAGCATTTAACACCATAATATTTGCCAATCACATTTATCTATTAGCACGATTCACTGAACCAACTCATTCCTTTATTCATTCTATTTTAGATATGACTTCTAAGCCTTATATGTGAGGTTCATGGTCTGTCATGAGAGGCGTTGATGCTAGTATCATTAACTTTACACCAGTTTGCGTTAATCGCTCAGCATGAGCTGAACGTGGCTGGAGGTTTTAATGTCATCACTGGTGAGACAGGGGCTGGCAAGTCGCTGTTACTGGATGCATTGTCCTTGTGTGTGGGCGAGCGCGCAGACAGTGCAATGGTCAGACATGGCGCAGCGCACGCGGATATCTACGCGCAGTTCGATGTAGAAAACAATCCTGTTGTCGCTGATTGGTTTGTCAAAAATGACCGCTTGCTAGAAGAACCCGAAGTATTGATTCGTCGTCAATTGAGCAATACTGGCCGCTCAAAAGCATGGTTGAATGGCACACCAGTTAGCTTAGCTGAGTTAAAAAGCTTAGGCGCGTTACTGGTCAATATTCACAGTCAACACGCTCAGCAAGCCCTGTTAAAACCGCAATTTGTGGTGCAATGGCTCGATGAGATGGCGCAGATAACGCCTCTTGCTGCTCAGACGGCAAACAGCTATCAGCAGTATCAACAGCTCAGACGCCGCGCCGATGACATCGCTAGCCGCGAATCCCAACGTCAAGATCGTATCCAACTATTACAAAGCCAGCTGGCAGATATTGCCCCATTGCTGGCTGTCGACTATGCCGAAGTCGAAGCGGAGCACGAAGAGCTATCTAACATCGAAGCGCTGATGACCGAGGCCAGTCATGGTTTGCACCTACTGGATAATGATACTGACGAGCCAGATGTCATGACCTTGCTAGGACAGGCGATTAAGCTTTGTGATCACCAAATTGGTGTCAGTCAAACCTTTGAACAAGCTTCTGAACAGCTACATTTGGCGCAGCAGCAAATCACGGAAGTGACAGCATTACTCTCAGACTACGCTGAGCAGCAATTACCAGACCCTGAACGTTTGCAAGCATTGGACAATTTAATCAGCCTAGGTCATCGTTTATCACGCAAGCATAATTTGCCAGCTGGCGATTTGATTAATGAAGCAAAGGGCTGGCAGGAGCAATTAGAGCAGTTAGAAAATGAGCCAAGCAGCGATGCGATGGCGTCACAAATTGAAGAAGCTTGGCAAAACTATCTGGCATTGGCTACGCAATTAAATAAAGCGCGCTCGAAAGCTGCGCCCGTAGTCAGTAAACAGCTTATTAAACAATTGCAACCTCTTGCCCTACCCAACGCACGCTGTGAATTTGTCTTTACCAAAAAATCAGATCCTAGCCAATATAACGTGCAAGGCTGCTTTGATATTGACTTGTTGTTTAGTGCCAATGTGGGTATGCCAATGCAACCGCTACATAAAATCGCCTCAGGCGGTGAGCTGTCACGTATGGCGCTAGTGATGCAAGTACTACAAGCAACCAATGACGACGATAATGCTGCCAAGCCTATGTTGGTATTCGACGAGGTCGATGTCGGTATTAGTGGCGGAACGGCGCAAGTGGTCGGTGAGCTATTACGCGCGCTTGGACAAACGCAGCAATTGCTTGCCATTACTCACCAAGCACAGGTTGCGGCGCAAGCGCATCAGCATATCTTGGTACAAAAACACCATCAAGAGCAGACGGAAAGCGAGCTTGTGATACTGACCGATCAGGCGCAAGTCGATGAGCTGGCACGTATGTCAGGCGGCGTGGTCATCACTGATATCACGCGTGACCATGCTCGTAGTTTATTAACCGATGTTAAATAATTCAGTGGTTTTTAATCATTAACTGATTATTGACGAATCATTGATAAACAACGGCTTTGGTTGATTTTCTACTCATTATCGCCATATAGTGGTCTCTCACCTTTATTTAGGTTGTGTTTGTTTCTATGTCTAAAGCCAATTTGACCCATCATTTTTTAATCGCGGCACCAGAGCTGTCAGACCCAAGGTTTGCACAGGCCTTAATTTATATTTGTCGTCATGATAAGCATGGTGCGCTCGGTCTTATGGTTAATCGTCCGCTGGGACAAGCTCGAGTCGGCAAGCTGTTAGAAGATTTGGATATTGAGGTGACGGATCCGCAAGTGATGGAAGATTTGGCATTAGAAGGTGGCCCTATGTACCCTGAGGTTGGCTTTGTGCTGCATACTGGCCAGCCAGAATGGGCCTCCTCTTTTGCGATTTCAGAAAATGTCTGTATTACGACGAGCCAAGATATTCTTAAGCGTATTGCGGCAGGTCAAGGCGTTGGTCATTATCAGCTGTGCTTGGGGCATGCCAGTTGGGGCAAAAGGCAGCTAGAACAAGAGCTTGGTAGTGGCGACTGGTTGGTGTGCCCAGCCGATCTAAACTTATTGTTTGATACGCCGTTTGAAGAGCGTTGGCAAATTGCCGCTGACAAGATTGGCGTGAATTTTGATTATTTAAGTAGTGATATTGGTCATGCTTAGTATTATCGTTTTTTATGATTAATATCGCTTGTCTGACAAGTCCCATGAATACATACCTAACTATAGGAAATCCCCTTTATTATGGTAGATAGCATGCTTATAACAGAGGCCATAGAAGCGATCGATGAGAGCGTTTCTGAACCAGTCGTCAAACCGCATCTTATTTTGGCTCTAGATTATGGGGTCAAAAAGATGGGTATGGCATTAGGCAATACAGTGACCGAAACTGCGCGTGCCTTTGATATTTTGGCGATGGATAACGGGCAACCAGATTGGGATAACCTACTGGGAATCATTAAGGTTTGGGGCGTCACAAAAGTAGTAGTAGGTTTACCACTGAATATGGATGGTAGCAGCTCCATGCTGTCTAAGCGCGCGCATAAATTTGCCCGCCGCCTTGCGCATAGAATCATGGAGCAACATCTGCCTGTGACTGTCTCTTTGTGTGATGAGCGCCTAACGTCCATTGCAGCACGAGAAATCGCATGGGAGAATGGCTGGATTAAACATGAGCGTGATCCGATTGATGACATTTCTGCCTGTATCCTAATGTCGACTTATTTTGCTGATCCTAATAGCAGTATCGCTATTGACGCTATCAAAGCGGATTAATGAAGTGACACATTTGCTTGTAAACCCTGCTACTTCTTGATTTATCGTACCTCTAAACGAATACATGATTGATTACTATGACCATTGCCCCAGACCAAGCCTTGCACAATAAGTCGCAACATGGTTTTGCGCCCCTTGCCATCGCTCGCATCAAAGGTGCTCAGCGTGCCAACCAAATAGCGATTTATCTTATTTATGCGGCTATTCTCGCTTTTGTGGTCTTTGGCACCATCGCTAGCATTAAAGCGTTCCATGACAATCAGCTGCTGTATCAGTTGTTTTATAATTTGCCGTATGCGTTGGTTGCGCTGACGATTCCTATTACTATTTATGATGCGTTAGTGATTTATCGTTATCGCCTAAATCAACCCTCTATGATTGCGCTTAGTATTGGCGTATCGACCATTATTTTGGTCGGTGAGTTGCTTTTTTCCAATACTGCATGGTTGGGGCTATCCTGTTGGCTGGGCGTGGCATTTTTATTCAAAGTGACTTTTAAACGCTTTTTTAACTTTTTAGAAATACAAGAAGACGCTGACATTGTTGAAGAGACGTAAGCAGCACGAATGAAAGCACCTCAATAAATGTATCGTTGATTTAAAAAGCATACAGTGCTGCTGGGATAGATTTTTTGAAGCCTCTGTCTGCAACGGCACAGCAAGCGAGGAAAATTTATCCCAGCAGAGCGCTTTTTATGCACCACCCTTATACTACAAACCTCCGTTATTGAATCAAAAATATATTATGACCACTTCTACTATGCAACCGACTATCAATCATCATTTAGACACGCAAGGACTGATATGTCCTGAACCTGTGATGATGCTGCATCGAATCATGCGTCAAGCGGATGGTGGCGATGTGGTTGAAATACTTGCCACTGATCCTGCCACTACCCGCGACATCCCTAATTTCTGTCGTCATTTGGGTCATGAATTATTAAATCAAGAAACACTGGCTGAAAACGTGAGTTTGGATATCGATCCTGATGAAATCACGGTCGCGGGCGACAATGAAATACTGACGAATAATACGCTTTATCGTTATTTGGTCAAAAAGAAAGGCGCGTGATTCATCTAATCTACTCTTTGTCTTCAGTCATTTACTGAGAATTGTCTTATGAGCCGTGATCGTGCCGTACAACAAAGGCAGCCCAAGTCGCTTGCCGTAGATGATGAACCAGCTTATATGACTGAGTTTCGTCAAGCCATGCTGGCTCGCGGTTTGGCGACGCGTACCCGTAACGCTTATGTGCGCGACCTGCGCTCTTGTGAGTTGACCAATCCTATCGCGCTCACACGCTGGCAGCCCGATGACGTGCTGCAGTGCTTATCTCTTCTCACTCAAGAAGGTAAAACGCCGCGTACTCAAGCACGCATGCTCTCAAGCTTGCGTCAGTTTTATTTGTGGATGATTGCGAGTAATCTGCGTGAGGACAATCCGTGTGAGCGCATCAAAAGCCCAAAGCTTGGACGTCCATTGCCGAAAGATTTGAGCGAAGCGGATGTCGATAACCTACTCGCTGCGCCCGATACCAGTACGGCTTTGGGCCTGCGCGATAAGGCTATGCTAGAAGTGCTTTATGCGTGTGGTCTACGTGTCAGTGAGCTGATTAACCTATCACTTGAGCAAGTCAATCTCAATTCAGGCTGGCTACAAATCACAGGTAAAGGTAATAAGACGCGGCTGGTACCACTGGGCGAATATGCAGCGGATGCGCTAGAAGATTATCTGTCCCATGGACGCGGTGAGTTGATTGCCCATCTAAAATCTGGCAATTGCCAAGCGGTGTTTTTGACAGTGCAAGGCGGTTATATGACGCGGCAGAACTTTTGGTATCTATTAAAAAAGTATGCACAAGTTGCTAGTATCGATAAAGAGCTGTCACCGCACACCTTACGTCATGCCTTTGCCACGCATTTGCTTAATCATGGCGCGGACTTACGTAGCGTGCAGTTATTACTGGGACACAGTGACTTGTCCACCACGCAGATTTATACCCATGTGGCGACGGCAAGATTGCAACAGTTGCATGCGGCACATCATCCGAGAGGATAGCGCTGTACTAAATAGTTAATCTATCTGTCCCACTATTTTTTTGACCTACTCTCAAAGTATAACTAGGGAATAATGGCTCTATTACAACATTTTCATCAAAAATATAAACTTTAGGAGATAACGCCATAATATCGCAAATATTATCTATTATTAGTTTTAGATTAGACTTGAAGATAGGTATATCTGCATTATCAGCTAGAACGTAGAAATGGATCTTCGCTAGATCTGAGAAATCACTTAACAACTCTTCCATACAGTCATAATCTTTATACTCAATCTTACCCCAAACCATATAGTTTCCCTTCAAAGGAAAGGTTTGGAGAAGCTTTGTTACTTCCTTCTCATTATTTACGAGATTAAAATCTTGTTTCAAGGCTTCTTTACACTCTTCGAATAATGTCATAAGTTATTTTTTATTTAATAGGACAAATATAAACAAGCTTAATCTTTTTATATCTCGATGTCACGGTATTCATAGTCTCCCATTCGTAGTTACAGCACTGTAATTAAATATGCGGTTTAAGCAGACAATCTTATATAAGCTGAAATTTTGGTTAATAAGAACAACAATATTACTTTGCAGTTAATTAAGAGAGAAGAATGATTAGAGTATCGTTTCAAGACGTTGAAGAATTCATAGTAATAAAAAAATTTAAGGGTTTAGAATTAGGAGCAAGTAAGCTTCATGTCATAAGTGTGTTTGGCGAGCCTTTAGAACATGAGCCGCAGAAAGGTAAAAATTACGAAATATGTTCTTATGGTGTTTTACAGATCTATATTCTAAACAGGATGGTGGTGGGTTTTACATTTGATTATCAAAAAATTCACTATTATAGAGAGCCTATTGAGTATATGCCTATAGACCAAGAAATTATCTTAAGGTACCTTAACAATTATCAAATTGAATATTCAAAAAATCTACTCCTAAAAACTTATGATGTAAACACTGTTAGTACTAACGGTGGTATCAGTCTGGGGTTTGTTGGCGATAAACTAGTAGCCTTTGGTATCCTAAGTAAGAAATAACCGAATATCTACTATACTGATTCACAGTTTGTCTAATTCAAAAGTGGATCGGTCAAATAGGTATGTTACCTTCAAACATAGTCTCTTAACTTTCACCAGACGACTTAAGAGTAAGCAATCTATCAATTATTTGGACACACTCGCTTTGCGGTAAGATAAACTCATCACCCATATCCATTGCAATTAAACTGTGTAAATCGCTATGAAACTCATAAGGTATTTCATGAGAATATTTGAGTAAAAAACTCATAGCTTTTGTAGATACCTCGATAGGTTGATAATCACTAACTACTTGTCTCTTCAAATCTAATAACACATTTTGTATGAGCTTATCCATATTTTACCTTAGTAGATGACCTACCATTTTTTTACTAATTCGATATATCATGTTAACCCGATCTATTTAACTACGAAAGAGACATACAAGTCTTTTCTTCCAAACTGTTCTAAATAACTTTTAGCTTTATTTATACTATCTTCGACACCGTCTCCTTCGTAGAACCAATCTGCATAAAACAACTCGAAACCTTTATCCATTTTTTTAACGTAGAGATCACCACCTAACACAAGAACGTTATTAGAAAGATATAGAGCTAACATTGTGTTTGCTTCACTAATTGGTAAAGCTTTTTCGTCAATACCATTGTTTTTTAAACTTTCGCCTAAAAGTGAGTAAAACTCTAATATCTGATTCAAAGATGTTTATCCTAAACAAAATTAAAAAGTTGAGATTCTATTTCTATTAACGTGAAATTATAATCCTATCAACGCCATTTAAAACCTCACTATACAATTCTATCAATCCATAGCTGCAAACCGCCCCTTTTCTCGTTACAATACTCGTTATACCGTGCACGCTACTGATTGGCAGCGCACCACCTTTTATTTATCTATTATTTGAGAATCTCATGAAACATAGACCGCCTGCTGACCTGCTAAAAAATGCCCAACACTGGCGCGAAGATATTAACTTTCGCCAAGACGTGCTAGGTAAGCCATTTGATTTTGCGACCACGTGGGGTATTTTTTCACCGCAAAAGCTCGATGATGGCAGCTTGATGCTACTTGATTATGTCGATTTTCAAGCGGACGATGATTCGATAGATTTGGGCTGTGGTTATGGCGTGCTTGGTATGGCAGCAGCGCGCGAATGCCCGAATGGTCAGCATACCTTGATCGATAAAGACTTTATGGCAGTGGAATATGCACGCCTAAATTGTGAGAAAAACGGTTTAGAGAATGTCGATGTGCATTTATCAAACGGCTTTAATCATGTGGCAAAAGACAAAGACTTTAGCCTTGTTATGTCAAACTTGCCAGCCAAAGTTGGCAAAGAGCAGCATTATCTATATTTCCTCGATGCTCATGCACGCATGCGTCAGGGTGGACGTTTTTATGTGGTGACGATCAATGGTTTGCGGCAGTTTATGAAACGCTCATTTACCGAAGTGTTTGGTAATAGCGAAAAGGTCAAACAAGGTAAAACGTATACGATTACTATGGCGACCAAAGATTAATAAATCCTCCATTCCTGCGCCACTGCAAATCATTACGCATGTCTTTAAGCATCGTGCTTAAAACACACAGCATTTAAAACATCGTACTTCAGCACAATATTTGTGAAAGTCGAGCCTGCTATGAAAAAGACGGCTTTACTGTCACAGATATTGGCGTTCTAATCCTGCTATCTCTTTTGAATTAGCGTAGTGAACGAAACGTCTCACGTAAGTCATTGACGAACGCCTCAGGCGCCTCCATTGCGGCAAAGTGCCCGCCCTTTTCATGCTCAGCAAAATGCACGATATTGTCAAATCGGGCGTCAGCCCAGCGACGTGACAGTCGCACTTGCTCGCCTTTAAACATAGAAATACCGATCGGAGTTTGCATGATAGGCTGCGACATATCATCGGTACCCATTGCTTGCGCCGCTTCCCAGTAAAGACGCACCGAACTCGGTCCGGCATTGGGTAACCAATAAAGCATGATGTCATCTATCATCTCATCAAAAGAGAACACCGTCTCTGGACTGCCGTCGCTATCCGAAACATCCTGAAAAAGCGCATAAATCCAAGTGGCAAGCCCCACGGGAGAGTCGGCAAGCGAGAAAGCAACTGATTGCGGTCTTGAGCATTGCAGCTTCATATAGGCTGAGAATTGTTCATCATAGCGTTTCGCGTCTGCCAGCATAGCTTTTTCATTGGCATCAGCATTTGCAATTTCTGTATCCGTAGGCTTAAAAGGTACAAAGTTAAGATGAATACCCGCAATCTCACTTGGTGCCATATGACCCAATATCATAGTAACCATCGCACCCCAATCACCGCCTTGAGCCGACCATCGCTCATAACTCAAACGTTGCATCAAGACCGTCCATGCGCTCGCAATTCTCATTGGATTCCAACCAGACTCATCAGGTTTGCCCGAAAAGCCAAACCCTGGCATAGAAGGGATTATCAAATGAAAGGCATCTTCTACAGACCCACCATATTGGGTAGGATTTACCAAACGATCAATAACATGGCGAAACTCTAGCACTGAACCCGGCCAGCCATGTGTCATAAGTAGCGGCATCGCCTCCTTGTGTGACGAACGAATATGTAGAAAATGGATAGAGACCCCATCTATTTCGGTGACATATTGACCCCAATCGTTCAGTAACTGCTCACAGCGCCGCCAATCGTACTGCTCACGCCAATATTCTACAAGCTCACGCATTTTGGCAAGTGGTGGCCCTTGTCTGCCGTCTTCGACAGGACTTTCGGTTGGCCAACGCGTACGAGACAAGCGCTCTTTTAGGTCATCAATGGCGGACTGAGGTATGTCTAAAATGAAAGGCTGGATTGTATTTGGCATGTTTTTTCCTTGATTAAATATCAGAGGATAGTAGGGAGACACACGTTTGTTATAAAAGCCACTTAACTATACGTCATCGTATACTTAAATTACAATTAAAAAATCATCGATCTGCTATCTATTTTCTATTAAAGTTGCCCATTATCCATTCTAATTCATGATAAATACTTAAAATTTGAAAATCACTATCGTTTTCACATAAGAAGCCCTATAATTAATCTAAACTTATTCGTTTAGTTAAATTATAGTATTTATAAATGTACATGAGAGATTTGAATGACCAACGCTACTCAGCCACCAAAGCGCAAAGGTGGACGACCTTCACTTTCAGAAGTTGCCAAGATAGACGCTCGTATTTTGGTGGCAGCAACTGCTTTATTTCTTGAACATGGGGTGGATGGGACAACGTTTGAAGCCATAGCAAATAAAGCAAACGTGAGCAAACCAACCTTGTACGCTCGCTATAGTACCAAGTCCGATCTTTTTGAGGCCATGATTCGAGCAAATGTCACCTCTGCCATGGCCTCAACAGCAGATTTGTCCGAGGGGTTATCTACTGAAGACACCTTGCGTCTAGTCGGTCAAAAAATGATTAGAGAAGCAACTAAACCCGTACCTTTGGGACTAATGCGTCTTTATATTACAGAAGCGCCACGTCATGGCGTTCTGATTCGTGAAGTAGATTATATTGGTCGCGAAGCCGCTGTCGCGATGATTTCAGAGGCGCTTGTCCCAACGCTAAACAGCGATGCCATCCATCATGCTAGGCTCATTGCAGACAAATTCATCGATATGGTTTTTATACCTTATTTAATGAGAATGCTACTTGGCGACACCAAAAGCTCACTTGACCAGAGAGTTGACGATACGATGTCGTGTTTAAAAGCATTACAGTTAATCAACTAGGGTAAGTTTGATTTTTCAACCACGTCACTGAAAAAGACTATTTCTTAAGCGACTCACCACTCAACTCTTACTAGGTATTTCTCTCATGGCAAAACAAACAGCACTATCGACAAACAACGATCATAGAATTTTTGCAATTGCTGGTGGCAGCGGCGATCTGGGTCTGCGGGTCATCGAAGCATTATGTCAACAAGGCGTGAGCGTGCGCGCCCTTATTCGCAAAGAGACCTCCTTTGACGTTTGCCAAATAATCAAACAAAAGGGTGCAGATATTAATCTTGTTGATTTCAATGATCCCTCAGCATTGACTGCTGCGTTGGAAAACGTGCACTGCGTCATATCAACGCTGAATGGCCTTGAACCTGTGCTTATTAATGTCCAAGGAGATTTGTTAAATGCCGCCATTAAAGCAGGCGTTCCCCGCTTTATTCCTTCTGATTTTTCGCTAGACTTTACCAAGACGATAGCAGGAGAAAATAGGAATATGGATATTAGGCGTGACTTTAAAAAACGGCTAGACGCTGCACCCATTCAAGCAACTTCAATATTGTGCGGGGCCTTTACTGATTTGCTCACAGGAGAAGCGCCCATCATTTTGAAAAAATTTAACCGCATTTTATATTGGGGCAATCCCAATCAAGATCTAAACTTTACCACCAAGGATGATGCCGCCCATTTCACAGCACTGGCTGCTATGGATGCTGACGCCCCACGTATTCTGAGAATTTCAGGGGATATTGTAAGCGCCAACGAACTGGCCAAAATCATGTCAAACTTGACTGACTCTCGCTACAAGACGTTGCGCGCGGGTGGGATGAAACGGCTTGGCTTACTCATTGCCCTAGCACATAAACTGGACACTCAGAAAAAAGACGTGTTTCCTGCTTGGCAAGGCATGCAATATCTTCGAGATATGTTTAGTGGGCGCGGTCAACTTGAGCGTCTTGATAATAAGCGCTACGGCAAATACACTTGGACAAGTACGCAAACGGTGCTTGCTTCTGATGAGAACAACGAGCGTTGATGGCAAGCAGCTATATATCGCTACGACATATCGTTGCGACGTTACAATACGTCAAAAATAAAAAACCCCACCAAAACAATACTGTCTTGGTGGGGTTTTTTATGGCGGACGGCTCTGTTTTACATCTGCCGTTTGAGTAAATATCCACCCAATATCGCACTCGCGATAATCGGTAATATCACCATTAACAATGGTGAAAATCCAGTCGCAAGCGAGACGAAACCAACCAAGTCTTGCACGTAACTGAACAGCAAGCCGAATAAGAGGGCGACGACTATACGCAAGCCCAAACTGTGCGTCCGTAACGAGCCAAAAACGAATGAACAAGCCACAATTACCAGCGATAAGATGGATAAAGGAGACAGCAACTTTTGCCAAAACGCCAGCTCATGACTCAAAGAGCGCGTGCCTTGTTGACGCATAAATTGACGATGCTCGTACAACTGGGTCAACGACAAATCCTCTGCTTCGCGAGTGAGCAAATACACAGATTCAGGCGCAAATGGCAGACTTAACGTATCAGATGGTGCAACGGCCTGGCTGCTCTCAAACCCTTGATTGATCGTGAGCTTAGTCATATTGTTCAGTTGCCACTCGTAGCGATACTGCTCACTTGGTTCGCTGTCAGTACTATCTATTGGTTCGCGACCGATATATTGTCCGTTCTCAGCGTGAACGGCTGTCTGCAAATTACCGCTATTATCCAAATGCCAGCGCTTTACTTCACCGATATTGCCTTTGACATCGGCATAATCGATATACAAAATATCGCTGCCATCAGGCTTGGTATCACCATCTTTTGAAGTCTCAAAGCGTGGCTGCACCGTCCAATACCCACGCACCGATGTGACCAACGAGCGGCTATCCTGATCGTTAATCTCTTTTGCCAATTGGTTAGAGGCGGGCAAGACAAATTGGTTGATTGCCAATGCCAAAAGGACAAAAATCAAGGCGGGCTGTAACACCCAACTGACAATGCGATAAACACTTACCCCAGCTGCGCGCATCACGACCAGCTCGCTTTTATTTGCGAGCAACCCTAAGCCGACGACCGCGCCAAGTAATGCCCCTGTTGGAATAAACTGCTCTAAAAAGTAGGGCGAGCGATAAAAGATGTACTTGATGGCTTCACCCATCGTATATCTGTCATCCAATGAATCCAGCTCAGACAAATAAGAAAACACCAACTGTAATGCCCACAAACCCACGACTGCGCCAATAATAGCAAGCAAGGCATTGAGTTTGACATAACGGCTAAGCACTTTTAGATTACTAGGCATTTTGGCCAATTGCTCAGTAGCTGCAGATTTTGAGAATAAGGAACGCATTAAGACTGCCCTCCTTGCGAGCCATTACCTTGATGATCAACAGTCGTTAAACGCGCGTTTTCTTGTTTGCGAAAGCGCAATCGATGCTGCACGCGGCTACCCCAATTCATATAAAGTGCCAATGCCATAAATCCTAAAATAAACCACGCATATGCCCACACGCTAACGCTGCCTTTGCTCACGGCATTTTTGAGCGAAATGATACCAAGTGCGCAGCTGACAAATAATAAGATAGAAGGAAACAGACGCAGCCAACGACCTTGACGCGGACGTACTTGTGCAAGTGGCACCGCGAGCATGGGCGCAATGATCATAAGCCATGGCAACGCCAAGCGATAACCAAGCTCACCTTGTGCCGCACGCAGCGCATTGTCACTGCCCACTTGCGTACCACCCGTTGCGGCTTGCCACAATGGGCCAATCGCTTGGGTTTCGATATTGTTTTCGGTAACGACTTCTTTTGAAGATTCTGTCAACGTGATCCGGTAGCGATCAAAGCCCACTTGATTGTATTTCAGACTGCCTGCGCCAACTTCATAACGGCGACCTTGGAATAAGTCCAATTGGGTCACGCCATTACTGCCAGTTTCTACTTGTTCAGCGCGTTTGGCCAGCGTAATGGTGTCTTTACTAATCGCGTTATTGCCTATCAGCGCGTTTGGTAACTCTGGAATATTTAATTGCTCGGCAGTCTCTGGATCAATACGGTTATTAACATCCACAGCCGCACTTTTATCCAGCTCATCATCAGCTGTATCGCCCTTTGCTTGAGGTTCAGACTGGATAAGTATCACATCTTGCAGTTGTTTTTTATCATCACTCAAACTGCCTACATACAAATGATAATTGCCACTACTTATGAACTGATTGGGGCGAATTAAATCGAAAGCGCTGGTCAAGGCCTGCTGCTGCCACACACTCTCAGATGAACGCACGCCCCACGGTTTGCCGACAATGGATAGGGCCGCCTCACCCACAAACAACGCCAATATCAATGGAGTCATCAATCGCGCAAGCCTGCCGCGTGACACACCGCTGGCATTGATGACGGCCATTTCTTGATCGACGTACAAGCGCCCGAATACCAGCATCAATGCGATAAAAAACGCCAATGGCAAAATTAACTCTAAAAAGTATGGCAAGTTATAACCGATGATGGTAAATAACAAGCTGATGTCTAGATTGCCTTCCGCTGCAATGCCAAAGTAACGAATCAAACGACCGCCGAGCATCATCACCACTAAAAACCCCAATACCAAAGCGGTCGTTGAGGCAACTTGTTGCGTCATATAGCGGCGTAATATCACAATAGGCACTCTTAATGGGTTGGTATTCGCGCATTCATCGCATAATGCTTGACAGATCATGGACAAAACGAAGCGCGATAGTTGAGTATTATAAACGCAGTACTGCCCAGTCAAATACTTAAACAGGTACAAAAATAACAGGCGCAGTTATCAGCGATATCTACAAATACTCGCGATAAAGATAACCGCTAATCGTAGCATATTTTGCTCAAAAATGGCTGTGAAATGTGTTTGAAAAAAATTGCTTTGACCTTACTGATCGCAACAGATGATGGGTTGTAGTAAAGACAATAAACAGTAAATAAGAAGACGCTAAAATATATCGCTGTCTAAAACTCAGTGCATTTCTTGCCGTAAGCTTTTGCTTTATTGACTTTGGAAAGCTTTGTTTATCATTCGTATCATTGAGCCCGTATCTTTGGTGTTAATTGCTAAACTGATGAATCTTCAATCATTATTTGTTTATCACTCAAGGAGACTACCATGTCTACGCCCTCTACCTTACTTGAACTCGCTGGCGGCGAATTTGAACCGCTTGATTGGTCAAATTGTGCTCTTGTCTTAATTGACTATCAAAATGAATACGTCAATGGCGCTATGCCCTTAGGACAAGCAGGTGCAGATGCGATTGGAAATGCGCGTCTGTTGCTTGATAAAGCGCGTGATCAAAACATTCCTATCTTTCATATCACTCATCACGGTGAAGACAATGGCAATGTGTTTGACCCTTTATCAGCCAACGTTGAGATTGTCGATGCGTTACAGCCGCATGACAGTGACAGTGACAGTGACAGTGACAAAACCAATGAAACAACCATCGTCAAAAAACATCCCAATGCCTTTTATAACACGCAGCTACAAACATTGATTAGTGATGCGAATAAGTCGCAAATTATTTTTGCAGGGTTTATGAGCCATATGTGCGTCAGCTCAAGCGTTAGAGCCGCGTTTGACTTGGGCTTTCAAAATTTTGTTTGTCATGATGCCTGTGCCACTCGCGCCTTGCCTAACGCCAAAGAAGAAACGATCAACGCCGAGGTTGTGCATGATGCCGCGATGGCAGCACTACAAGACAGATTTGCCACATTAGTAACGACCGATGACTTGGTAAATGGCTAACTCAATACTTTCAAAACCTTTGTTTTGGTATTTTAATAAAGTATAGAACTCTTTATATGTTAACTATAGTGCAATGTAATGCTGGTACAAATTTGCCTCGGCAATACCGTCAAACGTAAACCAGCATAGCAAAGTTGTTCGAACATATTACCTAAGCCTTACTCACTGCGCACTTGTCTCGCAATATGCTACACTACGGTGGTGGCTCGACAGCCAGACAATTTAACAGGTATAACCAATCAAATAAAACCTGCATTTTTATAACTCTAATAAGGATAATTATATGAATATTCAATTAACACAAAGCTTGCCAAAAACGCATACGCAAAAAATACTTAAAAAAGAAGCCAAAAGTAAAGACGCGGATTGCCTCGTTGTTTTAATCGACGACAAGAAAAATATCTTGGCTGAGTCAGTCTTAAGTGACTACCAGACACGTATTGAGCAACTGATTGAAGTGTCGCACTTCAATGGCAAAGCTTGTGAAACCGTAGCCGATTATGCATTGGCAGGCGATAAAAAAACCACCAAGCAAAACCCAGTACAATTACTATTGGTCGGCGTCGGTAGCGTTGATAAGCTTAGCCACAGCGTATTGCAAAAAATCGCCAACACCATTTATCAAAGCACACAAAAACGTGTCGACTCTATCACCGTAGCTTTGGGTGATACTTTGGAAGAAAACCAATTTGGTCAGTTTGCCCTTAACTTGTTGGCTGCGACGTATCGTTTTGATAAATACAAATCTGAGCAAAACACACCTGTATTGACGGATGTCTATTTACTTGCTGACAAATCATTGCAAGCGTCGTTAGAGTTTGCCCAAGCGGTATTCACAGGTCAGAGTCTCACTCGTGATGTTGCTAATGAGCCGGGTAACATTTGCTTCCCAGCTTACATGGCAGAACAAGCACAAGAACTGGCAAAAACTTATCCTGACCTTCTCAAAGTCACGGTATTGGGCGAAAAAGAAATGTCAGCACTGGGCATGCATTGCTTCCTAGCCGTTGCACAGGGCTCAACCAAAGAAGGTAAACTGGTATTGATGGAATATCAGGGCAAATCAGCTTTTAGTGCCCATGCTGATACTCATACTGATAAAACAGCTACGAATAGCGCCAAAGTAACGGGCGGTCTAAAAGCACTGGCTGATAAACTGCCTACTAAGAAAGCTACCAAAAAGACTGACAAAAATAGCGATGCTAATGCCCAAACAGCAAATAATGATGCGCCTATCGTCTTAGTTGGTAAAGGTGTGACCTTTGACTCAGGCGGTATCTCAATCAAGCCCGGTGCAGCAATGGATGAGATGAAGTTTGACATGGGTGGTTCAGCCTCAGTATTAGGTACGATTAAAGCCTTATGTGAAGCACGTCTACCAATTAATGTCGTGGGTGCCTTAGCTTGCGCTGAAAACATGCCATCAGGTGATGCCACTCGCCCTGGCGATATCGTCAAAGCCATGAACGGCAAATCTGTTGAAATTCTAAACACCGATGCTGAAGGCCGATTGGTATTGGCAGATACCTTATGCTACGTGCAGCGCTATCAGCCAAAAGCCATTATTGATGTAGCAACATTGACGGGCGCTTGTGTGGTGGCTTTGGGTCATGTACGCTCAGCGGTCTTTAGTAATGACGAAGACGTGTTGTTTGATCTAGAAAACGCCAGCAATCTATCAGGTGACCTTATCTGGCACATGCCGATGGATGATGAATATCAAGCACAGCTCGACTCACCTATCGCTGATATGCAAAACATCGGTGGCAAAGGCGCAGGCGCTGTGACCGCAGCTTGCTTCTTGTCACGCTTTGTAGAAGAAGGTCAGGCATGGGCGCATTTAGACATCGCTGGCACGGCATGGAACTCAGGCCAAAACAAAGCGGCAACTGGTCGCCCTGTCCCTCTATTTATGCAATACTTAAAAAACAGCGCAAACATGGCATAAGTGTTTTATGAACATCAGTTTTTATGTATTAAGTGAGAGTAAAGCCCAAGATTTCTTGGGCTTTATTTGTCAGCTTAGCCAAACAGCTCTCAATAAAAGCACTCAGTCGGTGCTTATTCTTATTGAAGATGAGACGTTGCTGTCGACACTTGACGAAGCCCTATGGGCTCAAGAGGCGACTAGCTTTATACCGCATCAACGCCTTCCAAATCATAATACTGAAAGCGCTGGTATTGGCATTGCTGATACTGATAACAAATCGCTGACGCCTGTCCTGCTCGGTAATCATATGCCAGCCGATTTTAAAGGCATCGTGATCAATACGACGATCCATCCGGTCAATCGCTTTATGACCACGACCAATAATGCGCACCCCACTCGAATACTTGAATTGATAAAACCGGATCCTAGCAGCGTGCAAGAAGGTCGGCACAAGTATAAAAGCTACCAACAATTGGGCTATGAACTAACGCATTTCAAGGTCTAACCTCTAAGTTTTCTGTGTTCTCAACGTTAATCACCCTTCTAGTTCGACCTCTACGTTACCATCCCAATTTCCCTCGCTCTTATACGAGGTAGGTGAAAGGTAGGCGCTTATCTTAAAAAATGCTACTATCCTCCGATTGTTTTTTTGTTTTCACTATCAATTGTTTATTTACTGACTAAGTTAGGGGTGTATAGATGCGTTCATTGATTGCGATGTACCAGCGCATAGGGCTGGTACCGCTAATTATTATTGGTTTAATATTAGGAGTGCTCATTGGTTGGCTAGCGCCAAGTGCCGGTATTGCATTGGGATTACTAGGCACGCTATTCGTTGGGGCTTTGAAGGCAGTTGCGCCAATACTGGTCTTTATTTTAGTCATGGCAGCCATTAGCCAACATCGCAGTGGCAATGAAGTCTATGTCAAACCTGTGCTGATTATGTACATGTTTGGCACTTTTTTGGCGGCTCTTACCGCAGTCATGGCAAGCTTTTTATTTCCAACTGAGCTGGTGTTGGTCAATGCCGCAATTGAGCAAGTACCGCCAGCAAACCTACAAGAAGTATTAACCAACCTTCTAATGAATCTGGTCGCCAATCCTGTTAATGCCATCGCAGAAGCCAATTATATCGGTATTTTAGCGTGGGCAATCATCATCGGTTTTGCTCTACGCCAGGCCAGCGACACTGCGCGTGCGGTGGTCAGTGATTTCTCCGACGCTATCTCGCAAGTGGTGAAATGGGTCATCGCCTTAGCGCCTTTTGGTATCTTAGGTTTGGTTGCAAATACTGTCGCTGAGACAGGCTTTGCCTCCTTGGCAGGGTATGCACGCATCTTACTGGTATTGATCGGCTGTATGCTATTTATCGCTTTGGTCGCCAATCCTCTCATCGTACTTATCAAGACAGGCAAAAACCCTTATCCACTGGTCTTCAGATGCTTACGTGAGTCAGGAATTACCGCATTCTTTACTCGTAGCTCAGCGGCAAACATCCCAGTCAATATGAACCTTGCTCGCAAACTGGGTTTGCATGAAGACACGTATTCGGTGACAATTCCATTAGGTGCAACGATCAATATGGCAGGTGCGGCAATTACCATTAACGTATTGACGTTGGCGGCGGCGCATACGCTCGGTATCGAAGTGACATTTGCGTCAGCGCTGTTATTGAGTTTGGTAGCAACGATTAGTGCTTGCGGTGCGTCTGGTGTCGCTGGTGGTTCATTGCTGTTGATTCCTCTTGCTGCAAGTCTGTTTAGTATTCCAAACGACATCGCCATGCAAGTGGTTGCAATCGGCTTTATCATTGGTGTGATACAAGACTCAGCGGAGACTGCCCTGAACTCATCGACGGACGTGTTATTTACAGCAGCAGCTGATCCTACCTATTCACGTTAATCTGTAGCAACGCATTCTTACAAACCAAAAAAGGGCTGAACGGCCCTTTTTTATTGTCTGCTATTTTTTATTGGCGACCATTCATTGGTCGATTAACTACTTTAAATGATCAATATCTACTTCAATCACAGGAGCTTGCTGGTCTAGTTGACGTTTGAGTTGGCGTAACTGTTCGAGCTCATCTAGTAGCTCAAGTATCAAACCGATAGCAGGGACGCTCGCATCAAAGTCGCGACTAAGACGCGAGGCACGGCGCACAGTCGTTAGTTGATAGCCGGTGAACTGCTCACGCTCTGGTACATCATACTCAATGATATTTTCTTCAATCAATTCAATGACCCATTGGCGCTCTTGACCACAAGTAGATACCAGTTCATCTAAGCTCATGATAATATCGGTAAATTCAGGTGAGTGTTTCATAGCGATTATCCTCGTTGGCACTTTATTTCATCGTTATCGTATGTTCTTCATCTCTCTTACAATGGTTTTTGGCTATTATTCATAGCTATTACCAAGTTTTACTTTTACCGTTCAATATGAGTATCAGCGAAAGCTTGTTTTAGCTGCTCATACGCTTGGATGGCATCCGCAGTGTCGACATCAGGATTGACGATGTTTAACGTTAAATACAAATCTCCTGCTTGCTTGGCAGGGATACCTTTACCTTTTAGGCGTAAGTTGCTACCTGACTTGCTGTTTTTGGGAACAGTTACTGTAAGAGTACCAGCTGGCGTGCTGACGTTGATTTTCTCACCCAGTGCCGCTTCCCATGGAGCTATGTTCACCGTTTGATAAACATCAGCGCCTTCGATACGGATGTTATCGGCGTGACGAATTTTTACCTTTAGGAACAAATCACCGTTTTTACTATTGCCACTACCAGCAGCACCTTGCCCCGCTAGACGAATTTGTTTACCGTCAGTGATACCTTTAGGGATTTTAATTTTAAGCGTTTTGTTATCATATTCCACGCTACCATTAGGCTGACGAACAGGAACGTTTAATTTAATACTGTAGTCGTCACCATTATAAACGGAGGCCAAATCGACGGTAATCTCTGCATGCTGATCTTGACCTTTGCTGTCCTGCGCACCAAAACCACCACCGAATTGATCAAAGCCCCCACGCTGCGACTGTCCGCCAGTCTGTCCATTCGTCGATCCACGTGCCCCTCGACCAAACGCTGAAAAAATATCATCGAAGCGAAAACCGCCTTCGCCATAGGCTTCACCATCACCAAACTGATCCTTGATATCTTCCCAGCGAAAACCACCCTGTTCACCGCCTGCGGATTGACCAGAAAAACCACCACCTTGACCTGCAAAAGGGTTATCTAACATGGCGTCATACTCAGCACGCTTGTCTTTATCTCTGATGGTTTCGTAAGCGTTATTAATCTCGGCAATCTTGTTATCCGCGTCCGGATCATCGCTGACATCAGGGTGATATTGACGAACAAGCTTGCGATATCTTTTTTTAATGTCGGCGTTTGAGGCGTCTTTTTTGACCCCTAAAATGTCATAGTAATTTTTCTCTGCCATGTTGTTTTCCTCAAAATAAAAGCCTGCTTAGGATATTGTTATGTCCTTCTAAACGGCATGGTATAAAAATATGTTTGTCTTTTTGCCTGCTTAACTGGGACATAACCCGTAATGGCTATACTCTACTCTCAATAATAACAATAAAAAAAACAAATACAGTTATATAAATATTAACAGTAGTAGTGCTTGACGGTGACTACTGTAAAAGTCGCTTGAGCCTATCTTAAGTGATATTCGCCAAGTCAAAAAATCTGTAGAGAGTGTTTTTATATTTGTTAGAACGCTTATATCGAAAATAATTTTGAACTTGGAAGTTCTTTTACAGGTCTGTAAGAATATGACAAGCTCTGATCTGTAAAATACCCATATAATTCATAATCTTATTGAGTATGGATAACATAGGCAAGAGTATCTGTCTATTTCTTCAATAACGAAAAGGTATTAGATGTCTTATTTAATAAAGTCTTTGGTTGTCACATTATCACTATTATTGAGTACCACGGTTTTTGCTGGTAACACCAGCTATTATGGCAGTAAGTTCCATGGTAAGCGTACCGCTAGTGGTAGCATCTTCAACATGAACTCATTAACAGCTGCGCATAGAACCTTGCCGTTTGGTACAAAGGTACAGGTAACCAATCAAAAGACAAAGCAGAGCGTTGTCGTAAAAATCACAGACAGAGGGCCCTTTATTCGAGGCCGTATTCTCGATTTATCAAAGGCTGCTGCTGGTCAAATCAACTGTCAACTGTGTACAACGACGATGGAAATACTTTCTTACGGTGATGGTAAATACCGTCGGCAATAAAACAAAAAAAGGGAAGGCAGATGCCTTCCCTTTTTTTTAGTCTTTTTATTAATCAATAAGCTGATAAGAATTCGCAGCGGTTTTAATTGAAAACCTTTTATTCAAAACCTGTTTCCATCTCCTCTAGAGTCGTCATCGCTTGCAATAGTATCTCTTCATTGTCGCTATGCTGTTGTTGTAGTGACGTCTGTTCATTTAATAATACCAGTAGGTCAGATTTACGACTGTCTTCATAAAGGGTAGTATCAGCAAGCTTATCTTCAAGAGCACTGAGCTTTTCGTTGATCTTTGCCAACGCCTTTTCGGTATTCTCAATATCACGGCGAATAGGTGCGGTTAACTTGCGTTGTTCCGCCGCCAATTTGCGCTGATCTTCTTTACTCAGCGTGGATTGCGCCGATGCTTTATTCGTTGATGCCGCTGTATTTGAAGCAGCGCTTGAGGCTTTATTGGTTCCAGTAGACGCTGAAGTATTGGATTGCGTATCGTTTGTTTCACGTGAAACAAACTTCTTATTGGCTTTTTTGTTCTTTTTCTTACTGGTGCTTTTGTCTGATGAGTTGTCTTGCTTGCGCTTTTCCGCTAGCCATTTACCATAGTCACCGATGTCACCATCGAACTCCTCGATTTGACCATCATGTACCAAAAACAACTCGTCACAGACATTGGCAATCAGTTCTCGATCATGCGAAACCAGTACCACAGCGCCTTGGAAGCCTTGCAGCGCGATGGTCAACGCCTGACGCATTTGCAAATCCAAATGGTTGGTTGGCTCATCAAGTACGAGTACGTTCGGACGTTGCCAAACGATCAGTGCCAACGTTAAGCGCGCACGCTCTCCGCCCGAAAACAGCTCACTGACCGTATCGATACGATCACCGCGGAAGTCAAAACTGCCTAAAAAAGAGCGCAGTTCGGCATCTGATGTCTTACCAGCCAGACGACGCATCATTTGTAGCGGTGTGGCTGCAGCATCGAGCACATCCATTTGATGCTGATTAAAGTAGCCCAGTTTTATGGTGTCAGATACTCGATACGTGCCTGACAACACTCCAAGCTCACCTACTAATGCCTTAATCAACGTTGATTTACCAGCGCCATTCATACCAAGCAAACCGAGACGCGTATCAGGGGTCACTTGCACATTGGCATTGTATAAAAGCGGCGTGTCGCTATAGCCGATGTCGGCTTGAGTCAGCTCAATCAACGGTGAGCTCATATTTGCTGGCTCATAAAAGCGGAAAGAGAACGGATTGTCCGCCATCATCGGCGACAGCTCCGCCATACGCTCAAGCTGTTTGATACGGCTCTGGGCTTGTTTGGCTTTACTGGCCTTGGCGCGGAAACGACGAATAAAGTCATCCAAATGCGCTTTGGTTGCTTGCTGCTTCTCAAATGCCTGCTGTTGCTGTGCCATACGCTCATGACGCGTACGAATGAACTGCTGGTAGTTGCCCGTATAAAGGGTGATCTTTTGCTGTTCAACGTGCAAGATATGACCGACCGTCGCGTCTAAAAAGGCCTGATCATGCGAGATGACAATCACCAAACCGGTATACGCGTTGATCCATGTCTCAAGCCATAAGATGGCGTCCAAATCCAAATGGTTGGTTGGCTCATCAAGCAACATTAGGTCAGCACGGCTCATCAAGGTTTTGGCAAGATTCAAACGCATGCGCCAGCCACCCGAAAACCCTTCTACTGGTAGCTCATGTTGATTGGTATTAAACCCCAGACCCGCCATGATTTGCGCAGCTTTGGTAGGCGTACGATAGCCATCAATTTCATCAAACTGCTGATGCAACACTCCAATCTGCTCATCGCTCACGCTACTCAAATCATTTAACGCGGCATTGATCTCGTACCATTGTTCATCACCACTTAATACATAATCAATCGCTGTTTGGGTACTGGCACCCACTTCCTGCGCCATGTGTGCCACATGCCAGCTATCAGGGATGCTGACTTCACCCCTATCTAGCGTGACCTCAGTTTCGCCTTTGCCCATCTGCGTCAATAATAAGGCAAACAAAGTAGATTTGCCCGTGCCGTTATTGCCCGTTAAGCCAACTTTGTGGCCCGGATGTAGCTGGAAGCTTGCCCCTGCAAACAATTCACGACCATCACGGCGAACACCAACGTCTTTAAATTCGATCATATAATTTCTTCATCTCAACAGTAATATAAAATATCAGGCAATAAGAAAAACACACATCTGGCATGTTAATGGCGGCTATTATTTCAAACGCTTGACCCATAGGCAAACGATTAAATAACTATTTCAAAACTAAGTATTTATTAAGGTAAAAACTGATGGGTTTCAATCTGAAATTCAATGCAAGCCATTAGCGCAGAGCCGCTTATAAACAATCCACTTTAAAGCATGTCTTCATTTTAAGAATAGTAATAAAAATTTAGCCAATTTTATCTCATTTAAATGACTATCAATTGAATTGGGATACGCGCTAGACTGGCCTACCTATTCAATGAGTTAAATTTGGTCAGCAGTAACACGCTTGACAAACGAATCCCTACCCCCATTATGATATACTGCAACAACATAAGTGTCCGTCATCGATGAGACCATTATGATGATGTACATGCACTATTTTTGAGGCATTAGCAGCATTGCCATAACGACAGCACCCTATCAAATCAAACGCCGTACGTATCTTTATTTGCAACCCATAGATGGCAAACCCAAACAGGACGACGAAAGCATTTGATCCTAGCAACTGAGGTAGATATGAACGAATCAGCCAACCAATTTAATCCAAGTTTAAGCCAACCTGTCGATCCAACCGTCTTGTGCCTCACTGATAGCGCGGCACAAAAAGTCCGTCGCTTACGTGAAGAAGAAGGCGACAGTGACCTCATGTTACGCGTATACGTGACAGGCGGCGGCTGCTCAGGTTTTTCTTATGGCTTTAACTTTGCCAACGACCTAAATGAAGACGATGCCAACTTTGATAATGGCGATGTGACACTGGTCGTCGACTCGCTCAGTTACCAGTATCTGCAAGGTTCTACCGTTGATTATACTGAAGGATTAGAGGGTGCGCGCTTTATTGTGACCAACCCAAATGCCACCACCACTTGTGGCTGCGGCTCGTCCTTTTCTATCTAAAACCATTAGCATAAATTTCCGTCCGGATGCCTTAATGGTTGGTTAACGCTATGATACATAGATTCATATAGCGTATTCAAAGCATCTATCCATTCGGTAGATGCTTTTTTTATAGATTTTATACCGTCTGAGTAAGGCGTGACTCTTGGATCATTCCAGCCAAACAGTCGCTGAAGCCTACACAGGGGTGCCCTTGTAAAGCTTATTGTATTTGTAATTGCTCGTGGTTTTCAAAGCAGCTTTGAGCTAAACTGACGGAATTCTGAATCTAATATTTACCTCTTTTATGGTCAAACGCCAGTCGTGTTTTGATTCGCCATAACAAATAACAATAGATGACTATTATGAGTAATTTTGCGAATAGCTTTGTCAGCTTTGACATTCCCAACTGGTTTGATAGTGAACTTTTGAGCGGCATGCTGCGTGGCATCGAAAAAGAAGGCCTACGCGTTAAGCCTGATGGTTATTTAGCACAAACGCCACATCCGGCCAAACTTGGGTCAAAACTAACCCATCCTTTTATTACCACTGATTATTCAGAAAGCCTACTTGAGCTTATTACTGATCCCAAAACCTCACCAAAAGACACACTGAACATGCTGCGTCAATTGCATGTATTGGTCTATCAAGGCATTCCTGAGGGTGAGCTGATGTGGCCGCTATCGATGCCCTGTATGTTATCGTCAAGCGATGAAGACATTCCGTTAGCTGATTATGGTAGCTCTAATACAGGTAAGCTCAAAACCCTATATCGTAGCGGTCTTGGCATTCGTTATGGTCGCCGCATGCAGACCATTGCAGGTTTGCATTATAACTTGTCTTTCGGCGACGAGTTGTTTGAAACTTGGCAAGCACAAACGCCAAATACACAAAGCCAAACGCTGACAGAGTTTAAAAACGAGAAGTACCTTGGGCTTATTCGTAACTTTAAGCGTTTAACCAGCCTTATTCTATACTTACTGGGTGCCAGTCCCAGCGTTTGTCCCTGTTTCCTAGCAGGACGAGAGCATGATTTAGAGCGACTCAACGATTCAACCTTTTATAGACCTACCGCTACCAGCCTGCGCATGGGTAAGCTTGGTTATACCAATAGCGTGCAAGAGCATCTTGATATTCGATATAATTACTTACCCGAATATGTCGCTGGACTGCGCCGTGCCATTCAAACGCCGCATGAAAGCTTTGAGAAACTGGGCTTAGAAGACGCCGATGGCAATCCGACTCAGATTAACACTCATATTTTGCAAATAGAAAATGAGTATTATAGCCCTATCCGCCCAAAACAAATCACAATGAGTGGTGAGACGCCAACAGAAGCGCTTGAGCGTCGCGGCATCGCCTATGTTGAGTTCCGTGCCATTGACCTTGATCCTTATAGCGACGTTGGTATCCGTCTCTCTAGTGCATGTTTCTTAGAAGTCATGGCGCTGTATTGTTTGCTTAGTGACTCACCAGATTTGTTTCCTGAAGAAGAAGAAACGCTGGCCATCAATCTTGAACGCGTGGTCAATGAAGGACGCCGTGAAGGTCTGCACATTATCAATAATGGCGAAGAGCAATTACTAGAAAGCTGGATGCTCGAACACTTAGAGCGCATGCAGCCACTTGCCGCGTTGTTTGACGCTCATTATGGTGGTAATGACTATCGTACGGCAGTCGCGTTAATGCAGGGCAAGGCTGGACATTCTGAGTCAACTATCTCAGCACAAATCAACTCTGATAGTAAGCGTTTGGGTAGCTTGTGGCAGCTTGGTTTTACTTTGGCGCAGCAGCATCGTGAGTCTTTATTACAGCAAACGCTCAGTCCAAACCTTCAAGCCAAGTATGAAGTGCTGGTAGAAAAGTCCATATTGCAGCAAGAAGAGATTGAAAAAGCGGAAACACAAGATTTTATGGAATTTTTGCAACAGTATCGCTAAACTCTGATGTTTTTAAGACTTGACGCCTATTTAACGTTTATAAATGACTAACTGTATAAGAGTAACCATTCGATGCAAAAGCTAACTACTTACCGCAATCTGCAAGTATTTTTAGTGATAATGTCCGTAATAGGTATGAGCTTTGCGCTGCTTTTTTTACAGCGTCATTTAGGCCTTACGCCTTGCCCGCTCTGCATTTTTCAGCGTATTGGTCTTATGATCATGGGTGGTTTTGCTTTGATATCGGCACTATTCAATCCCAAACCTATGGCGGTTAGATTGTTATTGTGGTTGGGTAGTTTGGCAGGTATCGGCTGGGCAACGGTGGTGGCAGCTCGTCATGTTTGGCTACAGCACTTGCCAGCTGACCAAGTGCCGTCATGTGGTCCGGGTTTGGACTATTGGATAGATACCCTACCTATTTTACAAGTATTTAGAGAAGTGTTTGCAGGCTCTGGTGAATGTGCCACGGTTGATTGGACATTTATGGGACTGAGCATCCCTGAGCAATCGTTAATTTTGTTTAGTGTGTTATTAATAGTTCATGTATTGATACTATGGCGCATCTTGCGACCCACTGGACATACCCGCCTTGCTTAAAAGTAGGTTCAAGCTTACGTTTTTACCCTTGTCACTCTTCGTCTAAGCAGACCTAGGTATTTTATTATTTACCATTGTTTAGGCGAAGCCAACTGTTAAGTACCCCTGATAACCTTTATTAGTCACGGCTGTGACTGATTAAACGGCACTCTTTATCTCTTATATTGTTTTAGCATAACAAAAAGTCCACAGAAATATATGTAACCTTTGATATCTTGACACGATTAATTCAATCTTTTAATTGTAGATATGATTAAGATGTTTATTATATTTTAATGAGCTGTCAGTTATTGACGATATATTTGCCCCTAATTAATCCGGTCAAATTTAATATCTTTCATTGTTTAAAATACTCAGATTATCTATCACTCTTTTTTTGATAACAAAATCAGTTGCCTTTAGGGCTGATAACTTTTAGAACATTGTTTGACTAGAAACACTTTAACAAAAGACATTGTTTGATAAGAAATACTGTTTGATAAATTGCTTTTGAGGTGACCATGATACATTTTGCGCCTACTTACTCTACCATGCTGACGGTTGCCAAAAGCTTTGGCTGCTCTTTACTCGTGCTGCCGTTTTGTGCAGTACTTATCGGTTGTGATAGTGCTTCCTCCAACGACAATAAAGATATGACCACTAAAGTTGCTCTCACCGATACTCTAGAAAACTCTGACTCACAAAACCTTGCGCAGAACTTGCAAAGCGATAGCAGTCTTCAGTCAAATGATAGTGAGCTTGGCTCTGTAGAGGGACTATCACTCATAGCAGCCACTCGAGCCAGTAGTGATACATACAGTAGTCAATCATCGATGGGTGCAGAGGCACGCAGTAGCAGTAGCACCTTGCAAGCCACATTGATGGGGGATTATGGCGGCATAGTGCCCTGTGTTTCTTGTGGCAGTATCGATGTTACCCTGAATTTGTTTGCGGATGGTTCGGTATCAAAAACCAGTATTTATAACAATCCTGAAAGCCCGCGTGCACCGTTACTTGAATCTGGCATTTATCGTCAAGACAACGATACCATCACGATTGTCTATGAAGAAAAGAAGATTGAGACGTATCACATTCAAGACAATCATCTTATTTTAATGGACGAAGAAAAAAATCCTAATAATGACTATATCTTGTCACGTAAATAGCAAACTATGATAGTAAGATGTATGAATAGCAAAACTGACAAACAGCAAAGCGGATTAATAAGCAAAATAATTATTATCGAATACACAGTCAAACTGAACCGTTACACCGATCTTATCTATAGCTAAATTTCATTTTATAAAAATTATGAATCAACCAGCTTTTGAATATGCTGTTTTTTGAATATGATGGATAATAAAGTTTGATACATAGTGCTTTTAATCAACCAAATTAATACGCTGTCCAACGCCTACTTGTTAGGCGTTTTTTATTGGTTATCTCACAGTGTTTACTTTACAATAAGTGCGTATTTACTGCGCTGGTATCTTGGCAACGGTTTGCTCTAGTTGCGATAAGATATGGTCGGTATTAATGATATTTGGGCAGAGTGCACTCATAATAGATAGCCTTTAAAACGTGGCTCATGTTGTGGTTACTCTACAATTTTTTCTCTTCATCTAAGCTTGTATGGAACGTCTATGCATATTCATATTCTTGGTATTTGTGGTACTTTTATGGGTTCGCTGGCGCTGCTTGCGCGTGCACTTGGACATACAGTCACTGGTTCAGACGCCAACGTGTACCCTCCTATGTCCACCCAACTTGAGAATGCGGGCGTCACCATCGAAGCAGGTTATCTGGTCGAACACTTGCAACCAGCGCCAGATTTGGTCGTCGTCGGTAATGCCATGAAGCGCGGCATGGATGTCATTGAATACATGCTGGACACTGGTCTACGTTATACTTCAGGCCCGCAGTTTTTATCTGAGCAAGTGCTACAATCGCGCCATGTGATAGCCGTTGCTGGTACGCACGGTAAAACGACAACGACAACGATGCTGGCTTGGATACTGCACTATGCGGGTATTGATGCAGGATTTTTGATTGGCGGTGTGCCACTCGTTGATACTACAGATGAGCGCCTCCAACAAGTCTTCGCGCATAGCAGTTATTTGGGCGCAGAGAAAAGCGGCGAGGATCAATCACAAACAGGTTATTTTGTCATTGAAGCGGATGAATACGACTCTGCGTTTTTTGATAAGCGTTCAAAGTTCGTTCATTACCGTCCGCGTACGGCTATTTTAAATAACCTTGAGTTCGATCATGCAGATATCTTTGTTGATCTCAATGCCATTCAGATCCAGTTTCATCACATGGTGCGCATGATACCAAGCACGGGCAAAATCATCATGCCAGCGTCTACCATCAGTTTAGAGGATACATTAGCAAAAGGCGTTTGGACGCCAATTTGGCGTACGGCGGTTCTAGATGCTACAACCACTAGTATCACGACAGAAGACAGCGCTTTGAAGGACAGCAGTGATTGGCAAGCTGAACTTATCAGTAAAGACGGTGGTCAGTTCAAAATTGTGTTCGCTGACAAAAATGAGGCGGGGCTAGTCGATTGGTCGATGAGCGGTATCCATAATGTCAATAATGCCTTGGTTGCGGTGGCTGCAGCTTATGATGTTGGGGTCAGTGTTTCAACTGCTTGTGCGGCGCTATCGGCTTTTGCTGGTATCAAGCGTCGAATGGAGCTTATTGGTGATGCTCAGGACATTTTGATATTTGATGATTTTGCCCATCATCCGACGGCTATTTCTACGACATTAGATGGTGCCAAAAAGAAGCTGGCCAATCGCCGTATTTGGGCGATCATTGAACCTCGCAGCAACACTATGAAGATGGGTATTCATCAAGACAGCTTGGCTGAGTCTGCTGCCCTCGCCGACTATACGCTATGGTATGAGCCTACTGGTTTAGAATGGGGACTAAAAGAAGTCATCGAACAAGCCAATGCCAAAAACTCTGACATCGGCAACCAACAAGTACTCACGAGTATCGATGCGATTATTGATCATATCACTGTACATGCTCAGGCAGGCGATGCGATTGTGATTATGTCTAACGGCAGCTTTGAAGGCATTCATCAGCGTCTATTGACGACATTACGTCATCGTTAGTAGAAAGCAGGTAAAAACAAGGGATTTAAAATCCTTTACGTGTAAAGCATGATAAATCGATTCATTTAAAAAAAGCGCGACTCTACTGGACTAAGTTTTACAAAGCATCTATCACGCTTGCAAGCAGCCAGTGAGGAAAAGTTATACCAGTAGAACATCCTGATCGTATGTACCACTTTTACCGTGGATTGACCATAACAAATCTAGAGCGTCGCTTCGTCATAAACGAGCGACGCTTTTTTATAACCAAGATTTTATGTCTGATTTTGAGCAATTACGATCTCTTATTTTGAACGCTGTTAGCGAGTTTGCTACCTTTGTAACCTTTCATTTACTTATCCTCCCTGCATCTTAGCAAATCCCTGTTTTTTCTCACATACCTCATACACAGGTAACATTTCCCGCTTACCTTTATTTTTGTTCAGTCCCTACAATGTAGCTATCAAAATTGATAAACATTATAAATGACTATAAATTAGGAGAATAACATGAGCTTTATTTGGATGATTATCGTAGGTTTGGTCGCAGGTCTATTGGCACGTGCTATTAAGCCAGGTAGCGACCCTATGGGTTGGATAATGACGATTATTTTGGGTATCGTAGGTGCTATGCTTGGTGGCTTCCTCGCTGGTCTCATCGGTATCGACGCTGACGGCGGATTTACTGGCCTTATCTTCTCAGTGATTGGTGCTATTATCCTATTATTCTTGTATGAGATGATTGTGAGCAAACGTCGCGTATAATTTATATCACATAAGATATAAAACAACGTGCAAACTGATAAAGCATCAGTAAATCAGAACCATGAAGTTTAGCGTAAAGAAGCCTTGCAGATAGCAGGGCTTTTTTTGTGCCATCAAAAATACTAATCACTGTTTTTTAAAACTCTAAAAAGGGATATAAGCGGGAAAGTATTGATAAGCATTACTTTTGCCCCCATTTATCTTATAATACCAACCCTAATTTATCCTTATCATTGAGGTGAGCGTTATGGCATTACTCCCTATTTTGAATTATCCAGACCCGCGCTTGCGCACCATTGCAAAGCCTGTCAAGGAAGTGACTGCTGAAATCAAAACCTTAATCGCTGATATGATTGAGACCATGTATGATGCACAAGGTATTGGTCTGGCTGCCAGTCAAGTGGATCATCATATTCAACTCATCGTCATGGACTTGTCTGAAGACAAAAATAGCCCCAGAGTCTTTATCAATCCAAAAGTGACCCCGTTGGTTGAAGAAAAGCAACCGTACGAAGAAGGATGCTTGTCAGTACCTGACGTCTATGACAAAGTTGAGCGTCCTAATAAGGTACGTATCGAAGCATTAGACGAGAATGGCGAAAAAATCGACGAAGAAGTAGAAGGCCTATTGGCAGTATGTATCCAACATGAAATGGATCATTTGAATGGGGTAATATTCGTCGATTACTTGTCCCGCTTAAAACAAACGCGTGCGCGTGACAAAGTGCGTAAAGTCATCAAAATACGCGAAAAGCAAGGCGAAGTATCAGCAGATAAGCAGCCACAACCGACCAATTCTTAATATATTTACCTGATAGATAAATTATTACGTAAGCACAATGTTTATTGCTTTATGACGCACTATGGTAATGATGTGACGATAAAATAGTGATGTGATGCAAGCTCTTATTCTTTAACATACATTTTCTTCATTAAAGGTTCCTACCATGACTATGATCAAAATTGACCAATATTTTGACTCTGCCAGCTGGCAAAAATTCACTAAAGCCGCTGAAGGCCGCGAAACACCACTGTTGGTAGTGGACCTTAGTCGTATCAAAACGAAATATCATGAAATGGTAGGATTTTTCCCAAATGCTAAAATCCATTATGCGATGAAAGCCAGTCCTGCTGTTGAAGTGATTGATCTACTTGCAAATCTTGGCTCAAACTTTGATTGTGCGTCAATTTATGAATTAGATAGAGTGCTTGATTGCGGTGTGGATGCATCACGCATCTCTTATGGCAATACCATCAAGAAAGCCGAGCATGTCAAATATGCGTTTGAGAAAGGCGTTGACTTATATGCGACCGATTCAGAAGCAGATTTAAAAAACATTGCCGAGCACGCGCCCGGTTCAAAAATATTTGTGCGTATCTTGGTACAAGGGTCAGAGACTGCTGAATGGCCATTGTCTCGCAAATTTGGTTGCCATCCTGATATGGCAATTGAGCTGTTGATTCAAGCCCGCGCGTTGGGCCTAGTGCCCTATGGTATCTCGTTCCACGTCGGCAGTCAGCAAAAAGACGTCGCTGCTTGGGATGATGCATTGGCAAAGGTCAAATACATGTTTGACTGGATGAAAAATGAAGAAAACATCAAGCTACAAATGATCAATCTGGGTGGCGGTTTTCCAGCCAACTATATCAGTGAAGTGAACCCAATCAAGGTATACGCTGAAGAGATCAATCGTTATTTGACGGATGATTATAATGCCGAAGACATGCCTGAAATTATCCTTGAGCCAGGCCGTTCATTGGTTGGCGGTTCAGGCGTATTGGTCAGTGACGTGGTCTTGATTTCTCGCAAATCAAACACGGATTTGACACGCTGGGTATACACTGATGTCGGTTTGTTCCAAGGTTTAATCGAGACACTGGGTGAATCCATTAAATATCCTGTTTATACACCAAAGATGGAGACGTCAACCAGCGAAGGCACAGTAGTATTGGCAGGCCCGACCTGTGATTCAACCGATATCATGTATGAAGAAGCAGGTTATCAGTTGCCAGCAGAGCTAGAAATTGGCGATAAAATCTTTTGGCTAACCACTGGCGCTTATACCAACTCTTATTCGTCAGTTGAATTCAACGGCTTCCCACCCCTAGAAGTGACCTATATTGACTAATAGTTAAGAAACAAGCATTCGTTAAAAAGCGCGGCACTGTGATTCACAGGGCCGCGCTTTTTTGTGTGCGTTTGACTATATTAATTACTGGCTACTGCACCAATAGAGAAATAGGCACGCTATTATAATTGTTAGTTACCCCATAACTGCTACCACTTGTACGTTGGTTTTGGCTGCCTTGAGAGATTTGACCGATATTCACCCATTGTCCCCGTGGCACAATAAGCGTGCTATTCAAACTTTGACCTTGAATGCGGTTGTTACTGACGCTTTGTCGATTGTAGGATGAGTTGGAACGTATCAGTGTTTCTTCAACTTGCGATAATTTTACTTCAACTTGACCATTCGGCAGTAGCTTTGGTGTCACGCTAATACCTTTTGTCGTGGGTAGCAACACCTGCTGTTGAATGATGATTTGTCCTGGTGAGCGAGGATACGTTGACACCGTGGGATAATAGTTTTGGGTCAATGACCATAATGTACCCGTCCCAATGCTTGCTGCACTGCCAGACAAGGTTTGTACTTGATACAGACTATTGCTTTGCTGATGGCTGTTCTGCTGATTAATACTCGCGGCTCCACGAATGCCGCGATTGGTAATCACGACTTGACCTTGCTGATTATTATTTTGAGTGCTGCTGTCATTACCAACACGCACACTGACCGTTAGCGCTTGCGGCTGACGATCAATTTGTGTCAATAACTGCTGCACCGCTTGATAGTTGGCAGGCGTCGTTCGTAGTATCAGCTTATCTTGGTAGGTTGCAACCGTACCGCTATGACGGCTTGCGTTTAACTGCTGACGTACCGCTGGTAGTAAGGCATCGCCGCCATACGTATGAATGACATAGGTTTGAAAACGGTTCTGATTGGTCGCGGTATGTGCGGTTAAAGGGATAAGCGCTATACTAAGCACAATCGCAGTTTTATGTATGCAATCCGCACTTTTGATAGTCGCAAGTAGGTTGCTAAGCCTCATTGTCAGCTTGACTCTTAACTTATCCACATCTGCCTCCCAACCACCATAGAACCCTCATCAGGCTATATATAGTCCGTTCAAAATAAAAGCGCTACGCTAATAGTGATGGACGATTAGTCGTTTAAACCCAACACATCTTGCATATTGTATTGCCCTACTTTTTGCTCAATTACCCAAGTCGACGCACGTACTGCCCCTGCCGCAAACGTCATCCGCGCTCGTGCTCGGTGGGTAATCTCCACCACTTCGCCATCCGCGATGAACATCACCGTATGATCGCCAATGATTTCGCCACCGCGAATGGCATGGATGCCAATAGTCCCCGCTTCGCGCTCGCCTGTTTGGCCTTCGCGACCATAGACGGCAACGTCTTTTAGATTCTGTCCGCGTGCTTCTGCGATGGCTTCCGCCATCATATACGCCGTACCGGAGGGTGCATCGATTTTGTGCTTATGATGCGCTTCGATGACTTCTACATCGGCGTCTGTCCCAAAGGCTTTGGCAGCCATTTCCAATAATTTTAATGACAGATTGACCCCAGTGGAATAATTACCTGCGTATACGATAGCAATTTGCTCACTTGCTTTTGCCAGTACTTGCTCTTGTTGCTCGTTAAACCCTGTGGTGCCAATGACCATAGCCACGTTGTGCTCAGCACAGAGTTGTAGATTTTGTTCTGTAGCGTCTGGCAAACTAAAATCAATCAGTACATCAATGTCATCGACCACTGACTTTAGATCATCGACGATCTGTACGTTTAAGTGTCCGATAGCGGCCACTTCGCCTGCATCTGCGCCGACGAGGCTAGACCCTTGACGCTCAATTGCCGCTTTCAAAGTGGTTTGCGGATTGTCATTGACGGCTTCAATGAGCATACGTCCCATGCGACCACCAGCACCAATAACCCCAACATTGATAACTTTTTTACTTACCTGTTGACTCATATTTTTGTCCTAAGTACTTTGTACAGTCGATACCAAATAAAATGGATACACGATATGATAACGCAAGACTGGCACAAATTTTTCCTGCTTGCTGTGCCTTCGCAGACAGAAGCTACAAAAAATTCATCCCAGTCTCGCTGACTCTTTTTTATGTTGATCTGACTATAGTTGATATAGTTATTTTTGAATATCATTTAGCGTAATTTTAGCAAATATAGTCGGTGAAAAGTAATATCGATACAACACATACTGCTGGTGCAAATTTTTCTTGCTTGCTGTGCCTTCGCAGACAGAGGCTGCAAAAAATTTACACCAGCAATACTGTAGCGACTTTAAGGTATTTCAACTATATCTGCCTATGAATGGTTTTTATTCAGCCAATAAAAAGCCCAAAAGTTTCATGTGAAACCTTTGGGCTAGAATGATAAATAGGCTTTTATTACCGCTTACTCTTAATCAGCTATGCTTAATCAAATAAATCGCCAATCTTTTTAAAGAAAGATTTTTTGTGCGGCGACTGCTGATGTTTGCTGTCGCCATCTAAAGTATCTTGGAACTGACGTAACAAGTCTTTTTGCTCGCGAGTCAGGTTCACTGGCGTCTCGATGACGACACGGCAGATCAAATCGCCCTTCATGGTCGTACGCACTGGCGTCACGCCTTTACCGCGTACACGCAGTAATTTGCCACTTTGCGTGCCTTCTGCCACCTTGATTTTTACTTTGCCATCTAAGGTTGGGATTTCGACTTCTTTACCAAGCGCCGCATCAGTGATACTAACTGGCACATCCATATAAAGGTCAGCACCTTGGCGAGTAAAGACGTTATGTGCTTGAACGCGTACTTCAACATACAAATCGCCGTTTTGGACACCAGCACCGCCCGCTTCACCTTCGCCTGCTAGGCGGACGCGATCACCATCGTCTACACCGGCTGGGATAGATACTTCAAGCGTACGTGACTTGTCTTTGACGCCATTACCATGGCAGTCAGGACAAGGGTTTTTGATTTGTTTGCCCGTGCCGCCGCACTGTGGACAAGCTTGCTGTACGGCAAAGAACCCTTGCTGCATACGCACTTGGCCTTGACCGTGACACATCTGACAAGTCACAACATCGGAGGCGTCTTTTGCGCCCTTACCGTCACAAGTGTCACAAGGTGCAGGTGCAGTAAAGCTGATTTCTTTTTTGCAGCCGCGCACGGCCTCTTCTAACGTCAGCTCAATCACATAACGCAAGTCTGAACCACGGCGCGAACGTCCACCACCGCCGCGCGATTGACCAAAGATATCACCAAAGTTACCAAAGATATCACCGAAGATATCTTGGAAGTTGCCGCTACCAGCACCGCCAAAGCCGCCACCGCCCATACCATTTTCAAAGGCAGAGTGACCCATACGGTCATACGCTGAACGCTTTTCTTCGTCGCTTAGTACTTCATAAGCCATCGACGCTTCTTTAAATTTTTCATCAGAATCAGGATCATCAGAGTTGCGGTCTGGATGGTACTTCATCGCAAGCTTGCGGTAAGCTCGCTTAATCTCTTTGCTATCAGCGGTCTTACTGACACCTAACACTTCATAAAAATCGCGCTTACTCATGGGCTCTCCTATCGTCTCTACAGTCCACCGGCCAGTCGATTCATGACTCCCACTCACCTCTTTTCCAGACTTGACCTGCCATTATCTATATAGGTTTCACATGAAACATAATGGATAACAAGAAGCATGAGAAGAGAATGGTATGAATCTTACAAGCGAATACGGCAGGGTGCTGCTTAGCCAAATCAGTTATTAAAAGTTTGCGCTATTTATGGAGATGCCATAGTGATTTATCAAGCGCTTGGCTCAGGAAAGTATGCGTCGAGACGATTTGACCAACCCAACAAGGTTTTATTAAGGAATACACAAAGGTTTTCATACCTTAATCAGCGTGAGCCATGCTAGTATTTATCGTCACTTTTGCTGTGATTTAAGTGGTGTGAATCAGCACCCTATTTGAAGCCATTAATTTTGTGAAAAGGTATCTGTTTTTATGAAAAAGCTGATTGTGTTATTGATCATCATTGCCATAGCTGTCTATGCAGGCTCGCCTTATTACAGCGCTTATCAGCTTAAAAATGCTTATGAGGACAAAGATGGAGCGGCTATTGCAGCGGCTATTGACTACGAACAAGTGCGCCCCAGTATTCAAAACCAATTGACCACTCAATTTACGGCAACGATGGCCAAATACCCACTGGTCGCTGAGCTTGGCGGTGAGCCATTAACTCAGGCTGCCAATAGTTTTATCACGCAGGCAGTGGATGGTGCGATTACGCCACAGAATATTGAAAAAGTCATCGACACGCAAGGCCAAGCCAATACCGCCACTAAAGAGCTGGCGGCGGCATGGGCGATTGCTAGCAATCAAGTAGACTTAAAAAATCTGATTCAAAGTTTGATCATTCAGCGCGGTGATGTAAATGCCGTGGTGCAAAGTCAGATGCAGCAAATCATGAAAAAACAAGCCGCTGAACTCGAACAACAGGCTGCGCAAGGAACTGATAGCGACAAACCAACATTGAGCTATTGCGGTATTAACTGTTTTACTATCAGCGGTCAGGTGAAAGGTTATCCCCTCACCATAGAGATGCAGCGTGACGGCTTAATTAATTGGAAAATCGTGGATATCATTTTGCCTTAAGCCATATGAAGTACAGTCAGTCATAAATGACATAAGGTCAGGCATTATCGTCGGCTACTAAGACAAATTTTACTTGATTGCTGTGCCATTGCCGACAGAGGCTGCGTAAAATTCATTCCAGTAACATGATGTTTATCGAATAATGTATCAATTATCTATAAAAAAAGCAGCACACTGTTTAGTGGCTGCTTTTTTTAGATAGTCAGTTCAAAATAAAATCGATACATAAATAGCGATGTGCTACTAGGTAAATTTTTCTCGCTTGCTGTTCGCAAGCGTGACAGATGCTGCAAAAAACTTACCTCAGTAGCACTGTATCGGTTTTAGAATAACTTGGCTATATAAGTTAAATGAAAATCTCAACGTTACTACGTAAGTTTAAAACTTGGCAACTTCTTCTGGCGTTAAGAAGCGACTGTCGCCTTTTTCTAGACCTTCTAAATTGATATGACCAATGCTGGCACGATGCAGCTCAGTCACTCGATTACCAAAGTAACCCATCATACGTTTGACTTGATGATACTTGCCTTGCTCTAGCGTCAAACGGGCGTGCGTCTCATCAATGAACTCAAGAATCGCAGGCTTAGTTGGCTCATGATCGCCTTCTAATAAAATCCCTTCGGCAACTTTTCTCACCGCTTTTTCTTGGGCATCGCTGTCCATCGACTCGGCCAAGGTCAACTCATAGACTTTTGCATGTTCATGCTTGGGACTGGTGACACGGTGCAGCCAGCCGCCGTCATCACTCATGAGTAGCGCGCCTGTGGTATCGACATCGAGTCGCCCAGCAATACGCAAGCTGCCAAGCTCTGGTACAGCAATCAGCTCAGTGACGATTGGGTATTCTTTGGCTTTTAAGGTACATTCAAACCCTTCAGGCTTGTGCAGTAAGATATAGCGATTGCCAGTAGCGACCGACATCGGCTCGCCTGCCCACATCACCTCATCATTGACGATATCGACATGTAAACCTGGATCTTTAACCACTTGATCGTTTACCGTTACCTCGCCTGCGTGCATAATCCTTTTTGACTCTTTACGCGACAGCTCAGTGGCTTTACTAATAAATTTATCTAGACGCATATTCTTGACCACCATTCGTTTTATGATACCGACTCTACCTTCAAAGTAAGCGGCGCAAGCACACACTTATGCCTTGTTCGCGACCTCAGATGGTAAGAAGTGGTACTATAATAAAAATTAATTGAACACTGCGCCAAATACGGCGGACAGTGAAAGTTAGACAAGTTTACCATATCCAACCTAGACCTGATGAAATATGAGTTATCAAACGCTAAAACAGGCGGTCAACGCGCGCTTAACAATCAAAAAATCTGAGTTTATTGCTTATGCTTATCCAGTGACTTCACGTGAAGAAGCAATGTTTCACGTGGAACAATTACGTGAGAAATATGCAGATGCGCGCCATCATTGTTGGGCTTATATTATTGGCGATCCCAATAACACCACCAGTGCAGGATTTGACGATGATGGCGAGCCAAATGGGACGGCGGGCAGACCGATATTAAATGTCTTGCAGCACAAATCCATCGGCAACGTCATCATCATTGTGGTGCGTTATTTTGGCGGTATTAAACTGGGTGCTGGCGGTTTGACACGCGCTTATGCAGGATCAGCGCAAGCGACTGTTGATATGATGACGCTTAGAGACTATGTGCCAATGACACAAGTACAGATACTAGCTGAGTTTGCTACCGAAGCTCAATGTCGCTATGTGGTCGAGAGTCTGAACGGGCGTATTGATGACGTTACTTATAGCAAGCAAGTGACCTTGACCGTGACGCTTGCTGAAGCGGACATTGAGCCGTTAAAAGAACGTCTTGCGATGGATGGGCGGGTGTTAAATCCGTAATATAGGCAGTTCAAAAGAAAATCGATACGTTACTAGCAACGTACGACTGGTATAAACCATCCTTGCTTGCTGTTAACACAGAGGCGGCGAAAAATTCAGCCCAGTCGTCCTGTCACACTTTGAAAGTGGATCGATTATAACGTCATTCACTGCCATCTATTGATTTACCACAGTTTGGATAATTGATTCTGAGTAGTCATTTCTGAGTAACTGTTTCTAAGCAATTAAGCATTTACTGAAAACCATTGGTTTTGCCAACCGCTGGCGCTATGATAGTGTATTGCTTTTTAACCTTCATAAAATAAGAACGCTCTATGTCACAGTCAACACCAGCCACGCCTTTTTCTCCAATGCCTTTTAAACCACCATTTTGGTTGACCAACCCTCACCTGCAAAGCATCTTACCCAAGTTTTTTGCACCCAAAACGCCGACTTATCGCCGTGTGGTCGAAAAAGATTCTTTGGATGAAAGCGACATTGCCTACGATTTTTATGATGCGCATCCTGTAGAGGCAGCGACAGATGGTGACCTTGAACAAACGCCATTGATCGTTTTGTTTCATGGGATGGAAGGCAGCAGTGACAGTCACTATGCGCGGGCATTGGCTTATCAGATGCATGCTCAAGGCTGGCATTTTGTTGTTGCGCACTTCCGTAGCTGTGGCGGCATTCCTGCCAGTGGTACCGTTTTTTATAACGCGGGTGATACCGATGAGGTACATCATGCGCTACAAAACTTACGTCAGCAGTATGCCAACATCTATGCAGTCGGCGTCTCTTTAGGGGGCAATGCGCTGGCCAAGTACATGGGCGAATATGCGGATAAGGCTCTGTGCGATGGGGCAGTGGTTATCTCTGCGCCAGTCGATATGTCCTCAGCGGCGCTTAGTATGCACAGCTTTTTGAGTCATCGTATCTATACGCCCTATTTGCTCAACCCGATTATCAAAAAAGCCTTAGCCAATGACATTACTCAAGATGAGATCGACTCGATCAAATCGGTCAATCGTATCAGTGACTTCGATGATATCTTTACCGCGCCGCGTCACGGCTATCGATCTAACAATCACTACTATCAAGCCTCATCAGCCCTGCCCTATTTGATCAAAGTGACCAAGCCTTTATTACTCATTAGTGCCAAGGACGATCCGTTTATTGGTTTTACCGCCACGCCAAATGATGTCTCTGACAGTGTCACCATTCTCGATACGGCGCACGGCGGGCACATTGGTTATTTGCGTTACCGCTCTCACAATCAAGCCGAAGATAAGGCTCATGATCAAGCATCGACTGTCTATAATAAAAAAGGTAAAAAATCAAAATTTGATATCAACTGGATACCTGAAACCGTCAGTGCCTATTTTAATTGGGTTGGGGTCGAATCCCGTAAAAAATAGGCGTAAGAGGGCTTTTTAACTATTCATTTTGAGTAACCAAACGTTCACTGAAAAGCGTTGGTTTTGGCAATGGCTGACGCTATGATAAGACATTGCTTTTTAACAATTAAATAAGACTCTCTTATGTCAAACGCCAAGTCCTTTACCCCCGCGCCTTTTAAACCGCCATTTTGGCTAGCCAATCCGCATCTCCAAACGATCTTACCCAGATTCGTTGCGGCTAAAGCGCCTGAGTATCGCCGCGAACTGCTCAAAGACTCACTCGATGAGAGCGAGATTGCTTATGATTTTTATGATACTGATGAGATGCGTCAGGGCGATGATAAATACCAAAAGCCGCTGGTCGTGTTGTTCCACGGTATGGAAGGCAGTAGCAACAGTCACTATGCGCGGACGCTTGCGCATGCGGTACATAGCAACGGCTGGCATTTCGTGGTGGTACATTTTCGCAGTTGCGGTGGCGTCCCTGTGAAGGGGCGAGTGTTTTATCAAGCAGGCGACACCATCGAGCTTGAGCATGCGTTGCAGTATTTAAATGAAAAGTATCAAACGATATATAGCATCGGTGTGTCTTTGGGCGGCAATGCCTTGGCAAAATACATGAGCGAGTATGGTGATGACGCACGTTGCCTTGCAGCGGTCATTGCCTCGGCTCCAGTCGATTTAATCTCAGCCTCACAAGCGATGGAACGCTTTTTGGGTCGCCGTATTTATACGCCCTATTTGCTCAATCCTATTGTCAAAAAAGCCATTCAAAACAACCTGACCGAAGATGAAATCAAAGCCATTAAAGCCACCAATCGTATCAGTGAATTTGATGATATCTTCACCGCCCCGCGTCACGGTTTTCGCTCCAAAAACGATTATTACTATCAAGCCTCTGCTTTACCGCACTTGATTCATATTACTAGGCCCACCTTGATCATCAGCGCCAAAGACGATCCATTCTTGGGAGCGACGGCCACACGTGGCGATGTGTCTGAGCATGTGACTTTAATCGATACCGAGTACGGCGGTCATATTGGGTTTTTAAATTACCGTAATCGTAAGTTTGATTTGAACTGGTTGCCTAATATGGCGATGCGATTTTTTGTAGAAGCCACTGATGATGCACTTGAGGTCAAATCCGCCTAACTTGTCAGCAGCCATCTATTGCTTTTTGCCATCTTTTATCAGAGTCCAACTATGTATCCATTTATCCGTTACGCTGCTACCATTGCGCATGCAGCTCTCAAAGTAAAAAAGGGCGACACCTTAACGCTCAAAGAGACAAGCGAGATCACATTTCGTTGCCGCTTATCAGACATCGATAACTTCTTAGAGATGAATAATGGTCGCGTGTTTACGCTCTATGATTTGGGACGTATGGACTTTACGGTACGTACGAGACTTGGCAAGCAGTTGTTAAAACAGCGTTGGGGACTGGTCATCGCTGGCAGTACCATTCAATATCGCAAGCGGATTCGCGCGTTTGATAAGGTCACGCTAAAGACCAAAATTGTCGCTATTGATGCGCGCTGGATGTATATCGAACAGTCGATGTGGGTCAAGGGCAAGCCCTGCTCATCTGCCATATTGCGTAGTGGCGTTACCAAAGGCGGCAGAGTCATTGAGATATCAAAAGTACTTGCGGCGTTGGGTCAGTCTAACTGGGAGCTACCACCAACGGGGTTTGTGGCAAAATGGATTGAGAGCGATGCTGAGCGTCCGTGGCCGCCTTTGGGGTAAGATTAAGTTGTTCTAGGGTTAGATGAATGGTTGGTTTTTTTAATTGTCTTTTTGAGGATTTGAGAAACCGACTTTTTTATTCCATGCGAAGCAATACAAACTTAAATATATAAACTTTAGTATGCTAATATTATATTAACTTATATGCTTCAATAAGCGTGAATTTTATGACTAATAGAAATAGTGAATATGAAAGCTTCTTGAATGAGTGGCAAGAGTTAGTAAATAAAATTTGCGATATATCTATAGTAGATACTGATAGTGAATCAACTGATCCTACACAAGATTTTGCCCGATTGTTGAAAGTTATTACCTATATGGATGAAACTATAAAAAGTATTGATAGTGAACTTGTTCCTTTAACCCTATGGAGTGAATGTAAAAATCATTGTATAAGCTGCAAATCAAGTGTAGAGGAAGCTATCAACAACCAAACTGAAGCGACTGTTCTAACAGCTAATAACTCAGTAGATATATTACTTTCTAAACTTGCTCCCTACTTTCAAGATTCTTTAGCTAAAATTAAAGCGATGAAGCCTGCTTTTAATGAATATACTAAATATATCACAAATCAGCTCGAGGCTTATAAAGAGAAAAATAATGATTTAGTAAAGCACCTTAAAGGAAAGGTA